>DATAVZ010000022.1:0-67891 GCA_036267475.1 Occallatibacter sp.
GCTGTGCCAAAGTCACATAACTGTACATCGCCGTCTGCTGCTCGTCTGATCCACGCATGCTTCTTATCTATACCCAATCCCATGTAAAAAAAAAGTAACTCCCTTGAGGAGTTTTTCCGCAGCCTGTAAAGCCCCTGAGGGGAATGCCGGCGGCGCAACAAGAACTTATTCAGAGGCCCACTAGCGAAGCACCGAATCCAGATAGCGCTCGACGGCCTGCGCCCACAGCGCGCCGTGCGCCTTCAGGCCGGCATTGTTGAAGTGAACGCCGCGGCCGTGATCCTGGCGGTAGGCGCTGCCCAGGGTGTCGGTGTCCGGGCCTTCGAGGGCTATGCCCTTCCGCCACAGACTGCGCTGCGCCTGTTCGATGGCCGGGTCGGCGGGGTCCTCAGGAGTGTGATAGGTGGCCTCGGCGACGATCCAGGGAAAGTTCCAGCCTGCCTGTTTGCGAGTGGCATGGATCAGCTCGATCATCATGCCGCGGTACATGGCTCCGTCGATGCCGTGGCCGGCTTTCTGGTGCGCGTCCGACTCACCCTGATGCCACAGCAGCGCGCGGAATCCGTGGCGGCCAAGCTGGTGAATGCGCTGCATCATGCCGTTGAACAGCGTTCCGTCGCACACCAACTTGCCGGCCGCGTTGGTCGTGACGAATTTGGTCATGGTCGGCAGCACGTAGACCGGCGTGCCGGCCGGCAGCCACTGGCGCACGCTGGTCGATCCATGTCCCACGGCGGCAATGCCGATGGGCACATGGTAGCGGCGATAGAGCGCGTCGCCGAAGGCGGGGATGAAGCTGCCTTTGCTGCTCTTGTCCTGCACGCCGGGCTCGGGATCGTCGGCAATCTGCCAGGAGTCTCCGCTGAAGGCGGTCACCATGCCGGTCTGCGAGGTCTGTCGCACCTCGCCGTAGTTGGTCGAGTTGGACTGGCCGGAGACGACGAAGACCTCGCCCACGCCCACGTGGGCCACGGTCATTTGCGCGATCGGGACCTGCCGGCGCAGCAGCCGGACGTCGAGCCGGTAAAAGCCGCCGGGGACGGTGGCCAGCCTGCCCTGAAACCGGCCATCGGATCGGCCATCGGGCTTGCTCAGATGCAGCCGCACCCAGTTGCCGCGCAGCGGGCCGCTGAGCGAGGTTCCGGTAAGGCGCGCCTGTGCCGCATCGGCGGGACCGGTTGCCGTGCCGCGGACTTCGACCGCACCTTTCAGCCGCGCGCTGCGCTGGAAGACCTGGTAGTCAAGCGGCGAGGCCAGTGTGATGGCTGCGGGCGCGGTTGCGGGCTGCGCCGTTGACGATACGGGCAGCGCCAGAAACGCGGCAAGCAGGCAGAGCGGAAGACGGCGCATGAGACTCCTCGATGGCCACAGTGTGGCGCTGCGGCCGCGAAGGTTCATGATACGGTCGGGAACTCGTGCGCAAGCTGCTGCGCAGTTTACGATGCAAATCGTCGACCCCGCTTCCCGATGCGAATCAGCGATACGAGTCGTCGCGATGGATGACGAACTCCGGATAGGCGCCCCCGCCCAACTCATGCAGGTCCATGCCGACGCGCTCCCCGTCGGGGTCCACGCGGAAAGGTACCACGCGGTTGATCATTGCAAAGAGCAGGTAGACCACCGGCAGCACCACGCCCAGCAGCGTGCCAATGCCAACCAGTTGCGCCAGCAACTGCCCCGGCTGTGCAGCGAACAGGCCGGCCGCCAACAGTCCCCAGAGTCCGGCCACAGCGTGTGCGCCGATAGCGCCCGATGGGTCGTCGATGGACAGGGCCAGCTCCAGCAGCTCCACGAGCAGCGGCGTGGCCACGCCGGCCACCAGACCCACAAGCAGCGATTCGGCGGGAGTGACGAGGCCGGCTGTGGCGCTCGATGCCACCAGGCCGGCCAGCCAGCCGTTGGCGCACATGCTAGCGTCCGGCTTGCCAAAGCGGAAGCGGGTGACGGCCAGTGTAGCCAGGATGGCCGCCGAGGCGCACAGCACGGTGTTGATTGCGGTCATGGGCAGCTCGCCGAGCGGCGCCTGCCGCCACAGGACGGCGCCGGCAGCGTTCCATGCCAGCCAGCCGACCAGGCTCAGCAGGCAGCCGAAGAGTACGTAGACGGCGTTATGGGCGGGCATGGCCATTGAGAATCCCTCTTTGGGAAACTTGCCTTTGCGCGGGCCGGCAATCCACACCACGGCCAGCGCGCCCAATCCGCCCACCGCGTGGATCGAGGCCGCTCCGCCCAGGTCCAGAAAGCCCGCGCCCAGCCCGAAGTTGGCGCCAAGCTGCTCCAGCCATCCACCGCCCCAGGTCCAGCAGGCGAAGAAGGGAAAGACCAGTCCGGCCAGAACGGCTGCGCAGACGCATCCGGCGGCCAGGCGAAAGCGGTCGGCGCCGGTGCCCCAGGGAATGATCGCGGTGAGCGCCACGGCCAGAAATTCAAACAGCGTGGCAAGCTGTCCGGAGTGGAAGGATCCGCCGGGTGCAGCCGCGGCGCCAGCCAGCAACCGGCCCGAACCGATCCAGCGCCAGGCCTTGCCGGCCAGATGAATGGCGTGGCCCGGCGCGGCGGCCTCGCCGGCGATCATCGCGCCCAGCAGCGCGAAGACAACCACCGCCACGGCCACAATGGCCACATTGCCGAGCATGGCCTGCGCCGCCGACCGGGAGCGGCCAAGCCCGGCATTGATGAGCGCCACCCCGGCGATGGCCAGCGGCGCAATGAGCAGAAGAATCAGCGTGAAGGCAAACACGGCTTCGCTCATGGCCGGCGCCGGCGCCACGGGAATCAGTGAATTCATGGCCGGCTGTCTCCGCGCGGCAGGATGTGGCCGCGTACCGCTACGCCCAGGCCAAGCCCCTCAATGGCCAGCCCGCAGGCCATGAAGATGGCGCGGCGCGAGGGATCGGGGAAAAGCACCAGCGCGGCGATCATGAGGAAGAATCCGGCTGGCATGACCAGCAGTCCGGCGTATTTCATGGTCTTGTCCTCAGCTTCCCTTAAGAGCCTCTTAAGCAAGTGGTGTGCAGAATGTTCCGTGCCACTAAGGAATGGTGCGTGTCGTGACCGTCGCGTGCCGGGCGATGAGCCTTTGCCTGCCGCGACCGGAGCGCGTGAGCGGTCGGGGTGCCGGAAGAGGGTGTGGCGCCTTTACAGAATCTTAACGCATAGGCTGGTTAAGATTGAGGCTCGGTCGTGCGCGTCGGGCGCCGGCTGGAACTGGACAAGCCGGCAGCGGGAGTTCCTTCGCTGTCCGGTGGCATGTTTTGCCAGCATATTTTGAGGAGGAAATGGAATGAATCTGGTTGCGCGGCTCACAACGAGCCCGCTGGGAGTATTTGCAGTGCTTGTGGCCGCCGCCTCGCTTGAGGCCCTGGGCGACTCGTTTTTTCAGGCCGGGATGCACCGGTCGTCGGGATTGGCGCGGCTGGCTGCGCTGGCCTCCGGGGCGGTGGTGCTGGCTGCCTATGGTGCGCTGGTGAACACGCCGCGCTGGGACTTCGGCCGGCTGATCGGCGTCTACGTGGCGGTCTTTTTCCTGGTGGCGCAGGTGCTCAACAAGGTGCGCTTCGGGCAGTCGTCGGGCAGATCAATCTGGGCCGGCGGCGCGCTCATTGTAGCCGGAAGTTTGGTGATGACCTTGTGGCCGTGACGTGCTGGTGGTGACGAGAGGATTTCACGCTGTATTGCAAACCACAAGACGAGCCTCGACACGGGCTCCGGTCGGGAGCGGAAAGGCAGTCCCAATTTCTGGGACAGTGGATGAGAGACGCGCCGGGCGCGACGTGCGTTCCGCCCTGCAAATACGCATGTTTCCGTAGAGAACGGGTTCCCGATTTTGCAACCGGCCCCTAAAGATTTTTCACCGCTGCGGTACTTGCACAGGCAACCCATGCTGGTATAGTGATTCTTCAGGCAGTTCTGCCTTCTCCGCAAGAGCTTTTTCACGGGAGATTCTTGTACATAACCTGTGCGGTTGCCGCAAGTGTGGCCGCATCCAGACACTGATATCAAGCAGGGTACATTTCATGCCGCAAATCTTTGACCGCAACTCCAATGCACTGGCCCGCATGAGCCTGGTGCTGACGGGGCTGCTCGTGATCGCCCTGGGAGTGACGCTGGACCAACTGCAACGCTCGCCCTGGGTTACACGGCAGGGGCAGCGCCCGGATCAGCCGGTCCCATTCAGCCACAAGCATCACGTGCAGGGGCTCGGGCTGCAGTGTCAGTACTGTCACACCACGGTCGAAAAGTCGAGCTACGCCGGCATTCCCCCCACCCGTACCTGCATGAACTGCCACGCGCAGATCTGGACCAACGCCCAGCTTCTGGAGCCGGTGCGCAACAGTTGGTACACGGGCGAGTCCATCCCCTGGATCAAAGTGCATGACCTGCCGGATTTTGTTTACTTCAACCACTCGATTCACGTGAACAAGGGAATCGGCTGCGCCACCTGTCACGGCCACGTCGACGAGATGCCGCTGATGTATGCCCAGAACACGCTGCAGATGGAGTGGTGTCTGGACTGCCACCGCAACCCGTCCAAGAACCTGCGGCCCACCAGTCAGATTTACAACATGGACTGGGAAAAGCCGGCCGAGGAGCATCCGGTGTGGTGTACCGCGGTCGATGACAAATATGGCGTGCCGACGGCGCAGGATGTGAGCTGTACCACCAGGGATCCCGCCACTGCGGGTCCGGAGCTGGCCTCGCTCCAGATGCCGGTGCACGCGGCCGGCAACATGGCCGGCGACGTGAGCGCGGCAACGCTGCCCGTAGCTGCGCCGGTCTATACCAAGTTCACCCGCCAGCAGGACCTGGGCAAGTTTCTGGTGGTTCACTACAAGATTCGCACTCCGAAAGACCTGATGAGCTGCGAGGTATGCCACCGATGAGCGGAATCCAAATGGACGGGACCGCGAAGGCGGCGGAGAACACGATGGGGAATACCGTGGATGAGAAGCCGGGCAGCAGCGCGCCGATGACTCTGGCTGCGGTGCGCCAGGAGCTGAAGGGCGTAAAGGGCAAAAAGTTCTGGCGTTCGCTCGACGAGCTGGCCGACACGCCCGAGTTTCAGGCCGCGGTAGAGCGCGAGTTTCCCAGCGCGGCTCAGGAGTGGGTCGATCCGGTCTCGCGGCGCGGATTTCTTAAGCTGATGGGCGCGTCGATGGCGCTGGCCGGCATGGCCGGCTGCACCAAACAGCCCGAAGAGACGATCTATCCCTACGTCAAGGCGCCCGAGGACCTGGTTCTGGGCAAGCCGATGTACTTTGCCACGGCTCATCCGTTTACCACCGGCGCGGTGCCGTTGCTGGTGAAAAGCAGCGAGTTCCGGCCCATCAAGATGGATGGCAATCCCGAGCACGCCTACAACGGCGGCGGCTCTGATCCCTACACCCAGGGCACACTGCTGGCGCTTTACGATCCGGACCGCTCCCAGCACGTGACCTACCGCGGCGAATCGCGCGAGTGGGAAGAGTTTTCCGAGGCTTTTCGCAACAAGCTCGCCGCCAGCAAGGACGGCACCGGCATTTACTTTCTGAGCGCTACCATCACCTCGCCGACGCTGGCCCGGCAGTGGCAGGCGGTCCAAAAGGTCTATCCCAAGGCCAAGCTGGTCCAGTACGATCCCGCGCTGGCCGGCACTTTTCTGGCCAGCGGAGCGCCGGCGGTGCGGTACGACTTGACCGCGGCGGACGTGATTGTCTCGCTGGACGCCGATTTTCTCTCCGGCGCCAGCTATCCCGGCTTTCACCGTCTGGTGCGCGACTATGCCAACCGCCGCAAGCAGCCCGAAGGTGGCATGAACCGCCTGTATGCGGTAGAGAGCTCGACCACCACCACCGGTATGAAGGCCGATCATCGGCTGAGCCTGCGCGCCAGCGAAGTTCCGGCCTTTGCGGCGGCGCTGGCGGCCGCGCTGGGAGCGGGCGGTCAAAATTCGGCTCCGGGCTATGCGTGGACCGCCGGGCAGCAGAAGTTCCTGGCCGTGCTGGTGAAGGAGTTGAAGGCCAACGCGGGCAAGAGTGCGGTCATTCCGGGCCTGTATCAGGATGCCTCGGTGGCGGAGCTGGCCTTGGCCATCAACAATGCGCTGGGCAATGTGGGCAAGACGGTTCTGGTGTCTCCCGACCCTGCGCATCCCATTCCTTCCGACCAGTTGGGCGACTTCAGGGCGCTGGCCGCCGATCTCCAGGCGGGCAAGGTGGACTGGCTGGTGATTCTGAACTCCAATCCCATCTACGACGCCCCCGCCGACCTGAACTTCGCCGACGGCTTCAACAAGGCCAACATCGTGGCCCATCTCGGCTCGCATGTGGATGAGACCGGGCAGATATCCCACTGGCATATTCCGGCGGCGCATTATCTTGAGTTCTGGTCGGATGCGCGATCGTACGATGGCACGGTTTCGATCGTCCAGCCGCTGATCGATCCATTGTTCGGCGGCCACTCGGCTCACGAGGTGTTTCAGGCGCTGCTCGACAATCCGATGCTCAGTTCCTATGCGGCGGTGCGCGAGACCTGGAAGCCGACGATTGAAAAGGGTAAGGGCGCCGACTTTGAAGAGGGCTGGCGCAAGACCCTGCACGACGGCTGGATCGCGGATACGGCCTACGACAAGACGGCCAAGAGCGCGCCTGCGATGAAGATTGGCGCAATTCCCACGCCCACGCCCAAAGATTCGATCGAGGTGATCTTCCGGCCCGATCCGACCATCTACGACGGCCGCTGGTCCAACGTGGGCTGGCTGCAGGAGCTACCCAAGCCGGTACTCAACCTGAGCTGGGACAACGCCGCGATCGTCTCCGGCGCAACGCTTGAGAGGCTCGGCCTGGAAGAGGACGACATCGTCGAGATCAGCGTGGGCACCGGCCGGGTCAAAGCTCCGGTGGTGGTGGCTCCCGGCCATCCCGACAACTCGGTGACAGTGTATCTGGGCTACGGCCGCGAGTTTGCCGGCCGGGTGGGCTCGGCCACCGGGTTCAACGCCTACCTCATCCGCAACAGTTGGGCGCCGTTTTATGCCACCGGCGCCATCCGCAAGGTGGACGGCAAGTGGGGCGTGGCCATTACCAAGAGCCACTACCAGGATCACCGCGGCAGCAACCTGACCGACCACGGCAACCAGAACTGGTCGCTCGAGGGCGTCGAGGCCCTGGGCCCGCGCGGCATCATCCGCTACGCCACGCTGGACCAGTTCAAGACCGATCCCAACTTCGCCCACGAGGGCGAAGGGCGCGATACCCCGGCCATGAACACGTCGCTGTTTCCCAACTGGGCTTACAACGAGTCCTATGCCTGGGCGATGGCCATCGACATGAACAGTTGCACGGGCTGCAACGCCTGCATCGTGAGCTGTTATGCGGAGAACAACATCGCCGTGGTGGGCAAGCAGCAGGTGCGCATCGGCCGCGACATGCAGTGGATCCGCATCGATACCTACTTCGAGGGCGACCTGGCGGCGCCACGCGCGCACTTCCAGCCCATGAACTGCCAGCAGTGCGAAAACGCGCCCTGCGAGCAGGTTTGTCCGGTGGGCGCCACGGTGCACACGCCGGAAGGCCTGAACATGATGGTCTACAACCGCTGCGTGGGCACCCGCTACTGCTCCAACAACTGCCCCTACAAGGTGCGCCGCTTCAACTTCCTGCTCTTTTCCGACTACGAGACAGAAAGCCTCAAGCTGATGCGCAACCCGGATGTGACGGTGCGTTCGCGCGGGGTGATGGAGAAGTGCAGCTACTGCGTGCAGCGCATTGAAGAAGCCAAGATTCAGGCCGACAAGGAGAACCGCCTGGTGCGGGACGGCGAGATTATCACCGCCTGCCAGCAGGCCTGCCCGGCCGAGGCGATCGTGTTCGGTAACAAAAATGATCCTAAGAGCCGGGTGAGCAAGCTGCGCGCCAATCAGCGCAACTACCAGGTGATCGCGGACCAGAATACCCGCCCCCGGACGACCTACATGGCCGAGGTGCTCAACCTGAACCAGGAACTCGAAGAAGCGCCGGTGGAGATCGCACCGGCGAAGGGTTGATTCAACGATGGCGACCAGCGATTTGAAGACCAAAGACCCAGGTGTCGATCCGGCGACCGGAGAGTTCCTGGTTGTCGGCAGGGGGCAGACCTTCCGGTCGATTACCGAGAAGATCTCGCGCATTGTGCTCACGCCGCACACGCCGATGGGGTGGTTTGCGCTCTTTACCGTGGCCGGCGGCGGCGCAACCATGCTCATGGTGGCGGTGGTCTGGCTGTTTCTGAAGGGCGTGGGCATCTGGGCCATCAGCCAGCCGGTGGCGTGGGGCTTTGCCATCATCAACTTCGTGTGGTGGATCGGCATCGGCCATGCCGGCACGCTGATTTCTGCCATCCTTCTCCTTTTCAAGCAGCAATGGCGCAACGCCATCAGCCGCTTTGCCGAGGCCATGACCATCTTTGCCGTGGTCTGCGCCGGCCTGTTCCCGCTCATCCACGTCGGCCGTCCGTGGCTGGGATACTGGCTGTTCCCGCTGCCGTTCACCATGACGGTGTGGCCGCAGTTCCGCTCGCCGCTGCTGTGGGACGTATTCGCCGTATCCACTTACGCCACCATCTCCGTGGTCTTCTGGTACATCGGCATGGTTCCCGACCTAGCCACCTTCCGCGACCGCGCCGACTCCAAGATCGCGCGCTACTTTTACGGCATGATCTCGCTGGGATGGCGGGGCTCGATCCGCCACTGGATGCGCTATGAGACGGCCTCGCTGCTTCTGGCCGGCCTGGCCACGCCGCTGGTGCTCTCCGTGCACACGGTCATCAGCTTCGACTTCGCCGTGGCCGTGCTCCCCGGCTGGCACACCACCATCTTCCCGCCCTACTTCGTCGCCGGTGCCATCTACTCGGGATTCGCCATGGTGCTCACCCTGGCCATTCCGCTGCGCAAGTTCTACGGGCTTGAGCAACTGGTGACCGAGCGGCACATCGACAACATGGGCAAGGTGATGCTGGCCACCGGCTTCATCGTGGCCTACGGTTACGGGCTGGAAGCCTTCATGGCCTGGTACTCGGCCTCCCACTGGGAAGCGTTCATGTTCTGGAACCGCGCCTTCGGCCCGATGGGCTGGTCGTACTGGGTGCTGGTCACCTGCAACCTGGCCATTCCGCTCACCACGCTGTGGGTCCGCAAGCTGCGCACCAACATCGCCTTCATGTTCTTCATCTCCATCGTGGTCAACACGGGCATGTGGTTTGAGCGCTTCGTTATTGTGGTCACCAGTCTTTACCGCGACTTCCTGCCCTCGTCGTGGGGCACCTATCGCGCCACCAAGTGGGATTACATGACCTTCGTGGGCACGCTCGGCCTGTTCACGTTCCTGTTCCTCTTGTTTGTGCGTCTGCTGCCCATGATTCCCATGAACGAAATCCGCATCCTGCTGCCGCAGGCCAAAGTCAAGCCCAAGTCGGCAGTGGAGGCAGGTGATTAGTTATGCCACCACGCGAAGGAACTTACGGCCTGCTGGCCGAATTCGACACTCCCGGCGATCTGGTGCGCGCCGTACGCCAGGCGCATCAGGACGGATGGCGCCGCCTGGACTGCTACACGCCCTATCCGGTGGAGGAGGCGGCCGAGGCCATCGGCTTCCACCGCAACAAGGTGCCGCTGCTCACGCTGCTTGGCGGCCTGATCGGCGGCGCGGCCATGTTCTCGATGGAGACCTGGATCTCGACGCTGGCCTATCCGCTGAATATCGCCGGCCGCCCCACCTATTCGTGGCCGGCCTTTGTGGTGCCGGCCTACGAGTGGACCATTCTGTGGGCCGGGTTGTCGGCGGCCTTCGGCATGCTGGCGCTCAATGGCCTGCCGTCGCTCTATCATCCGCTGTTTAACGCGCCCAACTTCCGCGACGGCGCCACGACAGACAAATTCTTCCTGTGCCTGGAAGCGCTGGATCCAAAGTTCGACCTGGTGGAAGCCAAGGCGTATCTGGAAAGTTTCACGCCGGTTTCCGTGGTGGAGGTGGACTACTAATGCTCGCGAACCACCTCATCAACAAAGAACAGGCTTCGGCCCCGGATTGTTTCCGCGCGCTCTCGAAAAAGGGCGGCAGGGCGCGGCTGTTCGCCGGCCGTCTCGCCGTCTCCGCCGGCCTGGCTGCGCTTTTTCTGGTGGCCGGCTGCCGCCAGGACATGCACAACGAGCCGAAGATGATTCCGCAGCGCGGCACCAGCTTCTTCGCCGATCACCGCGGCGCCCGTCCGCAGGTGCTGGACACCGTGGCCCGCGGGCAGCTCGATGAAGACAGCTACTTCTACACCGGGGTGGTCAAGGGCGCCAACGGCTACCGCCAGGAGCAGGATATGATGCCTTTCCCGGTGACCATGACGGTGCTCAAGCGTGGACAGGAGCGGTTCAACGTCTACTGCACACCGTGCCACTCGCGGGTGGGCAACGGGCTGGGCGAGATTGTGGACCGTGGCTACAAGCCGGCCGCCAACCTGCATGACCAGGTGCGGATGGCGCAGCCGGTTTCGCACTACTTCTACGTGATGACCCACGGCTACGGCGCAATGCCCGATTACTCGGCGCAACTGACGCCCGCCGATCGCTGGGCGGTGGCGGCCTATATCCGCGCGCTGCAGCTCAGTCAGGCGGCAACGGTGCAGGATGTTCCCGCCGGGGTGCAGATCAGAAGCCTGAAGAGTCTGGCCGACGAAGAAGGGCATCCGGATTATGCGCAACCCTGGGCGCTCCCCGCAACCGCGGTGCAGGCTTATCCGCCGGTGGCCGGCGAGGGCACGCCCGCCATGGCTCCGGCCAATCCGGCAGATCCGGCAATCAAGATTCCTGAAAGCAAACCGGCCGCGACGGCCGCCCACTAAGGATTTACGGAATGGCTCACGAATCGCACGCAGTATCGCACGCCAGGACGCTCCCCGCCGATTTGAGCGCGCCGGCCTTTGTGGATGGCTGGAAGAGCCGCGCCGTGATGACGGGGGCCGTCTGCATGGTGCTCACCGTTGTCCTGGCCTTTCTGGGTCAGGCCGAGGACGGGCTGGGCTGGGATCACTTTCTGCGCGCCTGGGTGCTGGGATTGATGCTGACCTTCGGCTTCGCGGTCGGAGGACTGGCGCTGCTGATGGTCCAGTACTGCTCGGGCGGCAAGTGGGGACTGCTGCTGCGGCGGCCGCTGGAAGCGATGAGCCGCACCCTGCCCATGGTCTTCGTCTTCTGGCTGGTGCCGGTAATTTTCATGAAACGGCTCTACATCTGGGCGCAGTTCAAAGACGATGCCGGCACGGCGGCGGCGCTCAAGGCGGGCCTCATTACCGAGGCCCAGAAACACTGCATCGACTTCAAACGGGCCATGCTGAACCCCAACATGTTCGTGATCGTCGGCCTGATGTGCTTCATCATCTGGTTCTTCTATCAGTGGCGGCTGACCCGGATGGCCGACCGGCGCGACACCGAGGGGCCGGAGACGACGCCGTACTGGATCAAGAAGTTCGAGAACCTCTCCGGACCGGGCATCGTGGTCTATTCGCTCACCATGAGCGCGGCCGCCATCTACTGGGTGATGTCGATGGACCCTACCTGGTTCTCTTCGGTCTACGGCCTGCTGTTCCTGGTCGGGCAGGGCTACCAGGTGTTGGCGCTGGGCATCATTGTCGCGCTTGCGCTTTCCAAGGGCGAGCCTTTCAAGACCATCCTGCGCCAGACCGAACAGCACGATCTGGGCAAGCTGGCCTTTGCCTTCGTGATGCTGAACATCTACCTGGCCTTCGGGCAGTTCCTGATCATCTGGTCGGGCAACCTGCCGGAGGAGATTAACTGGTATCTGGACCGCATCCGTGGCGACTGGGGCATCGTTATCACCCTGGACTTCATCTTTCACTGGCTGATTCCGTTCACCATGCTGCTGTCGCGGGACATCAAGCGCAACAAGAAGCGGCTGACCCGCGTGTGCCAGTGCATGATCTTCGCCAAGGCCTTCGATCTTTTCTGGCTGATCGAGCCCAACTACAAGGATGCGGCGCGCAATCTGCACTTCAGTTGGGGCATTCTGGAGTATGCAACGCTGCCCGTGGCCATGACCGCCTTCTGGGTGTCTTACTTCTGCGTGCAGCTCAAGCGCCGTCCGCTTGTTCAAGTCAACGATCCGCATACGGCGGAGATCCTGGAGCCCGAACATGCCCACGCATAACCAACATTTGCCGGAAGGGCACAAGAACGAGGAAGTCGACACCTCGCTCGGCTACGAGGCGTCCGACGTCAAGGCTACCGGCATCCTGGTATTCCTGGTCGCCATGGGTATCTTCGTGGTGGTCACCGCCGTCACCTGCTACGGCATCGGGAAACTGATGAACGCGCGCATGGACAGGGAAGACGGCCCCAACAGCAAGTGGACCAAGACAGTGGATGTGCGGCAGCTAGGCAACCTGCCCTCCAGTCCGGAGCTGCAGAACAAGATGGCCGAGATTACGCAGAGCTTTCCGGCGCCGCGGGTGCAGATCGATAACGGCGATCAGGACATTGCCGACCTGCACGCGCGCGAGGACATTCTGCTCGACAACTACACCTGGGCAAACCAGGCGCAGGGCAAGGTGAGGATTCCGATCGAGCGGGCCATGGAGATCATTGCGCAGCGCGGGCTCCCGGTGGCTCCGGCTGTCGAGACCGGGCCGTTGATGATCGGCGACAGCCGCCCGACGGTGACCATGCCGCTCACCGATGGTTTTGCGCGCACCACGTATGAACAGGAAGAAGCCGCGGCGCACAACGAACCGGAAGCGGTCAACGGAGCGCAATCGCAATAGCCGGAAACCAGCAATGCAAGAGCGCGCCTTGCGGCCAGTCCGCGGCGCAGAAGGGAGCAGGGATGATGCGTAGCACGGCCACAATTCGGAGAAGCGGACGGAGCGGGGCGATCGGTACGGCGGCCATGACGGTACTGTGCCTGGCGATGGCTGCGCCTTGTTTCTGCGCGCCGATTTCGACCTATGGGGCCAAGGGGCTCCCAACCATGAACACGACCATGGGCCAGGCCGATACCACGCCTTCGATTCTGAACGGCGTGGGCATTGCCCAGCACCTGAATTATCAGCTGCCGCTGAACCTTACCTTTACTGACGACACCGGCCATCTGGTTCCGCTCAGTAAATACTTCGGCAAGGTTCCGGCCATTCTCGCCCTGGTCTATTACAAGTGCCCCATGCTCTGCTCAGAGGAGCTGGACGGCCTGACCAGCGCCCTCGAGATGGTGAACTTTGTCCCCGGCAAGGACTTCAACATCATCGTGATCAGCATCGATCCCACCGAGGGCACCGACCTGGCCGCGGCCAAGAAGCGCACCTACCTGATCCGCTACGGCCATCAGGAGACGGCCAACGGCTGGCACTTCATGACCGGCACCCAGGCCAATATCGACGCGCTCACTCACGTGGTGGGCTATCGATACGTGAAGATTCCCGGGCCCGACGGCAAGCTGACGCAGTTTGCCCACGCCAGCTCGATCCAGATTGTGACGCCGGAAGGCAAACTGGCCCAGTACTACATGGGCGTCGAATATTCTCCCAAGGATCTGCTGCTGGGGCTGGACGAAGCATCGTCCAACCGCATCGGCTCGCCGGTCGACAATATTCTCACTTACTGCTATCACTACGATCCCAAAACCAACACCCACTCGCTGATTGTTTCGCGGGTGGTGCAGTTGGGCGGGTTTCTCACGATAGTGCTGCTGGGTGGATTCATGATGATCATGCTGCGCAAGGATGTTCAGCAGGACGACCATGCCGGAAAAGATAACGGGACAGGGAAAAAGGTGAACGGATAACGGAATGAGCCACATCAGCCCAGTACTCTGGCAGTTTCTCGTCAAGTGGTTGACGAATTTCCAGTTGTTTCCGCCCGAGGCGTCGAAGATCGCGCCGGAGATGGACGCGCTGTACTTCTTCATGGTCCTGGTCAGTCTCGTGGGCCTGACGATCGTCATCCTGCTGGTCTTCGGCTTCTCGCTGATGTACAGCAAGAAGCGTCATCCCGTTGCCACGCAGATTGAAGGGTCCACGCTGCTGGAGGCCACCTGGACCATCATTCCGCTGGGGCTGTTCCTGGTGATGTTCGTGTGGGGCGCGCTGATCTACTTCCGCGTGTATACGCCGCCGGCCAACGCCATGAACATCTACGTGGTGGGCAAGCAGTGGATGTGGAAGGTCGAGCATCCCGGCGGCCAGCATGAGATTGACTCGCTGCATATTCCGGTGAATCAGCCGGTGCAGCTCACGCTCATCTCCCAGGACGTGTTTCACAGCTTCTCGATTCCCGCCTTCCGCGTCAAGCGCGAAGCGATTCCGGGCCGCTACACGTCGGAGTGGTTCGAAGCCACCAAGACCGGCACCTATCATCTGTTCTGCACCCAGTACTGCGGCACCAACCACTCCCAGATGATCGGCGACGTGGTGGTCATGACGCCGGAGGACTTCCGCAAGTGGCTGGCCGGATCCACCAGCGGCAATTCGCTGGCCCAGGACGGCGAGCGGCTCTTCGCCAGCCTGAGCTGCAATGCCTGCCACAACTCCAGGCCCGACGCGCGCGGCCCCAATCTGGTGGGCGTCTACGGAAACAAGCTCACCCTTTCCACCGGGCAGACGGTGACCGTGGACGACGCGTACCTGCGCCAGGCGATCCTGGATCCGGCGCAGAACATCACCCAGGGATACACCCCCATCATGCCCACCTATCAGGGGCAGATCAGCGAAGAGGGTGTGTTCGCGCTGGTGGAGTATCTCAAGGGCCTCCACTCCGACTATCGTCTCCAGCAAACCCTCAACACCACCGAGCTGCTCCCTGAAAATGAGGGCAAGGCAACGCCTGCCGGCAAAACCAAAGCCGCGCATGTGGAGGTAAAACCATGAGCGCTTCCACGATCGTCATTCTTCCCGATCAAGCCACGGCCAGGATTCCCAAGGTAAATTTCCTGACCAAGGAGAACGGCCTGCTGAGCTGGCTGCTTACCGGCGACCACAAGCGGATTGCCACTCTTTATCTCGTCTCGATCACATTCTTCTTCTTTATCGGCGGCGCGCTGGCCGGGCTCATCCGCCTGGAGCTGCTCACGCCGCAAAGCGATCTGATGGCCGCCGACACCTACAACAAGGTGTTCACCATGCACGGCGTCATCATGGTGTTCTTCTTCCTGGTGCCGTCGGTGCCGGCCACCATCGGCAATTTCGTGATACCGCTCATGGTGGGCGCAAAAGATCTGGCGCTGCCCAAGATCAACCTGCTGAGCTGGTATCTGTACGTGATTGCTGGCATCATGGCCATTTACACCATGGCCGCCGGCGGAGTGGACACTGGCTGGACCTTCACCACCCCGCTCTCCACCCATTACCTGAACACCAATGTCGTCTCCACAGGGCTGGCCATCTTCGTTGCCGGCTTCAGTTCCATTTTTACCGGGCTCAACTTCATCGTCACCATCCACAAAATGCGCTGCCCGGGCATGACCTGGTTCCGGCTGCCGCTGTTTGTGTGGTCCAACTACGCGGCCTCCATCCTCATGGTGCTGGGCACGCCGGTCCTGGCCATCACCCTGGTGCTGGTGGTGCTTGAACGCACGGTGCACATCGGCGTCTTCGATCCGGCGCTGGGCGGCGATCCGCTGCTGTTCCAGCACCTGTTCTGGTTCTACTCCCACCCCGCCGTCTACATCATGATTCTGCCCGGCATGGGCGTCATCTCCGAGGTGATCTCGACATTCAGCCGCAAGCGCGTGTTCGGGTACACCGCCGTCGCGTTTTCCTCGGTGGCCATTGCCGTGTTCGGATTCTTTGTCTGGGCGCACCACATGTTCATCATGGGCATCTCCAACTACGCCGCGCTGGTCTTCTCGCTGCTCACCATGCTGGTCGCGGTGCCCTCGGCCATCAAGATCTTCAACTGGGCCTTCACGCTCTACAAAGGCTCCATCACCTTTGAGACCCCGATGCTGTACGCCTTCGGCTTCATGGGCCTGTTCACCATCGGCGGCATGACCGGCGTGTTTCTGGGCGCCACGGGAACCGACATTCACCTCACCGAGACCTATTTCATTGTGGCCCACTTCCACTTTGTGATGGTGGGCGGCATGCTCATGGCCTTCTTGTCGGGCATCCACTTCTGGTGGCCCAAGTGGACCGGCCGCATGTATCCGGAGAAGATTTCGCAGTTGGCCGCGGTAGTCACCTTCATCGGCTTCAACCTCACGTTCTTCCCGCAGTTCATTCTGGGCACGCTGGGCATGCCGCGGCGCTACGCGGCTTATCCGCCGGAGTTCCAGGTGTTGAACGTCTTCTCGTCGGCCGGCGCCAGCGTGCTGGGTGTGGGATATCTGCTGCCCATTCTCTACCTCACCTGGTCGCTCAAGTACGGCGAGATCGCGGGCGAAAATCCCTGGCAGGCCACCGGGCTGGAGTGGCAGATCCAGTCGCCGCCGCTCACCGAGAACTTCCCCGAGATTCCCATCATGGATCATGAAGCCTACGACTACGAGTGGCTGGAGCGCCACCAGCAGAAAGAGGTAGCCAGTGTCGGATAGCACGGCCATCGCACAGCATGACGAGGCTGATGCGCATCACGAGCATCCGCCCTATCAGCGCCACCATTTCGAGACCATGGGCCAGCAGGCTGACGCCACCAATTTTGCCATGTGGCTCTTCCTGCTCACCGAAGTCATGTTCTTCGGCGGCCTGTTCACGGCGTACCTGATTCTGCGCAACTGGTATTACCCGGCGTTCGTGGTCGGCTCGCATCAGTTGAGCATTTATTGGGGCACCGCCAACACCGCGGTGCTCATCACTTCCAGCTTTACCCTGGCCATGGGTGTGTGGTGCGCTGAAACCCGGCGCAAGAGCGGCCTGGTGCTGTGGCTTTGCGTCACCTTCGTTCTGGGGCTCGCCTTCCTGGGCATCAAGAGCATCGAGTACCACGAAAAGTGGGAGAAGCATCACGTTCCCGGCTTTCACTACAGCATTGAGTCGTTCACCCATCCTTCGACCGATCCCGAGGTTTACAAGGAGTATCACGACAAGCCTCTGTCGCCGTCGATGGCCGACAAGACCGAGCTTTACTTCTTTCTCTACTTCGCCATGACCGGCATGCACGCGCTGCACATGATCATCGGCATCGCCATACTGGGATTCATGATCTTCCGGGCCCGAGCCGGGGCGTACACCACGGGCCACGTCACATTTGTCGAAAATTTCGGCTTGTACTGGCACTTCGTCGACATCATCTGGATATTCCTGTATCCGCTGCTTTACCTGATCAGCAGGCACACCTAAGAGGGAACTCCCATGAGCCATCCGACCGAACAAGATCACATCGTCAGCCCCAAAATCTACGGAATCGTGGCTGGGGCGCTGCTGGTGCTTACGGCCACCACCGCGGGGGTGTCGTACATCGAGCTGGGCGTCTTCAACGCGGTCGTCGCGCTGGCCATCGCGGTCATCAAAGCCATGATCGTGGTGCTGTTCTTCATGCACCTGAAGTACAGCTCCCGGCTCACCAAGCTCACCGCCATCTCGGGGATTTTTATCTTCCTCGGACTGATCAGCATGACCATGGCCGACTACATCAGCCGCGCCTGGGGACGGTGGTAAAGAGCAACAACGAATCGCTGGCTTCCAGCTTTTTTTCAAGAAGGGCCGCCCGCGGGTGGCCCTTCTGCTTGCGCGCTATCTGGGCGCGGAGGGCTTGGTCCCGCGGTTTATAGCAACGGCTTGGGCGGCTTCACCGGCGCCCACACCGGCGCGTAGGCCACCTTTACCGGGCGGCGATACAGCCTCTTGCCCTGCACCACGTAAAGCCACGTCGGGTTTGCGCCGGCAAAGGCGATGCCGTTGAGCGCGCCGGCGTCGGGCGAGGGCTCGGGCGCATTCAGAATTTCGATGACCCGGCCGCTGGGCTCGCAAACCTGAATTCCGCGCGGAGTGGCGAAGTAGGCCGCGCCGCCGGCGTCGGTCGCCACCGCTTCGGCGTGGCTCATCCAGTCCTGCTCCGGCATTTCAAGACGATAGAAAGGCTCGCCGTTTTCGAGCGAACCATCGGCCGCGATCTGAAACGACCAACTGAAGCGGCTTTCAGCATCGGTCACAACCACCATGCTCTGATCGGGGCTAAGCGCAATGCCGGCTGGAATCGCGATTTCCCCCCCATCATAGACCGTGCGCGCGCGGCCCGCGGCGTCCACCATGTCGATGGTCCGGTGCGTCGCATCGGTGAAGTAGATCGATCCCCGCCGCGTGATTGCAAGACCGCGGACCTCTACATCCCGCGCCACGATCTTTTTCGCTCCGCCTTCCAGACCATACGAGACAATGCGGCGCTCCGCCGGCTCGGCGACATACAAGCGCCCGTCGGCTCCCACGCACAGCGCGCTCACGTCCTTGGTATCGGTGAGAAACACCCTTGCCGCGCCCTCGGTCGAGGCTTTCAGAATACTGTGCGACTGGGCATCGGCGAAGTAGACGTTGCCGTCCTTATCCGCCGCCGGGCTTATGGCCGCACCGTAGTTTCCGCCCACCGGCTGCCACGGCTTGGCGAGGTCAATGGTGGCAAAGACCTTGCCGCGCGGGTCCCAGCCGGGCTCGTGCATGTCGGCCGGCTCGTGTACCACGATGGGCTCTGGGTAGCCGCGCCACAGCCAGCGCAGCGCGTCGGGCAGAATGGCGCCGCCCTGCTTCATGTTGTGGGCCTCGGTGCCCATCACCAACTTCACGTCGTAGCCGGAGTACTCGAGTGCCTGGTGCATCACCTGGTTGTTGATGGGCCAGCTTCCAGAGAACGAGGTGCCGAAGGGCTCGGCGGCAACGATGTGATCACCGGTCCCATCCTGCATGAAGATGCGGATCGGTTTAGGCTCGGTCTTGCGCACCAGCGCCGGCAGCGAGTCGGCGCCCTTCATGGAAACATAAGTGCCGATGAAGCTGAGCACGCGATGGAACTGGTCAGGACGGTTCCATGCGGCCATGAACGCACCCACGGCTCCCGTGCTCACCCCGCTCAGGCCGCGATCGTCGGGGTTCTTCGACAGGTTGTAATGGCGGCCAACTTCGGGGATGAGCTCGTGGACCAGGAACTCGGCAAAGCGGTCGCTGAGCGAGTCATACTCGAAGATGCGGTTGTACCGGTTCTGATCGTCTTGAGAGACTGCCGGCAGCACGCCGGGATCGATGAAGATGGCGATCATAGGCGGCAGGTCGTGCCCCGCGATCAGGTTGTCGAGAACGATGGGCGCGCGCACGCCGTTGCCCAGCGCCTGGCTACCGTCCAGAAAAATCATGAACGGGGTGGGCCTGGCTGCGTCGTACTGCGCGGGCACATAAACGGCGCACTTGTGCGGAGTGCCGGGATAGTACCTGCCCGGCGGCAGGATGAACTGAGTGACGGTTCCCTTGGGAACGCCGGCGTGGGGCTGCGAATCGGGGCCGAGGGTGTAGTCTTCCGCATGACAGGCAGCGGCGGCCAGAACCAGAAGCAAGATCAGAATTCGTCGCATGAAAAAAACCGCCGGAAAAATGTGCCGCGTCGAGAACCGATGCGCGCCAGCAACGAACCCATCCTAACCGGCACGGGCAGGGCTGGCATTCTTTATTTTGCGGGTCACGATTTTGCGAGTCACGTCCAATGCGGAAAACGTGTAGTGGCTCAGTTTGAAGGGTACAGGCTCAGTTTGAAGGGTACAGGCTTGAGCCTGAAGGGTACGGGCTTCGGTTGAAGGGTACGGGCTTCAGCCCGTACATAATCAGCCTCAAAGCAATGCGGGCTTTAGCTCCTGAGGCAATGTCTCCTTCAAGCTGAGCCACTACCGGGGAGCGTCGCGCGTTGACAAACGATGTGGAGGCCCAGGGCCATTGAGTTCGCAGCATGGAGTGCCTGAAGAGCTGGCGCAGCTAACCGCCCATCCGCGCGTGCTGGTGCGTCGCACAGATACGTTGCGCCATCCGGCGCACTGCGTCGTCTACTGGATGCAGCGGGCGATGCGGGCCTTTGAGAATCCGGCGCTCGACGTGGCCATTCAGGCGGGAAACATCCTCGGCCTGCCGGTGGTGATTTACTTCGGCGTGATTCCCAACTATCCCAACGCCAACCTGCGCCACTATCACTTTCTGGCGCAGGGACTGAGGGATGTGGAGGCCGACGCGGCCGAGCTTGGCGTTGGCTTTGTCGTCCGCCGCCCTCCTCACAATCATCTGGATGCCTTCATTGAAGAGGTCGAGGCCGCGCTGCTGGTGGGCGACGAGAATCCCTGCCGCGAGCCGGAGCGCTGGCGCAGAGTGCTGGCGCGGCGGCTCCGGATTCCTTACTGGACCGTCGACGCCGATGTTGTGGTCCCGTCGCGGGTCTTTAACCGCAGCTTTGTGTTGCTGCATCACTTCCGTCCGCACCTCAGGCGCGAGCTGGCGCAGTTTCTGGTGCAGCCCGCGAAGGCCACACCTCTGCACGCATTTAAGCCGCGCCAGGCGCTCGCGCGCTTTAACCTTTCGGACGACATGACTGCCGGGTTTACCAGGCTCGACCGCAGCGTGAAGCCGGTGGACACGTTCACCGGCGGCACGCATTCCGCTTTGCGACGCCTCGACGAATTTATCCGGCTGCACCTGGCCTCCTACGAGACGGATCGTAATCATCCCCAGAAGCAGGGAACCAGCCGGCTTTCACCCTATCTCCACTTTGGCAACATCGGGCCGCTCACCATCGCGCTGGCGGTGAAAAAGGCGATCGCCGAAGGTAGTGCGAGCGCCGCCACCGAAGAGCGGTTTCTGGAGCAGGTGATCGCCTGGCGCGAGCTGGCCGTGCTGTTCGTCCGTCACGAGCCGAACTACGACAACTGGGAGTGCGCCGCGGACTGGGCCCGCAAAACCCTGCTGGAGCATGCCGGCGACCCGCGCACCCGCTACAGCTTTGCGCAACTGGAGCGGGCCGAGACCGGCGACGAGCTGTGGAACGCCGCCCAGCGACAGATGGTGACCACCGGCTGGATGCACAACTACATGCGCATGTACTGGGGCAAAAAGATACTGGAGTGGGCGCCCGACCCCGCCACGGCCTTTGACTGGGCGGTGATTCTCAACGACCGCTACGAGCTCGACGGCCGCGACCCCAACGGCTACGCCGGCATTGCCTGGGCAATTGTGGGCAAGCTGGACCGCCCTTGGTTCAACCGCCCGGTCTTCGGGCTGGTGCGGTCCATGACCGGCGCATCAATCGCCAGAAAGTTCGACGCGGAAGCCTATATCGAGCAAAACGCAGCGGATCGCGAGCGGTAAAGAACAGTGTCCAGCAGGTTAACCGAAGCAAATTTTCCAGCGCCCCACTGTGTCCTATAATGGGTCAAATTTTCAATCCCGGAAATTGCGTGCTGTTTCTAGCGCAATCCGATAGATTCTGTGCCACTCCCCATTGGAAGATCTTTATGCGAATGTGGAGGCCGTAGCCGGAACACGGATGCGCATGGGCAATCGGATGTCGTTGTGGGAACCGAGCCGACCACCGGGCCGTGGCCGCCCGCGGAGCCGTCTTCTGCTGCCGTGCGCGGTGTATGTGGCTGTTCAGGCCGCGTGTGTCCAGACTGCGCGGATCCAGATCGGCCGTGTCCGCGCAGGCCGTGTCCTGGCCGCCTGCGTACTGGCCGCTTTGCTGGGGTGGCCGTGCGCGGCGTCGGCCCAGTCTGCAACAGCGCGCCTGCGCCGCGGTCCGGTTCCGCCACGTGTGGCCGCGGCGCAGCGGTTTCTGGCGCAGCGTGGATGGCCGCCCGGCGGGCGGCGGCCACCTGCCGGCCGTAAGGCGCCGCGTCAGTTCGTCGCCGACTGGAATCGCAGCCGGACTCAAGACCAGAGCTCTGCGACGCCCACATGGCAGCCGCTGGGGCCGGCGGCGGTAAGCACGCCGGGCTACGGACTGGTGACCGGGCGCATCTCGGCGCTGGCCCTCGACCCGAGCGATGCGACCGGCAATCATCTCTATGTGGGCACCACCGGCGGCGGCGTTTGGTCGGCCAGCAATGCGGCCGCGGCGGATTCGTCGACGGTAGTGTTTACGCCGCTTACTGATTCGGTAGGCGCGCTGAGCAGCGCTGAAGACGCGTCCATCAGCATTGGCGCGCTTGCCGTGCAACCCGGCGGCACGGGTGTGATTCTGGCCGGCACCGGCGATCCCAACGATGTGCTCGACTCCTACTACGGCGCAGGCATTCTGCGCTCCACCGATGGCGGAACCACGTGGACGCTGATCCAGGAGACCCACGACGCCGAAGACGGCCTCAGCGGCCTGGATTTCGGATTTCTTGGCGAGGGATTTGCGGGCTTTGCGTGGAGCACCATGAATCCGCAGGTAGCGGTTGCGGCCGTCTCCCAGGCCTATGAAGGCACGCTGGTGGACGCCACCGAGTCCAACCTGAGCTACGAAGGGCTCTACTATTCGCAGGACAGCGGTGCCACCTGGCACCTGGCTACCATCACCGATGGCCCCGGCCAGGACGTGCAGGGCCCGCTCGATCCGTTTGTCGCGCCCGACGGCAATGCGGCCACAGCGGTGGTGTGGAATCCGCTGCGGCAGATATTTATCGCGGCGGTGCGCTATCACGGCTACTACCAGTCCGCCGACGGCATAACCTGGACGCGCATCGTCACCCAGCCGGGCGCCGGGCTCACCACGGTGCTTTGCCCCAGCAACCTGGGCGGCACCGGGTCCATAGCCTGCCCCATCTTTCGCGGCGCGTTAGCGGTCAATCCGGTCACCGGCGACACCTTTGCGTGGACCGTGGATCTCAACAACCAGGACCAGGGCGTGTGGCAGGACGTGTGCGGCTTGAGCGGCGGCGCGTGCAGCAGCGGGACCATCTCCTTCAGCCGCCAGTGGAGCGCGGCCGCGCTTGAAACCAGCACCGCCCAGGGCGCGGCCACCATCGCCGACGGCGGCTACGACCTTGCGCTGGCGGCCGTGCCCTCCGCGCAGGACACGCTGCTGATCGCCGGCGACAACGATTTGTGGAAGTGCAGCCTGACGGCGGGCTGCGTGTGGCGCAACACCACCAACACCGCCACCTGCATGAGCGCGCAGGTGGGCGCGTTCCAGCACGCGCTGGCCTGGAGCGCGGCCAATCCGCTGGAGATTTTTGCGGGCAACGACAGCGGGCTTTGGCGATCAGCCGACGCCATCGGCGAAACCGGGCCGGTGTGCTCGGCCTCCGATGCCAGTCACTTTCAAAATCTCAACGCCGGCCTGGGCTCGCTGGCCGAGATCGAGAGCCTGTCACCCATTGCCGATACACCCTATACGCTGATGGCCGGGCTGGGGGTCAACGGCGCAGCCGGCGTCAAGAGCGCGTCGGTGGTTGCGGACTGGCCGCAGATTCTCACCGGATACGGCGGCCCGGTGGCGATCGATTCGCGCAGCGGAAGCACGTGGTACGTCAACAACCAGCCCGGCGTGGCCATTTATGCCTGTTCGCAGACGGCCCCCTGCACGCCGGCGGATTTTGGATCGAGCCCCGCAGTCACCGACGCGGACGTGAATCTTCCCGCCGGCGCCATGCCGGAGCCGGCGGCGTTTCTGCCCGATCCGCTCGATCCCGCGCAACTGCTGATCGCCACCTGCCAACTGTGGCGAGGCCCGGCCAGCGGCAGCGGATGGAGCGCAACCAACGCGGTCACGCCGGTTCTGGACAGCGGCGCGCAAAACGCACAGTGCAGCGGCGATGCGCTCATCCGCTCCATGGACGCCTTTGCGCCCGCTGACGGTGGAGAGGTGGCGTATCTCGGCATGTACGGGGCCGCCAACGGTGGCGCCAACCTGGCCGGACACGTGCTCAGCGTGACCTGGACTCCGGGCTCGACCACCGCGCCGGTGGTAACCGACCTCACGCTGAATCCGGTGGTCAATGACAGCCTGGGCCTGGGGTTGAACTACTTCAGGCTGGATATTTCGAGTCTCTTTGTCGATCCGCACGATGCCACCGGCAACACGGTCTACGTCACCATTGCCGGCGTGCGCGGAGAAAAGCAGGGCGTA
The DNA here is from genome assembly GCA_036267475.1 of Occallatibacter sp. GTDB lineage: Bacteria > Acidobacteriota > Terriglobia > Terriglobales > Acidobacteriaceae > Telmatobacter. The sequence goes on from DATAVZ010000022.1 coordinate 24,017, forward strand.
CGAACCGTCTTTCGCTCCACCGATGGCGGCGCGCACTGGACCAACCTGACCGCCAACCTGCCTCCGGCGCCGGCCAACAGCATCGCCGTCGATCCGGGAAATGCCAATACGGTATACGTGGCCACCGACCAGGGCGTGTACTTTACGCCGGATGTGTCGGCCTGCGAGCAGGCCCAGCCGGTCTGCTGGTCGGCTTTTGGAAGCGGGCTTCCCGATGCGCCGGTAGTAGCGCTCGGGGCCGCGCCGCTGGGAGCGAGCGTGCCGGCGCTGGTGGCAGCCACCTATGGGCGCGGCATCTGGCAGACGCCGCTATGGAGCGCGGATGCCGGTCTGGCGGAGGTGTCGGCCACTCCGTCGGCGCTGAGCTTTGCCGGCCAGGCGGCGGGCACGGCCAGCGCGGCGCAGACCATCACGCTTCAGAACACCGGCGGCGCGGCGTTTACGGCCACTTCCATGGCGGTGACCGGAGCCTTCAGCGAGATCGACGACTGCGTGAACACGGCGGTGCCGGCGGGCGCAAGCTGCGCGATCCAGGTGGTCTTTGCCCCCACTGCCGCGGGCGCGCAGACGGGGCAGGTGACGGTGCAGGGCAACCTCTATGGCGGTCAGTTGACGTTCGATCTGGACGGGACGGGCACCGCGGCGAGCATGATCAGCGTGGCCCCGGATTTGTTGAACTTCGCATCGCTCGGGGTAGGAGCGACTTCCACGCCGCTGCCTCTGAGCGTCACCAACGCCAGCGGCGCCGCGGTTCCCATCACATCCATTGTGGTGACAGGGCCGTTCGCCATTGCCAGCAACGCCTGCGGCGCCACCAGCCTGGCCGCAAATGCGGCCTGCCAGATCGAGATGGAGTTCCAACCCGCGCAGGCCGGGCCCAGCACCGGCACGCTGGTGCTGACCGATGGCGCGGGCGCCCAGAGTGTGGAGCTGAGCGGCGTTGGCGTGGCCGCGCCGACTGACACGCTGAGCACCGCCACGCTCGCATTTCCCGCGACCGCTTCAGGACAGGCTTCGGCCGTGCAGACGGTGACCATCACTAACTCGGGAGGAAGTCCGCTGGAGGCGATTGCGGTTTCGGTCAGCAGCGGCTTCACGCTGACCAACGGCTGCGGCACGCAGCTCGCTGCGAACTCAAGCTGCGCCATCGGCGTCCAGTTCACGCCCACCGCACAGGGCGCTGTGAGCGGCACGCTCTCCGTGACCGACGCGCTGCGCCGGCAGACGGTTTCCTTGAGCGGCACCGGCGTGGCGCCGGGGTCCATCGGCGTGAGTCCAGCCAGCATGACCTTTGCCAACCAGCAGCCGGGCGTGGCTAGCCAGCCGCAGACGGTGACGGTCACCAACAGCGGCGGCGCGCCATTAGCCAATGTGGGCTTTCAGATTACCGGCCCCGCGGCGGCCAGCTACTCGATCCAGGCGACGACCTGCGGCGCGGCGCTGGCCGGTGGCGCAAGCTGCGCGGCGCAAATCGTCTTTACGCCGTCGGGAACCGGAGCCATTGCCGCCACGCTGGTGGTTTCGTCGTCGACCGCGGGTGTGGCGGCCGTGCCCGTGTCTCTCAACGGCGCGGGCCAGCTTGCCAGCGGCTTCGGCGCCAATCCCGCGCAGGTGGCGTTCCCCGCGGTGGTGGGGGTGGGGCAGTCCAGCGCGGCGCAGACGGTGATGGTGACCAACTCCAGCAGTTATTCGATCGGGCCGGTTGCGGTTGCAGCCACCGGGCCTTTCCAACTGGCGCAGAACAACTGCACCGGAACCCTGGCGGCGGGTGGCAACTGCAGCGCGGCCGTGGTTTTTGCGCCCACGGCGGCCGGAACCGCGTCGGGCGCGCTGACCATTTCGTCCGCGGTGGTCACGGCTCCGGCGACGGTGGTGCTCTCGGGCACCGGCTTTGACTTCGAGCTGTCTATGATTGGGCCGGCGGCCATGACCGTGTCGAAGGGGCAAACGGCGAGCTTTGCGCTGTCAATTACACCCGGTGGCGCGCCGGGCGCCTTCTCCTTTGCCTGCGGCGCGCTTCCGGCCGGCGCGGCGTGCAGCTTCAATCCGCCCACTGAGACGCTGAGCGCGGGCGTGCAGGGCAACGTGACCGTACAGATTGCCACCGAGCTGTCGAGTACGTCCGCGCGCCGCGGCGATTGGCCGCCATGGCGCGCCGCTCCGCTGTTGTGCGGCCTCCTGCTGCTGCCCCTGCCGCTGACCAGGCGGCGCAAAGGACTCTGGTTGGTGGTGCTGGCGGCCATTTTGGCGGCGGGGGTTTCAAGTTGCACCAGTTCGAGCGGCGGCACCGGCGGCAGCCCTCCGGGTGGAGGCAGCGGCAGCGGCACGCCGGCGGGCACCTACACCGTTCCGGTGACCATCACCTCGACGGGAGTCTCGCACGCGCTGAATCTGACGCTCACGGTAGATTAGAACGCGCAAGGGCCGTGATGCGGGCACCCAGGGCAATCGCATTTGAAAGTCGTTGCGAGCAGGTTTCCGCAGGGCGTATTTTCCATTCAAAATCGAGATTTTGTATCAATCTAGGTTTTGTATCAGCTAGGTTTTGTAACAGGGCACGACTTGAGTCGTGCCGAATCAGGCAACAACAGCGATGGGCTTTAGCCCCTGCAAATGCGCATCTCCATAAATTAAGCTTTTGCAGCGGCTGAAGACGGTCTGATCGCAGCCCCACCTGCGGCACGGCTCAAGTCGTGCCCTGTTACAACGCACCCAGAAATCTAGACATACAGTTTGCGCGATGTCGGTACCCGCATAAAATCCCAATGCGATTGCCCTGTGCGGGCACCGGCTATACTTGACTTTCGGCAAACTGCCGAGAGACTCCGGCCCGCGCATCGCGTCAAAATGAACCGCGACGCATACATGGGCTGCAACGCGCATGGTCCGCGATGAGGCCGGGGTGGGAAACAGGGAATGACAGCAAAAGTAACTGTGAACGATGTGGAGCGCGTGGCCGAGCTGGCGCACCTGGAACTGACGCCCGACGAGTCCGCGCACATGCTGACTGACCTGAACGCCATACTCGACTACGTGGCCGAACTGAATGAGCTGGATACGGCCGGCGTGGCTCCGTTGGCGCAGGTGAGCGAGCTGGGCAGCTTTGTGAGCGCGCCGCGGCCCGACCTGTCCGCGCCGTCTCTGGACCGCGCGGCCGTGATGCCGCAGGCGCCGGAGTCCGACGGTGCGTTCTTCAAGGTGCCGAAGGTGATTGAGAGATAGGGAACAGAAGAGGGATGCGCTTGGCGAGCGAGACAAATACCGTCGAAAATTTTGTTCAGAAACCGAAGACGCTGGCGGCTCTGCGCGTGGAGATCGCCGAAGGGCGCACCACCGCCGCCGATCTTGCGGCCGGTTATTACCAGCGGATCGAGAAGATCAATCCGCGGCTCAACGTCTACCTGAGCCTTACCAAAGAGCGCGCGCTTGAGCAGGCGGCGCACATCGATGCGCTGGCGGCCAAGGGCGATCCGCTGCCTCCGCTGGCCGGCATTCCGGTGGGCATCAAGGACGTGCTGGTGATGAAGGGCGCGCCGGCCACGGCCGCCTCGAAGATTCTCAAAGGCTATCGGCCGCCCTACGACGCCACCGCGGTAACCCGGCTGGAAGCGGCGGGCGCGGTGCTTCTGGGCAAGATCAACTGCGACGAGTTTGCCATGGGTTCGTCGAATGAGAACTCGGCCTACGGGCCGGTGCGCAATCCGGTGGACACCGAGCGCGTGCCCGGCGGCTCCAGCGGCGGCTCGGCCGCGGCGGTTGCGGCCAACATGGCCGTGGCCACCCTGGGCACTGACACCGGCGGATCGATCCGGCAGCCGGCCAGTTTTTGCGGCGTTGTGGGCGTGCTGCCCACCTACGGGCGCGTCTCCCGTTACGGACTCATCGCGTTTGCCTCGTCGCTCGACCGGGTGGGGCCCTTTGCCGGCAATGTGCGCGATGCGGCCACGCTGCTTGGGGTCATCGCCGGCCACGACGCGCACGACGCAACCAGTTCGCCGGCCCCGGTGGAGGATTACGCCGCGGAGAGCGACAAGCCAGTCGAGGGCCTGAAAATCGGCGTGCCCGACGAGTACTTTGCCGAAGGGCTGGATACTGAAGTCCGCGCCGCCATCCAGAAGGGCATTGATGCGCTCCAGGCCGCCGGCTGCACCGTCAAGCGCGTCTCCCTGCCGCACACCAAATACGCGATTCCAACCTACTACCTGGTTGCCACCGCTGAGGCCAGCGCCAACCTGGCCCGCTTTGACGGCGTGCGTTACGGCTACCGCTCGCCGGCCTCCGACACGCTCTCCGCCATGTACAGCCACTCCCGCGACGAGGGCTTCGGCGCCGAGGTCAAACGCCGCATCCTGCTGGGCACTTACGCGCTTTCAGCCGGATACTACGATGCCTATTACCTCAAAGCGCAGCAGGTCCGGCGGCTGCTGGCCGAAGAGTTTCTGCGCGCCTTTGCCGATGTGGACGCCATCGTGACCCCCACATCGCCCATGCCGGCGTTCAAGCTGGGCGAAAAAAGCGGCGACCCGCTGGCCATGTATCTGGCCGATATCTACACCGTGACGGCCAGCCTGGCCGGGCTGTGCGGCGTGACCGTACCCTGCGGAGCCACATCGGCCGGTCTGCCGGTGGGCATGCAGGTGCTGGGCGCGCACTTCAGGGAATCGACCGCATTCCGTGTGGCCCGCGCAGTCGAGACGGCGATGAACGGATGACAAGATCGCGCGGATCAGAACTGAGACAGGGAACAAGATGAATTACGGTGCCAGGTTTTGTTCTGCCGCTCTCGCCGCATCGCTGGCTGCATTCTTGGCCGGAGTGCTGCCGGCTTACGCCGCGCCGCGCAAACCCCCTACCGTCGTTCTGGGCGCGGCCAAAACCGTGCCCTACTCGAAAGCCGGCGACCCGGCCGGAGATGCCGGCGGAGAAGCCACGCTCAGGATTCGCGCTCTGCTGGTGAACGGCGTGCTGAAAGAGTGGACCACCGGCGACCCCCACGACGTCACCGATCGCAGCTTTGTGGTGCGCCGCGCCATCCGGCTCAATGACAGCCTGCCCGGCGACAAGCGCTTGGAGTGGGTATGGCAGCGCGGACCGTGGCTGCTGGCGGATCATGCGACCGGCCGCGTCACAGCGCTCAAGCTGCCCGACTACGATCCCGCCGTGAGCCAGGTGGAGTGGTTTCGCGACTATGGCGCCTACTGCGGCCTTACGCCCAGCGGCAAAAGCCTGTACGCGGTGGTGGCCCAGCTTGCCGCGCGCCGGCCGGTGCTGTCGAAGAAGCTCGCGCCGTGGGATGTTGAGAATCACCCCAGCCCCGCATGCGCGCCGGCCGAGTGGCAGCGCGATCCGATGCGAGTGACGTTTCATCCCGCGGGCCAGGATGCGGTGAGCTTCGATGTGGTGCCGGGATCGGCGGTGCTGGTGGAAGATACCGGCGACGACGCGGCCGCGCCGGACTCCACCACGGCCGCGCCGGACTCTACTATAGCCGCGCCGGGCAAGTAGCCCGCGCCGCAGCCGCACAGAAAATCAGCAAGCAAAAGTCAGTAAGGAAAAATCAGGAGCGGGCGGCTCGCTGCATCGGGGCGTCCACTCTCTCGCCTGCGGCGCGCGCATCCCGCGACGCGATGCCGAAGTCTGGACGATCGCGCCTCCCATCCCGCCTCCCATCCAGGTCCCGATCCCGATCCCGATCCCGATCCAGGTCCCGATCTAGGCCCCGATCCAGGCTTCCATCCCGCCTCCCGGAAGAGACCAGGAGCTTGGGCTGCGCGGCGCGGTCGTTCCTGCGCTGCTTGCGCTCGTCCTGCCAGAAGTTCCACAGAACCCACAGGAAAAAGACCACCGCCAGTAGTGGCAGAATCAGCCAGACCGGATCAGGATGAACGATGTCCATGGAAATCAGGCTCCGTTCCAGATTCGGCGCGCTTCGAAAAAAAACGCAATCCCATTTTGTCGCGCCGTGCGGCCGTAGAACCCCGCAAAGATAGAAGAAACCCGCGGCGATAAGTAAGGAGTAGATGTTCCGTAAGGGCTTTATAAAGCCGGTTTCTATTCAGCGATGGACAGCAAACGGACCGGCGTGAGCATGAATATGGCCCGCCCGGGCCCGTCCCGGCCCGCTCTCGAACCTTGACACGCAACCGGCCGCGCGTATCTTATCTTTACTAGGCAATCTTTTGGGGAACCGTACCGCTGGGCGTCCGTTTTCACGGGTGCGCCTGAGGCGGACGGAGACTGGAACGAGAGCCGTGTCGAACAGGAAGCAGACGGCAGCAGGGCCTGCGGCGGCGAGGTGCGGAGAATCGGTCCGCGCAGCCATCGGGCTCTGTTCCAGAGCCTGGACCGGGCATCGGAGCAAAGATGAACGGGTGCCCAGGACCATTCCCGGAGACAAATCTTTGTGAACCATCAGGCACATGCCAACGCGGGTGCGCCTGTGCTCCGGATGGCGCTTGATGCAGCCATGCCGGACGAGTAAAGGATGAGAGTGGCGACAAGTTTCGCATTGCTGGCGGGATCACCCGCCTCCACGGGCGGAGGAATGGCAATGATCCTCCCGCTGCTGCTGATGATTCCACTGTTCTATCTGTTCCTGATGCGCCCACAGCAGAAAAAGCAGAAACAGTGGCAGGAGATGCTGGCCGGCATCAAGTCCGGCGATCGCGTGACAACCTCCGGCGGCATTCGCGGCATCATCCTTTCCATCAAGGATGACGTGATCATCATTCGCGTGGCTCCCGACAACCTGAAGCTGGAAGTTGCCAAGAACGCGATTGCCTCGGTGACCACGCAGGAAGCCGGCTCCGGCTCCTGATTTTTTTTGACCGACTTTTTTGATTGACTGGACTCGAGAAACGGAATCATGAAGAAGAATCTCAAGAGCAGGCTGATCCTCATTATTGCTGTCCTGCTGATCTTTACCTACGGCATCTTTGGCATCCCGTCAGGATTTAGCGGCAAAGACATTGCGGCATCGCTCACCAAGCGCATTCACCTCGGACTCGATCTGCAGGGCGGCGTTCACCTGATTCTGCAGGTCCAGGTGCAGGAGGCGGTGAGCGATGAGACCGACAGCGTTGTGGCGCGGCTGGAGCAGGAACTGAAGACGGCTCATCTGGCCTACTCGCAGGTCTACAAGCCCGATCCCTCCAAGCCGCAACTGGTCAGGATCGAGGGCGTGGCGACGACCGGTTCAGGCTCTGTCCGCTCCCTGCTCGACGACAAGTACTCGACCGACTACGATGTGGACAGCTCCAATAACGACACCGTGTTTACGCTCACCATGAAGCAGCCGGTTGAGAAGGCGCTCGAAGAAAAGACCCTCGACCAAGCCATCGAAACCATTGAAGACCGCGTCAATTCGCTAGGCGTCAGAGAACCGCGTGTCGCGCCCTACAGCCTGGGCTCCAATCAGATTCTGGTGGAGTTGCCGGGCATCAGCGATCTCGACCAGGTCAAGAATGCCATTCAGTCTACCGCGCGGCTTGAGATTCATGCCGTCGTAGGCGGTCCTTATCAGGATGAGCCGGCGGCGCTTGCGGCCAACAGCGGCGCCATTCCGCCCGACGAGATGATGGTGCACGGCTCGGGCACAATGGTTGGTGGCTCAGACAGCGACAGCGTCTTCGTGGTTCAGCGCGCTCCCGTCGTCTCCGGCAGCGACTTCCGCTCCGCGGATCCCGGCACCAACCAGAACACCGGACAGCGCATCGTGCAGTTCACGTTGACCGATGAGGCCGGCAACCGCTTCTACGACTACACCAGCCAGAACGTAGGCAAAAGCATGGCGGTGGTCATGGGCGGCCGCGTGCGCGAAGTAGCCAGCATCAAGGAGCCCATCCGCGACACCGGCGAAATCGAAGGCTCGTTCAGCCAGGACGAAGTTACGATGCTCTCCAAGCTGCTGCGCACCGGCGCGCTGCCGGCTTCACTCACCTATCTTGAAGATCGCACCGTGGGCGCGTCGCTGGGCGCGGACTCGATTCGCGAAGGCGTCACCGCGGCTGTGGCGGGCGTGCTGCTGGTCTGGATCTTCATGCTCATCTACTACCGCGGCTCGGGTGTAAACGCCGACCTGGCACTGTTTCTCAACCTGGTCATCCTGCTCGGCTTCATGGGCTTCTCCGGAGCCACGCTCACCCTGCCGGGCATTGCCGGCGTCATTCTCACCATTGGTATGGGCGTGGATTCGAACGTGCTGATCTTTGAGCGCATCCGTGAAGAAATCCGCGCCGGCAAGTCGGCATCGGCGGCCGTGGATCAGGGCTTTGCGCACGCCTGGGTCACCATCGTCGACACCCACGTGACCACCATCGTCTCGGCGGCCATTCTATTCCTGTTCGGAACCGGCCCGGTGAAGGGATTCGCGGTTACGCTCACCTTCGGTCTTGCCGCCAACCTGTTCACCGCGGTCTATGTTTCAAGGGTGATCTTCGAGGCTCATTTGAACAAGCTCAAAGCTGGAGAGATGGTTTCAATCTAGCCGCCTGCACGGCCCGCCGGAGCGGGTGGCAGAGGAAACTATTCAAACGCTGAAGCGTGGTCGTGCTTTGGCCCCTGGAAGGGAAGAAATCTGTGGAACTGTTTCATGATGTGAATGTGGACTGGCTGGGGAAGAAGTGGTACTTCCTCGCCTTTTCAATGATCTTCAGCGTTGCCGGTATCATTTCGATGGGTTGGCACTGGACGCATACTGGCTTCCCCGTTCCGCTTGGTGTGGACTTTCGCGGCGGCACCGAGGTCGAGATCCAGTTTCAGCAGCCGCCGAATATCGCCGCGATTCGCAGCGCCATCGATCAGGCTGGTCTGCATGGCGCGACGCCCGTGAATTACGATGTTCCTGCAAATCGCGAGGTCCTCATCAGCCTGCCGGAGCAGACCAATGAGAATACGTTGGACACTGGCCGGCAAAAGATCGAGGACGCCCTTCATGCCCACTACAACAACCCGTTTACTGTGCGCAATGTTCAATCGGTAGGGCCTACCGTAGGCAGGCAGCTTCAACGCCAGGCCGCTCTGGCCACCATTTACTCCATGCTCGGCATGCTCGTCTACCTCTGGTTCCGTTTCCAGCTCATCTATGGCGTGGCCGCGGTGGTGGCCTGCCTCCATGACACGCTCATCACGGTGGGCGCCTTCGCGCTGACCGATCATGAGATCAGCCTCACCGTGATAGCCGCCATTCTTACCCTGGTCGGCTATTCGATGAACGATACCATCGTCGTCTTCGACCGCATCCGCGAAAATCTGCGCATCAGCCGTCGCGAGCCGCTGCACGATCTGGTCAACCGCAGCATCAATCAGACCCTGAGCCGGACCGTGCTGACCTCGGGATTGACCTTCCTCACCGTGCTTTCTCTCTATGTCTTCGGCGGCGAGGTTCTTAAAGGCTTCTCATTTGCCCTGGTGGTGGGTATTCTTATTGGCACTTACTCATCCATTGCCGTCGCTTCACCCATGCTGGTGGCTTATCAGGAGTGGCGCTCGCAAAAAGGCAAGTCTGCTACGCTTCCAGCCGCACGCCGTTCAAGAGCTTAGCATCTAACTACTTCGTCGGGGTCAGCGGGTTGTTCCTGGCGGACTCAAGGTAACGTTTTCTCGATTCGCGAGGCCATTTGAAATAAGGATGTCGGGCGCAAGGAAAAGACAGCTTTCTCTACACAGGCGCCACCGTTTTGCACCGTTTTTGCAGCACCCTTTGCACCCATTGCGTGGTTCTGATAAGGTTGTCCACGCTTCTATGGGACGATTTTCATGTACGGGAACAATCGTCGCAGTCCCGGTGTCTAAGTAGAGGTAACAAACACCCGAATTCGAGGCTGGCCATGTTTGAAGATTCCACATTTGAATCCGGCGGAAGGATCAAGACCAAGAGCGGTCGTTGGATGATGTTCACCTTCATCGTCAACGGTTCCATTCTTCTTCTACTGATCCTGATTCCGCTGATTTATCCAGAGGCGCTTCCCAGTGCAGCAATGGCGACCCTCCTGATTGCCCCGCCGCCTCCACCGCCTCCACCGCCTCCACCGCCGCCACCTGAGGTCATTCATGTGGTCCACGTGCAGTCGGAGATGATGAACAATCAGCTCACGGCTCCCACCAAGATCCCCAAGAACATTCAGATGGTGTCCGAGAAGGAAGCTCCGCCGAGCAACTTCGGCGTGGCCGGCGGCATGGGAGATGGCAATGCCGGTGGCGTGATGGGCAGCATCTTCGGCAGCGGTTCCGGTCCGAGGGTGCAGGCCGCGCCGCCCAAGAAGGTAAACATTTCGGCTGGTGTTGCCGTGGGTATGCTGCTGCAGAAGACGCAGCCGATGTATCCGCCCATCGCCAAGGCCGCGCGCGTGCAGGGCACGGTGGTCCTGCAGGCAATGATCTCCAAGCAGGGGACGATTCAGGATCTTCGCGTTGTGAGCGGTCCGGCGATGCTCCAGGGAGCGGCCATGGATGCCGTGAAGACCTGGCGGTACCGGCCCTACCTGCTCAACAATGAACCGGTCGAAGTGGAAACCACGATCAACGTGATCTTCACTTTGGGCGGATAAGGAACTCCTTGGCTCCCGGCTGCATTTTGGGTCGGGAGTTTATCTTTTGACCTGAATGCGAGTCCCGCGGGAGCCGCATTCGCAGCACGTCCGCCGCGCGGACATCCTCAGTCCAATATCTCCTTAGGAGGAACGATTCAGTGATACTCGCTCATTTCTCGCACTTCGCTTCGCATGCGGTCAACAGCCTGGGCATGTTTCAGGACGAGCAGGCCGTCGGCTTCAGCCCCATGGACCTGTGGGGACACATGGGATGGCCCGTCCGCTTCATCGCCATTGTCCTTTTCATCGAATCCATCTGGTCGCTGGCTGTCATGATCGACCGCTACCTTTATTTCTCGGCTGCCCGCAAGCAGTCCCGCGAGTTTGCGCCCAAGGTGGCCGGCGCGCTCAAGGACAGCAAGCTGGAAGAGGCGATCAAGATCGCCGACCGCAACAAAAAGTCGCACCTGGCCGAAGTGGTAACGGCCGGCCTGCAGGAGTTCCGCTCCTCTGCCGGTGTTGCCACTGAAGAGAGCATCGCCAGCTCGGGCCGCGCTCTGGAGCGCGCCGAGGCGATCGTCCACGCCAAGCTGAAAAGGGGCCTCTCGGTTCTGGCCACCATCGGCGCAACCGCCCCGTTCGTCGGGCTACTGGGAACTGTAATCGGCATTCTGCACGCATTCCAGCAGATCGCCACCCAGAAGACCTCCGGCATCGGCGCCGTCGCCGGCGGTATTTCAGAAGCTCTGGTCACCACCGCGTTCGGCCTGCTGGTCGCCATTCCCGCGGTTATGGCCTTCAACTACTTCACCGGGCGTGTCGACGCTTTCGACGTTGAGATGGACAACTCGTCGAGCGAGCTGGTCGACTACTTCATCAAGCAAAGCCACAAGCGCTAAGCGAAGCGGCTCCCGGCGGGTGCGAGTATCTTTGCGGGGTGGAAGGGTTGAGGCTCTTCCGCCCCGCGATCTGAAGCACGCCGCAAGCCTGATGTCCCTGATTTTTTGAAAGCCCGTTCTATTCAGAAAGCCGGACCGGTTCCGGAACAAATTTCAAACGCACGGAGCCCATACCATGGGAATCTCGGTTCGCAACGAAGGCAGCAAGGTCAACTCCAATATCAACGTCACACCGATGGTGGACGTGATGCTGGTGTTGCTCATCATCTTCATGGTCATTACCCCCATGCTCCAGAACAAGGTCCAGATCACCATGGTCCAGGTGCAAAACGCCATAGCCATGCCGGATGCGGACAAGGATGACGCAATCGTCGTCGCGGTGACGCGCGATGGAGGCATCTTCCTGGGGCAGAACCGGGTTGACCCCAGCCAGCTTGGCACCCTGGTGCGCGACAAACTGGCCGACAAAACCGACAAGACCATCTTCATACGCGCCGATTCGCGCGCACAGTACCGGACCGTGGAAGACGCCATCGACGATGTGCGCACGGCGGGTGTGGAAGAGGTCGGTTTGCTGACCCAGCGCAAGGAAGGCAATCTCTCCGGCGGCGAGTAGTTGCGCACCGCGCGGATTTTTAACGATTTTGTGGAATTGAGACGAGGAGTTTAAGCCATGGCATTTTCAATGGGCGGCAGCGGCAGCATGGCCGAAATCAATGTCACGCCGATGATCGACATTCTTCTGGTTCTGCTGATCATCTTCATGGTCATTGTGCCGGTCACCCCCCACGGTCTGGATGCGCTGGTGCCACAGCCGCCCAAGACCCCGCAGAAGCAGCAGCAGAACGACCGCACCATCGTGGTTCAGGTCCTGTACCGGGCCGGCGCGGCGCCGACCTACAAGATCAACGATACCGACGTGGCGCTCGCCAATCTGCAGGCTCAGTTGACCAACATTTACGCCAACCGCGCCGAGCGCGTGATGTTTGTGAGAGGCGACGATGATGTCGACTTCCGCTACATCGCGGATGTGATCGATATCGGCAAGTCCGCCAATGTGGATCACATCGGCTTGATGACGCCCAAGATTCAACAGGGCCAGTAACCCAGTTTGGCAAACTGGCGTTTGCGAAGCTTGCAGGCGTGATCGATCTGGCCAGCGCGGCGGGTATATACCGTGTGAATCTGCGGACTCCCGAGCTGGAAGCGGGCTGTAAAGGGCCCGGCCGGCTCTCCTGCCGGAAGCAATCTGCGGCATCTGAATGCGGCCGCGGCGCATGCAGGCAGGAGTACAATCTTTTCACCCTGGCTTCCCGCCAGTTTTAACTTATCTGAGGCGCGGCCAGAAAGCCGTCGACTGAAGGAGACGAAGACGAACATGAATCGACCCGCACGTTTTTCGGCGCTCGCGGTTATCCTGGCCGGCCTGGTGCTTTCCATGAGCGGGTGCAACCAGCTCGAGGCACGCGACCAGTTGAACAAGGGAGTGGACGCCTATAAAAGCGCTCATTATGAAGAGGCGATCGACCACTTCCAGAAAGCGACCGAGCTTGATCCCAATCTGCCCATGGCCAAGACCTATCTGGCCACTGCTCTCGCGCAGAACATCGTGCCGGGTCTCACCACGCCGGAAAACCTGAAGACGGCCAATCAGGCCATCGGTATCTTCCAGCAGGTTCTCGACAAAAATCCCAGCGACGTGAACAGCATGAAGCAGATCGCCGGCATCTACTTCAACCTGAAGAATCTCGATCAGGCCGAGGTGTGGCAGAAGAAGGTGCTTGCCATCGATCCGAAAGATCCCGAAGCGGCTTACACCATCGGCGTCATCGCCTGGACCAAGGCCCACGAGAACACGCTCACGCTTCTGCAGGGAGCGGGCTTGAATGACGATGGCAAGGGCAACGTGAAAGCGCCCAAGAAAGTGATGGACCAGCTTGCCACGCAGAACGCGCCGCTGGTGGATGAAGCTCTGCAGTATCTGAACCAGGCCGTCGCCAATCGCTCCAACTACGACGACGCCATGCAGTATCTGAACCTGATCTACCGCAGCAAGGCCGACGTGGACTACGGCAATGCGGACGCGGTCAATCAGGATATGGCCGAAGCGCAGGACTGGACCACCAAGGCGATGAACACCCGCAAGGCCAACGAAGCCAAGAAAAACGCCGGCCCCGGCGGCATCACAATGGATTCAAACGGCAATTTGAAGTAGATGCTCTGCATATTCTTCTCTGCCTGTTCTTCCTTGAGAAACGGCCTCTGCGATCGGCAGAGGCCGTTTTTCTTTGTACCGATTCTGTTCCCGCGACTCCGCGTTCCCCCAACTCCGCGTTATCCCTACCCCTGGGTATCCCTGTTGATGAGGTGATTCATGATCCGCTCTGCACGCCGCATTCCCGTGCTGTTGACATCGCTCTCGCTCGCATTCCTGTTGTCCGCCGCCGCGCCTGCGCACGCCGCCGCACAGTTTGTTACCGGTGAAGTTCCTCATCCTTCGCCCATGCAGGTGGAAAAAACAGCCACCGGCTTCACCGCGAAGAACGATACGGAGAGGCTCGATGTAACGGTCTGCGGCGCCTCGCTCATTCATGTTCAGGCTCGCCCACTATCCGCGCCTGAGCCGCACGAGGCGCAGCCCTGGATGCTGCCGGCCGCGCAGGCCTGCCCCGGCGCGGCGTTCGACTTTGCCGCCGACGCCGGGCAACCGGGCGCCGCCGGCGCCGCCGCATCGGCAGGCTACGCAACACTCACCACCGCCGATCTGGTGGTGTCGCTCTCGCTGCATAACGGCAACCTCACGTTCAGAACGCCGCGCGACGAAGAGCTGATACACGAGTTCCCGAATCTTCCCCGCACCTATCTGCCCTCTGACGCTCCGGGGCTCTTTCATGTGGAAGACCGCTTTGGCCCCGACGCAACCGAAGCGGTCTACGGCCTAGGCCAGCACCAGAGCGGCATGTTCAACTATCGCGGCAGCACCGTCGAGTTGGGCCAGAACAACACCGACATCGCGATTCCACTGCTGCTTTCGAGCAAAGGCTACGCGATTCTCTGGAACACGGCTTCGTTCAGCTACTGCGACAATCGTTTTCCGCTCAACCTTAACTTCGAGTCGATGGCCGTGCCGCAGGTGGACTACTACTTCCTCTACGGCCCGCAGTTTGACCGCATCATTCACCAGTACCGCTCCATGACCGGCCACGTTCCACTCTTTCCGGAGTGGGCTTACGGCTTCTGGCAGTCCAAGGATCGCTACAAGACGCAGGACGAGGTTCTCTCCGTGGCTGGCGAATACCGCGCGCGCCACATCCCCATGGATGCGATCGTGCAGGACTGGTACTGGTGGAAGGAAGGCGGCAAGGGCGATCCGGTCTTCAACTCCGGCTACACCGATGTGCCCGCCGAGCTCAAGACGCTGCACGCCGAGCACGTCCATGCCATGATCTCGGCCTGGGCCATGCTGGACTCCACCGCCGCCAACTTCAAGAAGATGGTTGCCGACGGATACGAGGTGCCCGGAGCCCACGTCTACGATCCCACCAATCCGGCGGCGCGGGATTTCTTCTGGAACGACTTTGTGGGCAAGCTGTTTGCGCAGGGATGGGATGCCTTCTGGCTCGACAGCTCGGAGCCCGAGGAGTACTGGCCGCACTCCGGCGACGCAATTCTGCGCTACAAGCAACTGCACATCGGCAGCGGCCTGGAGTACACCAACATCTTTTCCCTTGAGCACACCGCGGGCGTGCAGCATCACTGGCAGCAGACCGATCCCGACAAGCGCGTGGTTCTGCTCACCCGTTCGGCCTTCGCCGGCCAGCAGCGCAACGGCGCGGCCGTGTGGTCGGGCGACGTGTACAGCACCTGGTGGGCGCTGCGCCGCCAGGTGCCCGCCGGGCTCAACTTCGCGCTCTCCGGCTATCCCTACTGGACCACCGACATCGGCGGTTATCACCTGCCCTATCCCGACGCGGCCAGCCAGCCCGATTATCAGGAGCTTTACGCACGCTGGTACGAGTACGGCGCCTTCTGTCCCATGTTCCGCACCCATGGCCATCGCGACCACAACGAGATGTGGACCTACGACAAGGTCTTTCCCACGCTGCTTGCCGTGGACCGGCTGCGCTACCGGCTCATGCCCTATGTCTATTCACTGGCCTGGAAGGTGACCAGCCAGGACTACACCATCCAGCGCCCGCTGGTGATGGATTTCCGCTACGATCCGGCCACCTGGAATATCGGCGACCAGTTCCTCTTCGGTCCCGCGATTCTGGTTAGCCCGGTGCTCACCGATCACGCCACCTCACGCCCGGTCTATCTGCCCACCGGCGCGCAGTGGTACGACTTCTGGACCGGCGAACGCACCAGCGGCGGCGCCACCATCACCGCCCCGGCCCCGCTCGACCGCATTCCGCTCGACGTGCGCGCAGGCTCCATTCTGCCCATGGGTCCGGTGATCGAATATGCCGGACAGGCCACCGATCCCATCGAGCTGCGCGTGTACCCCGGCGCCGACGGAGACTTCACCCTCTATGAAGATCAGGGCAACGGCCAGGGCTACAAGAAAGGCGAGCACTCCACCATCCCCATCCACTGGGACGACTCCTCGCGCACGCTGACCTTTGGCGCGCGCCAGGGAAGCTTTCCAGGCATGGCCGCCAAGCACACATTCGATGTGGTGATTGTGAGCCCTGGCCACGGCGTCGGCGGCGATCCAACCGCAAAGCCGGATCAAACGATCCACTACTCAGGCGCCGAGGCAAAGGTTCGGCTATAGCCGCGCGGCCCATCCTTGCAAAGCTTCATCGCGCAAGCATGGGCCATCCCCCGCGGCGCAACGATAGAAAAAGCAAGGATAGGGTCCGCATCTACTTACCCGCATCGCAAAAGATCGGACAATGAAATTGGAGCTACACTGTAGGCGAGTCTGAAGAAAACCCCCGGAAAACGGGTTTTGGCAAAGCCGAGGTGAAGCTTGATTGTCTACGACAGCACATACAACGGCATGAAACCGGGGCTGCCCAACCGAATCGGGCAACTCGCGCCTGAACTCGCAGTCTACGGCTGCAACGCATTCAAATTCCCGCCCTTCCTGAACACCAAGAACCCTTACAGCCTGGGCTACGACCCCCGCACCGACCTTGACATCGGCCAATGGGAGCCGCTGAACATTACGGGAAAAGCCAGCGACCTGAAAGAATCGATCGATCGTCTGCACCATGAAGGAATCCTTGTCATTCAAGATTGGGTGAACCGCCAATACGGCGGCCCGGCCCCAATCTACGAGCGCGGCGCAGACGGGAAAGTCGATCAAACCCTCTTCCCAAAGCCCAAGGAAGCCTTCGCTCCCGCTGTCGCCCCCGATATACCCTTCGCTGGAAATAACGGCCCGCCCGATGGCATTCTCGCCAGCTATCAACATTCAAAAGGCTACATGTTGAATGGAAAAATCCAGGCCGGCAAATGGCAGGAATCCGTTCTTGGCATCGACGGCTTTCGCCTCGATGAAGCCAAGGGACTGCCTCCCAGTGTCTGCACTGCATGGATGAAGGCCCGGCCGGGGCTTAATTATGCCGAGGTTTATGACGGCGATCCAGGCACGCTGGCCAGCTTCGTTCAACAGACCGGCATGCCGGTCCTCGACTTCACACGGCACTTTGCCTATCGTGCGGTGTCGCAGGGCGCGCCCCTGTCCACGCTGGTGGCGAACGGCTTCTGCTTTCAAAATCCAGACCACGCCTATCTCTACGTCGAATCGAATGACACCGATGGTCCCGATGGAATCGTGAACAACAAACTCTGGTTCTATCTGGATGCCCTTACCATGCCCTGCAAGGGCGCGCTGATCTTCGCCAAAGACTACGAGGTATACGGCTTGGCCAAGCCCATCCAGAACCTGATGTGGATCGGAACAGCATTCGCAATCGGCAAACTCGCCTGGGAATATGTCGCCCCAACACTCCTCTGTTGGAGTCGTGACGGCGATGGCGGCTCAACCTGGAGCGGAGGACTCTTCTGCGGCTATAGCTCCGACCCGATCAATCACCGCAGCGAATGGATTCACACCCCATTCGGCCCCAACCGCCATCTCCACGATTACGCGGGACACGGGCCCGATGTGTGGACCAATCAGGACGGCTGGGCATACTTCACTTTTGGTCCAAACGTTTTCAACTCCGCTCAGAATTATGTTGCCTATGCTCCCAGCGGCGCCGGGTACAAGGTTCCCATCGAGCCGCGTGGCCGTAAAGGCACCGGCCAATTCACCAACTTCAGTTCGATCAACGTTCGATACACCGGAGCGTGAGTTGGCTTAATCGACGCCGAGTCTCTTCATCGATCAAGCTACACCACCCGGCGCGGCGCACAATATGGGTTACCGATTCCGAATTCTCAACCATCGATGTCGAACGATCAGCTTGGCACGCGGCCCATGTCTGAGCGCCGGGCGCCACAGATTTCTTGCGCAACAATCCTCCCCAACCGCGCACACTCACCACAGGAGATCACCTCGTCCGCGTTCGCAGTGTCAGATATGTCCCCGGTCCAATATGTCAGCTATGTGCCCGGTCCGTACCCTACCCATACCCCCCCACCCCCCTCGAAATCAGCACTCCGCAGCCCAAAATCTCTGGTAACACAACTAGAATCAGTCAATTACCGTCACCATAGAGCCATCGCCCACCCTGCAATACCCGACAAAACTCCGACAAAAACCACACAACTGCCCAACCCGCAGCAAGTGGCCAGCAACTGACACGGACACCTGATCCCTGATCGAGCCAAAGATTCAATTAGTTGATTGATTTTGCGCGGTATGATCATAGCGGGAGCCAAATTTCAGCCCTCCAGTGGCTTTGCAGGTCGCTACCATGTCCAGCTTTCCTCACGAAATGTTGCGCGAAATCTACGAGCAGCCGCAGGCCCTGAGCCGCACGCTGGCGCTCTATCTGGCCGAACGCGGCCTCAAGCCGGAGATCGGCGCGCTGCTCTCGGGCTGGGTAAACCCGGCGGGCGAAATCCTGATCGCGGCCAGCGGCTCCAGCCGCCACAGCGGCCTGTACGCCGAAATTCTGCTCGAAGACCTGTGCGGGCTGGCCGTGGACGTGGAGTATGCCAGCGAGTACAGTCTGCGCGGCGGATCCGACAGCCGGTGGCTGGGCATCCGCCAACCCAGCGTGCTGGTGCTGTCGCAGTCCGGCGAAACCACTGACACACTGGCGGCTCTTGAAGAGGCGCACCGCCAGCATCACCGCACGCTGGCCATCACCAACGTGGCCGGTTCCACCATGGCGGTAGAGGCCGACATCTCCATGCCGCTGGCCGCGGGCGTAGAGCGCGCCATTCCCGCCACCAAGAGCTTTACCTGCCAGCTCGCGGTGCTTTACCTGCTCGCGCTCTATGAGGGAATGCACCTGGACCAGTTGGACCCGGAGTTGCTCGCCGAGTTGATTCCGGAACTCAAGGCGGTGCCAGCCGCGCTCGAGTCGCAGCTCGACGGCTGGCGCGAGCAGACGGCGCTACTGGCGCACAAGTACGCCGGCGCGGCCACGTTTCTCTACCTCGGTCGCGGCATTCACTATGCCATCGCCCGCGAGGGCGCGCTCAAGCTCAAAGAGTCCTCGTATGTGCATGCCGAGGGCTACCCGGTGGGCGAGCTCAAGCACGGCCCCAACGCGCTGGTAAGCGACCGCGTTCCGCTGGTGGTGCTGGCCACGGTGGATCACAAGCTCGAATCCTCCGTGCGCCGCTACGAGAAGACCGTGCAACTGCTCGAAGACATGCAGTCCCAGGGTGCAAAGGTCATTGCCGTTGCCAATGTCGGCGACGAGCGGGTGGCCGCGCTGGTGAGCGACTGCATCCACGTGCAGCCTGCTTCGGAGTATCTGCTGCCGATTCTCGAAGTGGTGCCGCTGCAACTGTTCGCCTATTTCATGGCGCTCGAGCACGGCATCGATGTCGACCGTCCGCGCAATCTCTCCAAAGCCGTGGTGGAAAAGTAGCGCGCGGAGATTACCCCGCATCTGGCCACCCCACGGATTTACCGCTGCATCCCTACTAAAGGGATACGTGTAGTCTTATCTCGGGTCTTGGGGTCAGCGGTTGGACATCGAAAACGAACCTCGGCTTCTGTTGGAATCAGCAGCTCTGGGGGTGGTGGGCGCGCTGAGCGCTCAGCTCTTTATGTGGATGCTGAGGACCTGCGACCACTTTCTGCTGTTTCGGATCGCCGGTTATCAGTCTCCCGGCATCGACGCGCATCAGGGCCTCGCGCAGCACATCGGACCGCATGGCCTGTGGCTGGTTCCAGTGGTCACCACGCTGGGCGGCCTGCTTTCCGGCCTGCTGGTCTATCGGTTCGCGCCCGAGGCGGAGGGGCACGGCACCGATACGGCGGTGAATGCCTTCCACCGGCAGGATGGCATCATCCGGCCGCGCGTGGCCCCGCTCAAGATGGTGGCTTCGGCCATCACCATCGGCTCCGGCGGATCGGCCGGGCGCGAAGGCCCGATTGCCCTCATCACCGCCACGCTGGGCTCTTACTATGCGCGGCTTGCGCATCGCACCGACAGAGAGCGGCGTCTGCTGCTGCTGGCTGGAATGGCTGCCGGCTTGTCGGCCATCTTCCGCTCCCCGATGGGAACGGGCGTGTTCGCCATCGAGGTTCTCTACGGCGATATGGACTTTGAAGTGGGAGCGCTGCTCTACACCATGTGCTCTTCCGCAGTTGCCTACGCGGTGAACGGTTTGTTCGTGGGATACGAGCCGCTGTTTCGCATTCCGGCCATCGCCACGCCCACGCTCAAAGACATTGTTGCCTATGCGGCGTTGGGCCTGGCCGCCGGCGTCATCGGCACGCTTCTGCCCGTGGTGTTCTACCGGGTGCGCGACCTGTTCCGCGCCATGCCGGTGCCCATGTGGACCAAGCCGGCCATCGGCGGCCTGGGACTGGGCCTGCTGGCGCTGTGGCTTCCGCAGGTCCTGCAAGGCGGATACGGCTGGATACAACTGGCCATGGACGGGCGCATCGCGCTTGGTCTGCTGCTGATTCTGGTGTTCGCAAAAACCACGGCATTCGCGCTCACCGTGTCATCGGGCGGATCGGGTGGCGTGTTCGCTCCTTCGCTGTTTGTGGGCGCCATGCTCGGCGGCAGCTTCGCGATACTGCTTCATCAGCCCAGCGCGGTGTTTGTGGTGGTGGGCATGGCGGCGGTCTTTGGCGCGGCGGCGCGCGTGCCCATTGCCACCATGCTCATGGTGACCGAGATGGCCGGCGGCTTTCATTTGCTGGTGCCCGCAGGACTGGCGGTGATGATCGGTTATCTGTTGCAGGGCAGGCTTTCAAGCCGGCTGAAATACCACAGCCTCTATGAAGGCCAGGTGCGGCGGCAAACGGATTCGCCCGCGCATTATCTGGAGCGTATCCACACCGCGCTGAGCCTGCTGGGCAAGCGCGATCTGCACCTGAAAGAGAATCTTGGCCATCTGGATCTGCTGCGGCTCATGCGCTCGCATGTGAGCTTCGATCTGCCGGGAAACAAAGAGCTGCTGATGGCGCAGCTGCGTGAAGACAGCCCGCTGGTGGGAAAAACCCTGGGTTGGCTTTATCGCGAGCTGCGGCAGTGTGAATTCGAGGTGGTTGCCGTGATGCGCCGCGAGCATGTGCTGCTGCCGCATCCCGACAGCCTGCTCGAGGCAAACGACCGCCTTATCCTGATTACTTCCGCAGCCGCGCGGCAACCGCTGGGCAGGTTTCTGTCCCCGATTGCGGCCGGCGACGCGGGCATTTAGAACCAGAGCTCTGACCGCACGTTCTCGTACCACTGTGGGGTGCCCCATCCTTGACGCAGCTTCATCGCGGCAAGGGTGGGAAAACACGAATTCAAACTGTCAGAAATCTAGAGTTTTTTCGGAGCGATCGCATGTCTACATTTGCCGGGTCCGTCGATTTACCTGCTCTCCGGTTGAGCAGGATTCTCTTTGCTTCCAACTTTACCGAGACTTCGGCGGCGGCGTTGCCGTACGCGGCCGCGTTTGCACGGCGCTTCAACGCGCAGATCCATGTCATCCACGTGATTGCGCCGGATGAGTATGCGCACATCGAGCCGGCGCAGCTTGAGGCTACTCTGCGGCAGATGAAAGCCGATACCGCGGAGCGCATCCGCAAGCTGCTGGCCGCCTCACAGTTCAGCGACATTCCCTGCCGCATCTTCATCGAGCACGGCGACGTAACCGAAACCATTGCCGCGCTGGCTCGCGAACAGGGCATCGACCTCATTGTTGCCGGAAGCCAGGGCAGGCACGGCGTGCAGAAGCTGCTGTCTCCCTCCACCGATGAAGCGATTGCGCGCGAGGTCGGTTGTCCGGTGCTGCTGATCGGGCCTGCGGTGACCGCGCGGCCCGAGGATGAGATGAATATGCGGCGCATTCTGCTGGCTACGGATTTCGAGCCGCACTCGGGAACCGTGATGAACTATGCCTATGCGCTGGCCGCCGCCTATGCCGCCCGGCTTTCCATTCTGCACGTGGCCGACGACGTATGGAAGGAGCCGCTTTCGACGCGCATGACGCCGGATGCCTTTTGCCGCATGCGGCTGCTTGAGAACCATCTGCCGGAGCACACGCAGGGGATGGAGCCAAAGTTTCTGGTCGAGTTCGGAGAGCCCGAGTCGTTGATTCTTGAAACCGCGCAGAGAATCGGCGCAGATTTGATCGTGGCGGGTGTGCCCGCCGCTACCCACCCCGGACTGTCGGCGCGCCTGCCCGGTCCGCTTGCCTACAACCTTGCCTCGCACGCCGCCTGTCCGGTGCTGGCGGTGCGAAATGCGGCGGCAGACCAGCCCTGACAGAGTAGCAAGCGGTTCGCGGGTGAAGCGGCATCAGGCTGCTGCTCCTTTCTCAAAGTGCGCTTCAATCTCTTCCAGTGTTTTGCCTTTGGTCTCCGGCAGAAACAGCGCGGCTACCAGGAAGTACACCACGGTGAAGCTCGCGAACAGGAAGAACATCGACGAGTAACCGTGCTTGCTCACGAAGGGCAGAAAGATTCCGGCCAGCAGCGTGGAGACAAGTTGATTGAGCAGCAGCGCAATGCTCATGCCGTTGGAGCGAATGCGCGTGGGCATCAGCTCGCTCAGCGCCAGCCACACCACCACGCCCGGCCCCATCGAATAGAACGCCATAAACAGGTAAAGGCCCAGCGCCACCAGCCATCCGTGGCCGGCCTCGGGCACGCGGCCTATGAGCGCCTTCTCGATGCGCAGCGGCGCGGTTTGCGCGGCCTTGAGATCGGCAAAGGGATTCTGGAAGAGCGATTCGACCTTGTTGGCCGGCAGGCAGTTGGCGCGCGTAATCTCAATCGGCGCCGCGGCCGTATCGTCGGAGCGGACAAAGCTGGTTGCCGCCGTGTAGTCGCCGTAGGAATAGATGATGGCCAGCGACGCGCGTCCGGGCGCAATCTGGCTTCCCGTGTAGCCGGCGGCGGTGAGCAGCTTCTCTGCCTCAGCCGGATCGAAACGCACCGTCATCTGCTGGTTCGGACCCACCATCGATTGCACCGCGCCACGGCAGTCGATGGTGGCCTTCTCAGTGGTCTTGAAGAGAATGCCCACGTACACCAGCGACAGGATAATGCCGCTCGTGCCCAGGATCAGTAGAAAGCGCCGTCCCTTGCGGTCCACCAGCGTCATGCCCACGGTGGTCATCAGGAAATTGATTGCCGTGAACACCACGTAGCCCCAGTGCGCGCTCAGGTCGCCCAGCCCGCTCTGCAACAGAATGCCGGTGTTGTAGCCGATGATGGAGTTCACGCCGGTGGCGGTGTTGCAGGACAGAATGGCGCAGGCCAGCAGAAAGGGAATGACGTATTTGCGGCGAAGCAGCGAATCTTTCACCTTGCGGCCCGCGGTGGCAGCGGCGCTGCGCGCATTGGTCTCCATCTCTTCCAGCTCCAGGGATGCCTGCTCCGGACTGCGCGAACGCAGCAGCGCGGCGTAGGCCCGCTCCTTTTCGCCGCGCCGGAACAGCCAGCGCGGCGACTCGGTAACCAGCAGGCTGCCCAGCACAAATAGCGCCCCCGGCGGCAGCGACACCCAGAAGATGCCGCGCCAGGCATGGTCCTTGAACCGGAACAGGGCAGCGGGGTCGGCCAGTTTGGCCACTCCCTCCACGCGATAGCTGAAGTACATGCCCACCAGCGCCGCGGCCACAATGCCCAGCGTCAGCATCCACTGGAAAAGGGCTGTGCCTTTGCCGCGATGCGCAGCCGAAAGACATTCCGCCAGATAGAGCGGAACCACCACGCCGACCAGGCCCGCGCTCACTCCCTGCAGCAGGCGTCCGAGCAGCAGCGAATCGTAGCCGTGCGACAAGGCAATCACGGGAATGCTGAGCACAAACGCAACACCGCTCAGAATCATCAGGTTCTTGCGCCCCATCCAGTCGGAGAGCAGGCCGGCAAACAGCGTGGAGAACACGCTGCCCAGCAGCACCGCGGCCACCACGTCCGACAGTTGCGCGGCGGTGAAGCCCGACGTGGCTTCGAGATACGGATAGGCGCCGCCGATGATGCCCACGTCAATGCCATAGAGCAGGCCGCCGAGGCCGGCCACCAGCAGAAGAAACGCGTTGTAGCGCCGTGTTGCCGCCTGGTTTGCGAAGGCAGGGCCGTTCTCTGTCATCGGGTTAAATTCCTCTCGCCGGCATGCCGACATTCCTGCGGAGAGGGATTCCGCGTGGAAAACGGCAGGCTTCATGAATCCCTAGTCTACAATGATCGTATTCAATTCAAACGCTCATTATTTTGAGCTGAAAGTCGTGCAGATGCGGCACTCGAATCGGTCCCTTGCTTCTCGATCTCTTGCTTACTTCGTTGTGACAATTCCCGCACTGGCCGCAGCCATGCTGCTCATGCTGGCGGCGCAGTGGGCCGGCGCGCAGGCGCAGACTCATCTGCTGCCCGCTCCGCGCGAGGCCAACTTCGGCGCCACTGCGGATCTGCCGGCGAGAATCATTGTCTCAGTCCCGGCGCGCAATGAGCAGGACGAGTTTGCCGGGCGCGATCTGGAGGACGCCATCCGGCAGCTCAAGCTGTCAGGCGCCGAGGACCGGCGCGGCGCCGGCGCCTATCGCGTAACGCTGCTGCGCAATGACGCGGCGGAGGCCAAAGCGCTGCTTGCGCGCCGCAGTCTGGTCTTCGATCCGGCCATGGAGTCGGAAGGCTACATCCTCATTGTCGAGCCGCACGAGGCGTACATTGTGGGCGCATCCAGTTCCGGGATTTTTTACGGCGTGCAGACCTTCAAACAGCTTTTGCCGCTCCCCGGCACGCCGCATGTGATCGCCACCGGCACGGCGCGCGACTGGCCGGCCATGCGCTATCGCGGAATTCAGGACGATCTGTCGCGCGGCCCGTTTCCTTCACTCGATTTTCAAAAGCGTCAGATTCGCATCTTCGCTTCGTTCAAGATCAACATCTACTCGCCGTACTTTGAGCACACGCTGCTTTATCCCAACCATCCTCTGGCCGCGCCGCCGGGCAGCTCGCTTTCGCCGGCTCAGGTGCAGGAGCTGGTGGCCTATGCGCAGCAGTATCATGTGACGATTCTGCCCGAGCAGGAGGCCTTCGGCCATCTGCACCATGTGTTGAAATACGATCTCTATCAGGATGTGGCCGAGACTCCGCACGGCCATGTGCTTGCGCCTGGCCAGCCCGATACGCTGCCGCTCATCAAGGACTGGTTCACGCAGATCGCGCAGGAGTTTCCCTCACCTTTCATCCACATTGGCGCCGACGAAACCTTCGACCTGGGCCTTGGCCGCACCCAGGAACGGGTTGCGCAGCAGGGCTATGGGCCGGTCTATGTCGACTTCCTCAAGCAGATTCATGACACGCTCGCGCCGCTGAACAAGCGTCTCCTGTTCTGGGGCGATATCGGCGATGCGCATCCCGACGCCGTCTCCGGCCTGCCCAAAGACATGATCGCCGTTCCCTGGGACTACTGGGACTCGACCGGCTTCGACAAGCTCATTGAGCCCTTTGCCAAGGCCGGCATGGAGACCTGGGTGGCGCCCGGCGACGCCAACTGGAGCGAAGTGTATCCGATCGAGAAGACGGCCTTGTGGAACATTCAGGGCTTCATCCGCGACGGCCAGCGGCTGGGTTCCACCGGAGCCCTCACCACGGTGTGGAACGACGATGGCGAAGGGCTTTTCAACATGGACTGGTACGGCGTGCTGTTTGGCGCGGTGGCCGCATGGCAGCCGGGCGAGAGCTCGATTGCCAACTATCAGGACGCCTACGGGCAGGACTTTCATTTTGACCCAACCGGCAAGATCAACAGCGCGGAAAAAGAGCTGATGGCCGCAGAGGAGGGAATCGCCAGCGCCAAGACCGGCATGAACAGCGACGATTTGTTCTGGATCGATCCATGGAGCGCGCAGGGCCAGCAGGTCTCGGCCGCGCTGTTGCCCAACGCAACCGACATCCGCCTGCACGCCGAGCAGGCCATCATCCTGCTGGCGCAGGTGCGGATGTCGAATCCCGGCCTGCGCGAGCCGGAAGCCATCGAGGCCATGGACCTGGGCGCGCGCCGTCTCGATCTGATCGGCATGAAGTTCGAGCTCGCAGATGAGATCGCGTCCGCTTATACCAAGGCGCTTGCCCAGCAGCACGACAAAACCAAGACCCAGGTGACCGGCAATCTGCTCGATGAAATCACCGGCGGCAACGGCCGCTGCCAGGACCTGCGCGATGCCTACTCGGCCACTAAAGGCGAGTACTCGCAGGTGTGGCTGAGCGAAAACCGACCCTACTGGCTCAGCAATGTAACCGTCCGCTACGATCTGGAGATCCAGAAATGGCAGCGCCTCGGCAACCAGTTCCAGCAGGCCATCCGCGACTGGCAGAACGGCCAGGACCTGCCTGCGCCAGCCTCGCTCGGCCTGCCGCAAACGCCCGCGGCAAAGTGAGGAGCCAGCTCTGAGGGCCTGTGAATAAGTCGTTGTTGCGAAGCCCGCATTCCCTCAAGAGCTGAACAGGCTGCGGAAAAACTCCAGAAGATGTGGAGAAAGTCGATTGGAGATGCAAAGGTCCCGGCAGCGGCTAAAGCCGGAGATTGAATGAAGTCTTATCGGCACGACTGAAGTCGTGCCCTGACACTTCGTGCGTTCCCTGAAGAGTTTTTCCGCAGCCTGTTTAGCCACGTTGACTCTGCTGGGCTTCATGTACGGGCTGCTGCTTGCGGCCGCCGTGTAATCGTCTCAGCGGCATGACAGGCTCAGCGGCGTAACAGGCTCAGGCGCACCAGGCTTTCCGCGGTTGCCGTCAACGCATCTTCATTCGAGCGCGGCTCCCAGCCCAGCAGCCGGCGCGCCTTTTCATTGCTGGCGTTCTTCGCCCTGCCCAGCTCGGGAATAATCAGCTTGACGGCCGGGTCGCGCAGCGAGGCCAGACGCACCATCCAGCCGGGCAACTGGCGGGTGGGCACGCGCCGGGCTGCGGCTCCCATGCGCTCTTTGAGCACGCGGGCCATGTCGGCCATCCACATAAAGTCGCCGGCGACGGCAAGAAACCGCTCCCCTTTGGCGGCCGGGTTGGTCATGGCGCGCAGATGCAGGTCCGCCACGTCGCGCACGTCCACCACTCCGAAGCAGAGCCGCGGGCAGCCGGGCAATGCGCCGTCCATGAGCCTTTGGACAATCAGGATGGAGGCGGAGTAATCGGCTCCGAGCACCGGGCCGAAGACGCCTACCGGATTCACAGCGGAAAGCTCCAGCAGGCCGCCTTCGCGAGCCATGAAATCCCACGCGGCGCGCTCGGCCAGGGTCTTCGATTTGGTATAAGCCGACATCTCGCCACCGTTTACGTCGGTCCAGTCCGCCTCAGTAAACGGCGTGCTGCGCGGCTTGTGGCCGTAGCCGACGGCGGCGAACGATGAGGTGAGCACCACGCGGCGCACGCCTGCGTCGCGCGCGGCGCGCAGCACGCGTAAAGCGCCCTCGCGCGCCGGGACAATCAGCTCGTCTTCATGTTTGGGCACACTCCGCGGCAGCGGCGAGGCAACATGCAGTACGTATTCGCAGCCGGCCACGGCCTCGGCCCAGCCTGCATCTTTCTCAAGATCGGCGGCGAACAATTGCAATTGCTCGCCGGGCTGCGCGCCCCCCTGCTTCAGCAGCGCGCGCACGTCGGGCTCGCGCTGCAGGTCGCGCACCGTGGTGCGCACCTGGTGGCCCTCGGCCAGCAGCGCCAGAATGGCATGGCTGCCGATGAATCCCGATCCGCCGGTAACCAGAACTGTGCTCATTGCAGGCCTCGGTCTGTTTCCACTTCGTGCAACCGTCTCTCAAGGAGGCGGTGCTGTGTAGATCGAATGTTCAGTCTAATCGACTCACTTTTTCTCGTCCTCCTGGAAAATATTCGCCTGCCGGCGGCTCCTATTCGCGCTGGGTCCGCGCTGAGAGCGACAAGGCGCAGCGGCGCTCCGCTGGTCTACCATCGAAGCAGCAGATGGCGGCTAAACCCAGGCTCGGGCAAAACTTTCTCATCGACCCGCAGGCGGTGGAGCGGATTGCCGCGGCGCTGGGCAATCTTTCCGGCCGCACGGTGGCGGAGATTGGCCCCGGACAGGGCGCCATCACCGGCGCGCTGGCCAGCCGCGCCGCGCACGTGATCGCCATCGAGATCGATCGGGAATTAGCCTCTGGCCTGCGCCGGCAGTTCGCTCCCGAGCGGGTCAGCCCTGAGCGGGTCACTGTGGTGGAGCAGGATGTGCTCGGCTTCGACTTTGCAGCCGCTGCCCGGCTGGCCGGCGCAAAGCTGGCAGTGGCCGGCAATCTGCCGTACTACATCACCTCGCCAATCCTGCTCAAGCTTGCTGCCAGCCACGCGGCGCTCGACACCGCCGTGCTGATGGTGCAGCGGGAGGTGGCTGACCGGTTGATTGCCGCGCCCGGCTCGCGCGACTATGGCGTGCTTTCTGTGACGATGCAGATGTACGGCCCGACGGAGCGGCTGTTCACGCTTCCCCCGTCTGCATTTTCGCCGCCGCCCGAGGTCCACTCCTCGGTTATTCGCTGGCGGTTTGCGCCGCGGTTCATCGAGCTGGACGTGGAAGAAGCCGGATTTCTGCGGCTGGTTCGCCAGGTCTTTGCGCAGAAACGCAAAACCCTGGCCAACAACCTGCGCGCGGCGGGCATGGCTGCCAGTGATGCGGCGCAGGCCATGAGCCGAGCCGGCATCGATGCGCGGGCGCGCGCCGAGGAGTTGCCGTTGGAGACGCTGGCTGGGCTGTGGCGCGCGCTGGCCAGGGGCGTCGCGTCCCAATCCGATTAAGCCGATAGAATGGGGCGATTGAATGAAACCGATTGAATGGCGCTGACTAAATGAAACGGGGCAGGATTGCGCCCTGCGGATTGAAGATGCCGCAGGGTGCCCCACCCATTTCCGCGCTTTTCGCGGAAATGGGTGGGAATACGATGTCACTGCTTTATTGCCGCATCGATAAGTTGACTGCCTCTAAGTTGAATAGATCGATTCCGGATCAAAGATGCCGGCCCATGCAGCCGCCCGGATGCGCGTAAGCTAGAAAAGAAGGCAGCGCAGCAGCCGGCCTGGCGCAGATTTAGGGAAGCGACTTGCCGCAGTCAGACATCTTATTCAAGCATCTTGATTTTTTTCAAACATCTTGATTTTTTTTGCAGACAGAAAACGGAATGACCACCGCGACCGAGCAGGCCAGTCACCACACCTTTGAGCAGACCTTGCTGAGCGCACGCCGCACCATGCTGCTCAGCGAGATCCTCAAGCTGGCCATCGACAGCTTCAAGGCCAGCAAGACGCGCTTTGCGCTCACCGCGCTGGGCATGGTGATCGGCACCGCATCCGTGATCCTGGTGGTGACCATCGGCCTCACCGGCAAGCAGTATGTGCTGGGCCTGATCCAGAAGATCGGCACCAACTCCGTGGAGCTGGAATATGCCGGCGGCGGCACCACCCCCGCCGAGCGAGTGCGTTACAACGACTACCTGACGCAGGAAGACGAGAAGGCCGTGGACCGGCAGTTGCCGGCGGTCATGTACTCGTCGTCGGTGCTGGCCATGCATGACAGCATCAGCTTTGGCGGCGGCGTGGTGAAAGACACGCTGGTGCTGGGCGTGAGTCCCGCGTACCAGCAAATTCGTAACCTGATTGTGACCGATGGCCGCTTTTTCGATCAGACCGACGATACCGCGCATTTCCATTGCGCCGTAGTCACGCAGCCCTTTGCCCGCGAACGCTATGGCAGCGACGAGGAAGCCGTGGGCCAGACCTTCGCGATCCAGGGAATCCCGTTCACAATTATCGGCGTGTTCAAGGAGGCGGTCGACGACTTTGGCCAGTCGGAGATTGAAGACGAGACCATCCTGGTGCCGATCTCCGTGGCCCGCTACTTCACCGGAAGCGAGCGGGTGAACCAGATTTATTTTTCAATGCGCAACATGGCCGAGGTGCCGGACGCGGCCAAGGAAGTGGTGCGCATCGTCAAGTCGCGCCACCGGGCCACCTCGGTTTACAAGCCGCAGACGCTGGGCGCACTGCTCAGCACCGCCGCACAGATCGCGGACGGGCTTACCGTGGTGCTGGTGCTGGTGGCCTGCGTCACGCTGGCTGTGGGCGGCGTGGGCATCATGAACATCATGCTGGCCAACGTGCGGGCGCGCATCCGCGAGATCGGCATCCGCAAGGCGCTGGGCGCCACCTCCCGCGAAATCAAGCTGCAATTTCTGACCGAGGCCATCATTATCTCGCTCACCGGCGGCGTGGTGGGCACCCTGCTAGGCCTTATGCTGCCGCTTTCGATCCGGTTATTTACCGATTACGCTCTGCCGTTCTCGTGGCTCTCGGTGGTGATTGCGCTGGCAGCGGCCACGCTGGTGGGCGTGATTTTCGGCACGGTTCCGGCCACGCGCGCCGCGCAGTTGGACCCGGTGGAGGCGCTCAAATATGAGTGACCCGAAGCGGACGGACCTGAAGGGGACGGAACTGGAACCGACGGAGTTGCAGCCGACGGAACTGGCGCACAGCGTACAGGGCGACGAAGAGCCCTCGTCCGGCCCCAACCTGGTGCTGCTCTATAGCCTCATCGCACTGGCCCTGCTGCTGGCCATCTTCCTGGCCGGACTGATCGTGCTGCCGTTTTATCGCAGACGTTAGGGATTCTCTGAATAAGTTTTTATGGCGCGGCCGGCAATTCTCGAGTAGCTAAAGAAGCTGCGGAAAAATGCCGGATTTTGTATAGTTGGCGCGAGGCATTCCGCAGGGGCTGAAGCCCGATCTTTTTTGGGAGTGCTTATGGCACGACTGAAGTCGAGCCCTGTTACAAAGCGCGTGCCACCGGGAGTTTTTTGGGCGGCCGGTGAAGCTCGTACCCTTCGAGCTGTGGACTTATTCAGAGATGCCTTCGTGCCCTGAGTCCGAAGTTGTTTGCAGAAATCACGTCCCGAACCGCGGGTCTTTCGACTGCGCAGGCCGCCAGAAGCGCGCCCCGCTCCGATCAAGATGACAAGGTGTTTGTGACGCGAAGTTCAGACTCGGGGCATTAGTGAACGATGGCGTCGGGGCGATCAGCCGAGTTGTCAGGATTGCGCCGCGGACGGTTGGCGAACTCCTGCTCGATGAGCTTGTTGGTGCCGGCGCGGGCAAACTCGTAGGCCACGCGGATGCCGTTGTAGATGGCGTTGTCGTTGGATGAGCCGTGACCGATGATGCAGACGCCGCGCACGCCCAGCAGCGGCGCTCCGCCATATTCGGTGTAGTCGAGCCGGCGGCGGAAATCGTTGAAGGCGCGGCGCGACAACAGCGCGCCCACCTGGGCCGTCACGGTGCGGGTGAGCGATTCGCGAAGCACGTCGCGCACAAAGCGGCCGATGCCTTCGCTGGTTTTGAGCGCCACGTTGCCCACAAAGCCGTCGCAGACAATCACGTCCGCATGGCCGTTGAAGATGTCGCGGCCTTCCACGTTGCCGATGAAGTGAATGGGCAGCGCCTTGAGCAGCGGCAGGGCGTCGCGGGTAAGCTCGTTGCCCTTGGTCTCTTCCTCGCCAATCGAAAGCAGCCCGACGCGCGGCTGATGAATCTTGAGCACGCTGCGGGCGTACATTTCGCCCATCACGGCAAACTGTTCCAGATTGTGGGCCTTGCAGTCAACATTCGCGCCCACGTCCAGCAGCACGCAGGGGTTGCCCTTGGAGGTGGGCATGGGCGTGGCCAGCGCCGGGCGGTCCACGCCGGGCAGCGCGCCCAGGACGCCTTTGGCCGTGGCCATGGCCGCACCGGTGTTGCCGGCGGTCACAAAGCCCGCGGCTTTCCCTTCGCGCACCAGCTTGAGGCCGACGCGCATGGAACTGTCCTTCTTGGTCCGGTATGCCTGCGCAGCCTTCTCGTCCATCCCGATGCGCTCCGAGGCGTGGTGGATGACGATGGGCAGCTCTTCATTTTCGAGATGCTCGTCGAGCAGATCGCGGAGATCGGGCTCGGGGCCTACCAGATGGACCCGTACGGGCAGGGCGCGGCATGCGAGGATGGCTCCCCGTATCTCCGGCTCTGGGGCTTTATCGGAACCGACGGCGTCCAGCGCGATATCGTAGAGCATGGCTCTCGATACTACTTAGCTGCTTCTTTAACGTCCAGAACGGCGCGGCCCTTGTACTCGCCGCATTTGGCGCAGGCGCGATGAGGCAGCTTCTTTTCGTGGCAGTTGGGACACTCGGAGAGGCCGGTAGCGGTAAGAAAGTCGTGGGCGCGGCGGTTGGCGGTGCGGCGCGTAGAGTGACGCCTTTTCGGATTCGGCATGGCTTAAAAAATTCCTTTCGTCTCTCCGCCGCCCGGCGTCTTTCCCGCTTTTCGCCACCCATCGACGAAAGAAGCGGCGCACGAGAACGCCCTGGCCTGCTACCGAGGCGGAGTACCCCCAATTTCCGAGGGTTTTGATTCTTCAGGACTTGATCCGGCCGCGGAGACCGGCCAGCGCTTCCCAGCGGGGGTCGCTCGGACCCACATCGCAGGAGCAGGGCTGGCTGTTGCGGTTAGCGCCGCAGCGCGGGCAAAGTCCCTGGCAGTCGGGCTTACACAGAGTTCTGACGGGCAGGGATAAAAGCACCTGCTCGCGCAGCACATCTTCAAGCGCAAGACTGTCTTTCTGATAATAACCGATTTCCGTTTCCGGCGCTGTAATCGATCGTTCCGGCGGACCGGAATCGGCTCCGGCGGGGCGGAAGATGAGGTCGAATTCGGCCTCCAGCGGAACCTCGACCGGTTCCACACAGCGCGCGCAGGGAACCTGGAAACGGCCGGCAAAGCGGCCTCTGAGGCGGATATCGGCCACGATGTCCCTGGGACCGCGGTGCTCGTGGATGACCTCAGCCTGGCCTGAGGTAGCCAGCGGACCGGCCTGGTCGGCCTCTTCGCCAAAATCGATTGCGCCCGGCGGCAGCGCCAGGTCGAACTCGACCGGCTCCCGCTCCAGCTCGCTTATCTTGAACTCCATACATTCAGGTTAATTCAGTATCGAAGGAACGGGAATAGCAGCCGCGGTGCGCGGCCATCGCCCGCAGACAAAACATTCATCCACTGGGCTAGAACCGGCGGGATTTTTGAGCAAATAGGACGAAGGGTGGGACGACTGGCGGCGCCGATGGTCCCGTATTCGTTGCCGGCGCCGGCGGTTGGAAGGCGGGAGCTCATCCCTCGAAGATAGCGGGGCCCGCAGACGGCCTGCGGAAAATGCTGCAATTCAATACGAATTCACATTGAAAGACGGAGGCCGCCCACCGCGAATCGCTGGAAGCGCCGTTTGAATCCTATCCGGTATCATCGGTGTGGCGGCCGCCTGGGTATGACGGCCGCCTGCCCGCTTGCGGGAATCTCAAACCCCCGAGGCATCCTCCCATGAAACTCCCCGTTTCCCTTGTCTTTTGCGCGGCTTTGAGCGGCGCGCTGCTTCCTGCACAGCAGGTGATTACCGGACCCGCGGCCTATGCCGACTGGAGCCAGCAGAAGCCGGGCACGATGCGCAAGATCACAGCCGCCGATCTGCCCAAGCCCTTTGCCAGCGAATCGGTAGACAACGGACCCAGCCTGATCAGCCGGCCCAAAGATGCGTGGCCCATTGCTCCGCCGGGATTCAAGGTCGAGCTGTACGCGGGCGGCAATGCAGCCACGCCCATGCAGCGCGCCGACGATACGCGCAACACCTATGGACCCACTTCGGGCACGTTCGTCATGCCGCGCATTATCGACACCGCGCCCAATGGCGATTTCTTCGTGTCCGACTCCCAGGCCGGGTCAATCTTTGTGCTGCGCGGCGTTTCCGCCGAGGGCAGGGCGGAGACGGTGAGCCAGTTTGCCAGCGGGCTGGACCATCCCTTTGGCATTGCCTTCTATCCCGCCGGGGCCAACCCGCAATGGGTCTACGTCGCCACCGCGACGCAGGTCCTTCGCTTTCCGTACAAGTCCGGCGAGCTGAAGGCCGCCAGCAACACCCCCCACGTGGTTGTGCCGACCATTCCCGGATACGCGCAACTGCGCGGCGGTGGCCACTGGACTCGCAACGTGGTGTTTACCGCCGACGGCCAGCACATGCTGGTCTCAGTGGGCAGCGGCTCCAATATGGACGATCCCGACACCCATCCGCGCGAGTTCCACCGCGCCGACGTGCTTGAGTTCACGCCCGACGGCAAGTTCGTGAAGGTATACGCGCATGGCATCCGCAACTGCGTGGGCGAGGCAATCAACCCGACTACCGGGCAGCTCTGGTGCTCGACCAACGAGCGCGACGAGCTGGGCAGCAACCTGCCTCCGGACTACGTGACTCACGTTAAAGAAGGCGGCTTTTACGGCTGGCCCTGGTACTACATCGGCAACCACAAGGACCCGCGCCTGCCACAGCCCTGCGCCGATGGCACCGGCCCCAATGCGCAGCTCACAGAGCCGCTTTCAGCGCTCGATGCCAAGAGCTGCAAGCGGGTGGACATCGGGGCCACGGTGATTACCCCGGATGTGCTGGTGCAGCCGCACATGGCCTCGCTGGGAATGACGTTTTACCCGGCCCACTCGGCCAACTTCCCGGCCGCGTTC
Source organism: Occallatibacter sp. (assembly GCA_036267475.1). Lineage (GTDB taxonomy): Bacteria > Acidobacteriota > Terriglobia > Terriglobales > Acidobacteriaceae > Telmatobacter. Next base: position 58,558 of record DATAVZ010000022.1, read on the forward strand.
GAGGGCGACGCCTTCGCCGCCGAGCACGGCTCGTGGAACCGGGCGCATCGTGGCGGCTATGAGGTCATCATGATTCCGATGAAGGATGGCAAGGCGCTGGGCGACTACGAGGACTTCCTCACCGGATTCGTCACGCCGCAGGGCCAGGTGTGGGGACGGCCGGTGGGCGTCGCCGTGGGCCATGACGGCGCGCTGTACGTCACCGACGACGGCTCACGCAGCATCTGGCGCGTGGTGTATACGGGCAAGTAAGACGATGGAACCGTCGCCAGATTTGAGAGACTGCTGACAGAGTGCAGACCATCCCTCAGGGGCTGCAAAGGCCCGGTCTTTCATCCAGCTGAGGAATAGTCGATTGTCCTTTGCTGTGGCTTGGTGCTGACTGCGGATGCCCGATAGAGTGACACTATGACGGCGTCCGTTCCGGCAACCGAATCCGGCTCTTCCACACCCGGTTCTTCGGCGGCATGGGGCCGCGAGCTTCGCGCCATGGTGTCGCTGGCCCTGCCGGTGGTGCTGAGCGAACTGGGATGGATGACGCAGGGCATCGTGGACACCATCATGGTGGGGCGGCTGGGTCCGGCGGCAATTGGCGCCGTGGCCCTGGGCAACGCAGTCTGCTACACACCGTCTCTGTTCGGCGTGGGACTGTTGCTGGGTCTGGACACGCTGGTCTCGCAGGCTTACGGCCGCCAGGACCACAACGAGTGCCATCGCTGGCTGGCTCAGGGCGCGTACCTGGCCATGCTGGCCGCGCCGCCGATCATGGCGGTAGTGTGGCTGGCGAGCCTGGGGCTGCCGCGCTTCGGCATCACGCAGCAGGTGGCCGGGCCAGCCAGCGTATACCTGCGCATTCTGAACTGGGGCACCCTGCCGCTGCTGCTCTACCAGTGCACGCGCCGCTATCTGCAGGGAGTGGGGCAGATGCGGGTCATCACCGTGACGTATCTGCTGGCCAATCTGGTCAACTGGTTCGGCAACTGGGTGTTGATCTACGGCAAGTTCGGCCTGCCCGCGCTGGGGGTGAGAGGCTCGGCTTATTCCACGGTGGCCTCGCGGCTGATGATGGCCACGGTTCTGATCGGGTTTGCCTGGCGCTATGAGCGCCGGCGCGGCCATCCGCTGTTCCGGCGCTGGGCAGGGCCGCAGATTGCGCGAATCAAGGAACTGCTGCGGCTGGGCATGCCCGCCGGCGGGCAGATTCTGCTGGAGGTGGGGGCGTGGAACTTTGCCACATTGGCGGCCGGCTATCTGACGCCGGTGGCGCTGGCCACGCACCAGATCGTGCTTAACTACGCCAGCATCACTTACATGGTTCCGCTGGGCATTTCGGCGGCGGCGGCGGTGAGCGTGGGCCAGGCGGTGGGCGCCGGCGATCCGGCACGGGCCCGGCGCGCGGGCTGGCTGGCGCTGGCTCTGGGAACCAGCTTTATGCTGCTGGCGGCCATTGTGCTGCTGCTGTTGCCGGGGCCGCTGATCCGGCTCTACACCGACGATCCGCGAGTGCTTGCCGTAGGTCCCGGCCTGCTGCTGATCGTGGCGGCCTTCGAGGTCTTCGACGGCATCCAGTCGGTCTCAATCGGCGCCCTGCGCGGTCTGGGCGAAACCCGCATTCCCATGCTGGCCAACCTGTTCGGCTACTGGGCGCTGGGGCTGCCGCTGGGGCTGTTTCTGTGCTTCGTGATGAAACGCGGCATCCACGGCCTGTGGATCGGGCTCACGCTGGCGCTGGTGGTCATCGCGCTGCTGCTGCTGGCGCGGTGGCGGCGCGAGTCGTCGCGGCTGGCGCTGAGCGCGCCCCGGTCGGCGGCGGGCTGAGTGCGCCGGGCCGATTTATTGATTCCTGCAAATGAAATGCCCTTGCACCGTCCCTACGGGACTTCACAACGGTATTACGGGATTCCGTTTCCCCTGAAGCGCGGGGCTAACGATCATTGCGCCTACGGCGCGCCTGCTCGGACATTCCTTATGCAGTTCTCAATAGCCGGTTCCAAGCGGGAAGGGGAATGGGGTCTGGAAGCTGCGCGGCTGTGTCCTCATTCCTGGACCCGGCGCGGGACTTAAGTTGCTTTCACGGAAATCATCCGCTCATGGTGCGCGGAATTTCGCCGATACAGCGAGAGAATCTCCGAGAAAGGGTTTCCGCCATGTCTTTCCTTCGCAACCTACCGATCTCCAAGAAGTTTCTTTATGCCTTCGGCGCTGTCTGCCTGTTGTGCGCCGCGCTGGGTGCTTACACCTTCTCCGCATTTCGCCAGGTCGCAGCCAAAGCCCTGGATGTGCGCGACAACACCATTCCGTCGCTGGTCGTCTTATCCGACATGCGCGACGCCATGAACACCACGCGCCGCGAAGATCTCGATCTCGCGCTTTGCCAGGCGCCGGACTGTCTGGCGTCGCACTCCGCCGCGCGCCAGCAGGCTCTGGTCGACTTTCAGACCGCCGACAAGAAGTACCAGCCGATGATCAGCTACCCAGGCGAGCAGGAAATCTACCAGAAGCTGTCAACGGCATTCGCGCAATATCTGGAAACCAGCAATCGAGGCATGGCGTTGGTATTGGCGGGCAAGGCCCACGACGCGCAGGGCGTGACCGGCAGCGACGCCGCAGCCGCGCAGTTCACCTCCGCGTTGAACGGGCTTAGCGACGACTTTACGCTCAACGTGAAGTTCGGCACGGCAAGCGCGCAAAGCACGGTGGACACCAGCAATCACGCCACCTGGATCAACCTGGCGGTGATCATGGTCATCATCCTGCTCTGCGCACTGATCGGCATCGCGCTGACCCGGGTGATTGCGCCGCGCCTGGCGGTGGCCACCGCGGCGCTGGAGATGATGGCGCAGAAGGACCTGACCGCCAATATCGAAGTCACTGGAACCGATGAGATCGGCCGCATGGGCGAAGCGCTGAACACCAGCATGTCTACGCTGCGCTCGCTGCTGCAGTCGGTGTCAAGGAGCGCGGAAACGCTGTCGTCGGCCACCACGGAAGTGAGCGCGCGCTCAGTGCAGACCGCCGGCAACGCGCGTACCGAGTCCAGCAAGATCAACCAGATTGCCGCCGCCGTGCAGGAGATGACGGCGACCATCGGCGAGATCAGCCACAACGCCGAAAGCGCCACCACCGCCAGCCGCGCCTCGGCTGAGACCGCGCAGCGCGGCGGAGTGGTGATGCAGTCCGCGGCGGCCACCATGGAAAAAATCGCCTCGGCGTCCAACACCGTCTCCGACAAGATGGGCTCGCTGGCCATGCGCTCGGAAGAGATCGGCAAGGTGGTCAACGTGATTCAGGAGATCAGCGAGCAGACCAACCTGCTGGCGCTGAATGCGGCCATTGAAGCCGCGCGCGCCGGCGAGCACGGCCGCGGGTTCGCGGTTGTGGCCGGAGAAGTGCGCCGCCTGGCCGAGCGCACCAAGGGCGCGACCGAAGAGATCGCAGGCACCATCCGCAGCATCCAGGACGAGACCAGGGAAACCATGCAGGTGATGCAGGAGAGCCGCACCGCCGTTGAAAGCGGCATGGAAGAGACCGCCAATGTGCGCTCCAGCCTGGAAGCAACCATCGAGTCCTCCCGCCAGGTGGAGCAGCAGATCAACCTCATTGCCACCGCAGCCACTGAGCAGACCGCGGCGGCCGGCGAAATCTCCGAGTCGGCAGGGCAGATTTCGCAGCTTGCCACGGAGAATTCGCAGGGCGCCGAAGAAGCCGTGGAAGTGCTCAAGAACCTGGCCCAGCTTGCCAACGATCTGGACGGCATGATCCGCCAGTTCCGGCTGGATCATGACGGCCAGCCCGGCGGAAGATATGCGGGCAACGCGCTGGTTCCGGCGCGGCAGGGTCTGCGCACCGCGCACTCATAGATCCTGAGTAAAATCGGAGTTCATCTGTGGATCGCGAAAATCGTGCCGGGCGTCGTTTTCCTGGGGAAAAACGATACCCGCAAGATCGACTCGCCTTGCACCCGCTCCAATTTTGTCATGGGCTAAAAAAGCCCCGGCAGCCGGATGCCTCTTCCGCTGCCGGGACTTTTGCGTTTTTTGCCGCGGCCCGAGCCGCTTCCGGGCCGCATTTTGCACACTCCCGCAAGCTTCTGTTCCCGATTCCCGTTTCCGATTTCCGTTCCAAATTTCTATTCATGGGATTGGGTCCATTGGATCAGCCTGAAGTGGACGGAGTTTCGAGAAGACCGTGCGCGGGCTTTCGATAAGATTGGAGGGCACGGGCTTGAGGGCCTGTGCATAGGCAGCACGAAAGCCATTGCAGCCTTCAGCCACTGCGGCATGTCATTTCAAACTGAACCACTATGCTTTTGACCGTGTGAATTTATGCTTTCCCACCCTTGCCGCGATGAAGCTGCGTCAAGGATGGGGCACCCCGCAGTGGTACGAAAACAAGCGGTCAGAGATCTACCTCGTTGTTCCAGGGCAATCGCATTTGGATTTTGTGAGGGTATCAAGATCGCGCAAACTGTAAATCGTGATTTAAGGGTGCGTTGTAACAGGGCGCGACTTGAGTCGTGCCGCAGGTGGGACCGCGATCAGACAGGCTTCAGCCGCTGCAAAAAGCTCAATTTGCTTCAAAAGCTCAATGTATGGAGATGCGCATTTGCAGGGGCTCAAGCCCTATCGCTGTTGTTGCCTGATTCGGCACGACTCAAGTCGTGCCCTGTTACAAAGCCTTGATTTTGAATGCAAAGCACGCCCTGCGGCAACCGGCTCACAACGTCTTTCAAATGTAATTGCCCTGTACCTCGTTCCGTGTTCTGTAACCCTCCGGAGAGTGCTATGGTAGCCTCCGGATAGGCAGGTTCTCGGCTTCGGTTGCGGGAGTAAGGATTCTGGCAGGAGACCGGCAGGGGCACGGCCGGACTCCAAAACTCCGGGGAGACACACTCGCATGAGCGCCCTCAAGTATGACCTGGTTATCATCGGCTCAGGGCCCGCGGGCCAGCGCGCCGCCGTGGCTGCTTCCAAGATGAACAAACGCGTGGCGGTGGTGGAGGCTCGCTCGGTGGTGGGCGGAGTGTGCATCAATACCGGCACCATCCCTTCCAAAACCATGCGCGAAGCAGTGCTTCATCTTTCCGGCTACAACTACCGCTCGCTTTACGGCATCAACTACCGGGTCAAGGAAAAGATCTCGATGGCCGACCTGGCGTTCCGGGTGCAGGCGGTGATCAAGACCGAAGTGGACGTGACCGAGGCGCAGTTGTCGCGCAACGGGGTGGACGTGGTTCACGGCGTGGCCCGATTCGTGGATCCGCACAAGGTTCAGGTGGAGGGCCCGCTGGCCGACACCACCATCGAGGCCGACCGCATCATCATCGCCGTCGGCACCAAGCCGGCATCGTCGCCCAAGGTGCCCATCAACGGCCGCACCATCGTCAACAGCGACCAGATTCTGGATCTGCAGGAGCTGCCGCGGACCCTGATCGTGGTGGGCGGCGGCGTGATCGGCGTCGAATACACGTGCATGTTCGCGGTGCTGGGGGTGCGCGTCACGCTCATTGAAAAGCGGGACCGCCTGCTGGAGTTCGCTGACCGCGAGATCATCGAGGCGCTCAGCTATCATCTGCGCGACAGCCGCGTAACCATGCGGCTGGGCGAGGAGCTGGAAAGCGTGGAAGAGCCCACCCCCGGCACCGTGGTGGCCAACCTGATGAGCAAAAAGAAGGTCTCCGGCGACGCGCTGCTCTACGCCATCGGCCGCCAGGGCGCCGTGGATGAGCTGAACCTGGGAGCCGCCGGACTTGAGGCTGACGGCCGCGGGCGCATTGCCGTGGACGAGCACTACAAGACCACATCTGACCACATCTATGCCGTGGGCGACGTGGTCGGCTTTCCGTCGCTGGCCTCGGTTTCAATGGAGCAGGGGCGCATTGCCGCGAGCGCGGCATTCAGCGACCATGCGGTCTGCACCAACCCCAGCTTCTATCCATACGGCATCTACACCATTCCCGAGATCAGCTTCATCGGCAAGACCGAAGAGCAGCTCACCGACGAGGACGTTCCCTACGAGGTGGGCATGGCGTACTATCGCGAGGTGGCGCGCGGCCAGATTCGCGGCGACATCACCGGACGTTTGAAGCTGATCTTCCACCGCGACACGCGCAAGGTGCTCGGCGTGCATATTATTGGCGAGGGCGCCAGCGAGCTGGTTCACATTGGCCAGGCCGTGATGACCCTGGATGGCACGATGGACTACTTCATCGATACCGTGTTCAACTACCCCACGCTGGCCGAATGTTACAAAGTAGCGGCGTTCAACGGGCTGGGGCGGCTGCACCGGTACCAGGCCGGGTAGCCCCGCAGACGCCCGCGCGGCGCGGACGATGGCGCGGACGGCGGCATAACATCTCTCCGGCTCGCAGGGGGTTTCAATGGCAGTCGCGATCGGCATCGTGATTACGGATCACATTGTGGCGGCAACGCTGGAAGACCAGAAGCTGACCGGCGAGATTCTGCGCTATCCGGAAGACCCCGCCGTACCGGCCGAGCTCATTACTATTCCGCACGGCGAGCTGGTGGATATCCTGGTGGAACTGGCCGCCACTCTCGCCGCCGGCGCAAAGGGCCGGCTCGATGCCATTGGCGTGGCGGTTCCCGGCATTGTGCGTCACGGAGTGGTGGAAGACTCGCCCAACCTGCCGCAGATCAAGGGGCTGCGGCTGGACGAGGAGATGAGCAGAAAGCTCCATGACCGCGGACTGGCCGCGCCGGTGCACGTGGTCAATGACGCCGACGCCATTGCTGCCAGCGTGGCTGCCACCCATGGCCGCTTCAACAAGCTCACCCGCGTATGGACCATCGGCAACGGCATCGGCTACGGGCGATGGCCGTATGTGGAAGGCGTGTGGGAGGGCGGGCACATCACCGTGACCCTCGACCCGAAGGAAAAGTACTGCGGCTGCGGCGGCGTGGGACACCTGGAAGGCATCATGGGCTCGCGGGCCATGCGTCTGCGCTTCCTGGATCTTGAGCCCGAAGAGATCTTCGCCAACGCCAGGAAAGGCGATCAGCGCTGCCTGGATTTTGTGGACCTGTGGCACCGCGCGCTGGCCGCCGCAACCGCATCGTTCATCCATCTCGCCGGTCCGGGCAAGTTCTACTTCACCGGCCAGAATGTCCACTTCCTGGAGCTGCCGCTGCTGCGCAGCCATCTTGAAACCATGGTAAGAATGAGCCCGCTGCAAAGCTTCTCGCTGGAGGTGCTGCCGCCCAACGACGAAACGGCGCTGCTGGGCGCCGGGGTAAGCGCGATGCGGGCAGTGGCGGGATAAAGGCCAGAAAGCAAAATCATGCTGAGAAGGAATTTTCTTGCCGGCTCGCCGCTGGCCGCCGGATTTGCCGCAGCCGCTGTGGGATCGGCCGCGCCGTTCACAGCCGCGCGCAGCATCCTCGACTTCGGCGCTGCTCCCGATGGCAAAACGCTTTGCACGCAATCGATTCAGCGCGCCATTGACGCGGTCTTCGCCGCCGGCGGCGGACTGGTCTACGCGCCGCCGGGCACGTTTCTCATCGCCGGCATCCAGCTCAAGAGCCGGGTTACGCTCTACCTTGAGGCGGGCTGCACGCTGCTGGGCAGCACCTCGATCGACGACTATCAGTATCATCCCGGACCGCCGGTGCAGGGCGACGCCAACGGCCATCACCTGGTGTTTGCGCAGAATGCCGACGACGTGGCGCTGTGCGGCCTGGGCGCCATTGACGGCCAGGGCCCGGCCTACTGGGAGAACGCGAACCGCGCGCCGGCGCCGCCTGAAAACGAGTGGAAGGACGTGGCCACCTTCGTCAATCGCGTGAAGAACCATGACCGGAGGCCATCGCCGATGGTCGAGTTCGCGCAGTGCCGCAATGTGCGCATCAGCGGAATCACGCTCAAAAACTCGGCCGGCTGGACACTGCGTCCCATCGCCTGCGACAGCGTGGTCATCGATGGCATACGAGTGCGCAATCCGCCCATCGGCCCCAATACCGACGGCATGGACATTACCGGCTGCAGCAATGTTTTCGTCTCCAACTGCGACATCGTCACCGGCGACGACGCCATCTGCATCAAGAGCGACAACCCCTACGGCGATCTGCTGCCCACGCGCAACATCACCATCACCAACTGCACCCTGACCACGTCGTGCAACGGCTTCAAGATAGGCACCAGCACCGCGGGCGCGTTTGAAAATATCGTCTTCTCGAACTCCGTCATCTACAGCAATCCTCAACCCGTGAACGGGCGGGTCATCGGCGGGTTAAGCATTGAAACCGTCGATGGCGGCAGCGTGGACGGCGTGGTGGTATCGAACATCCGCATGCAGAACGTGCGCGCGCCCATCTTTGTGCGGCTGGGACAGCGCAAGACCAGGCCGGGTTCGTTTCTGCGCAACATTCTCATCGACGGCATCGATGCCGAGGGCGCAATCGTCACCAGCTCCATCACCGGCGTGCCCGGCCTGCGTCCCAGCGACGTGACCGTGAGCAACTGCCGCATCCGTACCGTGGCCCAGGGACGCGCCGAATGGGCGCAGCGGGAAATTCCCGAGGTCATCGACAAATATCCGGAGTGCTGCATGATGGGCCATCTTCCCGCGTATGGCTTCTACATCCGCCACGCCGATCGGGTGCGGCTCAAGAATGTGGAGTACATCGCCGACCAGCCCGACGGACGCCCCGCAATTGTGTGCGACGACGTGGACGACGCCATCTTCAGCGGCATGGAGCTTTCGGCTCCTGCGGGCGGCGCGCCGGTTCTCGATTTGCGAAACACGCGCCGGGTATTCCTTACCGGCATGCGTGCGCCTTCCGCCGCCGCGGTGCTGGCCCATGTAAGCGGCGCGCAGTCGTCGGACATCCGCCTGCTGGCCAACGCGCTCCAAACATCGCAGCAGGCCGTGCAACTGGGCGCCGATGCGCCGGCGGACGCCGCCAAAGCCGGGTGAGGAACGGGCGGGATTGCCGTGCGCCGCGGCTTATGGAAAAAATGGAAAATGGTGTACGGCTTTTCGGCGGGTGGACCGGGTCTCAGGGAATTAAAATTCAGCACGAAAATGGGTGGGCCATGTCTGTCTTTTCAGACATGGGAGGGCACGTCACTCTATTCTATTTCTCATGCCTTCCGGACTTGTTCGTTATCAACGGGCCAGGTGTTTTCACTTCCTCACGTTCAGATGTACCGGCGCTTGCTTCATCTGAGTACCCCGCCCATGTCTGAAAATCCAGACCTGGGAGCCTCTTGCAAAAATCCGCGGGATGGTTGATTTAGTGGGTAGGGGTGGGAATCGCATGCTTTAGAATCTGGTTTCCACACCATAGATTCGCGGAGCGATCCCACCGTATGCAGT
>DATAVZ010000023.1:0-5248 GCA_036267475.1 Occallatibacter sp.
CGTCACCCAGATCATGTGGTACTTGACGTCCCAAACAGAATGCGCATTCTTGCGATACTCCGCCATAATCGCTCAATCTAGCACAGATGCTGAAGCTCACCGCCTAAAGGCGGTGGGTTTAGACCGGGTGATTGAACTAAATACTGTCAGGGTGCCCCATGTATTTCCGCGTTTTTTTGCGGAAATGGGTGGGAATGCGATGTCACTGTTTTATTGCCGGATCAATAAAGAATGGTGCCGGGCCGCGATGCGTTGGTCAGTGGGAACCAAGTTGTTCACGGAACCAAACTCTTTATATGCCGCGCGGCCTGCGCCTCCCTACACTTGAAGGCAGAATGGCCAGCCTGGCTCCAACGCCCACATCGAACTATCGCGGAAGAATCGCGCCCTCGCCCACCGGCTATCTGCACGTGGGCCATGCGCGCACTTTCTGGACAGCCTGGCAGCGCGCCCGCGATGCCGGCGGCGCGCTGGTGATGCGCATGGAGGACCTCGATTCCGACCGCAGCAGGAGCGCCTACGCCGAAGCTGCAATGGACGACCTGCGCTGGCTGGGAATCCGCTGGCTGGAGGGACCGGACAAAGGCGGCCCGTTTGCGCCCTATGTGCAAAGCCGGCGCCGGACGTTTTACCTGGCCGCGTGGCGGCGTCTGCTCCGGCTTGGCTATCTGTTCCCCTGCCGCTGCTCGCGCCGGGACCTGGCCACTGCGCTGGGCGCTCCGCATGAGTCGATGCAGTCCCAGGGTGCGGGCAAGGGCGAGGCTCTGGATGATGAGCCGGTGTATCCGGGAACATGCAGGCCGGGAACATGCAGGCCCGAAACCAGCGGGCCGTTTCAGGGAGCCGCCTCGCAGCTTTCCGGGCCTGCCTCCGGCGAGCCCGACGTGCCCGACGGCTGCAACTGGCGGTTTCGCGTGCCGGATGGGGAAGCCATCGAGTTTGTCGACGGCCGGCTGGGACCGCAGCGGTTCGTGGCCGGCGTGGACTTCGGCGACTTCCTGGTGTGGCGGCGCGACGGCGGCCCGAGCTATCAACTGGCCTGCGTCGCGGACGATTCGGCGATGGGCATCACCGAAGTGGTGCGCGGGGCCGACCTGCTCAAGTCCACCGCGCGGCAGATTCTGCTCAACCGCGCCCTGGGCCTGCGTGACCCGTTCTGGTACCACTGCCCGCTAGTGGTCGATCACAATGGCCGCCGCCTGGCCAAGCGCCACGACGTGCTGAGCCTGCGCACGCTGCGCCAGCGCGGGCTCACCCCCATGAACATCCTGTCGGCCGAGCTGCCCGTGGCCGTATAGCGCCACGCTGCCGCACCGGGCTAACCCTGCGCCTGCGCAGCCTTCAGGACGTCACACCCGCTCAGCCATGCTTGATGAACTTGCCGCTCTGCAGCTCGTTCATCGCCTGCCGCAGCTCGGCCTGGGTGTTCATCACGATAGGCCCGTACCAGGCCACCGGCTCTTCGAGCGGCTTGCCCGAGACCAGCAGAAACCGGATGCCCTCCGGCCCGGCATGCACCACGATCTCGTCGCCGCGGTCAAATAGAACCAGCGAATGGTTTTTCGCGTCGTAGACCGCTGTTGCGTTGGGGTCGACTGCCGACTCGGTCAGCACCGCCCGCGGAGCCGAGGCGTCGCGAAAGGTTCCAGCGCCGGCAAATACATACGCGAAGGCATTCCGAGTCGTCTCCACCTGGATGCGCCTGCGGGTAAACGGCGGCACCGAGATGTCCACGTAGTGCGGGTCAATATGCGATCCGGGATGCGATCCTGCATTCGATCCGGCGGCTACGCCTGCCACCGGGCCCTTTTGGCCCCAGAACTCGCCGCAGATGATGCGCGCTTTGGTGCCGTCGTCCTCTGTCACCTCGGGGATGGCGGCTGAAGGAATGTCCTGGTAGCGCGGGTCAGTCATCTTCAACGATGCGGGCAGGTTGGCCCATAGTTGGAAGCCGTGCATCCGGCCCTGCGCGTCGCCTTTCGGCATCTCCTGGTGCAGAATGCCGCTGCCGGCCGTCATCCACTGCACGTCCCCGGCGGTCATGCGGCCCTTGTTGCCCAGGCTGTCGCCGTGCGCCACCTCGCCCGCCAGCACATAGGTAATGGTCTCAATGCCGCGGTGCGGATGCCACGGAAATCCGGCCAGATAATCCGCCGGATTCTCATTACGGAAGTCATCCAGCAGCAGGAACGGATCGAACTCCGCCGTCTTGCCGAATCCGAAGGCACGCTGCAGCTTTACGCCCGCTCCCTCGATGGTGGGTGTGGTTCCATGGATCTCTTTCACTGCGCGAAGCGACATGGTAAAACTCCTTCCGAACCGCTGCCGGGCAGTTGCCTATCCGATTGACTGCTCCGGCTGCCTGGCAGCGTCTGGCTCATTACCCGATACCCGACCGATGCTTACCTGGGCGATGCTTATTGGATGCGCCAGCTAGATATTTGTTGCAACAACTATTTGCCTGCGCGAACGATTGGCTTGCGGATCGGGCCGCGGGAATTCTCCCGTTCTCGCTCCGGTTTCCGCTCCAGGCCTGCCCGCGTCCACAGTTCTGTCCGGCTCTGTCCGGTTCTGTCCGGTTCCGGGCAGATGGCTGTCGCCTAATCCTCGCGCCCGGCGCACAGCGCCCTGTTCACGCGTGGCTTATGCCTTTTCATCACGCCTTGATGAACTGCACGTCCAGCGTGATGGTCACTTCCTCGCCCACCAGCACGCCGCCGGTCTCGAGCGCCGAGTTCCATGCGAGGCCGAAGTCCTTGCGATTGATTTTGGTGGTTGCCGAAAGACCAATGCGCGTGTTGCCCCAGGGATCCTTGCCCGGGGCGCTCGGTCCTTCCACGGCAAAAGTTACCGGCTTGGTCACGCCGTGGACGGTCAGGTCGCCGGTTACCGCATATTCGCCTTCGCCCTTGCGGGTCACCCCGGTCGACTTGAAGGTAAGAGCCGGGTATTTTTCCGCATCGAAGAAGTCCGCGCTCTTCAGGTGGCCGTCGCGCTGCGCGTCGCAGGTGCTCAGGGTGGTCACATCGATCGATGCCTCCACGCTCGAAAGCGAGGCGTCGGTTGCGTGCTCGGTCAGTGTGCCGGAGATACCCGTCAAGGTCCCCTTCACATTGGAAATCATCATGTGCCTGACCTTGAATTCGGCGGCTGAGTGTGCCGGATCGATCTTCCAGGTGGTGGTAGCGGTGTCTGTCATGGGATGTATTGCTCCTTTCGCATTTAAGATGCGGCAGATTAGATATTCGTTTCAACAACTATTATCCCGGAAGCAAATTCCCGGAAGCGGATTTTGGATTCAGCGATTTGCCGGGCGCCGCCTGCAGTCCGCTTCAGGCGGGACCGGTGTAGGCGATGCGCCCCTCGCAGATCGTCCAGCGGATTTTGCCCTGCATGGTCCAGCCGTCGAAGGGGGTGTTCTTGGCTTTGGATTTTGTCTCCGCGGCGCGATAGATCCACTCGGCTTTGGGATCGAAGAGGACCACGTCGGCGTAGCTGCCGGCGGTCAGCGTGCCGCGGCCGCGCAGGTTAAGCAGCGCGGCGGGCTGCGCGCTCAGCAGGCTCAGGACGCGGCCCAGCGGCATGCGCCACTCCTTGTGCAGCCAGCGCAGGCACAGGCCCAGCGCGGTTTCCAGGCCGGTGATGCCGTTGGGCGCGTGCTCGAACTCGACTTCCTTTTCGTGCTGCGCGTGCGGCGCGTGGTCGGTGGCGATGGCGTCGACCACGCCGTCGAGGATGGCCTCGACCATGGCGTCGCGGTCGGCGGCCGAGCGCAGCGGCGGATTCATCTTGGCGTGGGTGTTGTAGAGGCCGACATGCTCCTCGGTGAGCAGGAAGTGATGAGGCGCCACCTCGCAGGTGACGCGCAGGCCGTTGCGGCGGGCGTTGCGCACGGCAGCCACGGCGGCGGCGGTGGAGGTGTGGGCCACGTGCAAGTGCGGATGTGCGTCGCGCAGTTCGGACACCAGGCGAATGTCGCGCTCGACCAGGCTCGATTCAGCCTCGGGCGGCATGCCGCGCAGGCCGAGCCGGAAGGCGGTGGGGCCCAGGTTCATGCTGGCGCCCTGGGTCATGCGCGTGTCTTCGGCGTGCTGGATGACGGTAAGCCCAACCCGCGCGGCAGCAGCCAGGCTCTCGCGCATGACGCCGTCTTTGAGGATGGGGCGGCCATCGTCGGTAACCGCCACCGCGCCGGCAGCCTTAAGCGCGGCAAAGTCATTGAGGGTGTCGCCCTTGGATCCGCGCGTGGCTGCGGCTATGGGAAAGACGCGGATCTGCGCGCCACGGTCGGGCGACTGCATCCAGCGCGTGATCTCCGGCGAGTCGTTGACCGGCGTGGTGTTGGGCATGGCGGCCACGGCGGTAAATCCGCCTGCGGCGGCGGCGGCGGTGCCGGTGGCGATGGTTTCCTTGTAGCCCTGGCCCGGCTCGCGCAGATGGACGTGTATGTCGATCAGCCCCGGCGCTACGGTAAGCCCGGCTGCGTCAATGACCTGGACGCCTTCGGCGTGCTTGATCTTGCCCGGCGAGGCGATCTCAGCCACGCGGCCGTCGCGGAGCAGGATGTCCTTGGCAGCGTCTATGCCGGCGGCCGGATCGATAAGGTGTCCGCCGCGAATGAGCAGGGCCGTCATGCGCGGCTTCCTTTCTGCCGGCCCGATGGCTGAGGCCGGTCGGCGCGAGCCGCGGACGTCAGCGCCCGCTCCACCACGGCCATGCGAATCGCCACTCCGTTGGTGACCTGTTCGAGAATCGTGGACTGGACGCCGTCGGCAACGCCGGCGGTGATCTCCATGCCGCGGATAATGGGGCCCGGATGCATCACGATGGCCTGCGGCGCGTGGGCTGCCAGCCGCTGGCCGGTGAGCTGGTAAGCGGCCTGGTATTCGGCAAGATCGAGCCGCAGGCCGACCAGCCGTTCGGCCTGAATTCTGAGCATCATGATGGCCTGCGATTGTTTAAGCGCCGCTTCGAAGTCGCGCTCGATCTCGATGCCGGGAGCGGATTGAGCCGCCACCTCGGGCAGCAGCTCTTTGGGCCCGCACAGCAGCACCCGCGCCCCCAGCCGCGGCAGCAGCAGCAGGTTCGAGCGGGCCACGCGGCTGTGCAGGATATCGCCGACGATGGTGACGGTTACGCCGGCCAGCGTGTCCGGGCCAACGGAGTGCGCGTCTGGCCGCAGATGCGCGAGGATGGTGCGCAGATCGAGCAGCGCCTGCGTGGGATGCTCGTGCATGCCGTCGCCGGC
>DATAVZ010000024.1:0-11032 GCA_036267475.1 Occallatibacter sp.
AAAACACAACTGCAAGCAAAAAACGGCCAACCCCGCGCGAAAACAAAGCCGAGAGACAGACATCGAAGTGCAAAAATACAATTTGCGGCCTATACGTGCCGCGCAGTTACGGAATTTTGCAAGAGGCTCATGGGGCACCCATTCCTGTGGTGAGTGAGTGAGAGTGAGGACTGGGCCGCGCACCTGTTCCGGTTGCTTTTCTGGCTGCGGATTTCTGCTTTACTCGATGCGGAGAGCTTTTACCGGGTCGATGGATGCGGCGCGGCGGGCGGGGATGATGCCGGCGACGGCGGCGGCTACGGCGAGCGTGGCGATGGCTCCGGCCATCACCGCTGGATTCACGCTGGTGATCTCATAAAGCTGTGACTTGACGTAGCGCACGCAGAGCATGGCGATAGGCGCGCCGATGGCCAAGCCGACCAGCGCCTGCAGCATGGCTCCGCGCATGACCATGGCGATGACGCGGCTGCGCTCGGCGCCCAGGGCCATGCGGATGCCGATCTCCGGGGTGCGGCGGACGACGGTGTAGGCGGTGACGCCGTAGAGCCCGATGGCGGCCAGCAGCAGTGCCAGCGCGCCGAACAGCGACGTGAGCCGCGCGATGAGGCGTTCTTCAGTGAACTGGTCGTTAATCTGCTGCTGAAAGGTCTGAAATTTCACTATGGTCAGGTTGGGATTGATGCCGGCGAGCGTAGCCAGGGCCAGCTTCTCCATCTCCGGCACCGGGCGGGCGGTCTGGACGACGATGGCGCCGGCGTACATCGACATATCCTTCTCGACGGTGTCATTGGGATTCGGATCGTGACCGGTGATTGCGGGCCGCTGGGTGAGCGGGACAAAGTACATGGCGTGGTTCTTCCAGTAGACGCTGGTGTAAGTGGTGTTTTCAACCACGCCGACGATTTCGTAGGAGCCGTCGTGTCCGGGGCCCGAATCGCCGAAGCGATGGCCGATGGGATTGCGCTTGCCGAAGAACTGCTTCTCGAACTCCTGATTCACGACGGCGACCGGCGGCGCGGCCAGCGTGTCCTGCGGCGTGAAGCCGCGGCCCATCACCACGTGAGTGCCCACGGCGTCGAAGTACTCCGGCGTGGCCTTGACCCACGACGCGCCTTTGTAGAGGTTGGGCTCTCCCTGAACCTTTACCCCGGTGCCCCAGTTGTCGTCTTCCATGGGCGTGTAAGTGGCCAGGCCCACCTTGAGCACGCCGGGCAGCGCGTGGAAATGGTCTTCGATGGTGCGATAGAGCGGCTCGACCTGGGTGGTGGCGTAGCCGGCGGCCTGGGGGTTGATGTGGATGATGTAGCGGTTGGTGGCGTCCAGCCGCATGTCGGTGTTCTGGAGCTTGCTGAGACTCTGCGCAAACAGCCCCGCCGCAACCAGTAGAACCAGCGACAGCGCGGCCTGCAGCACGACCAGTCCGCGCTGCAACAGCGATGCGCCCTGGGCGGTGGTGCGGGCGTTGGAGCGGAGCGCGTCGGCCGGCTGCGCGTGCGCGGCAATCCACGCCGGAGCAATGCCGAACAGGACGCCGGTGAGCAGCGCCAGGCCAAAGGCGAAGGCAATGACCAGCGGCGACGGAGCGGCGTTGATGGGCACGCCCTGCTGGCCGGGGAAGGCCAGCGTCAGCAGCAGGCGCGCGCCCAGGAACGACACGCCCAGCCCCAGCAGTCCGCCCAGGCCGGCCAGCAGCACGCTTTCAGTGAGCAACTGGCGGACGATGCGGCTGCGCGGCGCTCCGAGCGCGGAGCGGATGGACATTTCCGCACGCCGGCCCATGCCGCGCACCAGCAGCAGATTGGCGATGTTGGCGCAGGCCACCAAAAGCACCAGGGCGGCGATCCAGGTGAGCAGGCGGAGATGATTCTTGTAATCGTCCTGCATGTTCTGGATGCCGCCGCCACCGGGCATCAGCATTACGTGGACGCGGGTCAGAGCCTTCTTGTTGCGCTCGACTTTGAACTCCTTGAAGGTGGCAAACTGCTCGCGAAGCAGCGCGCTGGCCTTCTGCTGCAGGGCGGGCAGAGACACGCCGGGCTTGATCCGGCCGATGATGTAGGCCCACTCGATGGTGGGGTCGTGCAGGTAGGGCGCGCCGCTGACCGCATCCATTGACTCCAGCGGGAGATAGTAGCGCGGCGGCTGTGCGGAGACGCGATCGCCGTAAAACCCTCTGGGCGCGATGCCGACGATGGTGACCGCCTTGGTGTTGATGCGGAAGGTGCTGCCGACAACGGAGGCATCGCCGGCGTAGTCTTCCATCCAGGTTTCGTAGCTCATCACGGCGGTAATGGGCGCGCCCTGCTGGTCGTCGGCGTCCACAAAGAAGCGGCCGGCGGCGGGCGTGAGTCCGAAGACGCGGAAGTAGTTGGCGGAGACAAAGGTGCCCATGACCGACTTGGCCACGGTCTGCGGCCCTTCGCGGCGCACGGTGAGCGGACGCCAGCCGTAGCCGGACTCCATGGCCGCCAGATCCTGAAATTCGGGCAGATTCTTCTTGAACAGGTAGTAAGTTTCGGTGGAAAAGAGCGAGTAGTCGCCGTTGTCGTTGACCCCGCCGTTCACGCAACAGTCGTCCGTATCTCCGATGCGGACCAGGGTTTTGGGATCGGTGACGGGCAGGTTGCGCAGCAGCAGGGAGTTGACCAACGTAAAGATGGCCGAGTTGGCGCCGATGCCGAGCGCCAGCGTCAGCAGCACGGTGAAGGTGAATCCCGGCGTTTTGCGCAACTGGCGAAGCGCGTAGACAACGTCCTGCAGCAGAACTCTCATCGGTCAGGCTCCCTGTGCGCTCCACGCGCGACAGCACACACCAATTTGGCCCAGGCACACTTCAATCCATACGCTGAACAGCACGCGGCGTTCCACAGGATTCCGGCGGCGGGTTCCTGGAATCAATGGGTTAGCCGTGGCCTGGCGGGTTGGTGCAGCGGTTGTGCGTTCACAAGTGAGACGGAGTGTTCATAAGCGGACGCCGGCGGCGGACCAGATTTGAGGCGCAGTGAAGATGCCGGGCTGCGGCCCTGTGGCTTTCGTCCGGCATTCCGCGCCGGGGACAAATTGCTCAGCCGGATGCGTAGGCTAGCCCTTCAGGTACCTTGGTAACCTGCGGAGGCCTGAAGGTCATCACATTGGGCGCCATCCTGGCCGATTCTGTAAGTGTCGCGCGGCGGGCGGCCGGGCCACTCTTGTCCGGGCAATGCAGTGCGAACAGCCGTTTGGCGCGGGCTAGCGCCAAAGTGGCATTTCCACGGCACCGCGATGGGCGCACAATTTTGGCGAAGTGAACAGTAGTGGTTACCAGGCTGTAGACTTCCGCGCAAGCCGCTGAAACCGGATGCGCAGAAACGATGGAAACGGCGATGAAGTGCTTGAACGTGTTTTTCGCTCTGGCAGCGACTACCGGCATGGTGGCGTCGGCGGCGGCGCCGAACAGCTCCGCACAAAACCCCGAGAACAGCGTAACTCCCGCGGCGGCGCGCATGATTGCGGCCTGCCAGGTGGTGCAGGAAGCCACGCACGTGCAGGAGGCGCTGGACCGGTTCGACTCCGGGCTGGCCGCTCACGATATTCAGCAGCTCCAGGCCGTGGGTATTGAGCCGGTGAGCGCGAAAGGCTGGCAGCGGTTCTTCAAAAGCAATCCCGAGGCGACGGTGAGCGACAACTGCCCGGTGACCTCGCTGTTCATTGCCGGCGACAAGGCGCTGTGGAACTGCATGGAGACCTCGACGATTACCTCGGCGGGCAAGCCGGTACAGTACGCGCGCACCATCCAGTTCACATTTACCAAGCGGGACGGGCTGTGGATCATCTCCGACCGGCGGTAAAGCATTACGGCTTCTCCTGGTTTCAACTGAGTCCACAGGTGTGCTCACCGTGTGGGTGACACGCCGATGCGGGTGACGATGGTATCTGGACCGGTATCCTAGAGTGGATGAGATACACGACACAGTTTTTGCTTTCGGCTCTGGCGGCCGCGCAGTTTCCTGCCCCCAGCGTTGCGGAGATCGCGTTTCTGGGGCGGTCGAATGTAGGCAAATCGAGCCTGCTGAATGCGCTGGTGGGCGAAAAGGCGGCACGGGTTTCGCAGACGCCGGGACGCACCCGCGCCATCAATTTCTTTTCCATGCTGGACGACAAACAGAGGCCGCGGCTGGTGTTTGCCGATCTGCCCGGCTACGGTTACGCGAAAATTTCCAAGTCCATCTCCGCGGAGTGGCCCAAGTTTATCGAGCCCTATCTGCATGAACGCGAGACGCTGGCGCTGTGCGTGTGCCTGGTGGACTCGAACGTTCCGCCACAGCCCAGCGATGCACAGCTTCAGGAGTGGCTGCGCGCCGCGGGGCGCGCCTACGTGGTGGTGGCCACCAAGGTGGACCGGCTCAGCGGCAACCAGCGCACCCGCAACCTGGCCGCCCTGAAGAAGGGGCTCGATGCGGAAGGGATTCTGCCAGTGTCGGCGAAAACCGGGTACGGCGTGAAGGAGCTTTGGGCGCGGATTGAAGCGGCCGGGGCGCAGGAATAGAGAACAGAGATCAGAGATCAGGGATCAGGGATCAGGGATCAGGGATCAGGGATCAGGGATCAGGGATCAGAGATCAGAGAACAGAGAACAGAGATCAGAGAACAGGGATCAGGGATCAGAGAACAGGCTGACTCGGTATATCGATCTCTATTGCGGTAGCTCTAATACGATGCGATAGCGCTAATACGAGGACGGATCGCGCCAGTTGCGCTCGCGGACGTAAAAGACGAATTCGCCCGGCTGCAGGGCCACGCGCGGATGCTCGTATTTGCCCTTGAAACACTCGTTGGGCGCAATCACGCCGGTGGAAAGAATGTCGGCAATCGAGTACCAGTGGCGCCGGCGGTCGTCTTTTTCCATGCCCGTGTCACAGTTGATGTAAACCTCCATGGAGCGGTCGAAGGTGCCGTCGACGGCCACGAACGATGACCCGGCGGGCACGGCGATGGTCCCGGTGCCGTCGTCGTCGATGTGCAGCCCGTCATTGCGAATGTCGTCTTCATGGTTAAAGCGGACGACGAAGTTGGAGGGCGTAAGCTGGTGGCCGCTGCGCGCGTCATACATGCGAATGGTGATGGTGTGCGCGGCTGGCGCGGCCGGCGCGGTTTGCCCGGTTTGTCCGCAAAGCGGCGCCGCAAGCAGCACGGCAAAGCCAAGAACGGCGAGCGCCACCCATGCAGGCGCACGAAATCGCGGTGGGGTCATGCTTTTACTTTGCCACAGGCGGGCGGTCTGGCATCTTTTTTAGCTGTAATCCCTGAGACATATTAATCCGGCAATAAAACGGTGACATCGTATTCCCACCCATTTCCGCCAAAAAACGCGGAAATGGATGGGGCATCCTGACAGTAGTGGGCACCCTGACAGTATTTAGTTGCCGGATCAATAGGTGACGGTAGGTGACGGTCACCAGGATGAGTAGGGCTGGCCGTCGGAGCCGGTTTCGTCGGAGCCGGAGTGTATGTCGGAGATGCCGGGATCGGTCTGGTCGATGGAGAACATGGCGTCGCTGGTGTCGGTGACCCAGGTGTCTTTGCTGTGGGTCATGGGGTCCTGAGGGATGGTGCGCAGGTAGCCGGACTGCACCAGGTCGTCGAGCGACTGGGGACCTTTCTGCTTGTCCATGGTGTAGGAGTCGATGGCGTTGCGCATCACCGAAAGGTCTTCGCGCAGCACCGCCTCGCGCGCGGACTTGATGGCGCCGATAAAGCGCGGAATGGCCAGCGTGGCCAGGATGGCGATGATGGTCATCACGATCAGCAGCTCGATGAGCGTGAAGCCGGATGCGGATTGGCGGATCTTTTTCAACGTTGCGCCATTTTCTGGGCTCTTCTCGGGCCGTCCCTCCGGGACGGCCTTGTTCTGCGAATGCGCCTTCCCAGGACTGCGCTTCGCTTGTCCTGGGCTCTTCTCGGGCCGTCCCTCCGGGACGCAATCAACCGTGGCGCTTCTCGTGGTACTCACTGTGGCGCTCGTCGTGGCAATCACTGTGACACTCCTCGATGCGCCCGAACAATACCTCAGTTGCCGACAAAAAGCGTTCATGCGATTGTCCTGCTCCGGCCGCACCTTTTCAAAACGCCTTTCAAAACATCCATTTTTCAAAAACATCCTTCAGAACATCGGGCCAAACACTGCCCGCAACAGGCAGCTACCAGGTGTTGTACTTGGTACCGTCGAGCGCGGTGCCGTCGGACTTCGAGTAAACGTCAAAAACATTCTGGCCGCCGAAGGAGTCCGAATCGGGGTCGTCCTGCATGGAGCGTAGACCCCACTCCGCTTTGCCGGTCATGGGATCGACCGGGATGCGGCGCAGAAACTTGAGCTTCTTGCCCTGCACATCCACGCCGTTGACCAGGGTTTCCAGGTCGGGCGGATAGTTCTGGCTGTCGATCTTGGTCTGGAATGCGCCCTTGTCGGCGGCGTTCTTGTAGGCGTCGATGGCGTCGCGCATCTCCCACAGATCGCGGCGCAGCTCGCGCTCGGACTGGCGCTTGTAGGCGAAGCGAGCCACCGGGAAGGCCGCCCCGGCCAGGATGGAGAGAATGGTGATGCAGATGATGAGCTCGACCAGGGTAAGGCCGCGCTCATGCGCCGCCGGGCCCCGGGCCGGGTGGCCGACCGGATGGCTGCCGGGGCGGCCGATTGGGCGGCGACTAACGTGGCTTCGGATTGGCGCATGCGGTGCCATTAGCGAATGGTGACGCTGGCCTGCGCGACGCCGGCCGGCGCACTCTGCCCGGTCGTGTTTACCACGGAGGCATTGGTTGTGGCCAGCACGGCGGCTCCCGCAGTCTTGGCTCT
This sequence comes from Occallatibacter sp., assembly GCA_036267475.1. GTDB lineage: Bacteria > Acidobacteriota > Terriglobia > Terriglobales > Acidobacteriaceae > Telmatobacter. Next base: position 6,830 of record DATAVZ010000024.1, read on the forward strand.
GAAAGTAATGACGCAGACCACGCCCGAGCCGTTCATGCCCGGAGCGCCGGGCGGACGCGAGGAGACGATGGTCAGGTTGCCCTGTCCGTCGTCGCGGTGGATCAGCGCCGCCGCCTGCCCGTCGCGGCTGAGGAATCCGCCCTCGGCCACGTTGACCAGGGCCAGCCGGGCCGCGTCATAGTGCATCTGCAGCGGGACCGAGGCCGCGTTGGCGGCTCCGCTTACCACAATGGGCACCTCAAACGTGGTTCCCTGGGCCAGCGGCGCGGCGGGCGCATTGAATGAAAAAGCTAGCCCAGAGCCGGGTCCTGCACCGGCAGCAGCCGTGCCAGGAGGCGAAACGGGCGGCGAAACCGGCGGTGCGCCCGGCGATGCAACCGGCGGCGCAACGGGCGCAGCGGGGCCGGCGGCCGGAGCGGTTTGCGCCGCGGGCGCAATGGCAAAGCTCTGCTGCTGCGCGGCGCGCAGTTGGGCCAAGGCTACCGGAGCCGCGGTGTCCGCGCTCTGGCTGGACACTGTCCCCATGGCATTGGAGCGCACGGCCGGCGAAATCATCGCCTGCGGGCTCGACTGGGGCATGCTTATGTGGCGCAGATCGATCGACTGGCCAGCGCCGGTATCCACCGCGCGCAGATCCTGCTGGTTGATGTCCTGGGAGCGGACCACGTGCGGCACCACCACAAACACGATCTCGTCGTTCTGGATCATGTGGTCCTTGGAGCCGAAGATGTACCTGAGGATGGGAATCGAGCTGAGGCCGGGGATGCCGTTCCAGTTCTGCTGCTCCTGGTTGTTCTGGATGCCGCCGATGATGCTGGCCTCGCCCTCCTTGAGCCGGATGACCTGATCGACGACGCGCTGGCTGATGATCGGCTCGGTGACGCCGCTGATGGTTTCGGTGCCGCTCTCGGCGCTCACGGTGATCTTGAGCTTGAGGGTGACGTCGTGGTCGTAGTGAACGCTGGGCGTTACCTCGATCTCCACGCCCACGTCCTGATACTGGAACTGGGTGTTGACCAGCGAGCTTACCAGCGCGGTGGCCGCGCCGGTCTGGTAGGAGCCGGTGGCGATGGGAATCCGGGAACCGATCTTGAGGTCGGCCTTCTGGCCGTCGGTGGCGCGGAGGCGCGGATCCTGCAGGATCTGGGTGTTGTCGTCGGTGAGCAGCAGATTCAGCGTGGCCGAACCCACCGAGACCGCGAAGTCCGACGCCTTGAGATGGGCCAGATCGTAAAGCGTGGGCGAAACCGTGGAGCTGGTGCAGTCCGTGGCGCCGGAGGCGCAGTTGGAGGAATTGCTGGACGAGGACGACGTCTGCAACTGCACGCCGACGCTGCTGGGCCAGGAGATGCCGAGCGTGCGCTCCCAGTTCTTGCTCACTTCAAGAACGGCGGTGTCCACCACCACCTCGGCGCGCGGCTTGTCGAGATCGTCAATGAGCTTTCGCGCCAGCAGCAGCTCGTCGGGCGTGGCGCGCACCACTATGGCGTTCTGGCTTTGCACGCCGTAGACCTTGGCGTTCAGCAGCACGTTGCGCAGGGCGGTCTGCACGTCGTTCAGGTCGTTCTGCTGCCAGGCGTTGGCCAGGTAGAAGGTCTGCACCGCCTCCTCGTCCAGCTCCGAGCGCTTGATGCGCGTGTTCTGGGCCACAAAGATGGTGTTGTCGGTGACCGGGCGCCAGAAGGTGTTGGACATGGTGCCCACGATGCGCAGCGCGTCAAGCAGGGTGACGTTGTTGAGGTCCACCTGCAGGCGCTTGGAGTTGTAGTCGGGATCGAAGAGCACATTGATACCGGCCGCCTTGCCGATGGCCTGGTAGATGATCTTCGCGTCCTGGGTCATGTGCAGGGTAAGCGGCTCGTTGGAGATGGGCCTGAGCTCGGCGGGAGGAGCCAGGCTGTTCACCGCCGACTGCTCGCTGGCCAGCTCCGGCACCGCCATCTGAGCGGGCGCCACGTTCTGGCCCTGCTTTTCGCGGACCAGCGTGATCTCCTGCTGGGCTTCCTCGTCGGAGGGGTCGATCTCGCTGGCGTGCAGAAACTCGGTGAGCGCGCCCTGCATGTTGCCGGACTGGAAAAGCTTGCGGCCCTCGGTGATGTGCGCGGCCGCGGCTGAAACCCGAACCCGGTAAAAGGCGGTCTGGAAGCGCAGGTCCTTGGGATCCTTCTGCCAGGCTTTCTGGTAGTCGGCAAAGGCGGTGTCGTAGTCCTGGCGGCCCTCGGCGGCCTGACCCTGCTTGTAGTCGGAGTTGGCGGACTCGGCGGCGGCCGGACGCACGGCACAGCTCAAGGCGGCCAGCGCAAGGGCTGCCAGGGTGGCTGCGCGAAAGAGGGAAACGCGAAACAGCGAAACGCGGACGGCGGACAGTGGGGTGCGGTGATTCATTCTGCTCCCAGGCGTTGGCGCCGCGCCGGGCCCTGAGGCGGGCGCTTGAGGGCTGCCTTGACCCTCCGGTACGCGGATTCTGAAACGGAAGTGCTTCAGCCGGCGATGGTCCATTTTAGCAAAGCTCCGCAACCGCGAATCCACCTGTGCCGATGCTACGATGAAGACCGGGAGAATATGCCGGATGGCACGCCAGACCAGCCACGTAATTGTTCCCAAAGAGGCACCGGGTGCCAAAAAGTCTTCGCGGCCGCGCGACCCGGTGGCCAGCGGCGAGCGCGACGCGGCCCACAACCGCGGCGCCTGGCACAACTATTTTGTGCTGGAAAAGGTGGAAGCCGGCGTGGCCCTGCGCGGAACCGAGGTCAAGTCGATCCGACAGGGCAACGCGAACCTGAAAGACGCCTACGGCCTGGTCAAGGATGGCGAGGCATTCCTGCTGAATCTGCATATCGGTCCTTATTCTCACGGAAACATCGCCAACCATGACGAAACCCGCACGCGCAAACTGCTCCTGCACCGGGATGAGGTTCGCAAGCTACAGACCAAGACGCAGATCAAAGGGCATACGCTCATCCCCACCCGGCTTTATTTCCGCAACGGCCGCGTGAAGTGCGAGCTGGCCGTGGCCAAAGGCAAGCAGGACTGGGACAAGCGGGAGACGGAGAAGCGGCGCGAGGCCGACCGCGAGGCGCGGGCGGCGGTGAATGCCAGTAAGCATCGGATGGGGCGGTAGGCAGCGAGTCAGCGGACTGGCAACGGAGCAATCTACTTTATCGGATCACTTCAACTTCTATGCCGAGATCGAGATTTTTCCAGGCGCGATCGGTGGTATAGACGATCGCACTGCGCTCGATGGCCAGGGCAAGACACGCCCGGTCGCCGAGCGACAGGCCGAAGGGGCGGGTTTTGGTGACCAATTCGGCTGCGATACGGGCGTGAGACTCTGTGAGCGGGCAAATTTCGCACTGGAAGTTGAGGATGCGGCTCCAGGCGTGAGAGGCTGATGCGCCGAGCGAAACCATACGGGTGTGTACCTCGGCGAGGTTCACGGTGCTGAGAAGGCTGCCTTCGAGGATCTGGATGATGAGGTCACTACCGCGTTCGCCAAGCAGAACCGCGAGCAGGGCGGAGGAATCGAGAACGAAGGAGCGATGCGGGCCGGGACTAGGCAACGTGGCTCTCTGGCGATAGGCTCTGCTCAGACTCGCTCTCAGGAGACTGGTAGCCATCGCGGATGCGGCGGAGCTCGCGGGCGCGCTCGAAGTTCTCCTGCTCAAGAAGAGCTTCCTGGCGGCGTTCGGCTATAAGCTCGTCGGAGATGCAGCGGCCTGGCGGAACAAGGTGGGCAAACTCCTTTTGGATACGGCGGATGCGTGCTCGATAGGACTCAATACGGAGCACCCCGTCTTCGACGTCCAGCAGAAGGGATTCGCCGGCCTTAATACCCAGCGCTTCGCGGATGACTGCCGGAATGACGATGCGGCCATTGGGGCTGAGTTTGGTCGTGGCTTGCGGGTCGGATTTGACAGAAGGATACATAATTGCCTCTGTACGGCAATTATGACATTTATCGGAGTTCATGACAATCTCTCTGTTTCTGTCATTCTGGAAAATGCGGCGGTTTGATCGAGCTGATGAATTTCGTATTGCGCTTAACTTTAAGAGCCTGTCCAGGAACTCTGAGGAGATGTCGAACGTGGACAAAAAATCGTCCCTCAGGGGCTAAAGCCCAACCTATTTTCAGCTCTTTACGGCACGGCTGAAGCCGTGCCCTTTCAAAACGGTTCTGAGAAGGATGGTTTCTGGACAGGTTCT
>DATAVZ010000025.1:0-97777 GCA_036267475.1 Occallatibacter sp.
CTCCGAATGCCGGTAAAACGGCTTCCGGAGGCAAAAATAACAACAGAAATCGAACCAAAAAACAGGCTCAACTCGCGAAAATCTTTACCGAAAGCAATACTGAACCCAGATACACGAGTTTTTCCGCAGCCTGTTCAGCCCCTGCTGGCTTTCTGGGTTTGGGAAATGATGTTATTTCCGGCGAACACCAATAGCGCTGCGGCGTATCGACAGAATTGTCCCGGGATCTCGCTGCGAAATCGGCTGCGCGCCGGCAACGCGGCTCCAGCGGTCGCAACAACCCGTAAAGCCCGTTACCGCTTCGCCTTCGGAAACTCTTCCACGTGCATCTCGCCCTTGCGTCCGAAGTAGACCACCTTGCCGCCGGTCAGGAATGCCCAGTATGCGGTTACACCAGCGGCCGTAGCGCGCTGCACGAACTCGGGATACCGCACCGTGTCTGCCTGCGCCCCGCGAATCGCGGCCACTATCCCTTCACCGGAAAACTCCTCTGCAACCGGATCCAGCTTCAGGATCATCGCATCTGCATACGCCTCGCCGCTGGCAGAATAGTAGGTCTTGCGCCCTGCGGCAAAATCAACCAGGTAGGACTCCACTCCCGCCTCCAGCAGCGTACCCACCACCCGCGGAAAGGTCATGCGGCCTTCCTGAGTTGCAACTGACACCTCGTGAATCGCCTGCGTATTCATCCTCTCTCCTTTTACTCGGTTGGAAGCTTTTGCAGGCCATGCGCCCGCACTAGCTTTTTCAGCGTTGCCACCAGCGCCTCGCGCTCGCTCTTCGTCAATGGCGAAAAGAACTCCTCGTCATTCCGGTCAGCAAGCGCAGCCAGCGCCGGCACCAGCTTTTTGCCCGCTGCCGTAAGCGCAATCTCCTGGAACCTGCGATCGTCGGTGCGATCCCTCCGCGTAATCAGTTCCTTGATCACCAGCCGCTCAACCAGCTTTGAGGCTGCGCCCCGCGTCATCCCGGTCAAATCGGCCAGCTCGCTGGGCGCCATCGCCTCACGCCCGTACATCTCCCGCATCACAACCCATTCCGCCACCGTAACGCCGCTTGCAAGCAGCTTGCGGGCAAAAGCGTGCGACACGTGATTGGAAACAAACCGCATCCAGAAACCGGCGTGCTTCTTCAGGTCGCTGATCCCGGCTGCGGGCTTTTTTGTTCTGTTCATGTATTTAGTATCTAACGATACTGTTTCCTTGTCAACTATAATTGCAAAAGCTGGGTCGTGTCTCAGTTTGAAGGGTACGGGCTTCAGCCCGTACAGAATTGACATCGAAGCAGCGCGGGCTTCAGTCCCTGAGGGAATGTCTCTTTCAAACTGAGACAATACCGAAAGCTGACCTGCCTTGGCAGCAAGTCCGCCGTCAGCTTCTTGTCGGCAGCTCTTTGTCACCAGCTCTTGTTGATCAGCGCATCCACGGCAAACCCACCATTGGGATCGCGCGTCGCGCTCAGTGAAACCCGTGGCGAAACCTTGTACTGCCCCTGTATCGTCTGGCTCTGCGTGGACGCCACGTTGGTTGAAAACGTCACAAAGAGATTGCCCGTCACCCGCTGCCGGATCGTCACATTTGCCCCCGGCGGTCCCTGTGAGCTGCTCCCGGCCAGCACCGGACTGATGGAAAGCTGCGAGATGCCCGCCACTTTCGATATCCGGCTGGTTACCTGGCTCGACACCTGCGACGCCACCAGCGACTCCGCCTGCTGATTAGTCGCCACCGGATTCGCCGCGCTGGCCTCCGTGGTTTGGCCAAAGGCCAGCAGGTTGATGATGTCGGCCGTAGGCAGCGCCGGGTCCGACGAGTACTCCGTGCGCAGTTGTTCCACCGGGCCGTTGAATCGCAGATTGATGTTGTACTGCTGAATCGAAGTGGTGATCATCAGATTCATCACCGGCTCCGTCTGCGACGGATTGACGAACTGGATGGTGCCTCCGGACAGCACGAACCGGCTGCCGTTCACAATAATGTCGCCGCCGGTCAGATTCACGCGGCCCAGAATCACCGGCTCTGCCGCCGTCCCCCGTACCTGCAGATTCGCCGAACCGCCCACGCTGAGCGTCCGGCTCACCAGGTTCATGTCGTTGGTCGAGTGTACCGCGATGTTCAGCGCCACATTCTGCGCAAACCCTCGCTGCGGTGGAGCAACCACCCCGCCGGAAAACTGCTGGATAAAATCGGTCAGATCGAATGCCTGCGTAAACGAAAGATCCGAGAGATTCACCGTCCCGCCCAGCGCAGCGCGCGTCATGCCACCGGTCAGCCGCAATGAAGCATCCACGCTCTCCCGCATGCCCTGCGGGTAAAGCAGCCGGATGCCCTGTGCCGTCGCTCCCAGATTGAACTGCAGCCTGGGCCGTAGCGCAATGCCTCCCTGCGCCGTCAGCGTCCCTCCTCCAACCGTTCCCTGAAATTTGTCCACATTGAGCCGGTCCGCCGTCAGCGTAAACACGCCGTTGCCGTGCTGCAATCCCACCGGCAAAGCGGCAGAAGCAACGTTTGCGTCCACAAGATCGATCTCTCCCGCAATGTCCCGGCCGTTGAGCGGCCCGTGAGAGTTGATGTTCAGCTTCAATTGTCCTGAGCTGCGCACATCCGGATCGAAAAGCTGCAATAGCTGCAGATCGACCGCTCCCTGCGCAAGCAGCGAGGCCGGCGCATGGCCGTAGATGGGGATTGCGGCCTGCAGCTTCAGGTCGGTGTCCGTCCCGTGAATCGCCGCCGGCTGCAGATTCACGACTCCGTTCTTGTAGTCGATCTGTATCGGCGTGGTCGCCGCCAGTTGCACCGTGTTGCTGTATTCGACCTTCAGAATCGGAATCGTCGCATGCGCTTCAAGCAGGCTTCGATTCTTGAGCGGCCCATGCAGCGTGGCATGAATCTCCGTCTGCCCGTTCACATCGTCGGCCTCATCCGGCGCATACGCCGCCAGCAACGGCTGCAGTCCGAAAGGTTTCGTATCGACCGAAGCGTCGGCAACATAGTCTCCACTCAGCGCAACCGTCGCCATGGCCTGGATAGCCGCGCCCATCGCAGACGATGTTAGCTCCGCATGCGCGGTATGGTTCGCAAGACTCACATGCAGGTTGAGCGCGGAGATTGTCTGCGCCTCGATGGCCAGCGTCGGAATCCTGAGCGTCGCATCCATCTGTGGATTTTCAAATGAACCCTGCCCGCGCGCTTGCAGTCCAACCATGCCGCTCACTTGCATGCCGCGCGCCGCAACCGCGTGCAGTTTGTCCAGGTCGATCCCGCTCGACGCAAGCTGCGCGGTATAGGTCTTCGCATTGGGCTGGATGGTTGCTTTGCCGTCGATCGTTCCGCCGGCGAGCCGCGCCGCCACGTTCGCGTGTACGTCCGCGCCGTCGCCGGAGAAGCTCAGATTCACGGACTGGATCGGCTCGTCGTATGCCTTCACGCCGCTCAGCGCAACGTGCCCGCTCCCCTGCGGACTCTGCTCACTGCCATGCAGCGACAGGCTCGCACTCAAAACGCCCGTCACCGGAATCTGCTGCTCAGCCAGCCTCGTCAGTGCCGCCACGTCCAGCCGCGATGCATTGATCTGCGCCTGAATCGGGCTCTGCTTGTCGAAAGACCAGTCGTGAAGCCCGACGCTCGCGTTTAACTCGATCTGGCCGCCGGCAGCCGCATCGATCTCCGCATGCTGCAGGCCGGCGTGCGACGGGCTCAGGTCGACCTGCGTCCGCACCGACCGCCAATCCGTGCCGTTCACATGCAAATTCGTCGCCGACAGTTCCCCGGTCAGATGCGGCGCCGCAGTGGTCCCCTCCACCTGTCCTGCGAAGGACGCAGCCCCCGACAGGTCGATCGGCTGCAGAGATTGGCCGGGTGCAGCCGCGCGAAACAGGTCGGCAATCTGCGCCGCCTCGCGCAGATCGGTCGCCTTCACCGTCACCGCAAGGCTCGACCTGCGTCCCACCACGCCGTTCAGATTCACATCCGTCTGCGGTGTGCGCAGGTAGCTGTTCTCGACCGCCAGTTGCTCGCTGGCGGCGTTATACGTGCCATGAATTGCGCTCTCCACCGGAATTGGCGCCGCTTGGCTCGAGCCCGTATTTTGAGAGGAGTCCGATCGCGCCACCTGCCCATGCGCGGTGGCGTCGACGCGTGCCGTCAAGTCGTTCAGCGTCCGGCCCCAGGAAGCGCTCGCCGTCGCATCCACTGCGCCCGCCAGCGCCACATCGCTCGGGGTTCCTGTGCGCGTCAGCGCCTGCCGCAGCGCAGCCATTCGCACGCCGCGCAGAGATGCACGCACGCTGGCCCGTGAGTCGCCGCCCACATTCTTCATGTTTCCCTGCGCCACGAGCGCGCCGCCCAGCAGCCTGGCGCGAAGATCGCGCAGCGTCGCGTCGCCGTCTGCCAGCGAATAATGCGCAATCACATCGTCCACCGCGCCGTGAGCCGCGCCGGTCTTCATCAGCAGCCTGCGGCTGGCCAGATCGCCATTCACCATCAGCGACTGCAGCCAGGACCGGCCCGCCGCCTGCTGATAATGCAACGTGCCTTTGGCCTCTATTAAACCGGCAGGCACGGATGCGTTCTTGAGAATCTCGCCAAGCTGGCTGCCATCAACGGTCGCGTCGTACTGGGCCTGCACAGCCGGCTCGCTGTAGTTGGTGAGCGTTGCCGAGAGCTGAAGCCGCGAACGGCCGCTGCTCAGCTTTATCTGGGTTAGATGGAAAACGGACGGCGTAGCATCGAAGGTCACGTCGAGGTCATGCGTCACCGGCCGCATCGCGCCGTACTGCACATGCGCGTTGGTATACACCAGCCTGCCGCTGTATTTGGTCAGCAGGCTGTCGAATCCCGCATGGAAGTCCACGTCATGCACATCGGCAGCCAGAGCGCTCGGCTTGCTGTTGAAATAAACCTCGCCGCGATCGAGCACCGCATGACGAATGGCAAGATTGAAGATATTCGTGCTACTGCTGCCGCCGCTGCCGCTCTTCAACTGAGGAAGATTCGATACGCCATTGCCGTCGATCGTGATCCACACCACAGGATGATCCACGCGCACGGTTGCCAGGTACCACTTCTTCGCCAGCACCGAGATCACGCGCGCGCCAACCTCCACGTGATCCACTTGCAGCAGTTCCGGATGCGAATAGGGCGCCGCGCCGTCCACGCTCAGGCCATACAGATCCACGCTCAGCGTGGAAAGGTGCAGCGTGAAGTTTTCAAGCCTCACCCGCGCCCCAAGCCGCGCGCTGGCTTCCTCCTCCGCCTTGTGGATCAGGTAGCGATGAACGCCATCGCGATTCACCAGCGCCACCAGCGCAAAGGCAGCGGCCGCCACTGCAATCACCAGGACTCCCGCCGTCCAGGCCATCGCACGCAACCATTTGCGAACGCCTTTGCGCGGCTCGGGGCCGGCGGAATCCTGTGCTCCAGTGGTGTCCATCTTCGCCTCGTTCTAAAACGCCTGGCCGATGCTGATGAAGTACTGCGTCGCCTTCACGCCGGTAACGGGATCCAGATTGCGCCCCAAGTCCACGCGGATCGGGCCAACCGGCGTAGAGTAGCGCAGGCCGAGCCCCACGTTATTCGAATAGGAATACATCCCCGTGAAATCGCGAAAGCCTATATCCGAAAACACATTGCCGCCGTCATAAAAGGGCACAATGCTGAGCCCCTTCTTGATTCCAAGCGGAATGCGCGCCTCGGAGTTCAAAATGAACAATTCGTTGCCGCCGCTGGCCACCTGGATAAGGACCCCGCAGCCGGAAGTTCCATTCGGGCACACCTCCACTGGCCGCTGCGGCCCGGCGCTATCCAATGGGAACCCACGCAGCGTATTGCCGCCGCCGCTGAAAAACTGCTCGCTCAGCGGAACAAAGCTGCCGTCAAAGGGCCGCGCCAGCCCGATGCGAATGCTGTTGGCCCACACAATGTGATGGAACTTTTCTTTGTAATAAGCAGCCTGCGCCGTTAGCTTGGCAAAATCCACGCTGGAGCCCAGCTTCTTCGCGTTGAAATCCAGTTCCACCGTGCCGAGAAAGCCCCTGTGTTCATCCAGCGGATTGTCGCGCGTATCCCGCGTAAAGTTTGCGGCCAGCGTGGACAGCCGGATGTGTTGATCCTGCGCCGGCACCAGGTCGGGAATCAGAACCCGCGTGAGATCTGTCTTGCTAAAGCTATAGCGCGCAAAAACAATGTCTTTCTTTGACCGATCAACCGGCCGCTGCAACTGCAAGCTCCCGGTCCCGATCTGCGAAGAGAAAATCGGATTCTCTTCGTTGCGCTCGAAAGATGCCGTGAGCGTTGCCCGCCACGGCGACCAGCGAAAATCGGGATCGATGTAGTAGACCGCTCCACGTTGATCCAGCCTGCCGGCAAACGCAGTCATCGAAAGCGACTCGCCCTTGCCGCGCACGTTATTGCGTGTGTACTGAACCGTGCCGCGCGGCCCGTAGAACGTCGTCTCGCTTGCCGTAAAACTCGACGGCAGCCCCACCGGCGGCAGGCCCGGCAGCGCCACCGTGCCGCTGGGAATGCTGCCCCCGCGCTCGATGACCTCAAAGCCGATTCCGTATGTAAATTCGTTCTTCTTCGCCTCGTGTACTTTCAGCAGCACGTCTTCCTTTGTCTGGGTTGTAATCTCCCGCTTGGGATCGACCTCCGCCCAGTCGAAGACGCCGGTGTGATCGTAGAGCCTGCTGCCGGCGGTCAGCAGATCCGTTTCCGTCAGTGGATTGCCGGTCTTGAGCGCTGCCGTATCTTTATCCACGAGCCGCTGCTGCGTGTACACGCGCCCCAGAGTGATCAGATCCCCGGTCATCACCTTCGGCCCTTCATAGATGTGATAAACCACGTTGATATGGTGCGGGTCCTGCCGCGACACTTCCGTCGCTGTCTCTCGAAAGCTCGCATTCAAATAGCCTGCTTGCAGATAATGGGCAACAATCGATGCCCGGTCCGCCTCAACGTGAGTCTGGGAATAAGGCTGTCCCGCCGCCACCTTCAGTCCGTCGGGCGCAAACTGTGACTTGGGAAAGGTGTCGGCCCCGCGGATCGCGAGCGAGTTCACAATATCCCGCGGCCCTTCCTTCACCCGGAAGGCAACCTGTACGTTTCTCGCCCTGCGGGTCACCACCGGAGTTACATCCACATCGCTGAATCCTTCCGACTGATACACGGCCTTGAGATTCTTCACGCTCGAGCGCACCAGTTGGTCGCTGTACTTGCCCGGAGAGAGCCAATGCTTCTTCGTCACCGAAACCGTCGGCAGCAACGTTGAATCCGGGAGAGTAACATTCCCCGTCACGCTCACCCCGGTCACTTTGTGTTTCTTCCCCTTGGTGATCTGATAAACGATCATCTCGACATCCGCCTTCCGTTCAAGCTGCGAGCTCACCTTCACATCGAAGAATCCTTTTGCCTGGAAGTAAGAGATCAGCGCCTGCACTCCCTCCTGCACCGTCTCCTGATCCACGCCCACTCCCTGATAAACCGGCAGCAGCGATTTTTGTGTGTGGCCCCACACGTGAGCGCCTGCAACCTGCACGCGCGCCCTTTCGCCTGCCGTTATCTTGAAGTGGATATCGGCTCGATTCGTATCCGCGTGGTACTCGGCTCCGGCCAGCTTCACCTCTGCGCTCAGATATCCACGGCTCTCAAGCGTCGACTGCAGATAACGCGCGGCCCTGTTCAGCGTGCCGCGATGATAAATCTTCCCCTGCCGGACAGCCGCGCCGCGGACACGCGCAAACAGCGTGGTGAGCTTGTGCTCCAGGCGCGCAGTCTCATTGCCGGGCGCGCCTTCCAGATCCACCACGCCAAACTTCGCCCGGCGGCCCAGCGTCACATGGAAAACCACGTTGGCCAGCCCATGCGCTGCGTCCACTTTGATCTCCGGCCGCACCTCGGCCTGAAAATAGCCGCCCTGCCGGAAAAAGGTAAGCAGGCTTTGCCGGTCCTGCTCCACATCGGCCGAGTTGAACGGCGTCTGCACGGGATAGTTAGCGATCTGAACCAGCTGCGAATAGGCGAACCGCTGCGCTCCGGGAAACTCGAAGATACCGAAGTAAACCGCCGGCTGCAGCACCAGCAGCACCCGCACCCCATCCGGTTCGGCCTCAGCCTGAATCCTTATTTCCTTAAACTTGCCGGCAGCCTCCAGCGCGGCTGCCGTCTGGTCCACCTTTGCTTTCGCAAATGGCTGCCCAGCCCGCTGCACAAACAGCTTGGAAAATTGGCTGGTATCCAGATCGGGCCGTCCGGCAACTTCTATGGACGAGACGTTTTGTCCTTCGTAGGAAGCCAGCAACTGCTCGGTCGCGCGGGTGGTTCCGGGAATCTGCTCGGCGGACTCAGTTTTCCCGGCGGCGCCTGGCTGGGACTGGGCTGACACCCGCAAACCCGCACCGGGCAACAGGCAGAACAAAACCGCAATCCACGCCCAGCCGAACGCACAGGGATTCAGCGCGTTCGCCAGTCCGTATCGGATCTTGCCGCGGACAGTAAACAGATAACGGTCGCATGCCACTTTGGGCTAAGATGCGCCGGCGGAAACCTGGGTTTGTCCGCCGGACAGCTCCATGATATCTCCTTCGGGCTCGACACTTAGCCGACTGTGCGCCCGCACTGCTCTGAATTTGTATAATCTGGCGTTATGGTCACAAGGCTCAAAGACATCGCAGAGGAACTCGGGGTGTCGGTGGTCACCGTATCGCGTGCGCTTCGCGATCGGCCGGACATCGCGAAAGAAACCAAAGCAAAGATCCTCGAACGGGTAAAGCAGCTCAACTATCGCCCCAACCTGATGGCCCGCAGCCTGGTCACCGGCCGCAGTTCGCTCGTCGGCCTCATTGTGCCCGACCTCATTCATCCTTTCTTCACCGAGATCGCCAAAAGTCTGGCCGCGGCGCTGCGCAGGAAGAATTACTTCCTCATCGTCTCGTCGTCTGAAAGCGATCCGCAGCTTGAGCAGGACGAGATCGAGCACATGCTCGCGCACCATCTCGACTGCTTTGTCGTCGCCTCCTGCCAGAAAGATCCCGACAGCCTGCGCAAGATCGGCGAGGCCGGCGTGCCGCTGGTGCTCATCGACCGCAGTTTTCCGAGCTTCCTGTCCAACTTCATCGGCGTCAACGACCATCGCGCCGGCGAGATGGCCGCCGGGCACCTGATCGCCCAGGGCTGCAAGCGCATCGCGCACATCCGCGGCCCCATGACCAACGTTGGCAACAGCCGCGCCGAAGGCTATCGCCAGGCGCTGCGCAAGCACGGCGTGGCCGCACCCGATAAGTATGTCGTCTCCTGCGGCGAAGCCTCCGACTCGGACGGCGAGACGCGCGGCAAGCGCGCCATGGAAGAAATTCTCGCCCTCAAGCCGCGCCCCGATGGCATCTTCTGCTTCAACGACACCATCGCCGTGGGCGCCATGGTCGGCGCAATCGATGCCGGATTGCGCATCCCCGGCGATATCGCCATCCTGGGCTGCGGCAACTTTCACTACAGCAGCAAGCTGCGCGTCCCGCTCTCAAGCATCGATCAAAAATCGAAGGAAATTGGCGATCGCGCCGCGAAGATGATCTCCACGCTGCTGGAAAAGCCCTCCGTCCGCCCGCGCACAGTAATTCTCGATCCCGAGTTGATTGTCAGGGAGTCCTCACGCCTGAAGTAGCCGCACCTCGCCGCCGCACCTCATCGAGAGGCGCGGCACATGCAGGCTATTGTGTGTCGGTGACCAGGTTGCCATTGATATCCCGCACCTCCACCGGCCCAATATCGGCCTCTTTGAGCGCCGGCTCAATCTTGGCGCGATCGCCCGCAGCCACAAAGATCAACTGGTCCGGATGCAGATATTTTTGCGCCGCCTGGGCAATATCGGCCTGCGTAATGGCATCGTATTTCGCCGGCAGGCTCGCGTAGTAATCCAGCGGCCGGTCGAAGAGGAAGATGCCGCTCACCGCACCGGCCATCTCCGTGGTCGTCTCGAAGCTGCCGGGCAGCGAGCGCACCATGGCCTCTTTTGCCGCAGCCAGCTCGGCGGCCGTCGAGGGCTTCATCGGAAAGTTGCGCAGCTCATTCATCAGCTCTTTGGCCGCTGGACCCGTCACATCTGTCCGCACCAGGCTGGCCGCATAAAACTCGCCTCCCTCCCGATAATTCAGGAAGTCCGAGCCCGCGCCATACGTGTACCCGTGTACTTCACGCAGGTTCATGTTGATGCGGCTGCCAAAGCTGCCGCCCAGCGTGTAGTTCAGCACATCCAGCGTATCGGCAACCGGAGAGCTGGCCGCCACGCCCAGCCCAAGCGTCTCGATCGCGGTCTGCGGAGCGCCCGGCTTGTCGACGATTACCACATGCGTTGAAGGCGGGGCAGGAGCAGGCGGAGCAGGCGGCGCTGTGATCGTCTGGCCGCTCCAGTTGCCGAAGTACTGGTTGGCAAGCTTCTCCGCTTCGGCCCGCGTCACATCTCCGGTCAGGATCAGGGCGGAGTCGCTCGGGCCATAGTGGCTGGCGTAAAAGCCCGAGATGTCGGCCGCCGTCAAACCCGTCACGCTCTCTGAGGTTCCGCTCGATGTGCGGCCGTAGGGCGAGTCGCCAAACAGCAGCTTTGGCCCCACGCGTGCAGCCATGCTCCGCACATTGTCTGTCTCCTGCGCAATGCGCACCAGCCTCTGCTTGCGGCGCCGGTCGATATCTTCCGGCCGGAATGCAGGATGCTCGGCCACATCGGCCAGCAGATCCATTCCCTCGCCGGTGTGATAGGTCAGCAGGCTCATCGTGACCATGCCGGAATCCATGCGCACTCCGGTGTTGATATGCGTGCCGATGCGTTCCTGGTCGTCAGCCAGTCTGGTCAGATCGCGCGAAACGGTGCCGTCGCTCATAATCTCCGACGTCAGCGTCGCCAGTCCACTCTTGTCCGCGGGATCGTCGATGCTGCCTGCGCGTGTGACAATCTCGGCGGTCAGCACCGGCAGCGCATGATCTTCGATCAGCAGCACCTTCAGCCCATTCGACAGGCTGAACTCCACGGGCACGGGCAAATGCAGCGCGGGCGCCGGACCTCCCTCCGGCTTGTTCCGGCGCCATTGCTGAGACGCCTCGAACTTCGGCGTGTAAGGGTTGATGAGCTTCACATTTGCGTCCGTATCCGCCGGGCTGCGCGGCACGTCATCCAGAACCTTCTTGCCCGGCACACAATACACCACCACCGCGGAATCCTTGGTAAGGTACTTCTGCGCCGCCGCCTGGGCCCTGGCCGCGGTGACCGCCTCGGTCATGGCAACATCCTTGGTCAGAAATCCCGGATCGCCCGTGTATTGGTTGTACTGGTCCAGTGTGTCGGCGACTCCGCCAAACCCTCCCAGTCTCTGTAACCCGCTAATCTTCCCGGTCAGGTCAGTCGCCTTTGCCGCCTCGATCTCTTCGCCCGTCGGCCCCTCCTGTTGCAGCTTGGCCAGCACGGTCCAGAAAGCTGCTTCAATATCCTCGAGCTTCACACCGGGTTTGGCCGTAATGTCGCACGACGCGATGCCCGTCAGCTTCATCGCGTCCACTTCGCAGGACACGCTCTGCGCCATCTGCGACTTGTACACCAGCGCCTCATCCAGGCGGCTGGCCTTGGCCATACCCAGCGCAAACATCGCCGCGCTCGTGCTGTAAGACTCCGGAGTGTAAATTGGCGGCGTAAGCCACGCCACGCTCACGCGCGACAGCTTCACCGTATCGGTTATCGTGGCCCGCCGCTGCGACGTAATCGGCGGAGTCGCAGCCGTCACCGGCGCAACCTTGGGCCCGCGCGGAATTGGACCGAAATACTTCGCCAGTTGCGCGCGCAGCTTTACCGGATCGAAGTCACCCGCAATCGCGATGGACGCGTTGTTCGGCGTATAAAACTGCTGGTGAAAATCCCGGACATCGGCGATCCGCGCCGACTCAATATCCGCATGGCTGCCGATCACTTCCCCGTAGTAAGGATGGCCTTTGGGGAACAGCAAATGAAACACCGCCTCATCAGCCACATAATAGGGTCGCCCTTCGCCCTGGCGCCGCTCGTTGCGCACCACGTCGCGCTGGTTGGCAAGCAGGTGGCGATCCAGGCCTTCCATCAGAAAGCCCATACGGTCGCTCTCCAGCCACAAAGCCAGTTCAAGTTGATTCGACGGCATGGTCTCGAAGTAATTGGTGCGGTCAAAGCTGGTGGTGCCATTTACGTCCGTCGCACCCGCCGATTCCACATCCTTAATGTGCGCTTTCTCCCCCACATGCTCCGACCCTTCGAACATCATGTGCTCAAACAGGTGCGCAAAGCCCGTGCGCCCCGGCCGCTCATTGAGCGGCCCCACGTGATACCACAGGTCCACCGCCACCAGCGGCAAACGATGATCTTCGTGCGTAATCACCGTCAGTCCATTCGGCAGAGTGTACTTCTCATACTTGATCTCCGGCAGCTTGTGTCCGGCTTGCGCGTAGACGCTGCCGATCGAAAGCAGTAGCGAGAGAACAAAAAGGATCGAACGTCTGCAGCAGGAAGAGTTCACGCAAAGGCCTCCTTGATAATCCCGGTCGATGACAATTCCGATCGTTAATAATCCCGGTCAACCACCATCCCGCTCATGAAACAAGGGTGCAGACAGAATATACGAACATCCGGACACCGCCGTTCCTTTATTGAGAACCGCATAAGGAATATCCGAGCAGGCGCGCCGTAGGCGCAAGGATCGTCAGCCCCGCGCTTCAGCGTGGGAAAGAGAATCCCGCAATGCCGTTGTGAAGTCCCGTAGGGACGGTGCAAGGGCATTTCATTTGCGGGAATCAATAACACCCGCATGCGGCCATTCGACAAACGCCGTATCGCAACTCCGCCTGCCGACATCGCAGCGCGGCCCCCATGATCGCATGAACACATGATCGCAGAACGCACGGTGAAATTGACTCGACGGAGCTCTTACTCGTCGCCGGAGTCATTGCCATAAGTAGGAAACGGCGCAGGCTCGTTGCTGGTCGGCATTGCGGTCAGAATCTTCAGGTCGGCCTGTACACGCGCCCACTTGGCTGGATTCTTCGCCGTGCCCGGCGTGAACTGCGGATTCGAATAATACGCTTCGATGTCCCGCTTGATGCCCGGCGGAATCGCCTGCGTGGGGTGCTGTGTGATGCGATGAAGCAGCGAGGCGTAAGTCGAATCAGTTAGCCGGTAGCCGCCCGGCTGCACCACGCGGCCAGTGTCGAGATCGCGATTCGGCAGCGGATGCGTGGGATCCGGCGAACCGAAGGGTACAGCCAGCGCCATCGCGCCGGCGGGTGCGGGCCGCCGCATGTCCGCCGGCGTAAACCGCTTCAGCTCGTAACGAAGCGCGGCCGTCGCCTGCGCTACGCTGTGCATGTAATCGGCCTCCGTAGCCACAGTAGGCCCTTTAACCGCGACCAGCGAGAGCGACCCGACCTTGGGCAGAATGTAAAGAAAGCCGGCCAGCAGATACGTTTCCAGGCGTGGCCCCTTGCCCCGGTACGCGTCCCAATGATTGATCGCGCCAACCGCCGCCGCCTCTCTTTCGATCTCGATTGCGTCCGGAGTGTTCGGCTCAACCGGCTCGTCCTTGCGATGAAGGACGGTTACCGAATAGGCGATGCGTGGAATGAACGTGCGTACCGCCCAGCGGTACTCACGCACTTTGAAGCGGTGTGCGCGGCGGTCGGCAAAGTCCGTCAGTCCATACGTCTGGTAAAAGGCAAGCCCCACCAGCCGCACCGGCACCTTCAGCCCGATATGGCGCAGATACCGCAGCGGCGCCACGCGACGGTGGGCAATCTCGTCGATGTCGAACGCGAACTCCGTTCGAACATGCTGGTGTTCGCCTTCGGCATAGCTCACCACCGGACCATAGCGCGCGCGCAGCTTTGCAAACTCAATCGGAACCGCGATATTGGTGGCCACCGAGTGGCCGACCGTATCACCGATGTAGTGAGAGAGCGCGCCCACCGCGAATGCAAGCTCGTTGGCGTTGCGCGCATTACGGAACAGGCTGGTCACAAAGTCGCCGCTGCGCACATAATGCGTCAGGTTTGAGAACGAGCGGTCGCCCAGCGGATAGTAGCCAATGTCCTGAATCACGCACCCGCCGTACGCATAGGCGCGCGCGCGATCCAGGTCCGCCGGCGTAAGGTTCGGATAGCGGCTCAGCAACAGCGGGACAATCGCGTCCTGCCAGGTCAGATCGATGAGCTGCTCGTGCGTCAGCAGCGAATAAGCAGCCGCAACCCTGCCGCAACCTAACAGCAAAAATACGAGCATCGCGACAATGGAAAAGCGAATATTCTTCATGATGGTGCGTGCAAGTCCGTGTGCGTCAATCTGCGGCCTGCCCGGCTGTCCGCCCGACAGTCTGCGCGATGGATATCCGCTTGGATGCAAAAGCTGCGCGACTTCCCGCCGCGCGGCCAATCAATCGCCTTTACCGCCGCAGTTAGGCCGCGTTTGAAAATACTCGGCAACCTCCAGCCAGCCATTCATGCGCACCAGGCCGGTCACCGCCAGATTATGCGGTGCGGAGTAAAGCAATCCCTGGCCCTCGAAACGCAGTAAATTGCGTGGCTGGTCATCGATCAGAAAATCCGCGCGCAAAATGCTCTTGTCGCCGCAGAACACATAATTCGTAGGAGGAATGAATGAGAAATGCCGCTGCAGCCAGCGATACTTGGGCCCCAGAGAGTTCGGCACAACCATCGCCTGCGTCGCAATGAAAATTTCAAAGCGTGCCGACAGGTCTTTGAGAACCTTTTGTGCGTCGGGCATCAGCGGCAGATCCTCGAAAAAATCCTCCGCGTCAAGAAATGCGCGCAGTTGTTGCTGACGGTCGAGCGGCGTAATCTCCCACAAGCCTTTGCCCGCCAGGTCTTCGAGCGTCACGTCTTCGTCAAATGCCTGGTTGTAGCGGCGCAGGTGCTCGGCCAGCGTATCCGCCATCACTTCGTCCATGTCCACACAGATGCGCTGCACGCGTTTGCTCCGAAGGCGAGAGGATGGCGAACCTGGCCGCGTTCTCTAACAGAATGTTAGCAGCGCCCGCACAATCGGAAAAAGCACGCGCTTGCCCAACGCCCCGCATCGAGATGCTGCATGGCCTGAAGCATTGAGGGCTTGAAGTAAGGAGGGTCCGAAATAAGGACGGATTGCAGTAAAGACGGATTGAAGCAAGTATCGATCGGCTTGGGCTCCGGCAAAGCCGGATCGCGTGAAGGAATCGTCGCGCCCAGAACCGTGCCCAGAAGTGTGCCCAAAACCGAGCCCAGATCCCTCATCGCGCGCACGGCACACTCAGCGCCGGCGTATATCCTGCTACGCGCCCGCCTGGCCCGGCCGGCGAACCGCTCGCCCCGCGCCTGGAATCGGCTCCGGCTGCGGCTCCTTGGCGGCCAGCGGAAGCGACGGATCCCAGTAAAGCATCCGGCTGCAACTGTCGCAGTTCAACAACTCGCCTTCGCGCAGTTGGTTCCAGGTCTGCGGCCGGATGCCCATCCTGCAGCCGGTGCATTGCTGGTTATCTGCGCGCACAATTGCCGTGCCGCGCGACGCCGCCAGGCGGTCAAAGCGGCTTAGCCATTCCGGCTCAATCAACACGCGCACCGTCTCGCGGTCCACATTCAGCGCCGCCAGCCGCTGCGCAAGGTCCCGTTGCCGCCCCGCAACCCGCTCCCGCGTCTTATCGAGAGCGCCGGCCAGCGTCTCCACGTCCGCCCGGGAGCGCGCCAGCGCAGCCTCCTGCTCATCCGTGCGCTCCAGGCTGCCCAGCTCTTCGCTCTCCAGCCGCTCGATCTCGTTTGCAGCAAACTGAATCTCGTGCTCAACCGCTTCGGCCTGTGCCGGTGTTTTCACCACATCCAACTGAGCCCGAAAACGCGTCGCCTTATCCCGCTGATTCCCGATCTCCCGCTCCAGTTGCGAGCGCAGCGTATCCTCGCGGCTGAGCGAGGTGGAACTGGTCGCCGACCGCCGCTCCGCCGCCACAAGCTGAGCCTCTGCGTAACCGATTTCGGCCGGCAGCGCGCGTATCTGTTCTCCAACCTGGGTGCGGTCGAGTTCGATGGCCTGGAGCTTTACGAGGTTTTCAGTGACGGTCTGCATCTGTGCAATGAAGTCTACGGCATCGGGCAGCAAATCGGAAATTCGCTGCGCCGCGCCAGTCTTTTATCCGTGGATCGGGGCGCGCGAATCGGCCATGGCGCATCTATACATGGATGGAAGAGAATGCTCCTGCGAACATGAGCGGCGAACGCAGTGTAGACCCCGGATTGAAGCCGCCATCGTTCTGGCGCAGGCACCGCTGGCTCAAGTGGACGTTGTCTCTGGCCGCGGTCGTCCTGGTCGCGCTGGGGATCGCGATCACAGTCGCCATGCATCGTGCCGAGCCGGTGCTGCGCGCTTATATTGTCCAGGCCCTCGAAAATCATTTCCACTCCAGGGTGGAACTGGACAGTTTTCACGTCTCCGTTGCCAGCGGCCTGTGGGCCGAGGGCAGCGGCCTGCGCATCTGGCCTCCGGCAAAGATTCATGGAATGGAAGTTCCCGCGGGCAATCCCGAAGCGCCGCTCATCAGCCTGGACCAATTCCGTTTTCACGCGCCCATCCGATTCTCGCCCAGCAGGCCGGTCCATATTTCGGCGGTGTTGCTCAAGGGGCTTATTGTGGACATTCCGCCCCGCTCGAGCTTCGTTCACGATCAGCCCGAACAGCCCGCCGGCGGCCAGAAGGATAACAAATCCGCCATCAAAAAGGCGTTGCTCAACTTCGTGATCGACAGCGTCATCTGCACCAATACCCGCCTCAAGCTCGAAACCAGCAAACCCGGCAAGCTGCCGCTCGTGTTCGACATCGCCGTCCTCAAACTCACCCACATCAAGGCCGGCGGCGCCATGGACTTCAACGCCCAGCTCACCAACGCTCGCCCTGTGGGAACCATCTTCACCGTCGGCAGCTTCGGTCCCTGGGGCGTCGAAGATCCCGGCGAGAGCCCGGTTTCGGGCCAATACAAATTTCAGAATGCCAATCTCGGCGATTTCAAAGGGATTGCCGGAACCCTCGACTCCACCGGAAAATACGACGGCACGCTGCGCAATCTCGTCGTCGACGGCGCCGCCAATGTGCCGAACTTCCAGCTCAGGCACTTCGGCTCGCCCATGCCGCTGCAGACCCAGTTCCACGCTAAGGTGGACGGCACCAACGGCGATACCTGGCTACAGCCCGTCAATGCCACCCTCGGTCAGTCGCAGTTCACTGTGCAGGGATCCATCGTGCGGGTGCCGGCAGATGGCGCCGACGCGGCACATCCGCGAATCAAGGGCCACGACATCTCGCTCAATGTCGACATTCCACACGGTCGCATGGAGGACTTCATGCGCCTGGTCAGCAGCAGCGGCAACCCGCTGCTCACCGGCACTTTGGCTCTGAAGACCTCTCTTGAAATACCGCCGGGCTCCGAGCCAGCGCACCGCCGCATCAAGCTCGACGGAAGCTTTATCCTCAACGACGCGCAGTTCACAGACGCCAAGATCCAGCAGCGCATCGGCGACCTCAGCCTGCGTGCGCAGGGCGATCCGCAAAAGGCCAAGAATGCGCAGGCTGAAGCCGCCGTGGTTTCCACCATGCAGAGCCATTTTCAAATGGATAATGCCGTCATTGCTCTGCCCGATCTCAAATACTCCATGCCCGGTGCGGTCATCGCCATGAAAGGCACCTATGGCATCGAGGGTGGCGCGCTCAACTTCACCGGCACCGCGCGCATGCAGGCTACCGTATCCAAGATGGTGGGCGGATGGAAGGGCTTTCTGCTCACCCCCGCCGACCTCTTCTTCAAAAAGAATGGCGTCGGAACCGAGGTTCCGATCCACGTGAGAGGGACGCGCGATCATCCCGACTTCGGCATCGACTTCAAACGTGGAAAGAAAACCTCGCCGCAGCGTCCTGACCAGAAGCAATAGCCGCCCGCAGCAATAGTCTGCCGGGCGCATCGCGCCTCCCGTGCCTGCCCGGCGCGGGCAAAACAATTGTCTGTGCGCAAACGCGCAGGTGGTAGAATGCAGGCACCCGAAGTCCATGCCTGACTCTTCCGGTTCGCCTGCCCATATCGAGGTCGTGTTTTCACAGCGGCCGCGGCAGGTGGTTACTATCGGCGAACTGCCCTTCCTGGTGGGGCGCGGCAGTGAGAATGGCAACCATCTGGCCCTGGACGACCTGCGCGTCTCGCGCAGGTGCGTGGCGATATCCGCCTCACCCGAGGGGCTGCGCATTGCAGATCTGGGCCAGGCCGGCGGCGTCTTTGTTAACCGCAGTCCTGTCACTGAGCCGTGCATCCTGCGTGACGGCGACCTGATCCGCCTCGGAGGCGACGACGAGTGCCAACTGGTATTCCGGTCTGCGGCGCCAGCGAACTCTCACCAGGACCGGCGGACAACTCTGGGCGATCCGCCTCTGGGCGATCTGGTCCAGGGCGACTCCCGCCACGAGCTCAACCGCCTGTCTCTGCTGCTTGAGGCCACCTCGCTGCTGCATTCGCAGCTTCCGCTCGACTCCATCTTCGCCACCATGCTCGACCACGCGGTCGCCATCACCCGCGCCGACCGCGGCATGCTGCTCGAGCCCGACGCCTCCGGCAATCTGCAGGTAAGAGTGGCGCGCGGCCGGGAGCGCAAGGAACTTTCGCCGGCGGCCATGAACCCCAGCCGCACCGTCCTTCGCCAGGCCGTCGAGCAGCGCTCCGCCGTGGTCAATGAGGATTTGCGCCTGGCCGACACCGACATTCAGACCGCGCACAGCGTCATTCTGCAATTCCTGCGCTCGGCGGTCGTCATTCCTCTTTTCAACATGCCCCACAGCGGCGAAGCCTCGGCGCGGAACTCCGGTCAGGGAGAACTGCTGGGAGCGCTCTATCTCGACTCCAGACAGGCATTCGCGTTTTCAACCCTCGATCGCCAGATTCTCGATGTGCTCGGCGCGCAGGCCGCGAACATCCTCGACAATGCGCGCCTGATGCTGCGCGAGCGCGAGCGCCAGCGGCTCGAACAGGAGTTGAGCATCGCCCGCCAGATTCAGCAGGCGCTGGTGCCGCAGGGATTGCAGGACTTCCCGCACCTGGCCATCACCGGGATGCATCGGCCCTGCCACGAAGTAGGCGGCGATTATTTTGACGTATTTCCGCTCCACGACGGCCGAACCGCCATCCTCATCGCCGACGTGTCCGGCAAAGGCCTGGGCGCGGCGCTGCTCACCACCATGCTGCAGGGAGCGCTCTCCGGGCTGACCTTTGGCTCGGATCCGGTGCAGGTCTTCGAGCATCTCAATCGCTTTCTTTGCGAGCGCTCGGTCGTCGGCCGTTACGCAACCATGTTCTTCGGAATGCTCGCGCCCGACGGCCTGCTCGAATTCGTCCGCGCCGGCCATCCCTCCCCGCTGCTGCTCCGCCGCGGCCAGGTCAGCGAGCTTTATCAGGAAGGCTCATTCCCCATCGGTCTGGTGGACGTGGCTTCCTTTGAGGCCTGCCGCATCCAGCTCGAGCCCGGAGACACGCTCCTGCTGTTTACCGACGGCGTCACCGAGGCGGAGAACAAGAACCGTAATCTCTTCGAGATCGAGCGCCTCATCAAGGCCCTGTCCCATCACGCCGGCTGCTCGCTCGACGCGCTTCAATCCGGCCTGCTCGCCGCCGTCGAGCAGTTCACCGAGGGCGCAATCCAGTCCGACGACCTGACGCTGCTGCTGGCGCAGTATCGCAAGCCGGCTGAAGCCATTGCGACGGCCGATACGGGCATTGCCGTACAACCCGCTTCGCTCCTGTAACACGGCGTTAACACGAGCCGCGTACGATCATCCCGCTCTCCTGAACATTATTGGCAATCGACAGACACGCAAAAAGGAAAAAGGAAATGATCATGTCATCGGAGTCGCTGGAAGGCGATATTACCCGCGTCCTGCTGGACGGTCGGCTGGATATCGAAGGGGCGGCGGAGATCGATCTGCGCATGAACGTGCTCGCCGGCAGCGCCAAATTCCTGCTCGTCGATCTGCGCAATGTTTCTTTCCTTGGCTCCATGGGACTTCGTTCTCTCATGGTTCCGGCACAGGCTGTTCGCCGTCGCGGCGGCAAGGTCGCGCTCTTCGGCCCGGTTCCCATGGTTGAACAGGTGCTTAAAGCGAGTAATATTGACAAGGTAATCCCCATCTTTCACGAACTCGACCCAGCCCTCGCTGTTCTGCGCTGATTGTGCCGCCACAGGCCCCTTTCAACGCCTCAGGGACTGCCGGATATGCCGACTCAAGATCCGCACGACCCGCTGCTTCTCGATAGCCGACTCTCTGAGTTGAGCCGCGCACAGCAGTGGGCGGAGAAACTGGCCGACCGGCTCGGCCTCAACCAGAAGACCCGTTATGCCATTCGCCTCTGCCTGGAAGAGGCGCTGGCCAACATCATTCTGCACGGCTATCGGAGTGAAGCAGGCCATCCCATCGTCGTCCGCAGTTGGCTTTCAGGGCAAGCTCTGTTTCTGGCCATCGATGACCAGGCGCCAGCCTTCGATCCCGCCCAGAGCCCGCAGCAGGCCGACGCATCCGATCCCGCCACGCTTGAATCTCTCGAACCCGGTGGATACGGAATCCGTTTGCTCCGCCACTTTGCCGAATCGCTGGCCTACGAGCGGCTCCCCAATGGCAACCGGATCACCATGAGCTTTCCCGGCCGTCCCGGCTGACGCTCCGCCGAAAAGCTCCACCCGGTCCGCTCGCCTTCCGCAGGCGGACATCATGCGGTTGCATCGGTTCAAGCTCTTTCGCAGCTTTTGAACCGCTGTATGCTAAGAACCATGACGCCCTCGCCGCGCAGCAGCCGTAGTCAGGATCTGGCTGCCGCCGCGCGTTCGCTGTCAGAGGCTCACCGCGCAGCCTTCCTTTCGGCGGCCTGCGAGGGCGACTCCCCGCTGCGCGCCGAAATCGAAACCCTGCTGGCCGGCAAAGAGAACGGAAGCCCGTCCACCCCGGCCGCCAGCGCTCAGGCCAGCACCATCTATCCGCAACACCCGGCCGGCAATGCTGCGGACGCGGACGCGCCCACTACCCTGCTCGCTCCCGGCATGCTTCTCGGTCCGTATCGGATTGAAACCCAGATCGGCGCCGGAGGCATGGGCATCGTCTACAAGGCGCACGACAGCCGCCTGGAGCGCCATGTCGCCATCAAGGCCGTTCATCCGCGGGCCGGCGGCGCGCAACTGGAAGCCGCTTTCCTGCGTGAAGCGCGGCTGGCCTCTTCGCTCAATCACGCCGGCATTGTCACCGTGTATGACATCCTCACCCACGGCGGAACCACCTGCATCGTCATGGAGTTCGTTCCCGGCCGCCCGCTCCATGAGCTGATTCCCGACGGCGGCGTTGCCGTTGACCGGGCTCTCGCCATCGCTTCGTCCATCGCAGACGCGGTTGCCGCCGCGCACTCGGCAGGCATCGTCCACCGCGACCTCAAGCCCGCCAATATCCTGGTGCGCGACGACGGCCAGATCAAAATCCTCGACTTCGGCCTGGCCAAGATCTCCCGCTACTGGTCTCCGGATGCGCCGTCGCAGGCTGTAAGCCTGTTCGGCGGGGCCGTGGGAACCCTCGGCTACATGGCCCCCGAACAGGCCCGCGGAGATGAGGTCGACGAGCGCGCCGACATCTTCTCCTTCGGCGTAATTCTCTACCAGTTGCTCACCGGCAAAATGCCCTTCCAGGCCGCCAGCCCCATCGCCCTGCTGCGCGCGCTCGAAACCCTCGATCCCACGCCGCTGCGCAGCCTCAAGCCGGAGCTGCCCTCCGCGCTCGAGAGCGTCGTCTCCCGCGCGCTGGCCAAAAAGCCTTCTCAGCGATACCAGACCATGCGCGAGCTGCTCGCCGATCTCAGCGCCGCGCCCGGCAGATCGCTCTCCGGAGCCGGCCCATCGGAGATGGCCGTCTCGCGCACCATCGCGGTCTTGCCGCTGATCAACATCAGCCCCGAGCCGGAAAACGAATACATCTGCGACGGCGTGGCGGAAGAGCTGATCAACGGCCTCACGCAGATTCCGGGCCTGCGCGTGGTCTCGCGCAGTTCCTCATTTCAATGCAAGGGAACCACCCCGGACGTGCGCGAGATTGGCCGCCGCCTCGGGGCGCGCCTTTTGCTGCACGGCAGCCTGCGCCGCTCCGGCGACAATCTGCGGCTCACCATGCAGTTGAGCCAGACCGACGATGGTTATCAGCTCTGGTCGCAGCGCTTCGACGCGCAGGTCCGCGACCTGTTCGTGCTCCAGGACGAGCTGACCGCGGCGGTGCTCGAAAAGCTGCGGCGGCAGTTGGGCGCCACCTTCCCCGCGCTCGAAGCCGGCCGGCAGATGCCGGACTCCGAAGCCTATAACCTCTATCTGCAGGCCCGTTTCGCCTTCAATCGCGAAACCCCCGCGGACTTCCGCCAGGCGCTCGATCTGTTTGCCCGCTCCGCCGCGCTCGACCCCGCCTTCGCTCCCGCCTGGATCGGCGTTGCCGAGACCCACATGCGTCTGGACTGGTACGGACTCGAGCAGGCCTCCGACGCCATACCGGCCGTGAAGTCGGCCCTCGGCTCTGCGCTGGAATTGCAGCCCGGCTCCATCGCCGGACTGTGCAATCTCGCCATCACCCAGGCCGGCTGGGACTGGAACTGGTCCGCCGCCGGCGACAACTTCGACCGCATCCTGTCTGCCGGAGGCAGCCTCGCCTCGGTTCATTTCCACTACGGCCTCGACTACCTCACGCCACTCGGCCGGCTCGATGAGGCGCTGCGCCATCTGCGCCGCGCGCTGCAGCTCGATCCGCTCTCGCCCATCGTCCACACCGCCGTCGGAGGCTGCCTCTACCGCATGCGCCGCTACGACGAGTCCGCCGAAACGCTGCGCGGCACGCTCCAGTCCAATCCCGCTTTCGGCCACGCTCACTGGTCCCTCGGCCGCGTGCTGCTGGAGCAGGGCCGCCACGATGAGGCGCTCAAATGCTTTCAGGACGCGGCCCTCATCATGGGCCAGATCCCCGCGGCTCTGGCTGAGCTGGGCTATTGCTACGCCCGCATCGGCCGCCGCGACCAGGCCCATTGCACCCTCCAGGAGCTGCAGCGGCTCACCGAGCACACCTGGGTTTCGCCACTCAGCGCGGCCCTCGTCTACGCCGGCCTCGGTGAAGAGCAAGCCGCGCTCGCGCAACTCGAAGAAGCGCTGCACAAGCGCATCCGCCAGTTGGTGTGGGTCAACGTCGATCCGCGTTACGACGCGCTGCGCGCCAATCCGAGGTTTCGCAGTGTTGTCTCCAGCGTCGGCCTGTCCCCGCTCGCAATCTAGAGCCTGTTATTAGCTTCCGCGCGGATTTTTATTTTGGCCCAAATTGTGTTTGTCGGCATAGACTGTGAATATTCGCGTAAAGCCTCCGGCACAACAGGAAGAGGGTTGCTTTGGTCTCTGGAAAGAACCTCGTTCAAATGCTGGAATCCGGTGCCGATATCTGGAACACGTTCCGCGGACAGAATCCCGGCGGCGTGATGCTCAACGGCGCGTGCCTGCCCGGTGCTCAGTTGGCCCACGCGGACCTGCATCGCGCCTTTCTGCTGGGGTCTGACCTGCACCGCGCCAACCTTGAGTCGGCAAGCCTGCAAAGAGCCATCCTGCGTAAAACCAACCTGCGCCAGTCCGATCTGCGCGGCGCCAAGATCGACGGCGCCGACCTGTTTTCTGCCGATCTCTCCGGCGCCGACCTGCGCGGAGCCAGTCTCGATGCCGCATTTCTCAAAGGCGCAGACCTGCGCGGAGCCGATCTGAGCACGGCGCAGGGCCTCACCGCCACCCAGATCATTGAGGCCTTTGGAGACCAGCAGACCCGCCTGCCGGAAAACCTGCCTCGGCCGGCGTCGTGGATCGCCAAGGATTTAAGCTGATGGGCTCTTCGAATCGGCCCATCCGCGTCGCCATCGTCGGCGGCGGCTGTGCTTCGCTCGCCGCGGCCTTCGAGCTGACCCGGCCCGAGCACGAAGGCCGCTACCAGGTCACCGTCTACCAGATGGGCTGGCGTCTGGGCGGCAAAGGCGCGTCGGGCCGCGGCAAAGCCGGCCGCGTGGAAGAGCACGGCCTTCATCTGTGGATGGGCTTCTATGAAAACGCCTTCCGCCTCATGCGGGAGTGCTACGCCGAGCGCAGTCAGGCTTTTCCGAACAGCCGGTTCGCCAGTTGGCGCGATGCCTTCAAACCCGCTCCCGACGTAGGCGTGGCCGATCGCGGCTCCAACGGCTGGGAGTTCTGGATGGCGCATTTCCCGCCCGGCAAGGGCGAGCCCGGCGATCCCGCAACCGGCGATCCACTAACCGTTGCCGCTTATCTCCGCCAGTCCGTCCTGCTCATCGGCGAGCTGCTGCGCTCGGCCGGCGCCAGGGAATCCGCTCCCAGGCCAGAAGCCGGCGCCACTGCGTCTGAAGACCGCGCCGGCGGCGGCCCCGAGGCCATAATTTCCGCCATCGGCACACTGCTTCGCTTCGGACAGCTCGCCACCACGGCGGGAATCCTCGAAGCCAGCGAGCTCCTTCGCCAGGCCGCCGACGCATTCTTTCCGCAATTCTTCTCCGGCATCGCTTCGCCCGCGCTGCAACTAATTGAAAACCTCGCCGCCGCCGTGCGCCGCCAACTCGCCTCGCTCGTTGAAGGCGACCGCGAACTGCGCCGCGTCTGGCAGGTCATCGATATCATCCTCGCCATTCTGCGCGGCTCCATCCGCGCCGGACTGGCCTTCGATCCGCGCGGCTTTGACGCGATCAACGACTACGACTGGCGCGAGTGGCTGCGCATGAACGGCGCCTCCGAGCCGTCTCTGGATTCCGGCTTCATGCGCGGCATCTACGATCTGGTTTTTGCTTTTGAGGACGGCGACATCCAGCGTCCGCGCCTGGCTGCCGGCGTAGCCCTGCGCGGCGCCATGCGCATGTTCTTCACCTATCGCGGCTCGCTCTTCTGGCGAATGAGCGCCGGCATGGGCGACGTGGTCTTTGCTCCGCTCTATCAGGTGCTCAAGCAGCGCGGAGTGCGCTTCCAGTTCTTCCATCGCCTGCGCAATGTGAGCCTGTCTCCACAGAAGGCGGGAGAGTCCCCTTACGTGGGCGCCCTCGAGTTCGAGGTGCAGGCGCGGATTGCGGGCGGCGCTGAGTACCAGCCGCTCGTCGATGTCAACAACGTTCCCTGCTGGCCCTCCCAACCCCACTACGCGCAGCTTGTCGACGGCAGCCGCCTCAAGCGCGAAGGCCGTGCCTTCGAGTCCGCCTGGGAAGATCGCCGCGCTGGCGTCAGCACCGTCACCGTCGGCCGTGACTTCGACTTCGTCGTCCTCGGCGTCAGCGTCGCCGTTCTGCCGCAGGTCGCGCCGGAGCTTCTCGATCGCGAGCCTCGCTGGCGCGAAATGGTTCAGCGCGTCCGCACCATCCCCACCCAGGCCTTCCAGCTCTGGATGCGTGAAAGCACCGCCGAGCTTGGCTGGCCGCACCCTCCGGCCAACCTCTCCGGTTATGTCGAACCCTTCGATACCTGGGCCGAGATGAGCCATCTCATCCCCGAAGAAAACTGGCAGCAGCCCGTTCGCTCTATCGCCTACTTCTGCGGTGTGCTTCCTGACGCAGCAGCAAATCTCGACGCGGCAGCAAATCCCGACTCGGTCACAGCCGCCTTTCATCGCAAACAGAGACAGGCCGTGCGCGACAACGCCGTCCGTTTCCTGAACACCGGGGCCGGAGTTCTGTGGCCCAAAGCCGTCCATGCCGGTCAGTTTCGCTGGGATCTGCTGGCGGCTGAAGACGAGCCGGCCGCGCGCACGAACGCAAAGCGCTTCGATACCCAATATTGGGCAGCCAACGTCAATCCAACAGATCGATACGTCCAGTCCCTGCCGGGCAGCATCCCTTACCGGGTATCGCCGCTGGACATCACGTTCGACAATCTAACCGTTGCGGGCGATTGGACGGCCACCGGACTCGATTCCGGGTGCATCGAGTCGGCCATCATGTCGGGAATGCTCGCAGCCCATGCCATTTCCGGAAAGCCGGAACTTCGGGACATCGTAGGATATGACCATCCATAGGTTGCGCCAATGAAGGCGCCTGCTCAACGTCTCAAACGCACGCCGCCGGAACGGAGTGCTCCGATCCGTAACTCCGCGGCGTGCGATCCCATCGCCGCGGCCGGCGCCGCGGTTTGCGGGGCGCTTGAAAACGGCGTGCGCACCGCCTACGCCGTCATTGACGAGTACATGCGCCGCGGCCAGGATGCAGCCCGCGACATCTTCAACGATCCCAACAGGCGAGGCTTTATGAGCGACGACAAAGCGAACTTCCCCGGCGGCCCCAATCCCTGGAATCCCATGGCCTCCATGACCATGTTCACCGAACAATGGATGGCGGCGATGCGCGCCTGGAGCCAGGCCTGGTCGGCGTATGCTCCCTCCGGCTGGCCCATGCCCGGCGTCAATCCATTTGCTGCTGCCCCAACTCCGCCGCCCGCTGTTTCGGTGAAGGTATCCTCGGCTTCCCCGGTCGAGGTCACAGCCAATCTCCATCCCGCTGCCGACTCCGCAACCCTGGTCGCCGAGCCGCTGCGCGCCGAGGGCTTTACCGCGCCGCCGATCAACGCGCCCGAGATCGTTCGCGATCCGGCAACCATCCGCATCACGGTGAAGGTCGGCTCCCGGCAGCCGGCCGGACGTTATCGCAGCATCATTCGAAGGAAGGCGGACGAGAGCGTCGCAGGCGAACTTACAGTCGTGGTTGGCTGAGCGCTCCCTATGCTGACGGGCCTATGAGTACGCCTGACGAAAATCTCGTGTCGACGGTGTTGCGCGAGTATGCCGACGCAACCCGCGCGGTGCTCTTCCGGTACTTGCCGGCCGCCGAGCCGCGCCGCTATCTCTATGACCTGGCGGCCGATTACCCGCGCCGCGGCGGACGTGGCTTCCGGCCCAGCCTGTGCATCGCCACCGCCCGTGCCTTCGGCGCGCCCATGGAGCCGGCACTGCGCACCGCCGCCTCCATCGAGATGATTCACAACGCCATGCTCATCCACGACGACGTGGAAGACGAGAGCGAGCAGCGCCGCGGCAAGCCCACCATGCACCGGGCTGAAGGCGTGCCCATCGCCATCAACGTTGGCGACCTGCTCTCTCTGCTCTCCATGCGGCCGCTGCTGGACAATCGCGCCACCCTCGGCCCTGAAATTTCGCTGCGCATTCTCGAAGAAACCGAGCGCATGGCCCGCGAGTCCGCCGAAGGCCAAGCCTTCGAACTGGGCTGGAGGCGCGACAACGTCACCGACGTGGGTGAGTCGGATTATCTGCTCATGGTCCTCAAAAAGACCTGCTGGCTCGCCACCATTCATCCCAGCCGCGTCGGCGCGCTTATCGGAGCCAGAGGCGGCATGGACCTCGACCGCTGCATCCGCTTCGGCTTTTTCCTGGGCGCCGCCTTTCAGATTCAGGACGATCTGCTCAACCTCCAGGGCGACGCCGACGCCTACGGCAAAGAGCTCGGCGGCGACATTCGCGAAGGCAAGCGCACGCTCATGCTCATTCATCTGCTCGCCCAGGCCAGCGAGCCGGAGCGCTGGCGTCTCCGCTCCATGCTGGGCCAAAGTCGCGAGCAGCGCAGCGACCGCGACATCACCTGGGTCCGCAAGCGCATGGACTTTTACGGATCCATCGACTATGCGCGCCAGGTGGCGCACGGACTGGCCGGGGCCGCGCAGTACGAGTTCGCCAATCTCTACGGACATCTTCCAGATTCGCGCGACAAGCGCTTCCTCGGCGCGCTGCCGGCCTGGGTGATCGCAAGAAATTAAGCAACGGGAATAAACAGAGGGAGTAACCCCATGACGCCCGACGAGTTTGCCGCACGACTGCCGAAGCTCACCAGCAATCCGCTCCCCATTGAGCCGCCGTTCGTCTTCAACGGCATGTCGGCGCGCGTCTTTCCGCTGCGCGCGCATCTCGGCACCCTCCAGCGGGTCTGCGACGGCTATCTGAACTTCATTCCGCCGCAGGCCGGATACTTCCGCGCTCCAATGCCCTATGTCTTCGTCATGGTGCTTGACTACGGTCAGGTGACGGAGTCCGTCGCCCGCATCGGATGGTTCGCACAAACTGAGGTCTTCTTCCTCATTCCGCTCGAGTGGTACAAGTTCGTCAACGGCCGCTGGGTCTTCCACGACTGGGCCGTCATCACGCCCTATGTCTTCGTCAACGACAGTTTCTCCGTGCCGCTGGGCCGCACCGTCTTTGGATTTCCCAAGGTCCTGGCGCAGGTCACCAAGACCGGCAGCGACTGGGTTAAGGACGCCACCGCGCCCGTCACCCTGGCCCGCGTTGAGACCGCCGTCTTTCCTGAAACCTACACCGGCTCCGAGATTCAAAACCGCGTCTTCCTCGAAATCGAGCGCGGCACCATCTCCAACCTGCAGGTTCCCTTCGATGCATCCAGCCCGGTCATGCCCTGGTCCATCGCATCGCATGCCGCGCAGGCCATGGCCGGATTCAGCCGCGACGCCGCCTGGCTCGCGCAGTCCATGCGCATCTCTTCCGTCAATCCCGCCGCCGACCCCGGTGTAGTGCAGTCCATGCTCCAGCGCATGGCGCCCTGGTTCGCGCCCGGCGGCAACGGCTTCGTGCAGAATTCCATCAACCTCAAGCAGTTCCGCAACTCCCAGCAGCCCTCCCAGGCCTGCTATCAGTCCGTCACCAACGGCTGCATGGAAGTAAAGTCCTTCAACGGCGCGGGCCTGCTCGGCGAATACCCCATCCTGCTCGGCGACCTGAGCGGAGGCCACACCGTTCGGCTCTATGAATATCCCTCGCTCCCCATCGTCCAAACCCTCGGCCTCGAGGTGGACCGCCAGTGGCGCGGCGCGCAGGGCACCGTGGCTGAGCTTAAGCCGGTCGTACCCTTCTGGCTCGATGTCGACATCAAATACGGGCAAGGCGACAACATCGCCTGGCGCTCCGACGACCTCGTCTGGCGAGACAACTGCGGCGTGGCTTTCGATCCGCAGCCGCCCGATTCTCAGGCCGATGCATGCGCCTACAACCTCACCGTAACCACCGCCATCGATGACATAGCCGGCCCCTTCGAGTACGCCGGCAGCACCGTCCGCGTGCTTCCGCTGCTGGCGAAGCTGGAAAAGCTGGAGAGCTTTCTCCACGGCTACATCAACCAGGCCCTCGAGGCCCCCATCGTGCGCCAGCAGGACAAGAAGAAGGAGCGTCTGCGCTTCAGTGTCTGGTCCCGTCCACGCGACCAGCGGGAAGCCGCCCCCGCCGTTGACGATCTGGCCTACGTCTATCTCATGCTGTCCAGCTTCGGCAGCGTTGTCTCCACCAGCAACAACGTAGGCGATTGGACGAAATATCAGCTCTCCTTCATGATTCCCGTTCGCTTCGAGCACGAGACCGCGCCCGGCGTCTGGGAGCTGATCGGCGTGGGCCTGGTGCCCGCCTTCAGCTTCGTCGACAACTGCATCGCCGCCATCGCGCGGCTTGAGGTGCAGGGCTTCGAGGCCGCGGTGGCCAACTTCTACAAGCCGGAGAGCGTCTGGCTCAGCGACGAGGTCCAACTCAGCGACAACCCCAAACAGACCCTGCTGCGCGTTGACACCGAGGTGTGGCCGGCCATCGGGGAAGGCCAGAAGGCCATCATCGAGCCGGTCATCGAAATCTGCCAGGGCGAGCCCGAAGCCGGGCTCGGCAACGTACCCGACGCGGCCTGGAAGTGGTCCTCCATCCTGCGCTCCGAGCTGCGCGCCAAGAAACGGATCAAGGCCTATCCGGAAGACGCCGACGACTTCAAGACCGCGCGCGCGCTGGCCCTAGAGCTGCTCGGCAACCAGATGCCATTCACCGCTTACTCGCTCAAGCAATTCCGCGATGCCCGCGAGCCTCAAAAGGCCTGCTACCAGTCGCTCGTCCGCGTGCCCCGCTGCATCAAGGAGCTTGACGATCTCCGCGAGATTGAAGAGACCCTCGTCGTGCGTATTCACGACTATCCCAGCCTCGACATCGCCGGCACGCTCGGCCTGGTTGTCACCGCCCCGCCCACCGGCAGCACCGGCATCGTGAGCTGCGCACAGGCCGTCCGCCCGTTTTTTCTGCGCGGAACCCTCTTCGAGCCGCTCGCGCAGCGGCTCGGATTCCGCGCCGGATCCCCGGAATGGAATCTGGATGCGGAGACGGTGTTCTCCACTCCGCTCTCTGACCAACCCGGCGCTCCGGCGATCACCGTCGACTACCAGGCAGAAACTCTTCAGGATCAGATGGACCCCTGCCGCATCGGCGCCGTCATGTACCAGGCTGCGCAGCGCAGAAAGACCGAGTCCCTCGCCGGCGTGCCCCATAGTCCCGGCCAGATCACTCCCGCCGACGCGCGCCGCGCCCTCGAAGCCGTCGATCCGCAGACCGTCATCGAGTGCATTCTCTCCCGCGAGTGGGGCAACGCCGACGCCAACACGCGCTGGCGCGCCGGCCGCCAGCAACTCATCAAGGCATTCAGCGCGCTGCCGCTCAGCGGCGACACCTCCGCATTCGCCGAATCCACGCTCTACCGGCAGATTAATGACGGCCTGGCCGTTGTTCCCGGAGCCGTGGCCAGCACTGTTGACCAGCAGAGTGCATACCGCAAGGGCCTGCCCGAGTTGACCGCGCAGATCAACCGCCTTAAGGCCATGAAGCCCGACTCGGCCAACGCCCGCTGGCAACAGACGCTCGAAACCATCATCCTCTCGCTTGAAAAGTTCACCCGCCTGCGCCTGGAGATGGAGAGCGCGGTCAGTCTGCTTGCCTCCGTGGCCATTCTCAAGCCGCAGGGGGTGCGCAATATCTACGCCAGCCTCGGTAAGCACCCGCCCTCGAACACTGAGCTGATCAAGCTGGCTCAATCGCTCCTCGCCAGCCTCAAGCAAATCAGCTCTCTCGACATCGCCGGCCAGCCGTCGGAACGCAACGACCTCGACACCCGAATAGCCTCTGACCGGCAATGGCTCCATGAGTTGCTGGTTGAGTTCCCCACCTTCGACATCATCGAATCCCCCCGCGGCAACGCCGCCACCGGGGTCAATGAGGCTCTTCGCTGGGCCATCGATCACACCGAACAGTTTCGCCAGCTTGTCGATCTGGCTCGGGGCTACTGCGACGCGCAGAGCAACGCGTTTCTCAACAAGCTCTCGCGCGCCTACCAGAAGCCCGATTTCTGCGTTCGGCGTGACTCCGTCGGATCCAGCCGCGATGAGACGCTGCCTCTGTCGCTCTCCTGGGATCAGAACTGGTACTACGGCCGCGAAGTCTCGCTGGAGGTGCCCGTAACCCTGACGGCCGCCAATCTGCCGGCCGCCGCGGTCAAACGCAAGCCCGCCGCAAAAGGCCGCCGGAAGCAGGCAAAAGTCTAACCCTTTGACCGGGGGCTCTGACCGCTTGAACATGTACCAATTGGGTGCCCCAGGTCTCGCTTTTGAGACCTGGGAAAGCACGAATCGAAGGAACAAAATTATGCGGTCAGAAACCGAGTCGGCTTGACCGAGTTCGCTCATTCCATCCGCGAGGAAACCCCATGACCCCTCAGAACCCTTTCGCCGCCATCAATCTCAACGGCAACGGCACCATGCGCGGCGTCACCCTCGCGCTGCCCACTGATCGCGTACGCGACTTTCTGCCCGCTGGAATGACGCTCGGCGACCAGCAGGTCACGCCGTCCGGAACCCATCCCGTGATCCTGTTCTTTCACGACATGTTCCGCGCCCAGATGTCCATGCCCACTCTGCTGCCCAATATGACCTATCACGAGCACAGCGTCGGCGTTCCCTTTACCTACATCTCCAGCGGCTCCATCACGCCCGGAAATCCCGGCCCCTACTACTTCATGCCCAAGCTCTATCTCGATAACTTCTGGGCCACCATCGGCGGCATCACCTTCTGGGGATTTCCCAAGGAAATGGCTTCGATCACCGTCACCGCCGAAAGCTACACTGTCAACAGCCTGGCCGGGCAGCGCATCACCTCGCTGGCATGGAAAAAACCCAAAGCCGGCTATCGGCCCATCCGCGAGGTCGCCAACTTCGAGCCTGTCCGGCAGATGCTGAGCCAGCCCATCATCTCCATGGTTCCGCTGGCCATGGGGCCATTCTTCATCCTCTCCGACTTCGATAAGATCTGGGAAACCGCTACCGTGCGTCCGCTGGAAACCAGCCTTGAAGTCGATATCGAGTATGTTCCCGGTTACGCAGGCGGCCGCTATCCGGCGTCGGGCTGGTCGCCGGGCATTCACTCCTCGGTGATCGGATCCTATGAGCTCCGCGCTTTGTGGCGGCTCAGCCTGCCCTACCCGCCGCTCTTTGCCTACAAAGCCTGACCGCCGGCCTCGGCGCGCCCATGCGCGTAAATTCCGCCCATGCCTCAAGAGGAAAGTCTCGTAAAATACAGTGAAAGCGATCGCGCGGACAGCCTGTTCCCGGTGTCTGCGCAGTGGGACCCACACGCATGCAGTGTTCCAGTTGCGGCACAGAGAACTCACCGCGCGTCAAATTCTGCTCCGAATGCGGCACACCCATGGGCGTGCCCTGTCCCTTCTGCAATTACCGCAATCCCCGCGAAGCCTCCGAGTGCGGCGGTTGCCAGCGGTCCCTGCAGTCGGCGCGGGCGCCTACCGCGGAACGCCGCCAGTTAACCGTATTCTTCGCCGACATCGCCGGCTCCACGGCGCTGGCTGAAACGCTTGACCCCGAAGACCTGCGCGATCTCTACGCCCGCTATCAGGCCGTCTGCGCCGAGGTTGTGCAGCGCTTCGAGGGCCATCTCGCGCAATACCTCGGTGACGGCGTGCTGGCCTACTTCGGCTATCCCGTAGCGCATGAAGACGACGCTACGCGCGCCGTCCGCTCCGGCATCGAGATTCTGCGCCGCATCTCCGGCCTTGGAGCCGCCGGAAAACGTCTTCAGATCCGCATCGGCATCCACACCGGCTTGGTCGTGGTCGGCGATGTGGGCGAAGGCCTGCGCCGTGAGCAGTTGGCGCTCGGCGAAGCGCCCAATATCGCCGCCCGCCTGCAATCCGAGGCGCTGCCTGAGACCATGGTCATCGGCGACGCCACCCGCCAGCTCCTCGCCGGCCAGTTCGCGCTGGAAGACCTCGGCTCCCGAACCCTCAAAGGTCTGTCGCGGCCGATGCAGATTTTTCGTGTCCTGGGCAAAAGCACAGCGATCAGTCGCTTCCAGGCCATGACCAGCGCCCACGGCCTCACCTCGTTTGTTGGCCGCGAGCGCGAAATGGATGTCATCCGCAAAGCCTGGGCGCGGTCCATCGCTGGCTGCGGCAACACCCTGCTGCTGCGCGGACAGGCGGGCATCGGCAAATCCCGTCTGCTTGAGGCCGCAGCACAGGAAGCGGCCAAGGGCCTGCATGAAGTCTTTGAGTCGCAGTGCTCGCCTTATCAAATGAACAGCCCGCTCTTCCCGATCATCGAAATGATCGAGCACCGCGTCGGCATTGAGGAAGGCATGAGCCCCGCTGCCCGGCTCGATCTGCTTGAGCAGTTCGCCGCCGGCCGCGGTGTCGCTCTTGAGCAGGCCACCACCGCGCTTGCCGGGTTGCTCTCCGTTCCCACTCTGGGCCGCTATCCCGAGCCTGACCTGCCGCCCGCCAAGCGCCTCCAGTGGATGATCGGAATCGTTGCCGACCTGCTGCTTCACTCTGTCGGCGGCTCGCCCATATTGCTGCTGATCGAGGACCTGCACTGGGCCGACCCCTCCACCCTCGATCTGCTCGGCGAAATCGTCCAGCGCCAGGCCAGTCTGCCTGTCCTGATGGTCTGCACCACCCGCCCAGGATTCGCCGCTCCCTGGCTCGACAGCCCGCTCTGCCAGGAGATTCCGGTTGAGCCTCTCGCGCCCGAAGATACCCGCTCCCTGGTGGCGCGGGTCGTCGGCCCCAAGCCGCTGCCCGTTGCGCTGCTTGAAGAACTGGTAAGCCGCACCGGGGGCATACCCCTTTTCGTCGAAGCAGTAACCCGCACCATCATTGACGCCGGCATCCTCCGCGAGATCGACGACCGCTACGAGCTAACGGGCCCATTGCCTCCCGGCCTCATTCCCGCCACCGTGCAGGACTCGCTCATGGGCCGCATCGACCGGCTCGGGACCGACCGCGTCGTCGCCCAGCTCGCCGCCACCGTCGGGCGCGAATCCAGCTTCGAGCTGCTGCAGGCCGTGCTCGGCAAATCCGCTGAGTCGCTCGCCGCCGCGCTCATTCATCTCGTCGAGCTCGAAATCGTCCTCGAAAACGGTGTGCCGCCAGGTTCCACTTATACTTTCCGCCACGCGCTCATCCAGGACGCCGCTTACGGGTCGCTGTTGCGAGCCACGCGCCAGGAGTTTCACAGCAAGATCGCCGAAGCCCTCGTCGACCGTTTTCCCGCCATGGCTGAAACCAAGCCGGAGCTTCTGGCCCGCCACTACGAAGGCGCCGGCAGAGTCTCCGAGGCCACTGCCGGCTGGATGAAAGCCGGCTACCAGGCGCAGCAGCGCTCGGCCCTGCGCGAATGCGCGGCTTACCTGCAAAAGACCATCGCCCTGCTCGAAACCCTTCCACCGGAGGACCCCGGACGTCTCAAGTCCGAAATGGAGGCGCAACTGGCGCTCGCCGTTGCCCTCATGTCCACCATCGGATGGGGCTCGCGTGAAGCTGAAGCCGCCTGCATCCGCGCCCGCGATCTCTGCGAGAAGCTCGGCAACGGTCCCGGCCTTATTGGAGCGCTGTGGGGGCTGTGGACTGTCTACTTCCTGCGCGGAACGCTGCTTCCCTGCCTGCAGGCTGCCGAGCAGGTGCTCAACGCGGCTCAGCCCACCGGCGACCCCGGACTGCAGATCGCCGCCCGCCAGGCTATCGGCTACTCGAACTATTTTCTGGGCAACTTCACCCAGGCCCGCGAACACGCTGAAACGGCGCTTGCCTTGTACGATCCCGAGCGGGAGCGCGCCCTTGTCGCCTCATTCCAGATTCCGCTCTCCTCCGCCTGCGGCAATTTCCTCATGATGAGCCTCTGGTTCATGGGATATCCCGACCAGGCCGAGCAGGCGCGAAAGCACGCATGGGCTATGATCGTGGCCCTCGATAATCCCGCATGCACGGTCTATGCGCAGGCCTGCGCCATGATGATCGACTTTGCCCGCCGCGACCACGCCGTCGCCCGGCAATATGCGGAAACGCTGCATGCCATGGCCACCGAAGGCGGCTTCCTTCTCTGGGCCGCGCAAGGTCGCATCTATCGCGGATGGGCCCAGGCCATGACCGAAGACCCTGAAGCGGGCATTGCCGAGATGCGCGCCGGCCTTGAGAGCTATCGGCTCACCGGCTCCGATCTCATGACCCCGCAGTTCTGCATCATGATGGCCGAGGCGCAGTTGCGTGCCGGCCGTCCCGGTGAGGCGCTGGCCGCCATCTCCCGCGGTCTGCGTTATGTCGAGGAATCCAGGGAACACGTCCACGAGCCGGAGCTGCATCGCCTGCGCGGCGAGATCATGATTGCCCAGGGCGCTGGCTCGGCCGGCGAAATCAGCTTCGCCCGCGCCATGGAGATCGCCCAATCGCAGCAGGCCAAAATGCTCGAGCTGCGCGCCGCGCTTTCACTCGCCAAGCTGCACCGCCAGCGCGGCCGCATGGCGGAAGCCGTCGCGCTTTTGCGCCCACTCCATGACTGGTTCCAGGAAGGCCGCGATATGCCCGAGCTCATCGAGGCCCGCGCCATTCTTGCATCCGCCGACGGCGCGGCAGAAAATCAGATCGCCTGACATCCGTGCCCGGTCAGCCTGCGTATTGTTCGTCGCTTACCTTTTCCAGCCAGTCGACAGCTTTTCCATCAAGCTTTTCCTGGACGGCAAAATGCACCATCGCCGTCGACGGCGCGGCGCCGTGCCAGTGCTTCTCGCCCGGCGCAAACCACACCACATCGCCGGGCCGGATCTCCTCAATCGGGCCGCCCCATCGTTGCGCCCGCCCGCAGCCGGAGACAACCACCAGCGTCTGCCCCAGCGGATGCGTATGCCACGCCGTCCGTGCGCCCGGCTCAAACGTCACGCTGGCGCCCGCAGCGCGCGCAGGCTCGGGCGCGGCAAACAGCGGGTCGATGCGCACCGTGCCGGTAAAGTACTCCGCCGGCCCCGGTCCGGAGGGTTGTGAACCGATTCGCTTGATCTCCATTTTCCGCTCCTCGCCTCGTCTTTCTCTATCTGGCCATTCTACGGCGCACCGCGATCAGAACGGTGCGCGCGCCTCTATCCACACAGGCCGGCAATGATTAAAATGTCAGAACAGTTGCGAGAACGACGCATTGCGAGAGCGGCGCAAATAAGCCCTTTCCCGATCCACGCAGCGATACAATTTGCCGTGCGCAGGCAACACGGGAAAGAGGGCCATCCGACGATGAAAAACACCACCGCAGACCAGGAGATATCGCGCCGCTTATTTCTTAAGGGAGCCGCCGCCACCGGTCTGGCATCGCAACTGGCCACCGTCCACGCCGAATCCGGCCAGCCAGCGACCTTTCGTCCCAACATCGTCTACATCCACTCCCACGACTCCGGACGCTATCTGCAGCCCTACGGATACGACGTTCCCACGCCGCACCTGCAGCGCCTTGCCGACGAGGGCACCCTGTTCCGCCGCGCCTTCAGCGTCGCGCCCACCTGTTCTCCCAGCCGCGCAGGCCTCTTGACCGGGCTCTATCCACACAACAGCGGCATGCTCGGCCTGGCGCATCGCGGATTCTCGCTCAACGATTACGGCCAGCACCTTGTGCACACGCTCCACCCGGCTGGATACCTGACCGTGCTTGCAGGGCTGCAGCACGTGGCAAAGGTTCCGCAGACCATCGGATACGACCGCATTCTTCCCCGCCAGGCGATGCCCCAAAATCATGGCGGAAACAGCGCAACCGTAGTCGCGCCGGCCGCCGCGGAGTTCCTCGACAGCCGGCCGCCCGGCCCATTCTTTCTCAATGTCGGATTCTTCGAGACGCATCGGGAATATCCCACCGCCACCTCCGAAGATCGTTCCGCCTACCAGGCCCCGCCGCGGCCCATCCCCGACACCCCGCAGACCCGCCAGGACTTTGCCTGCTTCCGCGCCAGCGCCCGAGTCATGGATCATGGCGTCGGGCAGGTGCTCGATGCGCTCGAACGCAACGGCTACCTTGAAAACACGCTCATCGTCAGCACCACCGATCACGGCATTGCCTTCCCGAGAATGAAGTGCAATCTCACCGACGATGGCTGGGGGGTTTCGCTCATTCTGCGCGGACCGCGAATCGGCAAGGGCGTGGTGCAGGATGCGATGGTGTCGCAGATCGATATCTTCCCCACCCTCTGCGACTATCTCGGCATCGCGCCGCCGGCCTGGCTGCAGGGCCAATCGTTTCTTCCGCTGCTGCGCGGAGAAACGCAGCAGGTTCGCGATGAAATTTTTGCCGAAGTGAACTATCACGCCGCCTATGAGCCCATGCGCGCCGTGCGCACCGAGAGATGGAAGTACATCAAGCGGTTTGGCGGCAGAACCACGCCCGTGCTTCCCAACTGCGACGACAGCCCCAGCAAAACACTCTGGCTCAACGCCGGCTGGAAACAGCATCAGCTGCCCGAGGAATGCCTGTATGATCTGCTCTTCGATCCAACCGAGCATGACAACCTGGCCGCGAATCCGGCATACGAAGCAGCCCTGCGTCAGATGCGCGGCCGACTCGATCGCTGGATGGTGGCCACGCAGGATCCCTTGCTGCACGGCCCGGTAAAAGCGCCCGCCGGAGCCGTCATCAACGATCCGGACGGCATCTCGCCACACGAAAAGCCACACCCGGCCTAAAGCGGCACTGGTTCTGCGTGACGCCGGCTGCCGCAGCTCTCAATGCGCATCCGCTCGCGCGGAATGAGCCGGCGAAGCCTGCGGCAGCACCCACGCAAACATCACGCCTCCGCTGCCGGAAACAACATACTGCCTGCCGTCCAGTTCGTATGTAATCGGCGAGGTCTGCATGGACGCTCCGGTGCCCGCGTGCCATAGCGTCCTGCCATCGCTCGTATCCAGGGCCAGAATGTTTCCCTCCGCATCCCCGGTAAACGTCAGCCCGGAATCGGTGGTCAGCACGCCAGCTCCGGCGCCGCCCGCACCCAATTCATGGCTCCAGCGTATTTTGCCCGTCTGGTAGTCGATGGCCTCAAGAATACCCTTGCCCCACAGCCCATAATCGGCGCCCGCCCAGCCATAGTTCCCATCCGCGGGTTTGGTGAAATAAAGGCTGTAGCTCGGATGCGCATCCACGATGAACAGGCCTGTCTTGGGATCGAAGCTCGGCGAGCGATAGTTCGTCATGCCGCCTTCATCCGGTGCAATCAGGCGGCCATCCGGCTTGGGCTCCTTGTCGGGATTGGGCATCGGACGCCCCTGGCTGTCGATTCCCAGCGACCAGTTTGTCGGACCGAAAGGAACCGTGAGCAGGCTCTTGCCGTCAGTGCGATCCAGCACAAAGAAAAAGCCGTTGCGCGAGCTCTGCATCAGCATCTTGCGCGGCTGGCCGTGGAACATTCCATCCACCAGCACCGGAACCTCCACCGCATCCCAGTCGTGGGTATCGTGCGGCGATGCCGAAAAGCCCCAGGCCAGTTTGCCGGTATCCGGATTCAGCGCAACAATGCTGCACGTCCACTGGTCGTCGCCGGGGCGCGACGCGCCGTTCAGCACCGGTGTCGGATTGCCCGTGCCCCAGTAAATAAGATTCAGCTTCGGATCGTAGGTGCCCGTCACCCAGGTCATGCCGCCGGTGGTCGAATTCGGCGTTCCCGCCGCAGGCGACGCATCCCACTCCCACTGCAGCGCGCCGGTCTCCGCGTCGAATGAGCGCAGAATTCCGGTCAGATTATCCATGTCGCCGCCCACGCCCACAATCACGTGATTGCGCACCACCAGCGGAGCCATTGTGGCCCAGTAGCCCAGCTTCACGTCCGCAATAATCTTGTCCCAGCGCTCCGTGCCGTCTTTCGCGTTCAGCGAAATCAGGTGCGCATCCGGAGTGGTGAAATACAGCCACCCCTTGTAGATCGCCACGCCGCGATGGCCGATATGATCGCCCTCGGTGGTGGGGTGATTGAAGTGCCATACCAGGTGGCCCGACCGCGCATCCACGGCCCAGATATTGTCCGGCACCGTGAAATACAGAATTCCATCCACCAGCAGGGGTGACGATTTGATCTGCGCGGCCTGATTGGTCTGGAAAGCCCAGGCCAGTCCAAGATCGTGTACATTTCCAGGCGCAATCTGCGTCAACTTGCTGTGACGCTTGCCGGAGTAGTCGCCATGGTAAAGAGGCCAACTGTCCGCCGGGGGATTCAACAGTTGAGCGGGCTCCACATCCTGAGCCCCGGCAAAGTGTTGCGCCGCCGCGCCCAGCAGAAACGCGCCCGCAGCCAGCGCAATCGTCATCCGGATTGATTTCATTGCCAGGTACCCTCTTCAGATCGTGTGAGCCGCTGCTTGGACGATGTCAACGCAGGGTCTGTATATATGCCATCAGGTTGTGAATGTCGTCATCGGTGTAGCGGCTGAACAGTTCCACGTGCGCCTCCACCGGAGAATCGATCGTGTACTTGACGTCGTCGGTCGGCCAGGATCTGTAGGTGCCGTGATCCATCAGCGCAATCGTAAACTCGTCGTGGTAAGCCAGCGTGCCCTTCACCGTTTGTCCATCCGCAAGCGTCACCGAGACCGTGCTCTTGGCGTTTCTCGGATACAGCATCCGCTCTTCCAGTTGCAGCCCTTCGTAGCGCCGGGCCACTCCGGCCAGGTCCCCGGTCGGCGAGTGACACTTCGCGCAGCCTCCCGCTCCGTTGAAATATTTCTTGCCCGCCTGCGCATTCCCGGTCTGCAGATCGCTCACATCCACGCCGCGGCGGCCGCCTTTCATCGCTTGCGCAGCCGTCACCCGTGCCCGTATAAACGCCACCAGCCCCGCAACCTCTGAGGATGAAAACCGGAATGCGGGCATTCGCTTGTCGCCGTCCACGCGACCCTCGCCTACCACATGTGCGATATTCGCGCCGGTCGAATCCGTCAGCACCAGCTTTGATCGGGTCAGATCCGGCCCCGTCTCTCCACCCATTGCATCGCGCCCGTGACAAAAAGCGCAGTTCTGCTGAAACAGCGCGCCGCCGGCTGCGGCCTGTGGCGAAAGCTCCAGGCCTTTGTGCTTGGCCTGATTGGGCTCCCCCGGCACCGCCATTTGTCCGGCAGGCGTGGTCGCCAGATACTTCAGCAGCGTCGCCATCTCCCGGCTGGAAATCGCCGGAAACGCTGGCATGCGCCCCTTGCCGCTGCGAATCAGCGTGATAATCTGCGCGCCCGTCATCTGGTGCTGGATGCCGGCCAGCGGTGGAAAGCCGGGCAGAATACCTTCTCGATTCTCGCCATGGCAGATGGCGCAGTTCGTTGCATAAACGGCCTCGCCGGCCTCCGATGCGTTCCCTTTCGCCGCTTCCGATCCGCGCCTTGCATCCGGCTTGCTCTGATCGATGGTGGCCGCCAGCACTGTCCGGTTTTCAACCCGTACCACGAGGATGGAAACCAGTCCAAGTGCCGCAACCAGAGTTGCG
Source organism: Occallatibacter sp. (assembly GCA_036267475.1). Classification (GTDB taxonomy): domain Bacteria; phylum Acidobacteriota; class Terriglobia; order Terriglobales; family Acidobacteriaceae; genus Telmatobacter. The sequence goes on from DATAVZ010000025.1 coordinate 40,693, forward strand.
GCCTTCCGCAGCTTCTTCATGTTCCGTGACAGTTTCATCCCCAGGTCAACCCTCTACTGTTCGTGCAATTCAGGATGCGATCCCCGCGCCGCTGCAATAGAAGTGCATCTGCAATGGCTCGCTGGTGGACCACACACGCGTTTTTGTTCTCTATCTCCGGTTTCTATCTCCGGCCTCCATCTAAAAATTGACCATGGCCGCGTCGGTTCTCGCGCTGTGGCTTGGAAACATTTCCACCCGCGGAGCGGCAACGTTTACGGCTATAAGACAATTGAACTCCCTCAACTCGAACCGGATGGTCCATCCCTGCATCGCGCTCGAGCAAAATCATCGCTGGTGTAAGTCGAGTTGATGATGTCAAGTGTCGTTTCCTTCAGGAAAACGGCGCCTGGCAAGATCTTCGCGATCCACAGATTCACTCTGATTTTGCCCTATTGATCCGGCAACAAAATACTGTCAGGGTGCCCCATCCATTTCCGCGTTTTTTGCGGAAATGGGTGGGAATACGATGTCACTGTTTTATTGCCGGATCAATAATCTCCTGCAGTTCCCCAGCGGATTTGATCTTGCGCTCCACATCGGGAAAAATACTTCGGCAGCGCTCTCAATCCCCGCTTTATCCGGTGAAAAGTTTACTGTGCCATACGTGGTCCGCGCAACCGATAAAGCGCTTGACTACCAATTGCCCGCCACACCAGGAAATCATGTCGGACAGTAGGAGTTGGGATCCCGGATATTGCTCAGCGAAGGCGCGTAGGTAAAGGTGCCGTTGCCGTTTCCCAGCATCACCACAAAAGTGCCATCCTCGCCGCTGGTAATGGCCAGGTCGGAGACTCCGTCTCCATTGAAATCGGCGGCCGCAAGATAAAAGACGACGCCTTTCATCGGCAGCGCAAACGACCACCCGAGGCGGAACGAACCGTGGCCCGAGCCCAGGAAAATCTCGACCGCGTTTCCGCTCAGGTCCGAAATCGCAACATCGGGAATGCCATCGCGATTGAAGTCGCCCACGGTGATCGATACCGCCGAGCCCACATGAGCCACCTCGCCGGCCGATTGTAGATTGCCCTTGCCATCTCCGAGCAATTCCTTCACCGCGCCGTCTTTGTACCCGATAAGCAGATCGGCATTGCCGTCGCCGTTAAAATCGCCCGCGGTCAGCGATTGCGGATCGCCCTCCAGCGCGATGGGTTTGGGACCCGCCCGGAAGCTGCCGTCCTTTTGCCCGAACAGAACCAGCAGCGAGGCCGTGCCGGAATGGCCGTCCGCCGGCAAAACGATCTCCACCACGTCCGCCAACCCATCGCCATTCAAGTCCGCGGTTGCAATCAGGTTGGGGCTTTCGTCTGCGTCCGCGGCCGGCCTGGCGGCTGCGGCCGCAGCATGGCTCACCTCGGGCGCAGAGGCCCGCACAGTCACTGAAGCGGCCACGGCAGTTGCCAGCAGCAGGGCGATGGCAATCGGTGTGCGACCTGTGCGAGTCATCCGACAATCTCCCGGCAACTGCGCGGTAGTTCGCGCGATCCCTCCCACTCAGTAGACCACGATTTCTCGACGCGATGCGGCGTCTGCGAAACGCGCGCAAGCCAATCGCATGATATGGATATTTTCTTGACGCCACCGGCCCCTATCGATTGGGCTCAGTCGTCGCCACAAGCCTCAACACGTTGCGTTCAGTGGCATCAAGTAAATATCCATATCGCATGAACGCTTTTTGCTGGCGAGTCAGGTTCTGTTGGGGCGTATCAAGGACTGCCACGGTAAGTGCCATGGCCGATTTCGTCCCGGAGGGACAGCCCGACACTAGCCCAGGACAAGCGAAGCGCAGTCCTGGGAAGGGCGAACCTCAGCACAAGGCAGCCCCGTAGGGGCGGCGCGAAACCATTGCACACCTCTTCCCAAGTTCATGCGATTGCCCTGGAAACGCGTGCCACAGCCAACTCCACTCATCTTGCATCCGCCTGCACGGCCGATTCCCCCGTCTTCACGTTCAGCGTCCAGGGATGAGGCGGCGGAAGGTGCATGGAGCCTTCGCCCATTTCGAGCGGCATCCAGAAGTAGCGGGAATCCCACAGCTCGCGCGGATGCCAGATGTCTCCCATGAAAATGATCGTGGTTGCTTTCGAGCCCTTCACTTTCAAAAGCATCGTCGACTGCGAATCATAATTGTTGGCCTCGCCGGGAGCCAGGTTCCTGAACTCCGTCCACGGCCCGGTCAGCGCCGGAGCCGTGGCATAGACATTCGGATTCGGCCGCCAGCCGGTCATGTGCGACCCCACCACGTAATACACTCCGCCATCGTGTACCAGCGCGCCGCCCTCCAGCGGAGCTGGAATAAAGCAGGTCTTCTCCACATTCATAAAGTCGCCGGTTAGCTTCGCGATGAAAAAGCCCTTCGTCGGCCGCGATTCGAAGATCAGGTAAGCCGAGCCGTTGTCGTCCACAAACTGCCCAATGTCGCGACTCTCCTCGCCCAGCGGCCTGAAGCTCTTCACAAACGCATAGTTCCCGTCGATGCGATTGCTCACCGCCACCATCACGCGAGCAAATTTATAGTGCGCATCGTCCAGGTGCGCATACATCACAAACTTGCCGGTGCGCGCATTGACATAAACCTTGGGCCGCTCCAGCACCCAGTGCGCGCCAAGGTGCTCCGGATCGGCAAGCGCCAGCACCTGATGGCGAAACTTCCAGTGCACCAGGTCGCGCGATGAGTAGCAGGCAACGTAGCGTTTCTCAGCATCGTTGGAGGATGTGCGGTCTTCGCCGAACCAGTAGTAGGTGCCCTTCCAGACCGTAATGCCGCCGCCATGCGCCTGGATGCGCTGTCCGTGATTGTCCAGCCACGGATCGCCTGGCCGGATCACTCCCTGCGCGGCAAACGCCACGCCGGCGCCCAGCGCCAGGGCCGCAAACGCCAACCATCGCAGAATCCTCGCCGGCAACTTTTCTCTCCCTGTTTACGACCCGCCGCAGCGCCCTGCTCTTCCAGCCTTTTCCACGCCGGAATCGGCAAGCCGCGCGGTCTTGGCAATCATCTCATCCGCGGCTGCACTCATTCCACATCCCAGCCTTGCGCGCGGCCGCTCTTGCGTCCGGTCACAGACTAACTCCGGGCCCCAGCGGCGCCATAGCTACGGTAATGTACTCGTTGAAGATTTGATCGTTGTGTTGCTGCGCAAACTTCCACATGCGCGAGAGCAGGTCCTTGCGCGCCGCATCCAGCGTCTCCGGCATCGGCGGCCACACCGAGCGGTCGGTGGTAGCTTCTCCTGATCCGCGCAGCGTTGCGGCACGCGCCGCCGCCAGGTCTGGAAATGCAAGATTCCTGGTCTCCCCCGGGTCGGCGCGAAGATCGTAAAGCTCGTCGTAGTCAAAGCCGTTGTAGACGTACTTATAGTCGCGCGTCATCACGATCCGCTGCGTATAGTAAAGCTCTACGCCGTTCATCTGGGTAAAGAGCGCGTCCCGCCATTGCGGTGAGGCGTCATTGCGCAGCCACGGCATCAGGCTGCTGCCTGAAATGCGCGGAGACACGCTCGCCTGCGCCGCTTCCAGAATGGTAGGCGAAAAATCTGTGGTGGAAACAAACGCGTCCACGCGGCGGCCCGGAGACGCGATGCCCTTGGGCCAGCGCATCACGCAGGGAATGTTGTAGGCCTCCCGAAAGCTCGGCACGCCCTTGGCCCACAGCCCATGCGCCCCTGCATAGTCGCCATGGTCGGAGCAGTAAATCACCAGCGTGTTGTCCGCCTGCCCAGTCTTTTCGAGCGCATCGAGCAGCAGCCCGAAGAACATATCCTGCATGGTCAGCAGAGCGTAATAGTGAGCGATGCTCTGTTTCACCTCATCGTCGCTCAACTGGTTCCAGTACTGGTAACGCATGCGCTGATAAATGCGCGGCTTGTCGTCCATCGTGTCGCGGAAGTTTTTCGGCAGCTCGATCTTGCGCCAGTCATACATGTCGATGAACTGCTGCGGAGGATCATAAAGATCGTGTCCGCCGCTGTTCGAAGTCATGATGCACCATGGCTTGCCGCCTGCAGCCAGGCGCCCGATTCCATTCACGCCGTCGCGCACAACCTGGTAATCCCACATGGCCTCGTAGCTGCCGGCGCGATCGCCATACAGCTCCACCGATCCCCAGCCCGGCCGCTTTACCTGGCCACGCGCGCGCGCCGTCGGATGCTGGTACTCGTTGCGCGCCTTGTCCCAGAAGCTCGAGCGACGATCGAGCCCCAGCGGAGCATTCACCCGGTGCAGCCGCTCATTCAGCAGCGTCCAGCCCACATCTTCCGGCTTGAGCGTGTGTCCCACATGCCACTTGCCGGAGTAGCCCATCGCATATCCGGCATCGCGCAGCGACTGGCTGAAGTACGGCAGTCCGGGATAGGGATCATAGTGAATCGCCGTCTCCGTATCCACGTTGTTGAAGACGCCGTGCTCGCTCGGATACATGCCGGTCATGAAGGATGCGCGCGATGGACAGCAGTGAGGAGCGGGACAGAAGGCGTGCGTGAATGTCACTCCCTGCTTCTCGAACCGGTCGAGGTTCGGCGTCAGGCACTGGTGCTCAGGCAGCACCGTGGCTCCCTGCTGCTGGTCCGGCATGAAGATCAGAATATTGGGCCTTGCGGCGCCGTCGGATGGTTCGGCAGCCTCAAGACTCGGCTGTCCTGCCAGCATGGCCGGCACCGCAAAGGCCGCCGCCCTGGAGAGAAACTCACGTCGGTCAATCATCGATTCCTCGGAATGGGTCTGCGTTGTGAAGCGCAGGCTGAAGGCGCGCCGATCAGTCCCGATGCGGCTTCAGACTGCATCCGGTTTTTTAGAAAACGTACTTGCCCGACAGTTGGAAGAATCGTGCGTCCGGCGTCAGGTTCTGGGTCGTTTGCGGCGCGGTTATAAGTCCGCCGTTGCTGCTGATATCCGCCGTGCTCGGACTGCCGTAAGAGGGCGTATTCAGCACATTGAAGGCATCTACGCGAAGCTCGATATGCTGCTCGCGAAAGGTGGTGAAATCCCTGAACAGTGTCATGTTGATGCGGGTGAGACCCGGTCCATACACATCGTTGCGGCGTCCTCCCAGGTAGTTGAGTATCGTGGGCAGCGCAATGATCTGCGAACCCGCCCCCGTCCGTGGAATTCCGGCGCCGTTGAGCGGATTTGCAAATGCGCAGGGATTGTACCAATGCTGCTTGGTCCGCGTCTGCGTTGCGCAGCTAATGCCTGGATTGGACGAACTCGGCGCTCCGCCCGCCTTGAACGGGTCCGCGATCGGAATTGCATAGCTGCTCATGCCCGCCGGAGCGTTGATGTTGGCCGTCTTCACCGTAAACGGCTGGCCGGTCTGTGCAATGAACGTCATGCTCGATGCCCATCCACCGGCCACATAGCCAAGCGGGCCGCCGCCGCTGAGCCACCGCCTGCCTTTACCGAATGGTAGCTCGTAATATCCGTTCAGCGTGAGCCGATTGCGGATATCGAAGACCGAGTTGCTGTACGAATATCGAATCGGAATCAGCAGTGTGTTCGGATAGGCCGTATCGCTGGTCAGCGCGCTCGGCGCATCGTCGAGCGAGTGAGACCACGTATAGGTCAGCAGATAGTTGTAGCCATGGCTCATGCGCTTCTGGAGCTTGGCTTGCAGAGAGTTGTAATTCGAATCGGCAACCGAAGAGGTCCACTGGCCATCGCCGAAATCGGGAAACGGCCGCAGCGGTTGAATCGAGTTGGCGTTGTTGGTAATGGCTCCGGCTGCGTTGGGATGAAGCGGAACCTGGAGATGATGGCTGAACGCCGAAACGTAGGCCACTGACGCGGCCAGATCGTTGTTGATGGACCGCTCCACCGAGAGGTTCTGCTCCATCGAGTAAGACGTTTTGAGATTCACGTCATAGCTCTGCAGTGTCGCGGCGGAAACGTAGTTTTGCAGGCCGGCGGCAATCGCGGCGGAAAAGCCGTTCTCCAGCGTGAATCCATTGCTCGCGCAACTGGACGCAGTGCAGCTCGACGCCGGGAAAGAGCTAGTGAACTGGAAAGGATAGTTGTTGCCGAGATTGGTTGCGCCGCCGCGGTTTTCCAGGCCTCCGTAGAAGAAACCAAAGCCGCCACGGATCACGGTCTTGTCGGTAGCCGCATAGGATATTCCGAGACGCGGCGCAAAGTTCGCCTTCTGGGCGTTGATCAGGTCGAGGTTGCCCGAATAGGCAAGGCTGATGTTGTCTTTGGCCAGCAGCGAGGTAAACACCGGAGCAAGCACGGCTCCATGTTGTGCCGAAGGAATCACGTATGTGCCCGTTCCGCTGCCGGGGCCGATTGGGCTGGGCACAAAATTTGCCTGGCGCCCGGTGTTCTCGCGGATAGGTTCCACGTATTCATAGCGCAGGCCAAGGTTGAGCGTAAGCTTGGGCATCGGCTGCCAGTCGTCCTCGACATACGCCGCGCGGTACCAGCGAACATCGTTGAACTGTGAAAGGGTTGAGATGCTCGCGGAGTTCATCTGGTCGGCGAGAAAGTCGGCAACCCCATAGCCCGTATTGGCCGCACCCAGATTGCTGGTATACAGGCCATTGAAGGTATAGGCCCCGAGAGCCGCGGCCACCTGCAGCGTTCTGAACCGGATGCTCTGCAGGTTAATGCCCGCCTTGAGCGAGTGCTTTCCAAGAATGCGCGTCACGTTGTCGAGAAATTGATAGACGTTCTCCCCTTCCTTGGTAGGCAGATAGCCGACCGTCCCGAATGCGGTCATGCCGCTCACGGTCATCGTGGGCAAACCGCCGGTCTCCAGGGTCGAGCTGTAGGGAATGCCGCCCAGTCCCACGCTGGCGGCCAGGTTGGTGGCGTAATTGGGCTGCAGAAAAGCGAAGCTCCCGTAGTTGTAGCCAAAGCGGAACTCATTCACAAAGGTCGGCGTAAAAACGTGCGTCTCTGAGAAGGCAAAGTTCTCGCCCAGATTGATCATATTGCCGTCGTCCTGAAACAGGCCGCCATCCAGCACCGATCCAAACGGCGGCGGCCGATATTGCGGCTCATGCGTGTAAGAAAAGCGGGCAAATGCCTGGTCCTGGCTGCTGATGTTCCAGTCCATGCGCGTGTCCCACTGGAAGGTGTTGTCGCGCACATTGCGATTGATGACGTAATTGTTGAAGACCTTGCTGCCATTCGCGTTGGGCGACGGAAACAGATTCAGCAGCTTGAGCGCCAGAGCATCCATCTGCCCGGTGCAGTAGGCGTTCTGTACCGCTCCGCAGGTCAGCGGCGCCGTTCCGGAAGAGTTCGGCTCATAGAGCGTAATGGCCTTGCCGGACTGCGTCAGCGACGGGTTGAGCAGTTCCGAAAAGTTGCCCTGCCGGATCAGCGCAGTCGGCACCGTTTCCGTATTCGTCTCCGCGTAAATAATCCGATTCGCTTCCGCGTCTCCAAAGAAGAAGAGCTTGTTGCGGAGCACCGGCAGGCCCAGCGTGGCGCCGAACTGATTCTGGCGGTACTTCGGGATACTGGTCGCATTCCAGTTGCGCGCGTCGAGCGCGTCATTGCGCACATACTCCCACAGGCTGCCGTGCATCCTGTTCGAGCCCGACTTGAGGCTCACGTTCATCACCGCTCCGGCCGAATGTCCGAACTCGGCGCTGTAGTCGCTGGTGTCCACCTTGAACTCGGCCAGGGCATCCGGAGGAGGCCGCACCACGTAGCTGGCTCCGTTCATGAAGTCGACCACATTGATGTTGTCGTCCACGCCATCGAGAATAAAGTTGTTCTGCTGCGCGCGCTGGCCGTTCGCATTAAAGTCGCCGGTGCCGCCGCCGCGCGATCCGCCCGTGGGTGTAACGCCGGCGCTCAGTTGCGCAATGTACACCCAGTTTCGTCCGTTGAGCGGCAGATTATTGATGGTGCTGGTGCTCACCACATCGCCCACTGACGCCTGCTGCGTTTGCATAAGCGGCGGCGCCGCCTCCACCGTCACCGTCTGGCTCACTGAGCCCGGCTGAAGCTGGATTTCGATGGAAAGCCGCTGCTGAATATCCAGGCGAATATTGCGCCGGGTGGTGGTCTCCATGCCCTGCGCACTCGCGCTCAAAGCATAGTTGCCGATCTTGATGGGCGAAAAGACAAACGTCCCCGCGGCGTCGGACTTGGTGTGCAGAACCAGCCCGGTATCGACCTCGGTCAACGTCACGTCGGCGGATGGGATCACGGCCCCGCTGGTATCCGTAACGGTTCCCGCAATCGTGCCCTGGTCCATCTGCGCATGCGCCACTCCGGGAGCAAGCAGCCACGCCAGGCCGACGACCGCGCAGATCGGCAGAACCGCGCGCGCGGCAAGCACGCGGCACCTGGAAAGCAAATTATTCGCGTCCAACATAACATCCTCCAAAAAGAATTCCCGCTTGATTCCTGATCTCAGGTTCGGCGGCATGTCAGGGCTTGCAAGCCCACCGCCCATCTCCGCACAGACAATACAGAGCGTCGGCGGCCGAACGGATGTCGCCGAACGACCGATGTCGGCGAACGAATTCCGAGCAGCTCGGTTGATTGAAATCCGTCCGCTGGCGCATCTTTTTCGACGACCGGGACAGCACGCTCCGGTAACGGCTGCCACATTAGGCGTGCGCGGTCCGGCCCACAAGTAAGAAACCGCAATTTGCAGGCGGAAAACTCACAGAGCAAGCCCTAACTCGCGATAGTGCAAAGGATTAGTGAAAACACAATTCTGCGCTGCCGCCCAGGTAAATTACCTGCCCCGGAGCGGAAAGCCGTGACGAAACACACAGATTGCGCCGCCCGAACCGCCGCGTACAGTCCCAATTTGAACGGCGCGATTTGAACAGTGTATGATCGTCTCGGTATTTTGGGAGACTGACGGTTGTACCTCGGCGCAGAGTAAAACCGCAAGTCCCAGCTTTTATGTATGAGTGGGACGATAGCATCTGGCACAACAGCCCGAGACGCAGCTTCCCCTTTCGCTGAGCGGTATGAGGCCGTTCTGGCTCAACTGGAGCGGATTGTCCAGAGCGCTGCCTTCTGCAACAGCAAGCGCTACCCACGCTTTCTCCGGTACATCGTCGAACAAACCCTGCTCGGGCGCGCCGACCTTCTCAAGGAGCGTCTGCTCGCCATCGAAGTCTTTGATCGGTCCTCCGGATACGATCCCACGACTGATCCCATCGTTCGCGTAGCTGCCGGTGAAATTCGCAAGCGTCTGGCCCAGTACTATGTGGAGCACAGCCATGACAGCGAGTTGCGCATCCAGCTCGCGCCCGGCTCTTATGTGCCGGAGTTTCATTTCCTCGCCCCCGGCGCGCTCAGTGAGCCCGCGTTCACTCCTGAAGCCCCGATCGAGCAGATACACTCTTCAGCCTCGGCTCTCTCCGGCGCCACGCTGTTCTTCTGGCTGCGGCGTACGACCGCAGTCGCAGCTCTGGCCGTGTCCATCGTGCTGCTTGCCTGGTGGGTGCGCAGCAACAATCCGATTCGCCAGTTTTGGAAACCTTTTCTTTCCTCGCCGGACTCTCCACTTCTTTGCCTGGGCGACTGGGCCTACCTGCTCAGCGAAAACAAGGGAGAAAATTCCGCCTTGATCGAGGCCAGCGCTAACCACGATTACCTGCCGCTGGGAGATGTCGAAGCAATGGACCGGATCTCTTCCACGCTGGCGCGAGCCGGCAAAACCGCCACCCTCGCAAGCGCGCACTCCACCACGTTCGACCAGCTCTGCCGGCGTCCGGTCATTCTCATCGGCGGCGGCCCCAATCCCTGGACGATGCGGGAAATGAAGTTCCTCCCGCTCCGGCTGGTGCGGAATTTCGCACCGGGAATCAACGGCATCCTGGACAGGAATAACCCCTCCAAGCTGCTGTGGACCGTCAACTTCAACCAGCCGCTGACCGCAATCCCGAAGGAATATTCGGTTGTTGCGCGATTCCACAATCCCGACACGGGCCAGTTGACCTTGATCGCCGCAGGCGTGGGTGTAAACGGCGAAGTCGCCGCCGGAGAATTCCTTACCAACCCGGAGTATCTAAGAGAATTCATCCAGCATGCCCCGCCCGGATGGCAGGATCGGAACCTCGAAATTATTCTGGAGACCCAGATGATCAATGGAGACAGTGGTCCGCCGCACGTGATCTCCACGCGCCTCTGGTAAGCGTGCGTCCGGCGCAAAAGCCAGTTAGCCGCTAACCGTGATTCATCGAATCGCGGGGAACGCCTTGCTACTCGGGACGTTCCCTGACACACTCCATCAATCTTGCCCGCAGCATCTCATGCCGCTGCGGATTCGCCGAGTCGAATGGCAAGGTAAGCGTGCTTTTGCAAATGCCGATCAGCTCCAGTCCCAGCTTCAAGCCGCGCAGGTAACTGGATTCCGCCTCGCCAATTCCATACAACAGCTCTCCGATTCCATTTACCTTCTGCTGCAACAAAGCGGCCTTAGCCGTATCGCCCTCGCGCGCCGCTTCATACAGCGACACGAACAACGCGGGAAACAGATTGGCGCCGCCGCAAACCCCGCCATGAGCTCCCAGCGAGATGCTTTCGAGCAAAAGATCTTCAGGTCCCACCAGAACGGTGAACTCGGGACGGTTCCTCATCGGGGTCACGATCGAACGCACATAGGCCAGATCGCCGGAGCTATCCTTCAGCCCCCAGACATTGGGCAGCTCGGCCATTCGCAACACCGTCTCAGGCTCGAATCTGGCCTTGGTAAGGCTGGGCATGTTGTAAAGGTATAAAGGTAGTTCGAGCTGCCCGCAGAGGCGCTCCACCAGCCGGAAGAGGTCGTTTTGGCTGACCGCAAAGTAGTACGGCGGAGCGGTCACAACCGCATCGGCTCCCGAGCGCTTGGCATGCGCAGCCAGTGCGCAGCTCTCTTCATAGGATGTATCCGTAATGCCAACCAGCACCGGAATCCGGCCCGCAATCTGCGCGCAGGTTCTCTCAATTAACTCGCGGCGCAGCACGTAGCTCAAACCCGGACCCTCGCCGGTAGTCCCCAAAATGAAGAGCCCGTGGACTCCGCCCGCGATCAGATGTTCAATAAGCCTTTCAAGGCCGCCCCGATCGATGGAGTTCTGGTCGCTCAACGGCGTAACCATCGGAGGGATAATTCCTCTCAGCGGCCTGGATGTGGAGACAGTATTCATGGATGAGTGCCTCGAATGGAGCGGATGGACAAAATGGAACCAGCAACAGCGCTCGTCTGCACAACGGCCTCGCAACGGAATGGATTCAATGCGTCTGGAAGCTTTTTACCTTGACCACAAAATAGGTAAATGAGTTCCCTGGCGTCAAAAGCAGTTGATGAGGAACCATCGTGCCGATATGAACAATCGAGCCTGGCTCCAATTGCTGCGTGGTGCCGCCGGTAATGCCGCTGCCGCGCATCTCGCCTGCGGAAATTGTGCTCGCGTCTTTCAAATGGCCTCCGCTCACAAGCGATGCCTCCCCGGAGATAACGACAAAAATGTCGCACCAATCGCGATGCTGTTCCGCTTCTCCTGTCTTTATGCGTGTGCTGAGCGTCATCGTGTGGGAGCCATAGTGGCCGATCGGTTGGCTGTAGATTCCGGCCGCGCTCTTGGCGGCGTCCAAAGCAGTGGCGGTTGTCCACTTCTGAATCTGCGCGGGCGAAATCACCTCTGCCGATGTAAAGGCCGAGCCGGTCAGCTTCACGGACCCAAGCTTGCGAAAATCCCGGATGCGATAAAACGTCAGATAGTTTGCATCGTGGAAGCTATGCGCTCCGCCCGCGTCGTCATCGAAGGCGGTACGGGACGCAAGAATAATGTCGCGGCCATCTATCTGCCAGTCCACATACTGAAAGCCGTGAAACGCCCTGTCCGGATGGTGGAATACGATGACTCGCGGCGTCCAGTGCATCAGATCGGGCGAACTCGACAAGGCCAGCGTATTGCGAACGCTCCCCGGAGAACTGACCGACAACGCTTCTCCCGGAAGAGCCGGATTGCTCAGGGTCCAGTAAAGCTTCGACACCGGATCGAAGCGGATGCTGAACTTTGTCGCGCCGCCGGGGAAGTCCACAAAACGTTCCAGCTTGAGCGTCGATCCGGTCAACTTCAGAATCGCCACGTGCTGCTGGTTGTTGACGCGCAGAATATCGAGGATCGATCCGTCCCGCGCCAGCACCGCATTACCCTCGAGCCACGTGTCCCCATCATCGCCCACGGGAAACGAAAGACGATTGGAGAAGCTCCAGCTTGATGGGTTGGTAAGATCGCTTCCAATCGTGGCCCACATCATAAATGCCTGAAACGATCCCCACGGCCCGGCTGGGTGGAACTCGAAGGCCCGATAGATGCGTCCGTCGTGAAACACCACAGGCACCGGCGCAGTATGGAATCCCGGCTCGTTGGTCAAATAATGCGCCTCGCTCCAGGATTGGCCGTCGTCATCCGAAGTACGAATCGTGATATGACCATATTCGGCCGTCGTTCCCATCAGGTACACGCGCCCCTTGACGGCAAACAGATTTGACCAGAACTGGTCATGGAACGAAGTAGTCTGCTTCCAGGTGGCGCCGCGGTCCTTGGACACAAAAACCTTGGTCTCCGCGGACTTGGTGCTCGTCGAGCCGGGTCCGAAAAGGTCATGTGTCGCGATGTAGTCCCCATTGGGAGCGATCAGGATCGATGGAGAGCCGACATACTGCCGCGTAGACGCATACTGGTGATCGATCACAACGCCCGGCGGCTGGTCGGCATAAGCCAGAGTGGAGAGCGCGAAGACAAAGGCAACGAGTGCGAGTCGAGTGCGCATGGAAATGTACCCCGGAATTCAGCGACGGCTCCGCAAGTGCGGAACCGTCGCAGTTAAGAAACTCAGAACCAGAATTTGCCGCTGACCTGAATGGTGCGCGCCGCGCTGGCAGAAGTGATCTGTCCAAACGTTGTGCTGCCCTGCTGGCCGTTCGGCGGCAGAAAATTGGGATGATTTGCGCAGTTGAAGCACTCCCCGCGAAGCTCGAACCGGGTCTGCTCTGTCAACGGAATGGGAATGCTGCGGTGGATGTTGAAGTCAACGTCATACCAGGCCGGACCCTGGATATTCGGGCTCTTGGGAGCGTCTCCAAAGTTCAAGGGCGCGGGAGCCGGGAACGCTGCCGTGTTGAACCACTGGGTCAGAGTGCGCTGATCCTTCGCCAGGAACGGGCTCCCCACCAGGTTCGGGCGCATTAACTGGCTGAATGTTCCCGAGGTATTGTTGGCGGACCGCAGCCACACCTGCTGGCCCGACTGGATCGAGAAGATGCCGGCAGCCTGCCACCCGCCAACTATCCTGGAGGCGAATCCCGACTTTACGAAGGCGTGCCCTTCGCCGAAGGGAAGATCGTAGATGCTGCTGATCACCAGCCGTGTCGGAATGTTGGCCAGGCTGAGTCCGTGTTCCGCCTTCAGGTTGTACTCATCCTGCGGATACAGACCGCTGAAGTTGTCGTCCTGCACGTCGAGGAACTTCGACCATGTAAATGCGGCGCGCAGCAGCAGGCCATTCTGGTAACGTCTCTCCGCCTGCACCAGCAGCGCGTTGTAGCTTGTGCTCTGAGCCTCGAGAAAGTAACCCACGTTGGAGAAGTTGGGAAACGGCCTCATACTCTGGGTCCCGCCGCCTGCCGCCTGCACGGCCGTAATCGGAATCTGATTATACTGCACGTTCTGCCACAGATGACGCGAATACCCGCCTGAGAAACCCGCCTGCAGCAGCACATGCCAGGGCAGTTCCCGCTGAACATCGAAGGTTACCTGCTGGAAGTACGGCACGTGCGCATTGGGAGCGTCATGATAGTGGATCAGGTTATATCCGTTGGTGCTTGGCATGATAGGCGGCGTGTCGGAAAGCACCACGGCAGGGGTAATGCCAGCCGACTGCAGCAGGTAATTCTGGTCTTTGGGAAAGCGATCGTACGCAGAGGTCGCGCGTCCGGTCAGCGGCATGTAGAAGATGCCATACGAGCCGCGAACCACGGTCTTGGAACCGAAGGGGTTCCAGTCGAATCCAATGCGCGGTCCAAAGTTGCCCCACTGCGTGTGCTGAACACGATTCGTTCCCAGCTCCCGCATGGTATAGATCTGTCCCGAGGCCAAATCGAAGTTGGAACCGTTGTAGTCAACCTCGTTGGGATTTTGCTCTACGTCGTAGCGCAGCCCGATGTTGGCCGTGAAGGTGTGGCTTATTTTGTACTCGTCCTGCCCGTAGACCGCAAAGTAGTTCGAGCGTTCATAAAAGCGTCCGGTATTGGTGTCTGCGCTGTACTGGCTTGAAAGGCCCAGCAACAAACTGGCAAAGGAGTTGCCCGTGTTGCTGTTTGTCCCGTTCGAGGTTTGCAGCGTGTTGAAGTTGTAAGAAGTTGCCGTCAGTTGCAGATCGTTGATGGAGAATCGCCGAAAATCCACGCCAAATCCAAGAATGTGTTTTCCATGAACCATGCTCACGTTGTCGGTGACCTGGTATTCCGCCTGGGTCGGATCGAAGCCCGGAGAATCGCCGATCGAGGTGTAGCCGGCCGGTGCCATCGTCGGCAGTGCTTCCTGCACCAGGTTGGGAATCTGCAAACTGTTTACATTGGTCGATGGAGTCAGCCGATCGAGCTGACCGTGCAGAAATCCTACGCGCACATCATTGACCACACTCGCTGAAATCGTATGGGTCCAGGCCATCGACGAATCGTAGAACGTGTCGATCTCGCCGCGATTGCCGCCCGCGGTGGGGAATGGCCGCGTCGCGATCGTGTAGGTACGATCGTAGGAAAAGCGCACAAAGGCCAGGTCGGATGGAGTGAACTGCTCATCCACCCGTCCGTCTGCCTGGTCGTGGTTATAGCCGCCCGGCTGCACGCTGTAAAAGTTTTGCGAGAGCCCCGAGCCGGTAGGCGCGGCATAGAGAGCGGCCACGTTCGTCGCCGCCGGATCCCAGTCGGTCTTTGGAATGGTGTTATTCGGAAACGGGTCGCGCACAACGCTGCCATTCACGGTCCGCGTAGTTGACGGATCGAATATCTGGTTCTTGTAAACGGTCCGTCCCAGTGGATCCGTTCCCACCGCGGGCCCCAGAATATCGGAAAAGTTGCCCTGCTCCTCAAGCGCCGTGGGAAGCGTGATGTTGTAAAGCGACTGCGCTCGATCGCGCGTTCCCTGATAGTCGGTGAAGAAAAAGAGCTTCTTCCTGGTCCGGATCGGGCCGCCGAGTATGCCGCCAAACTGATTGAAGACCAGCTTCGGCACCGTCGCCGCGAAGTAATTGCGCGCATCGCCAAATCCGTTGCCGTTGTAATACTCAAAAAGATTGCCGTGGAACTGGCTTGTGCCGGACTTCAAAGTCGCGGTAATGATGCCGCCGGCCAGCCGCCCGTACTGGGCCGGAATGCCGTTCGTGATGACAGCGAACTCCTGAATCGCATCCAGGTTGGGCTGGATGACAGTCGAGCCTCGGCGCGGATCAGTGATCGACGTTCCATCCAGCGTGTACTCGTTCGTTCGCGGACGGCCGCCGCTCAAACGCGGCTCGCTGTCCGAACTGGTCCCGTTGCTTACCGCCGACTGCATCACGCCCGGCGCCAGAAGAGCAAGACTGAGCGCCGTGCGGCCGCTCAACGGAAGCTGTTTGATCGTCTGCTCTTCCACCACGGTGCCAACCACCGTGTCATCGGTGCGCACAAGCGGCGGCTCTGCGGTCACCTCAACGGTCGATGTCGCGCTACTCACCGGCATCGCCATGTCCAGCGAAATCCGGTCGCCGACCCGCACCACCACTCCCTGGCGCAGCAAATCGCCAAAGCCCTGCTTATGAGCCGAGATCTGATACGTGCCGGGGCGCATGCTGGACAGAACGTAGATGCCATTCTGGTTCGACTCGACCTTTTGCAGAATGCCCGTCGTGGCTTCACGCGCAGTCACTTCCGCACCGGGGATCGCTGCGCCGCTGCTATCCGTGATTGTGCCCTGAATGGATCCGTACACTGTTTGCGCGTGGCAAGGAAGGATCGCAATCGCCAACAGAAAGGCGACTGCGAGGAGAAGCTTGGCTACCGTTTTCATGGTGCCTCTTTTCTGCGAAGATTCTCAGCTTTTTTGAAGCGGGATTCCGTGATCGAGAGAAATGCTAGCAAAGCAAAACTCAATTGTCTACAAAAAATATATTTGTTGCACTTTACAGTGTTTAGAATGCATTTTCCAAAAAACCATCCTGGTTAATAATGGACTTGTCCGTGTGCAAAATAGCGCGTGTCCCGATCAGGTTCAGCCGCGATAGCCGCCCCTCAAACGCCACAAATCTCGAATATGTCAGGCGAATTCGAGCACCCAGCCCTCGCAATCGACTGCCCATCCTCAAGTCCGCACTGCAACAGTCGAGGCCGCGATGCGTCGCCCCGCGCCGCACGAAAGCGAACCTCGCCACATCGGATTCAGAGGCATCCCAGCGAAATCCAGTCTTGCGCCTGTATCGCGACTCTTCCTTTTTGGTCGACACTTGTATTTGCTATGTATACAAAATAATGCTAGATTTCCTCGAGGGTCGAAAAGCGCTTCTTTTGATCGCTGTTGCGAGAGACATAGCGCCCACCAAGGCCAATGGCGGCTCCTCTCATGCCGGAGACGGACATGGGGCATCACCCTCATTGAAATCATCAAGGGAGGCGGATACCGTGAAGGTAAAATTTTTCGGCTATGAGATGGAGGCGGACGGTCCCTGCCTGAAGACCGACCTCAGAGAGTCAAACGATATACTCCACGACGGGGCAAAACTCCGCGAGCGCATGCAAAACGACGGATATCTCCTCATCCGCCGGCTGCGCGATCCGCAACTCGTACTGGCTGCGCGGCGCCAGATCCTTGAGACCATGCAAGCCCAGGGGCTCCTCATGCCGGGCGCCGATTTGATGGAGGGCATCATCGATCCCGACGCGCTGCGAGGCACTACCACCGGCGTCCGGGCGAATGAGCAGTATCGGCAGCTCTCCGCCGTACAGGCGGTTTTTGCTGACAAATCCATAGGAAATTTCTTCGCCACTCTGCTCGGCGGTCCCTCGGATTCACTCGATTTTCAATGGATGCGCGTCGCCGGCAGCGGCGCGGAGTCTCCCATCCATTCCGATATCGTCTTTATGGGCCGCGGCACGCAGAACCTCTATACCTGCTGGACCCCCTTCGGCGATATCACGTTGGACATGGGTCCCATAGTGCTTTGCCTTGGAACGGAAAAGATCGAGGAGCTGAAGAACACTTATTGGGCTTCCGATGTCGATCGCGATCTCATCGAGGGATACTTCAGCAAAGATCCCATGGAAATGGTGACCCGGTTCGGCGGAACCTGGGCGACAACTGAGTTCCATCCCGGCGATGTTCTCATCTTCGGCATGCACATCCTGCATGCTTCACTCGCAAACCTCTCCAATCGCTACCGAATGAGCGCCGATACTCGCTACCAGCTCGCATCGGAACCGTTCGACGAACGCTGGAAGGGATTTCCGCTGAAGAAGCATTATGCGTTTTGGGATCCGGCAAGTAAGCTCGAACCCGCGTCGCAGAGCCGCAAACGCTGGGGAATCTAGCCGCTTATGCGACGTTCCAGCCCCAGTGAAGCATTCATATTTTGGATTTACAGATTAGTTACAGACCGAAGCGATACGCTCAGGCGCTGTTCCTCATCAAAAAGCCGCCCATCGCCGCTCTCAAAGGGCCTTCATGTATTCCGGAATTGCTTCAGAGCCCAAGTGATTGGTATATCTCCACCATAAAGGCCGGCATGCTCTCCCGGATCGATGCCTCTCGCTTGTGCTGATCGAACTCCGCCAGGCGCACTCTCTCGCTTTCCTGCAAATATTCAAAGATAGCCTTGACAGTCGCCGCTACGTCCCGCCGCTCGATGCAATCCACCAGATCCTTATGCTTTAGATAAATGCGTTCAAGCTCAGCCGCGCTGTGACCACGGCGAAGCATGGCGAAGATGCGCATAAGCAGCCGCGTATCGTTTACGACCTTATTGATGCGCGCGTTTTGCGAGAGCGCTATCAGCAGCGCATGAAAACCGAAATCCACGGCAATGAAGCGCTTCGTTCCTGCCTCATCCAGAGCCGGCTTGCCGGACTGGATCAACTCCTCCTTGAGAACAAGAATCGCATCCACAAGTTGCAGTAACCGCTCCTTGTCGGATGACCGCATCAACCCGAGCCGAGCCACCTTGCTGAGCGCATAGGTTTCCAGCGCTTCGCGCAGTTCGCACAGGTCCACAATATCTTCGCGGGTGAACTGCACCACCAGGACCCCGCCGCCCGGGCTCTGCTCCAGCAGACCCTCGGCAACAAGTTGACCGATCGCCTCTCGAATCGGAGTGCGGCTGCTGCCCAGCTCTCCGGCAATATCCAGCTCTGAGATCGCTGCGCCAGCCGCTAATTCGCCGGCCACGATCTTGCGCTGGATGTACGCGTATGCTTTCTGTCGAATGGACGTGGATGGAGCCGCATCGAGGATTTTGCGCTTTCTGCCCATGTATTGAACATAATGCAAACGGTATACATTTGGCTTAAAATCTTCCTTCGCACCTTGCCTCGACGCCCATACGGCATTCCCCGGATTCGGTCCGCCGCGTCGCATCGCGCCTCGCAACGCCGCGGCCGAATGCAGGCTGGCATCGCGCGTAGAAGCAGACTGCATCTCGCTTAGAGAGCCTCTTGCGCATGAGTAGCTCTGCGAACCATGCGAGCATTCCATAACAAGATTCCCGCAGACAGCATGTAGACCACCGAGGTTGCGCTCAGGCAGGCTCCCATGCCAAATCGTTGCGAGCCGGCGGCGATCGCGAGCGGTGCCACGCCACCGCCAAGCCATCCCAGCGAATTCATGGCGCCCACGGCAGTGGCCCGAGACTCCGGACGGACAACGTCATGCAGAGAGGCCCAGATATTCGCGTCATAAATGCCTTTGCAAAAGCCAAACCCGATCATGCCCGCGACCAGAATCGTCACCGATAACGTCCAGCCGGTTATAAACAGGAACGGCACGCCTGCCAGCAGGCCGCAGGCCTGGGTCAGCATTCTGCCGCCCTTATCGCGGCGAGCCAATGTGTCCGCCAGTGCGCCACCACAAAGCACTCCGGCCACTGACGCGGCCTGCAGATAAACCGTCGCGCTGACGCCGGCCATCGCCAGGCTCATGTGAAATTTGCGAAACAGGAACGAGGGTAGCCACGTCATGAAAATCATCGCCACAAAATTCGCGCCGATAAAGGCTGCAATCAGCCGGAGCGCCAGCGGCGAAGCCAGCACTTCGCTCAGCGCGCCGTAAAGCGAGGTGCGTGCCAGCGGCTTTGCCGGCGCGGACCGCCGCTCGGCAGGCGCTGTCCGTTGCGGCTCCTTGAAGAAGGCCAGCAAGAAGAAGAACGTCGACAGTCCAAGGATGTCGAAAAATATAAAGTTCGATCGCCATCCGAAATGCTCGCCGACAAGCGACGCCATCACACCGCCGCCGACTGTCCCCATATATACGGCTGACTGGCTGACAGACATGGCGCGGGAGCGGGTCTCTGGACCGTGATAGCTGCTGATCAGCGACATCGCGGCTGGAAAATACACGGCTTCGGCAATGCCGCTCAAAGCGCGCAGCGTCACAAGCTGCCAGTAATCGCGCGACACGATCGTCATGGTGGTGATGCAGATCCAAATGAAAAGGCCGCCAAGAATCAGCCCTCGCCTTGAGAGCCAGTCGCCCAGCCATCCCGCAAATGGGCCAGATACCGCGTACATCCACATGAACGAAGAACCCAGCCAGGCCAACTGCATGTCGGAAAGATGAAATTCCACGCGCAGCAACGGGAACAGCGTAAAGACTGCCTGCCGATCTGCGTAATTGAGAAAGCAGACCGCCCACAGCATTCCGACGATGTACCACTTATAGCGACTATTCATCCCGATTGCAGTACCGCTTTCCTTCACATGTTCTGCCAATACAGCCCTGCCCTCTCCACTAGTAGTGCGACCGCTTGTTTTCTTACCACTGCTTGGGTGCCCCATCCTTGACGCAGCTACATCGCGGCAAGGGTGGGAAAGCACGAATTCATACGGTCAAAGGCCTAGATTTGAAGACCTCTCATCTGTTTCGCGCGCTCAGCGGAGCCGGATTGATGATAAGTTGCCGCACAGATGCCGCGTGCCTCGGCCATTGCTTCGATTCCACATGGACAGGGTAAGGCATCGATCCCGCTCGCAAACTCGCACAGCCTGGCAGCAGCGCTGTGAAAACCGGAACGCTATGGATTCTCGCCGAACAAACCGCCGAACAAGCAATCGATCGGTTCACGCACTACGCATGCCACCCCCGAAACCGCACGTTACGCGCCGGCCGGTACTACGTCAGCCATCGCGTCTGCAAACACAAACAGCAGGACGCACATCCTCATGCGGCCGGAACAAAACGAATATATCGTATTGTCGCCGTTATGTCGACATGCATACTACACGCGCACTTCTCCCACTTCTTTCGCGTCGGAACGCAACAAATACGCGTGTGCCGTCAGGTGCCAGGCTTTTTGATCGGGTGATTGACGAAAGCGGGCAGGTCCGCATGCACCAGCGTCCGGTTGCGTACCGTGGCCGGGATGGATCGGCGTGAGAGGCTCACGGGCATTGGGCTGCCGGCACACGGGCTCGCGCTCAACAAGTCTTATGCCACACGTGAGATGGAAGCGGATTGACCGTATCAATTGACCGCCTCAAATAAACGGGCGGCGATCCAGCACAAGTTTGAGCGGCCAGTCGGTGACGATCTCCTGCGCCCCCAAAAACTGTTGCGCTTCGGCCGCGATGT
The DNA here is from genome assembly GCA_036267475.1 of Occallatibacter sp. Lineage (GTDB taxonomy): Bacteria > Acidobacteriota > Terriglobia > Terriglobales > Acidobacteriaceae > Telmatobacter. The sequence continues at coordinate 61,509 of DATAVZ010000025.1, forward strand.
TCACCGCCGCCGTTAATGAATGGACTCCACTGTTTCCATAGAATACCTTCTGTCGTCCTTCCGGACTGAAGACATCCCGGTAAAGGGCAGCAAGAGCGCGACGTACGCTCAAGTGAACGTCATCTAAGCGATGCGGATTGAAGCGCAATGTGCGCGTCATCAGATAGATCGCATCGAGCGTCATCCAGAGATGATTGCCCGCCGTCCAATAGCCATCGGGCTGCTGCAGTCCGAGGACGCTATCGATACGTTGTTCCGGATAGCGCATCTTGCGGTTGAAATATCGATACAGAAAACTATAGTGAAATGTGCCGCCGATCTGGTCGACATCGCCCCCAGTCGGCTTGCCGCGTCCCATCAAGCCATTGTTCTCTTCAAACAGGTCATCGCATGCGGAAAAGTATTCACTGAACCATTCCGGCGAGCGCAGCGCCGGAACCAGTGCATAAATTGCCCCCACACCCGCGCCCTTGTGACTGTCGCGATATACGCCATTTCGCCAATCAAGAGAATTCAGATAGGCTCGCGGATGAGCATACTCCGTATCCATTTTTACCGGGAACCGCGGCTCCAGATCGAGCAGGTTCATTGCGGCAAGAGCGAAGGCCGTGTTGTGCTGTGGCGAAAGGGTTACCGGATCTTTTTCCCGGAACCATCCGGTCTGTGCATTCTGAAAGAGTTCAAACGCGTCGGCCCACTGCAACCGCTGCGCCGCCGATGGGTGAAGAGCGCCGATGGTATAAAGAACACAAGCCATATCCGCAACGCCGTAAAGGGCGGGCGATTTCTGGCCGGGTTGCCGCGGGTATCTCCCCGCGCCACCCGGCAGGCGAATGGAAGGCTCGAAATCGTCCGCGATCCAACGAATGAAATCGCGCAGGTCGTAGACTTGCGAATCGGTGCTTGTAGACTGCGCAGGCGTCGTGGTCGATGCGCTCTGCGCCAGAGCGCATTCCGACGCCGCTGAGCCAATGGCAAACAGAGCAGAGCCCCTAGCGCACAAGTGCAGGAATTCCTTACGGGAATAAAGGGAAACATTATCGGCTTTCATCACTTCGGGATCTCCTGATTTGTGTTGGTTGTAGCTTCATTTCATCTGCAAGCTGAATAAAATTTGGCATAGCGGCCTCACGAAGATACACGCCTGAAGAACTCACTCCATGAATGAATCCACTGAGCGCAATCGCAGCAGGCAGACGATTGAATCCTGCATCTGTTCGGCCTGCACGACAGCCACCGGCAAGCATGGGAGTCCAGAATCCCGCGGCTGCAGCCTCTATGTTTGCAGGCGGCCGAGTACCGAATCGGCTTAGTCCCTTAACCGCTCCCTCTTAGAAGTGTACTTTCAGCGCAACCTGCAGAACGCGGCCTGCATTTGCGGTCGTGATTTGACCGAATGACTGTTGCGCCAGAGTCAAGCTCGGATTATAGGTAGTGCGCGTTGCCAGCACCAGCGGCGGCGTGTTGGTGATATTGAATCCCTCCAGCCTGAAGTCCACTGCGGTTGCAGAAGAGGCGTCGTGTACATGCCATGATTTGACAAGAGCCATATCGGCGTCGGTGAGTCCAGGGCTACGCAGCGGGTTTCTCGGAGACGTGCCAATGGACTGAGGCGCGGCAGCGGAAAACGCCGAGGTGTTGAACCATTTGGCAACGCTGCGGCTGGAATGCAAAATTGGATTACCGTTCAAATTCGGGCGCTGCAAAAGGCTGTAAGTGCTTGAGGTAATCGTAGACTGCTCCACATCGACAGGTTGCCCGTCCTGGGCGATCACAATTCCATTGATCTGCCAGCCGCCTACGATCGAATCGAGCAGTCCATGAACGGGAAACGCGCGGCCGCTCCCAAAAGGAAGATCCCAATTGTACGAAGCAGCAAAGTGCTGCGGAATCTCCGCGGTGGAATCGGCGCGCTCGAGCCGAAGGTTGTAGACATCCTGCGCCCAATCACCACCCAGTGAGTTGTATGACTCCGATCCATTGTCGATGTATTTGGCAAAGGTATAGGCAATCATATAAGTGAAGCCACCGTGCATATGCTGCTGAACCTGCAATTGCAGCGAGTTATAAAACGAGTTACCCCAACGCGGGTTCAGATACTGCACTTGCTGAAAGTTCGGCCATGGCAGCAGGCTCTGGGTATTGGGGTTGATCGTGTTTTGGTCGATAGCTGCCTGCTTCGCAACGGAATACGGAACCTGGTCGATATTCTCGTAATTCAATCTGCCAATATCGAATTTGTGTGATGCCGAGCCGACATAGGAAACGTCAACCGCGGTATACCGGCCAATTGTGTGCTCGATGCCCAGGTTCCACTGGTAAACATAAGGAGCCGTGTTTTTCGACTGTATCTGCACCGCCGCGCCATATCCGAGTTGAGGAGAGTCGATCGGGTAGGTCGGCAACAAGACTGGGCCCGCGGAAAGAGTGCTCACAGGGGTAATCGTGTCCGGACTGACGACGGTGCTGGTAAACGCGTAGGGAAACTTGGGCAGTCCATTGAGAGGGTTGCCACCCATGCCGGTGATGGGCGAATAGAAGATTCCAAAGCCCGAGCGAATCAGCATGCTGCTGTTGCCGAATACATCGTACGCAAGTCCCACGCGCGGCGCTATGTTGGCCAGGTCGAGCGATGGGATGGGCCTCGCCGCCCCGGCGAGCACCTTGCCTGTCGCAATATCGAAGGTAGAACTATAGCCATGTTTCGGCGTGATTCGCGAATTGACCTCGTATCTCAAGCCGAGGTTGAGCGTAAGGCGATTGGTCTCCTTGCGGTCATCCTGAAAGAATCCGCCGTAATATTCCTCGCTGGCTATCTGGCCTGGATCGGTCTCGGTATATTGCGTTTCATAGGCTTCGCCTAGAAGAAAACTGGCGAAAGCATTGCCCGTGGTTGTCGAGAGCGTTCCCGGTTCCGCGGTCTGGCTCGACCTGAAGGCGAAGTATCCATTATCGAACGAGGGCTGGAAGTTCTTCAGCCGATAAAATCGAATCTCGATGCCGGCCTTCATGTTGTTCTTTCCGTGAAGATAGGTAAGGTTGTCGATAACGTCGAACATTCTTTGGTTATCGACGAGCCAACTCCCGCTGGCCGAGTTGCCAAGCTGCTGAATGCTCGATGTGTCTATTTCCGGCAGCCCGGCCTGGTTTGTGATGTTGCCAATGCCCAGCGTCTGCGCAATGTTCTCATTGTGAAGATAGGGAATGTTGTTGGTCTTCGCTTGCAGAAACAGGCCACGCGCCTCGTTGAACAGGCTCGACGATATGGTGGTGATGAATGAGGTGCTCAGAGAACGCTGGTATCCCGTGTCCGAATCGAAATCGCCGGCAGCTCCGCGAAAGGGCACCGATTGCAGTGGATTGGACGTGTAGTTTGACCATCTGCCAAAGACCCGGTTTCTCGATGAGATATTCTCGTCAACACGAATGTCATACCGATCGGTATTCGAGCCCGTGCTGGTTGCGTTTTGCAGGTTGTTCGACAAAGCCTGGTTGCTAGGTGAGGGATAATAGGCAAGCAGCGCTTTGGCTACCGGGTCGATCCTGTCCGGCGGAATAATGTTTCCGGCAAAGGGCGTACGCACGGACACGCCATTGACCGTCTGCGTTGAAGAAGGGTCGAATATTTCGCCTTTGTAGATCGGGTTGCCGCTTCCGTCCGTACCGGCCTGTGGCCCGAGGAATGCTGAAAGATCTCCGCCGCGTTCCGCCGTTGTGGGCACCGTTACGTCGAACACCTTCTGGCTTCGAATCCTGACGCCCTCGTAATCGGCAAAGAAGAATGTCTTGTCGTGTCCGTTGTAGATACGCGGCAGCCAGACCGGACCGCCAATAGTTCCGCCAAATTGGTTTTGCCGCAGGATCGGTTTCTTCTGTCCGGCAGGCGTGAAATAGTTTGCGGTGTTGAGCACATCGTTGCGGAGAAACTCCCACGCATCTCCGTGTACGCTGTTTGTTCCGGCTTTCGTAGCTACGTTAATGATGCCGCCTGCCGCGCTGCCAAACTCCGCTGTGTACCCGCTCGTGGCGATGCGAAACTCATCGATGGCATCAATCGGCGGCGGAGAAATTGGCGCCGAGCGCGTCTCGGGAGGAATCTGGCTTACGCCGTCGACCAGAATCTCATTGCTTCTGGCGCGCACACCGTTGAATCGGAACAGCCCCACATTATCGGGCGCAGCGCCGGGCATCAATTCCTCCAGGCTGTATACGTTCCTCCCGTTGAGCGGAAGCCCAACCACCGCCCGATGACTCACTACATCGGCCACGGAGGACTGCTCGGTGTCGATTACGGGCGCGGCTCCCGTCACGGTCACCGTCTCAGCAACCGATCCGGCCTGCAAGACCAGATTCAGGTGTGCAGTTTCGTTCACCTGCACTACAACACCAGTGCGCTCCAGAGTTCTAAATCCTCGCAGCGTGGCTTCAATCGTGTACTGACCTGGAGGAACAAATGGAATCGTGTAGTAGCCCAGTTGGTTTGACGTCGCCTTGTAATGAACGCTCGTGGCCACATTGGTGGCCGTAACCGAAGCGCCAGCCAATGTGGCCTGTGTCGCATCCTCAATCGTGCCGTCGATCACGCCATTGGTCGACTGCGCGCGCAGAGGAACAAGTGCGATCTGGCAAAGCAGCGCGAGCCCGGCGAGCGCGCAGATTCTTCGCTGCTTGGATTGCCACATCTGAAATAGGGTCTGGTGGCGCTTTTGGGCGATCATTTTTGCCTCCATGCAAAGTATGCTTCCCGGCTGAATCGCAGGCAGATGGCTGCCCACATGCGCTCCTGAGCATTCAGCTCGGAGTTGCGCCTGAAACAGATCCAACGCGCGATTTCTTGTCATGGAGAACCCTACGCTCGACGATGGAAACGGCAGATCATACCAAAGTATGATGAGAGGGAAGTTTTCCGGCTGGAGCCATCGGCGCAGCGCTGCCGCGATGCGCAGTCCGGTCCGCTTCGCGCGCTTTGGAATATGGGCTCTTGACAAACCGGAACTCATGGTAGATGTTACGAATCGTCAGACCAAGGGCCCTTCTCTATCAATTGATATGGCGATTGTCATGATGTGGAGATTGTCAGTCGGGCTGGCCAGCCCCAATTCAGTTCGATTCAACCCTCGGGAGAGGACCTTGCGATGTTCCGGCCCAGGATAATAATGAAGACAGCCAAAGTCTTCGGCTGGACGCTTCCGTTCCACTGGATCGCCGCTCTGACCGGTCGCGGCCAGAGCGGGCGGATACCCAGCAAAAGCCGGCGATTTGTAACTTGCGGACGCCGTATCCGCGCATATTGCGCCGCGCGCCTTCCACTGTGGGCCGCGCTGGTGTTCGCGCAGGGCTCACTGCTCTGCCCTGCCGCACCTGCCACAGGCCTTGCCTCGCGCGCCTGGCAAACCAAGGATGGCCTGCCTGAAAACACCGTGCAGGCATTCGCTCAAACGGCCGATGGATTTCTCTGGGCGGGAACTACCGGCGGCCTCGTGCGCTTCGATGGCGACAGCTTTACGACATTCGACCACAGCACGGCGCCTGCCTTCGAAGAGAGCGACGTTCTTTCACTGCTCGTAACCAGCGATGGAAGTCTCTGGATTGGGACCGATGGAGGCGGACTGATCCGCTATCGCGATGGGATTTTTTCCCATTTCGCCGCGCCGCAGGGATTGGACGATGGATTTGTGCGCGCCATCTTTGAAGATCGCGAACGTCGGCTTTGGGTCGGAACCGGCAGCGGCCTGTTCAGATGGAACGGTGACGCGCGACGCCCCTTCACGCGCATTCGGGGTTCGGCCGTGGCCGACGTTCAAATGCTGTATGAAGATCGCGGCTCGAATCTTTGGGTTGCAGGCTCCCAGCTCTACCAGCTCCGCAATGGCCGCCTGCAGGCGCAGCGCTTTAGAAATCGGGATTCGAAAGATGATCCAATCAAGGCCATGATCCAGTCAGGCGATGGGACGCTTTGGGTGGGCAGCCTGTCAGGGCTCAGTAGCAGGAAAAAAAATCAGAAGGATTTCGTCCATCTCAACGGCATCACCGGTGCGGTCACCTCGCTGCTCATCGCGGATAATTCCACACTCTGGATCGGCACCGCCAGCGATGGTCTTTTTACACTGAAGAATCACGTTCTCGCGCGCGCCAACGCTTTTCCCGCGGCGCCGCGTACGTCGATCTTGTCGCTCTTTCAGGATAGCGGTCACGATATCTGGATCGGAACCCAGGCCGGTCTCGTCGAATTGATCCATTCGCCCGTAAGCATCATTCATTTTCCCAAAGGCGCGACTTCTGACTCCGCGACAGTTTATGTAGACAGGCACAACACGGTCTGGGTCGCATCCCGGCGCCTTTATACCGTGCACGGCAAATCCCTCACTCCGGTTTCAATTCCACAGCTTGCCGATGTAAACATCCAGTGTGTATGGAGCGACAAGGATGACTCCTTGTGGCTTGGAACCAATGGAGACGGCATATACCATGTCACTCAAAAAGGCGCGGTACACTACACCACTCAAAATGGGCTCGTCAATAACTTCATTCGCGTGATTATAGGCGGCCGCGATGACACTGTCTGGGTGGGCACGGACTCGGGCGTCAGCTATTATCTTCACGGCGTCATGCGCCATCTGGGCATTGGCGACAGCCTTCGTAACGAATCCATTCGAGCCATCCACCCCGACCGTTTCGGGGACGTGTGGATTGGCGGCTCTCTCGGCCTGAGTCGCCTCCACAACGGAAAGTTCGTGGAAAATGCCATTACAAAGGCGCTAAGATCCGAAAAGGTGTGGTCAATATATGAAGGTTCACGTGGAACGTTTTGGTTCGGGACGCGCTATGGTGGCCTCTATGGATTCCAGAACAACCGGGTTGTGCACTTCACCACGGCGCAAGGCCTGATAAGCGACAGCATTTATAAGATGGTGGGTGACGGCAAAGGCGGCCTGTGGCTTAGTGGTCCTGCCGGCATATCGTCCCTCAGCATGAACGATCTCTATGCCTTCGGCGAGACGGGCGTGCGCGATCTGCATCCCCGTACCTACTATATTTCGGACGGCCAGCAGACGGTACAATTCTATGGCGGAACACAGCCCGCGGGCTGGAATGGGGCGAGTGGAGATATATGGTTCTCATCCAATCATGGGCCGGTGCACATCATCCCCGACCACGATAGTCCACCCTTGCCGCGGTTGAGAATCAAACGCATCGTCGTGGATGGTCGAACAATCGACGAGGGTAACAAAGTTGTGCTGGGCCCCGACGATACCACCCTTGAAATCAATTACGCGCCCATCCTTCTCAAGCCGCAGAAGATCATGCGCTACCAGTACAAACTGGATGGCTTCGATAAAAGCTGGCAAGATGTATTCGGAAGAAAGACGGCATATTTTACCAAGCTCCCCGCCGGCCATTTCGTTTTTCGGGTTCGGGCATATTATGCCGACCAGCTCAGCCGATTCGCCGAGACTTCCATTACCGTGGTTCGGCGGCCGGTCTTTTATAGCACGTGGTGGTTCTTTTCCCTCATCGCTCTCGCCGTGTGCCTGCTGGTGGTCACGGGCCATTTATGGAAGGTGCGCCAGGTGGACAGCCGGTTCCGCGCGATTTTGGAGGAACGGAGCCGCGTGGCGCGCGAAGTGCACGACACCCTGATTCAGGGCTGTGCAAGCGTATCGGCATTTCTCGAGGCCTCTTCGAATATCTCCGGCGATCGCGATCTGAAAGAAGAGTACGTGAACTTCGCCCGGAGCCAGATCAGTATCACCATGGATGAAGCACGAAGAACTGTGTGGAATCTACGTCACGGCGGCGAGACCCAGGGCGATATCCGGAAAATCATTTCAGACATGGCCGATCAAATGAGCAAGGAATTCGGGGTAACAATTTCCTGCACCTTCCGCGGGCGAAAGGTCGAACTGGACTCGATTACTCTGCATGAGGCCACGATGATCGTGCGCGAAGCCCTCATGAACGCGCTTCTTCATGGCGATGCTGGGCGTGTTGAAATTGTAACCAGGTGCGATCTTTACCAGTTGAGCATCTCGGTTCGAGACGATGGAAAAGGATTCGACGATTCACAGGTAAGCGACAAGGGCCATTATGGGCTGAAAGGAATGCGGGAGAGAACGACCATGGTCGGCGGGGCTTTCAGCCTTCAGACAGGCGTGGGCAATGGAACCGTGATCACTTTCACCCTTCCTCTGGCCTCATAGACTTTCACACTGGATAACAAAATGGATCGCATCTCAATCATGGTTGTGGACGATCACGCCTTCATCCGAATGGGGATTGTGGCGCTGATTGGAACGTGTGAGGACATGGTCGCAGTTGCACAGGCCTCCAACGGTCAGGAGGCGGTAGAACAGCATGCCATTCACGACCCGGATATTGTTCTTATCGATCTCCGCCTTCCTGACATCACCGGCGTAGAAGTGATTCGCAGAATTCGATGGAGGGCGCCGGAGAGCAATTTCATTGTGCTCACCACCTATGAGGGCGACGAAGATATTCATCAGGCAATACAGGCAGGCGCGCGTGGCTATCTAGTGAAGGGCATGCCGAGTGACATGCTCGCCACGGCCATCAGGCGAGTGCACGCAGGTGGCCGCTTCCTGCCGCCTCCGGTTCTGCGAGCCTTGCAATCCAGAACTCCAAATGCCGAGCTGACAATGCGCGAGAGAGAAGTGCTGGCGCTGCTTGCCAAAGGCATGACCAACAGGGAAATCGCGACCCGGCTCGCCATCTCCGAAGTTACCGTCAAGTGCCACGTCGGCGTAATCCTGATGCGTCTCAATGTGACAGACCGAACACAAGCCGTTCTTGAAGCGCTCAAGAGGGGCATGGCCCATCTGTAGACTCAGAAATCACAGATAAGCCGTCATCCTGAGAGGCTGTGACTTTCCCCGCTCATGATCTCCACATCGATGCAGAGCGGTCCCACTTTCTAGGATCTCACTCTGCTCGATCTGGGAAACATCGTACTCTTCTTTACCGAACACGCATATCAACCTCAGACGCCAGGGCGCAGGCACGCACTCTGACCATCTCGAAGTCGCTCTCGGAAGTGCAGGGCCAGTAGCCATTTAAACCCAGCCGGTTGCACTACACAAATAGATGAACTACCGCTTCTTCAAGGCCTAGAAGAATAGTTTGAGCGAGCCCTGCAACTCACGCGAGTTGGTTGAAATGGCTGTAGAGCTAATGACTCCAACCTGGCTCGATTGAATGTCGGTATTCGGCTGGCCGAACCACGGATGATTGAACACGTTGAATGCATCACCACGGATCTCAAGATATTCCCGCTCGGTGAAATGAATATCTTTCATTGCGGTCACATCCCAGTTGTCCTCGCCCGGGCCGCGCAATATATTTCTCCTCGCCGTGCCAAGCAGCCCCGAATTACTTGGATTTACAACGAATGCAGTTGGGTCGAACCATTGATTTATGCTCGGGGCCGAGAGTTTGCCTGGTCCGATCCTGTTGGGCAGCGTTCCATACGACCCGCCGCTACCGAACGGATCGGTTTCCTCAGTAACGCTGAACGGCGTGCCGCTCTCGGCAACGCCAATCGCGGAGATGCTCCATCCGCCGACAGCGGCATCCATGCCGCGCGACATATTAGAGCCGAACCTCATACCTCGCCCGAAGGGCAATGCATAGATCACATCGTTCGTAATCCGGAACTCAACGTCTTCCGAGCCGAGAGACCGATTCAGGTTAAGGTCGGTCGGGCTCGCTACCGGAACGGCGCCCCCAATAGTAGCGTCATCGAAACTGCCATCGTCGATTAGCTTTGACCAGGTAAAGTTCGATGTGAACTGCAGTCCGTGCGAGTACTTCTTATCTACAGTAACTTCCAGCGCATGGTAGATGGAAGATGCGATATTTGTGTAATTTGACAAACCTTCGTTGTAGCCGACGTTGGTCCATTGAGGTCCCATATTGACGCCGTTCACCCACCGATTATCATTGATAGGCATTGGAATGTCGATATGAGATCCTTTGTTGCCGAGATAGACCACCTGAAACGAAAGGTTAGTGGCGAGTTCCCGCTGGATAGCCAGGTTCCACTGTTGATTGAAAGGCGGAATAATATAGGTGTCTTCTTGACTGATGAGAGGTAGGCCGCTGCCACCGACCGGGAAATTAAAGTATTGTTCAAAAGTATTTGCTGACGACACAGCAGTGGCTCCGGTTGGAATGCTCTTGGACTCGTCCCAAATGAAAGGAATATTGATAAGCGTCTGGCTTACCGTGTCGTTACCGGATTCCAAATCGTAGAAGATGCCGTAGCCGCCACGAACCACGGTCCTGTCATTACCAAACGGCCGGTACGCGAAGCCGAGACGAGGGGCAAATGTCTTCTTGCTCATTCCTTCGATGTTGTTGGAAAGGCCGACGCTCGAAGGACTGATGATCATGGTTGGCGCTCCGAGCTGCGATTGCATAGCTGAGAAAGCGCTATAGGCAGTAGCGGCAATACCTTGGGTCACTAGATTGGGTTTGCCGTTTTTGTAGTTGGACACGATCCACTGATCGGTCTTCATATCGAAATCGCTGTTTTGAGCAAAATCCTGTACAGGCGCCGCGGCGAGGTCATACCGAAGGCCGATATTCAAAGTCAGGTTGTTCCTGATCTTCCAGTCGTCCTGCACAAAGAGCGGAAAGTTGAATATCGTCTCCCCAAAGACATTACGCGGATAGTCGCGAGAGGCACTTGTGGGGAAGCCTTCGAGAAAGTTCACGAATGCGTTTCCGCTATAGGTGTTGGCATTAAAGCTAAAATTTCCACGAGAATGAGCGGAGTTTGTGGATGATAAGTGATAGTGCCTCATATCTAAGCCCATTGTCAGCGAGTGCTTTCCCTTGTTCCACGTCAGCAGATCGCTGACTTCGTACATGTGAGTGGGATTGATGAGAGGCGCATAGTCATTGCCGTTCGTGATGCTGTAGTTAGATACGTTGATAGTCGGAAAGCCCGGATACTGCGCGGATTCCTGAGAGTAGCCCAGAATTCCCGCCATGGTGGTGTAATTCGTCCCCAAGCCTTGAGGGGAGTTTGCTGAATAGAACCCTCCATAGCCAAAATGAACTGCGTTCAGCAGTTGTGGGGAGAAGATGTGGGTGTAACCCACGGCATAATTCCTGGTATTTTGCACTTCAGAAGTAGCGCCGTCACTCGGCAGCGAGCCGGGAGAGTACGCGGTCAGATCCTGCAGAGAAATGCGGCCAAAGAGCGTATCGTTCTTGCCTAGCGTGTAATCGATTCTGCCGTTTCCCTGGTCGACATTTAATGTCGCGGCCGGGGAATATACATAGTGCAGGTTGTCAGGCTGATTCGGAAGCGGCACAAAATACTTATTTGTAAGCGTGCAGGCGGTGCAATTCGGTCCCAGGAAATACTGTGTCACTTGATCCAGTTCCTGTGTTGGAACCGTCTGGTTCACGAAAGGCGCGCCGGTGTAAGGATCGTTTCCAACGGTTGCACCCTGCACTCCTGCAAAGTTTCCGCCACGCTCCGCAAGTGTCGGAACCTGAGCACTGTGAGTCGTCGGAAAGGATTGGCGCGTTCCCTGGTAAGCCAGATAGTAGAAGAGTCGGTTCTTCAGGATCGGTCCGCCAACTGATCCACCAAATTGATTTTGGTGCAACGAGGCCAAAGTGGTACCCGGAGCCGCAAAGTAATTCTTCGCATCCGATTGAAAGCCCGGAGTGTCCAGACGGATGAACTCGAAAGCCGTTCCATGCAGTTGATTTGTTCCGCTCCGGCTGCTCATGAGAACTACAGCTGAGCCACGCCCATATTGAGCAGGCGCGTTATTTGAAATCACATTGAATTCCTGAACAAAGTCCTCCGCGGGTTCGAACTGCAAACCGTTGTATAACTGTTCCGAATCGACGATTCCATCGAATTGAAAGTCTGTGTGCGAGGCAGAGCCCCCCCCAATTGACGCTTCAGGAAGTCCTGGAGAGATATTGCCGGAACTCGAAGGGGGCCCACCGTTCCCGGAATTTACAGTTCCGACAAGAGGACTCGTAATAGCTCCAGGAGTCAACCCGATCAACTGCGCGACGTGGAGGCTGTTAAGAGGAAGGCCGGAGACTTGCCTGACTGCGATGACTTGGCCTACCGATGCCGTATCAGTTTGTATTAGTGGTGCAGCGTCCGTGACAGTCACAACCTCAGTCGATCCTCCGGGAACAAGGGAAAGATCGATCCGGGCCTGCTGCCCCACCTGCAGCACAAAGGGCGCGACTTGAGCTTTCTTGAAGCCGTTTTGAACGGCGGAAAGTGTGTAGTGGCCGATCGGCAGAGAAGTAAATGTATAGAGTCCGTCGGCACCCGTAGTAGCCGTCCGCGCGAATCCTGTATCCACATTGCGAACCGCGATGGTGGCGCCAGCAACCAGAGCGCCGGTCGAATCGTGCACCGCACCCACTACAGATGCAGTGTTTTGCGCCTTCAGACTAGTAGAGAGGAAACACAGAGTAGCCAGAACAGCGCACACGCCGATGCGGTTGAATACGCAGATTTTCCTTAGGATGCCGATTCCAGCAGCGATTGGCATCGAGGTGAGGAAGTTCTTCATATGTGACGCTCCTTTTGATTTGTGCAGGGATCGCATTCCGGCTCTCGGCTGCTCTAGCGGGCAACCTATGCAACCCGATTCTGCATCAAGCCCATCGACATTAAAAGGCCATTGACGGCCGGGGAAAGGGAAATGTCCAGCCCATCGAACAGAAGCCGTCTCTTGCACGCGAGCGCCTCATACCTGCGCATGCAGTAACAAATGCGGATGATCCAACAGGCTCGCATGTACAATGAATTGCCGGAAGCGCGATAGTTACAACTCCGATGTGTCAGACACCGATGTCTGACGAGAGGGTTCCTCGCGAAAGGACGAACGTCTTAGTTTGTACGGCTTCCTCGGTCGGAGGTAGCATTTTCGCTCGCCATCCGCTCCGCGACAACACCCAAAACAGCCTGCCGCGAAACGCAGCGAGCTGCTATTCCGCTGTGAACCCAGCTCTCGAATGAGCTGGAAGATCATCACTCGATTCCGCAAAAAGCACGCATGGCGCACTGTCGAGCCCGTCAAACAACCACGGAATCAAGTAGAGCTTTTCCAGGTATGGCATTGATTCTGGGATACGAACATCTTCCACCAGCAGCACCGGCCGGTCGCTGTAGCGACCGCACCCCAGAAAGACGCGATGAGCTTCACATCCTTCCTGCATGTGCGCCATCGCGGCAATGGAGGCGAAATCAACAGCGAGCGCCTTGAGTCCTGTAAATCGGTGCATCAAGAAGTCAGCGGCCGCCGCAGAGAAGCCTGGATTGTGCTCGATGTATGTCTCCGCATCGGAACGATGGTTCCCGAAGCCCGACCGTACAAATAAGAAATCGCAATCGCTTCGGCACTTGTCACAACCAGTCAAATGCTCCGGCACAATCAACTCATCGGCACTAACCTCAATATCGAGCACGGCTGGACGCGTAAATACGAGCTCGGAGAGTTCGTACTCTGCAATCTTGCGGCCGTTGGGATTGAAGTGGTAAGGACCATCCACATGCGTGCCCGCATGATTGCTCGTCGTCAGGTAAAAGGAGTTGCAGGCATCGCCCTTGGCGAGATCGTATAACCGCTCAAGACGAGGCCCGGGCAGCTTCTTGTAGAAGGGCGTCGACTCCGATAGATGATAGGACAAATTGAGGAGCATGTACTGTTTCAGTCTAGAACCCGAGCAGACAAAACACTGAAGGCGCATATCCTCGTAGTCAGATAGTGTCCAAGGAATCGGAAGCAATTCGAAGAGCTACCACGCCCGCATTTTCTCCCTGCCAAAAGATGACTATTCTTGAGCAGGAACAGGATCCGGATGCATCTTCTCACCTCCCCTTGCATTGGCTCATACCCAGTGTGCCGGTGGTGAGTGACTTCGGCAATGCGCCTCGGGCAGATTCATGCGTCCGGGAAGGAATAGGAATCAGCCCCGTGAGATATTCACTCAGCAGCAATCAACACGAACCAGTCAGTGAACGAGCGTCGGCCGGTGCCAGATTTCGTCTGAATGGCACGGTAGTCATATTATTTTCGTTGATATTTACAGCCATGTGTCACGCGGCTCAGCGCTCGCAGGTTGTGCTGGATGGCCAGTGGAGTTTTCGGCTAGATCCGCAAAACGTAGGATTGAATAAACGCTGGTTCGAAGAGCCAAAGTCGTTTCCCAAGACAATCACGGTTCCTGGAGCGTGGCAGGCGCAGGGCTACGGTGAACGTGCGGGCATACTACGGCATCAGTATGCAGGGGCGGCATGGTACTGCCGCCAATTCAAGGTCCCCTCCAGTTGGAATGGCAAGATTATCATCTTGCGAATTGGTGGTGCGCATCGGTTAACGCGGACATTCGTCAATGGGGTCGATTTTGGCGAGCACAGCGGATTCAATGCTCCATTCAGCTTTGATATCACTCGCGCGATCCGGCCGGATTCGGATAACAACATCGTTCTGCGCGTAGAGAATCCTCCCTTTGATGTTCAAACATCTCCAGACAAGCAAACTCCCACCCTGCCGGTTGGCATGCTCGACTACATCGCAAATGGGGGAGGCATCTACGGCAATGTAACGGTGCAGGCCTTGAATCGCGCGCACATCGAGTCTGTTCTGGTTAGCAGTGATACAGACAAGCGAATCGCCACATTCCAGGTAAAGCTGGCCACTGAAGCAGCGGCGGCCGAGTCAGTGCGCATCAGCATACCAGGCGCGCCAACCGTCACTGGGGCAGTGGATGCGGAATCCGATGGAGAAGCGGAGGCCAGCATCGAAGTACCCCTGCAGAACGCACCTCTGTGGTCTCCGGATCATCCCAATCTGCTTACTGCCACAATCCAACTCCTGCACGGGCAAACCGAAATCGATCAGGTGGAGCAGCGGTTCGGATTACGCCAGGTTTCCACACGCGGCAATGTTCTCTTGCTCAACGGCAAGCCTCTTTACCTCCGCGCTTATGGGGACGACGATGTCGAGGTGCTCTCTGGCTTTCCACCATCTTCGCCGGAAGTATGTCTGGAACGCATGAGACTGGCAAAGAGCTTCGGCTTCAATGCGGTTCGCTTCCATTCGATGACCCCACCCGCGTGTTATTTTGATGCGGCGGATGAAGTCGGAATTCTCATCATGGCGGAGCTGCCTGCCGCTTATACGCAGTTTTTCTTCGCCCACCGAAAGTTCATCCGAGATGAGTTGGAGCAAACTCTTCTTTCTTACCGCAATCATCCCTCGCTATTGTCGCTCGCGTTTGGCAATGAATTCAATCTCCGATGGCTCCAAAATGATGCGGACCGCAAGGATATGCTGGCCACGCTATCTGAGTTCTACGACCTTGCAAAAAAGCTTGCGCCTTCCACGCTTATCATGAGTAACGACGGTTTCGATCTACGCCCTACCGATATGGTCAGCCTGAGCGGCACTCCGCCTCCCGACCGCCCCACAGTACGGCACGAATTCGGGGGCTACTACTGCTCTCTGCCGGATCCGGGACTGATCGACAAGTTCACGGGCGTCATGATCCCCGAGTGGCTCGATCGCAAAAAGGAATGGATAGCCGCCAATCAGCTCGAAAATGTCTATTCAAGATATTTGAGCAACTCCATCCGGCTTCAGCAGTTAGGGAGAAAATTCCAGATTGAAGGCGTCCGGTCTGATCATTCAGTTACTGGTTATGATTACTGGCTGCTTGTGGATTATCCAGGTGGCACCGGCGAAGGCGATTCATGGGAAGAGGGCTGGTTTGATTATCTCTGGCATCCCAAGGTGCCGGCGGAACAGGGGCGTGAGCTTAACAGCGCAGTACTGATGATGATCGATGCAGGCGTGGACGAGCGCACCTTGTGGACAGGGGAGAGTAAGCACATCGACCTTCGTATTTCCAACTATGGTGAATATGCGATTGAGAATGGCAAAATTTCGTGGACGCTCATGTCAGATGGCGCTCGCCTCGATGGAGGAGAAGTTCGTGGAGTGCATGCACCTCTCGGGGATGTGACAGATGTAGGACAAATCATTCTGCAGGCACCCAAAAGTAATCGGCCTCGCAAGCTTGAGCTTGTAACCACGATGATGATCGGCTCCGCCCGGTATAGCAACCGATGGGACTTTTGGGAGTTTCCAAAAGAGAATCTGCTTACCGCACCTCTCGTGCCCGTCGAGTTGCAGGCGCAGTGGCCTGAATTGCGCCGTGTTTACCCTTGGCTAACCGAAAGCTCCAAAACAGCGTCTCCGGATTCGCTGTTGATCACTGAAAACCTGGACGACACAGCACTTTCTCACTTGCGCCAGGGTGGCCGCGTGATGTTGATCATGAGGCAACAGCCAGACGCCCATGGCATTCCATTTTTTCCCGATTCAGGTGGAGCAATGGGCACGCTCATTCCGAGTTCGGCGGCGCTTGGAGATTTCCCGAATGACGGTTTTGCCGACTTGCAGTTCTACAACCTGCTGGATGGTGCGTCGCCTTTCCCGGTGGATACTTGGCCTGCGGGATTGACGCCAATCATGGGCGCGATTCGAACCACGTCCGGATTTCTGAGCAAGCAGAAGGGGCTCTCTCGTGTCGCCTACCTTTTCGAGGTCCGCGCGGGCGGAGGCAAACTTCTGGTCACTTCGCCAGGCCTCTGGAATCGCTACGATAACGAGCATCCCGAAGCAATTTATCTGTTCGATCGTTTGGTGCGCTATGCTTCCAGTGCCAGCTTTGCACCCAAGATTAAAGTCTCAAACGCCCTGCTCAAAAGCCTGCAGGATAAGTAACCGGCGAAACGCGCGTCTGCCTGGGCCAGTAGTAGCGTTGAAGTTCTTCTTAATACTGTCGAAGCTAAAGCATTTCCCGAATAGCTGTATACCGAAGCCTGACAGCTAAGTGGGCCTTTCCTCAAGAAAGAGCCACCTTTCAATGCCCTCAAAAGTTCACGTAAATTCGGGAAATGCTCTAGTACATGGCGGTAATTGAATAACGCTGCTTGTTTACGTTCGGGATTTCTACCCACTCCTTCTGCACGTCAAAATCATGCCACGCAGCGCCGTTTATCGTGACACTGCGGAGCGGCTTGCCCTCAGGATGGCGCAGACGCAGCAGAACAGTTGTTCCAGGCTGATCGCTTTCGAGTTGAAAAGTCGCTTCGATTCTGCCGCTGCTCGCGTGGCTCTTGATTTGGTATGAGAGGCTTCCAAACCGCGTGGGCGCGCTCTTCACTGAAATCTCCTTACCTTCGTCCAGCCACGCGCGCGGTGTTGCCTCCGCCAGAATCAGCGTATGGTCATCCTCTTCCCGAATCAGCATATTGCGGTATAACTCAAACCAAGCCCCGTCTGTGCTGGGAGGGCCGAAGTATTGTCCCCAGCGCCAGCGATGTTCGACGGGCTCATCCACACCATGACTGAAGCCACCGGCCATCATGCTGTAGAAAGCGCGAATCACCGCTTTGGGGTCATCGCGAAGAAGGTAGGCCGTCGCCTGCTGATTGTAGACCGGCTCATTTGCCAAGCCCCATCCATGCAGAAACAGGTTGTCTTCATGATCGTTGAGAAGTGAGTCGGCGAGCTCGCCTTGCGCGGGCAAAGCCCCGAGGCGTAGCAAGTGAACCGCTCCCGTATCGACATCTGCCGGATACCACTGCTGAAAATTGCGCCCCGGTTCGGCAGCATTCGACGGAACATAAGGAATCCATGTATGATCGCGCAATTCGACCAGCGGCGAACGCACGCTGGCGACCCTCATGGCACGACTAATCTCCGCGTGAAATTCCTGCGCGGACTTGAGACATTCGGCAGCTCGGGGATTCCCGTCGCGCTCCAGCGCCTTACCCAGCGCTTCAACGCCTGCGTACAGATAGGCCTGGTTGAAGGCCCAGTATCCCGTGCCGGTCAGGTCGTTGAGCGCGCCTGCCGCCAGGCCGCTTGTTGGACCCGAAGCAGACTCTGCACTGCGCATTTGCTCGAGAGACCAGTCGAGCGCCTTGAGCGTGTCAGGAAGTAATTGTTCAAAGCTCGCTCGATCGTTAGAAAGAAGATAGTCCTCTGCTACGGCATACAGCATGCCCGGAGTATACGCAAACCAATGCGCATTTCCGTCAACCTCGCCGTCTGGTTCCTGGTTGTTGTGGTAAATCGCCTCAAGCTCCTCAGTCGCAATTTTGTTATAGCCGCGCAAGCCGTAGAGCATATAGTCGACATACACCGCCTGATTGATCGGCCATGGCGTGCCGGTTTGAGAAT
The DNA here is from genome assembly GCA_036267475.1 of Occallatibacter sp. Taxonomy (GTDB): domain Bacteria; phylum Acidobacteriota; class Terriglobia; order Terriglobales; family Acidobacteriaceae; genus Telmatobacter. The sequence continues at coordinate 79,772 of DATAVZ010000025.1, forward strand.
ACGCAAAATTCGAGTAGGGTAGGTCGATCCGGCCGTCGTGCCGGCGTGGGAGTACGAGTGCATGCCAGAGATTGGCGCGAAACAGATTGTTGACTGCCTCTTCGGGAACTTCAAACTGTGCACCCCGAGCAAGATAACTGGACCAGAACTGCTGCGTAACTTTTCGCGCCGCGTCATAGTTCAGGCCGGCTAACGTTTCTCGTTCGTCTCCTGTTACGGGTGGAGATGGCAACGCAACCGTAAACTCTCGCGTCCCGTTGGCAGGCAAAGCTATCGAAAGAGTGACGTCCACTCGGCTCGTCTCCTGGCCTGCTTTGCGCGCGCCCGTGAGGCCCTGGCCAAATTCCTTTACGCCGACCCATTGAGCGTCGGAACCTTGGGGATCGACAGCCAGAAGAGCGTCGTGTTGTGTCGCCGTCTCGAGAAGAAGCCTGCCATTGCGCCGCTCGGCAGTGATGCGGTTGTCGCCCTGAGCAGGCAGCGCGCGCTCGTGCACCATGGTTACCGGCAGCATGCGAGCCTTTCCCGAAAGATCTGTCAGACGCACTCGCTGCATCAGCACCATGTTCAGATCGCCTCGCCGCTCGCGCGGAGGGCCGTTCAATGGGTATGCGTACTGCTCCACGCTGTAGCGAACGTTGTCGCGCATGAAAACGGTAGAGATGATAGGCAAGCCCCTGTCCAATGTCTGGCTTTTCCAGTAGGGGATGATTCCTTCAGAGAGATTTCCAAACTTGAACCAGAATCGGAAGCGATCCGGATTGCCGTAGTCGCTCCACACGCCGGCTCCGCGGTCGATGCCGAACTTGTGCATTGCCGAATCCCACGTAAGACACACGATGTGACCGGGGCCCTGTTGCGCAGGATGGAAGTAGGATGGGCTTCCCATATCTTCCCATTTCGCTTTGAACTCGTTGTAACTTGCTTCTGGACCCCGCTCCACCTGTTCGAGAATGCGGGAGCCCGCATGTTCAGCCAACTGACGTTGCTCATCGGCAAAGGTGACCGGGGAATCGCCCGTGCTCAAGTAAACATCGAGTGAAGGAATCCAGAATGTTTTTTCATGAAGCAGTTGATCGATGGTAAGTGAGAACCCACGAGTGCCGTCGGCATTCAAGTTGACGGTCAGCTTGCGCGCGTCCGGACGGGCCGCTGGATCGTGAATCAGGCGGTCCACTGTGTCCGCATCGCTATGAGCAAGAAGGTAAGCCCAAATCACCTGTATATTCTGAATGGGCTCGATCTCGGCATTCGGATACGCGACTGTGTAGGTGCGAGTGACAACGTCACCAGCTCCGGCCTTTCCCTGCCACGCATTCTGGTCGTTGATAACCACTCCGCCGGAAGGCACAAGTCGTAGGTAGAATGGCTCGTGTTTGGCTGCGGCGTGACCGAGGGATATCTGGATCTTCAACTCCTGCTGGGCCTGCGCTCGAAGCGTGGCAGGAGCGAGAGCCGTCAAGATCAGAAGGACAACGGTAACCGCACCGAATCTTGCCGGAATCCATCGATTCGCCGCTAGAAAGTAGCCTGGATGCTCAGCCGAATGCAACGAGTTCACTTGGGAAAACGCCAATGGGTCCTCCGGGATTATCCTGATTCAATTTCAACAGTGAGCCGCCCATAATACGCATGTGCGTCGTGTTTTCATCCGATTAGCAGGATGCCGAACGCCTGGCCGGAAGAACCGCTCCTGCGCATTCTTACAATGGATTGAAGACGAGCTGACTTCGTGGATGTATCCGTACAAAAAAACAGATAGGCCGCAGATTCGCATTTCACCAGGGAGGCATCTTGCTGTGATTCGCCTGGAATCTTCCGCATTGCTTGTCGATGTGCTCCCCGAGGTTGGTGGAAAGGTCGGACAGATCTTCGAAAAGACATCCGGCTGCAATCTTCTGATTCCACCACAAAGGCCCCATCGCACGATTCCTATTGATGGCAACTGGCTCAAGCACGACATGAGCGGCATGGACGATTGCTTTCCTAATGTAGCCAGAGGCGCTTACCCCAGTTCTCCGTGGACTTCGGTAGAGTTGCCCGATCTCGGCGAATGGACCCACGGCGCATGGAACATAAAGCGTAAGGAAGCTCGCCAGATAGTGATGGAGATGGCAGGGCATGCACTGCCATACTTCGCAACCAAAACGATCAGCTTCGCCGACGAACATACGCTCAGGTTTTCCTACCAGGTCGAGAATCAGAGCAGGTTTCCCCTTCGCTATTTGTGGTCTGCGCACCCCCTGCTTGCGGTAGGGGAGAAATTCAACTTGCGGCTCCCGGGCCGGCATTTGAGGTTTCGGCGCTTCCCTCCGGATGACAATGTCTACTCATGGCATCTGTACAACGCTACAGACATCTCGAGCGAGTGGATTCCGCGGGGCGCGACGTTGAAGATTTTTGTCACAGGTCTCAGTGAAGGGTGGTGCGCACTCGAGTTACCTGAATACACGTTGCGCTTCACATTCGATCCTTATGCTCTGCCAGCCGTCGGCATCTGGTACAACAACTTCGGATTCCCCCAGGACAGCGGCAATCCGTTTCGATGCATTGCACTGGAGCCGTGTACTTCGCCGTCGGACCTGCTGGATCATCTGGCGCCGGGCGCTTACCCGGAAATCGTCCGCGGCGGCGCCACCGAATGGTCGATGCAATTGAAGATCTCAGTCAATGCCAACGAACCCTGATCAGACAATGGTTTCGCTCTTATCAATGCCGACGGACGTTTCAACCAAGGCTCAACAGAACCAGCGAGAGCACCCCTGTCAAGATTCCCGCGATGCCGTAGGGACCGATCTTCTCGCGAAAGATGAAGACTCCGGCGGCGGCCACCAGAAATAAATTCCCGCCGGTCGTCATTGGGAATACGACATATCCAGGCACATTCCGCTCGAGTGCCAGCAGGCTGAAGAGTTGTCCTCCAAAGCTTCCCAGGGCGATTCCGAAGGACATCAGAACATCCTGCATGCGGAACCTGCCACGAGTAGCCAGAAACCATGCCAGCCCAAACAGAAGCCCACCGGCATACCACAGAACCAGGTATTGAAAGTGGTACTTTTCCGAAAGCCCCTTTTCGGCCATGACCTTCAGCCCGAACGGCCCAAGGCCATTCGCTACGAAGGCGATCAGCATCAGACGCAGCCATGTTGATGAGCGATTCATAGCGTCACGCCCGGCGCAGGCTGTCGCGCCTCCTCGGCCTGCTTATCTTTCCAAAGTAGGAACACGGAGACAACTGCAAGTGCAACCACGGCCATTTTTCTCGGACTCGCATGCTCATGGTAGAGGGCGATGGAGCCAACTGCGGGAATAGCCGCGGACAAATTAATGATGAGCCAGCTCGTCGAGATCTTGCCGTAACGTACGCCCGCGAGAAACACCATACCCCCGATTACGCTCGCGACGCCGAAGGGAAGAGCGATCGCGTATACCACTGGCGGCACATGAAAATCCGCGCCCCGGAAGATGACGACAAACATCGCCCCGAAAAGCACTGACCACGCATACGCAAGTGTATAAACCGCTCCGGGCTTACATCCGCGCAAATCGGCAATCTTCGCGAAGATCCCAATGAAGCCAAAGCACGTAAGCGAAAGGATCATGTAGAAATAGCCCATCAGCCCTTGTTCCCCCCTGCAATCCCTGGTCAGACCCATCAAGACGCATGACCAGAATGTCTTTGATTTGCATACCTCGCTCAATGACGGCGCCTTGTCTATGCTTCAAATAGACCTTGTTCCTTAGCGCGCGGCCTGCTCGCTGCGTTTCGACTCTACCTTATATCATCGCTTCAGCGGATGACGGCTAATCGCCAGCCCTGGAAAATGTCCAGCCACCCGGACAGTGTGTGTCACCGGGCCTTACGGAGCTGTCAGGCTATGGATTTGGAGGGCACAATAACTAAATGGCATCTCAGGGTAAACACGCAAATGATGAAGTCGAACCTTCCATCCTTCATCATTTCGGAGAAATAGATTTTGTCAGGCCTGGCAAACATCACTATCGTCTGGCGTTCCACGTAGACTCGGGTTGGGGATTCTCGCTTGTACCGCTGACCGTGATTAACGGCACGCGCCCTCCGGCTCACGGAGCGGATGCGCCCGGCCTGGCGGTCTTCGGAGGAACCCACGGGAATGAGTGGGAGGGCCAGGTCGCCGTCAAGAGGCTATGCCAGCAGCTCGACCCCGATGAAATTTGCGGACGAGTCATATTGATGCCACAATTGAGCCAGAGCGCGTGCGCCGCCAATCAGCGCATTTCACCGCTCGACAATGTCAATATGAATCGAGCTTTTCCAGGAAATCCGCGCGGAACCATCTCATTCAGAATTGCCGATTTTGTGAAGACCTGTGTGTTCCCACAAGCGCGAATCGTCATCGATCTGCATGCAGGTGGGCGCGAGGGCGGATTCGCACTTTGCACTTCGTTCCATCCCGTACCCGATCCGGCCCAGTTCGCAGAGATCAGCCATGCCGCTTCGCTGTTTGACACGCCATTCATGCTGGTTTATTCGAGCCAAATGGCTTCGGGTCTTTTATCCGATGAGGCCGAGGCCGAAGGCAAGATTGCTATTGGTGGTGAATTCGGCTACGGTGAAGGCGTTAACCGCAAGGGCGTTCTGCACGCGTACGAGGGCATACGCAACGTCATGAAACATTATGGAATGCTTGCCGGCGAGATTACGAAGATCGATTCTGAGCGTCAGTCCCGCCCGCGGCTCGTCGATGCCCGGAACCTGGAAGATTATGTTCCCTGTCCCGTCTCCGGCATCTGGGAACCTTTGATTGACCTTGGCGAAGACGTTGAGGAAAGGCAACTGCTCGGCTATTTGCATGACTTTTCCAATCACGCAGCGGAGCCACTGGAAATCCATGCTCACCGCGCAGGCGTGGCGATCATGATGTGTGCAGGCTCCATGTGCCAGCAGGGCGCCACGCTTTTGGTCATTGCCCGCGATGCCAGCATTTCAGGCAAGGCTTCCTGAGCGTATCCGATTAGCTGGATACTCCGGGCTCCCGTGCAATAACTGCGCGCCCCTGCCCAGTTTCGGAATGCTAGAGTAGCGGAAGAAAGACTGCGCAGAAGGAGGGCGAGCGTTGCTTGTCGATTGCCATTCGCATATCTGGGAGTATCCCGGCCATCTATCCGATGAGTTCGTGAACGAGGCCAACGCGCGATCACGCGGACACAAATTGGATCTTCATATCCCGCCTGAGAAGCACTTTAAGGCCATGGCTGGGGTCGACAAGGTTATCGTATTTGGACTGCGTGCCTTTCATTCCGGTTTGTGGGTGCCGAATGACTACGTCGCCAGCTACGCTGCCAGTTATCCAGAAAAAGTCATAGGATTCGGCGCGATCGACCCCACAACCGACCCGATTGATGAGACGCTCGACGAAATACTCCGGTTGAAACTTCGCGGCGTGAAGCTGGGACCGATCTATCAAAATATCCATCCCACCGACCCGCGGATGTTGAAGGTGTACGCATTCTGTCAGTCTCACCATTTGCCCATCCTCATTCATCAAGGCACCACCTTTGTCAGAACCGGTCCTCTAAAATATGCCCTCCCCATTCAACTGGAGGATATTGCAATCGAGTTTCCGGAGCTCAGGATGATCATTGCCCATCTTGGCCATCCCTGGATCGCAGAAACGCTGGTTCTCATTCGCAAGCATCCTCACCTATACTCGGACGTCTCAGCGCTGCATTATCGTCCATGGCAGTTCTACAATGCGTTGATCCTGGCGAAGGAGTATGGTGTTCTCGACAAGCTGCTGTTCGGCTCCGACTATCCCTTCACCACTCCTGAAGCTCAGATAGACGGGCTGCGCAACATCAATCACTTTGCTGAAGGCACAAATCTTCCCCGCCTCACCACGGATGAGATCGAACGCCTGATATTCAGCCCGACGTTGACCTGCCTCGGTTTGGAAAGTACATGAAAATCTCCGACGTCAACGTAATGGTCCTTGAATCGCCCAGTGCTTACCAGGCGACGGCCGGTGGCGAAGAGGCACACGGGATCAAATACCTGGGCATCGTCAAAGTGGAAACAGATGTGGGCATCGTCGGCTATGCTGACCTGGAGACCCAGCCTCATGTCGCGCAAGCAATCGTAGATGCCCCTTCTGAAGGCTCGGTGATGGGCTTCAAAGGGCTTCGCTCCCTGCTCATCGGCGAAGATCCATTTGACGTTGAGCGCCTGTGGCACAAGATGTACATGGGCTCGGTTTACTATGGCCGGCGCGGCGCCGCCATGCAGGTAATCTCAGGAATCGACATTGCCCTCTGGGATATTGTTGGCAAAAAGATCGGGGAACCTGTCTACAAACTTCTTGGCGGGGCCTACCGCGACCAAGTTCGCCCGTATGCCAGCACGCTGTTCCGCTCTACCTCTGAGGGAATGGCCGAGGCGAGCCGTGCGTATCTTGAACAGGGATTCACGGCAGTTAAGTTCGGCTGGGGCGTGTTTGGAGAAGATGCACAGCGCGACGTTGAACTTGTTGCTGCGGCACGAAAGGCGCTTGGAGAGCGGGCGGACCTGCTGATCGATACGGGTTGGTATATCCAGCGCACTGCGAAAGAAGCGATACAAATGGTGCGCCGCCTGGAACCGTTTCGTCCGTTCCTGATTGAGGAACCGCTGTCGCCCGAGGATTACGACGGATATGCGGAGTTGTCTGGCGCCGTCGATACCCTGATTGCATGCGGCGAACAGGAAGCAACAGAATGGGGCTTTCACACGCTGATCGAACGCGGACACGTGGACGTGGTTCAACCCGATCTTTCCCGCTGCGGTGGATTCACGGCGGCGCGCAAGATCGTCCATCTGGCGGAACTCTACAATCGTCTCTGCATTCCGCATGCCTGGACATCCGATCTCCTCACCGCAGCCTCGCTTCATTTGAATGCATTCATGCGGCGATCGGTCTTTCAGGAATTTAACGTCACCGTCGGGCCACTAAGCCGTGAACTGTGCCTCAATCCCGTCCATCTCGAGGATGGGATGCTGCGCGTTCCTCAGGGCCCGGGCCTTGGCGTTGAAGTGGATGAGTCGGTAATCACAAAATACAGAGTTGGGTGAATCGTGGACAGACTCAAGGATAAAGTCGTGATTGTTACCGGCGGCGCCAATGGCATCGGCGGAGCGATCTGTGAATTGTTTGCCGAGGAAGGCGCGTGGGTCCTGGTAGTGGATATAGAAGAAGATGCAGGGCAGCGCCTGGTTGACGCGATTAGCACGAAAGGCGGCAAAGCTCAATTCTGCCGTGCTGACGTATCCGACCAGGCACAAGTTCAGCGCGCCGTGGAAGCGGCTGCGGCACAGAATGGCCGGATCGATGTTCTTTGCAATAACGCCGCTTACCTTTCGCCCAATTTTCACGCTGCCCTCGAATCGACCGATGAGGAATGGCGCAAGTGTATCGACGTAGCACTCATGGGCACGCACTATTTCACCAAAGCTGTTTTGCCGTACATGCTGGCTGCGAACCAGGGCTCCATTGTGAATGTCGTCTCGATTCAGGCAATGCAGGGTATGATGTCGTCCGTGGCATACACAGCTGTAAAGGCCGCATTGCTTGGCTACACAATGAGCATCTCCTACGATTACGGACCTCAAAACATCCGCATTAATTCTCTTTGCCCTGGGCCAATCCATACCCGCATCTCAGCAGGTGCGGGTGACCCTCATCATCAATGGCAATGCGATCAAACCACCCTTGGGCGCGTTGGCCAGCCGCGGGAAGTCGCCTGGGCTGCATTGTTCCTCGCTTCAGACGAAGCGTCTTTCGTCACTGGCATCACGCTTCCGGTTGACGGGGGCTGGACATCGAGTGCAGCGAGAAAGCGGAGCTGACACATCGTTGGCCCCAAAACCGCGCAGAGCACGCAGTGCTTCCAACGCGCACGCCACACACTTGATCTGCGGAGCATTCTCAAATGAGATTTTCTCAATTTCTTGCCGCAGCAGCAGTTACCGTGATGCTCGCCCCCGGCGTCGCGCAAACTCGCAACGCAACCCTTACGCTTGACTTCACGAAAGACCTTGGCCCCATGGAGATGAACCACATCTCTCTCGGGCAGGGTGGCCTGTCCCCTGATCCGATGTGGGATAGCCGCATCGCAGAGATTCGCACCCTCCATCCTCATTTGATCCGGCTTTTTGTCCAGGAGTATTTCCATGTCATGCCGGCGGTGGGGAAATACAATTTTGCTTCACTCGACCGGTCGGTCGATGAAATTGCTCAGGCTGGCGCAATTCCGCTCATGACCATTGCCATCCGGCCAAAGGCGCTCTATCCAAGAATCGATCAGGACATTGTCGATCCCACCAGCTACCCCGAGTGGGAAGCTTTGATCTCCGCGATGGTGACTCACTACAAGCAGCGTGGACTGCACGGACTTTATTGGGAAGTTGGGAACGAAGGAGATATCGGCGAATCAGGGGGTTCTCCTTACCGCTTCACCCCTGAAGATTATGTCCGCTATTACCAGCATACAGTTGCCGCGATTCTGCGGGCGGATCCTGGAGCCCATGTGGGAGGCCCCGCTGTGGCCAATTACAAATCGCCGATCCTCCCGGCTTTGGTCGAAGCTGCCGACAGCAAGAAAATCCCGCTCAACTTCATTTCCTGGCATATCTATAACAGCGATCCCAAGGCCATTCAGGGAACAATTGAGTACCAGAAGACCTTGCTCGCGAAGCATCCTTCGCTTCATCCTGAAACAATTCTCGACGAGTGGAATATGGCCCTCACCGTGCCGCCCAAGGACCCGCGTATTCAGCCGGCCTTCATTGCCGAAACGGCGTGGCGCATGAAAGAGTCTGACCTGACTTACTCCTGCTACTACCACATTCGCGACTACCATGTGGACCGCGATCAGTTCGCAAGTTACACCTCTTCGGGCGGTGCTTCCTTCATGGCGAGTTGGTGGAACCGCATGCCGCAATATTCCGGACTATTCGATTATCAGATTGTCGTGCGTCCGGCATACTTCTCCTTTGAGCTGCTCGCACGCGTGACCGGAGACCGGCTCGACGCGACAAGCGATGATGACTCCGTTCATGCCTTTCTTGCCTACGATAAGCTTTACAAATACTACAGCCTCATGTTCTGGAACTTCTCCGCAACCCCGGTCACAATGAAAATAGATCCCAGAGGCCTCCCGGGCACGCTCACTGTACATCGCCGCATGCTCGATGCCGAGACACCCCACCAAGACGAAAACGCTCGCCTGGTTCCGCTCCCCGACACAAGCCTGACGCAAGATTCCGCGCCCTTGGAAATTAGTCTTCAGCCGTATGGCATCGAGTTCTGGTCGCTTGAACCGCTCCACTGGAGGACTCAACTCATGGGCCCCCACACGAATCACGTCGAATCCCGGTGAAATTTAAGAGGAACTATCTCCCGACCGCGGCTCGAGTCGCCTGATCGGTTCGAAGGAAGGCTTGATTGCCGGATTAGGAGCAGGCTGGAGCCGGAATTAGTCGGTCAAACTGGCCACTTAAATCGAGCGGAATTGAGGAGCCCCCGGGATCCGGATTCGAGGTTCAAGGTACCTCGCATTTCCGTTGTGATCGGGGGGTCGTGATGGATTCATTCTAAGCGAACCTTTTGGGGGAACTGTCTTGACCCCGCAGCCAGGCGCGAGAAGCCGGTTCTCACCTACAACACACCGTACCTTGCAAAAACATCCCTCAAGTACGCGCCGCGCAGGAGTTCGCTTCGGCTTCCATCTTCCTTTGCCACTTTCTCCGTGGCTAGCTGAATCACTTTCGGCATAATTTCCGCGGGAACTGCAATAACTCCGTCATAGTCGGCAACGATCAGATCACCAGGACAAACTCGCGCACCCGCGCATTCGATCGGCACGTTGTAATCAATAATCGTCCCTCTTCCTTTTGAATCAACCGGCTTGATTCCACGGGCAAATACCGGAAATCCTGCGCTCTGGATCTTCCTGACATCGCGAACAAGACCGTCGATCACCGCTCCCCTGGCGCCTCGCGCGCGCGCTGCTGTGGACAGCAATTCACCCCAGGGCGCGTTTTGCAACGAGCCTGCAGTGGAAGCCACAACCACTTCACCTTGCAGAATAGAGTCCATCGCCTCTATCTCCGTCGCATACGGGGCGGCTGGAATATGGTAAACATCTGCATACGAGAGCGTACGTGCCCAGCCCGCAAACCGGTCATCCGGCGATAGTGGCCGGATAAACTCGCGCATCGCCTGATTTCTATAGCCCAGTTCGTCAAGAGCATCGGAAATGACGGCAGTATACAGATGCTCTTCGACTTCCTTGAACAAGATCAGATCTTCTTCGGTAGCCGGAGTCCTGGACGGGTGAATCAATTCAGTGAGCATGCATTGATGGTAATAAATGCGGAGAAACAAGGGAGAATCAAAGTACGTTAAATGGCTTGAAGTGTCCGATAGCGTGGATGCTTCTAGAGCGCTATGCCTGTGTCAGGACCGCTAACCGCTCCCGCTGCGTCGGCCCGGGAACCTATGCTTCTACCTGAAATGCCTGCGCAAGTCCGCGAGTCGGCAGTTGCCGCTCTTCCGTGATTGGGCCGATTTGCCTCGACAAGGCATTCGCAGCGCCAATCACTTGTGCCGCTCTGGCGGGGATATTATCGAGCTGGGCTTTAGTTCCTGAAATGCTTATGGCTGCTACGACCTCTTTGGCGCTGTTGCGAACCGGAGCTCCTATGCAGCGGACGCCTATCTCTTCTTCTTCATCGTCGATAGCGTAGCCTGATTTCTGCACGTTTTCACAGGCAAGTCGTAGCGCTCTACGCGAGGTTATGGTGTTCTCGTTGTACCTCATCAGACCCTGCTTGCGAATCAGCTCATCAAGCATGTCTGAGTGGAGCTCCGCTATAAGAGATTTCCCCAGCGCGGTGCAGTGAAGTCCCATACGCTTACCAACCCAGGTGGCAAGATGAGGCGCACCCGGTGCCTCGACTCTATCAATCAGGATAGCTTCGCCATCCTCCATCACCGCCATATGGACGGTCAGCCCTGTGTCACGCATAAGCTGGTGCAGGAATGGCGCGGATTGAGTGCGCAGGCTGGTTCCACCCAGTGCCAGATTAGCCAGACTCTGCAGACGCAGCCCGAGGCAGTATCGACCGGTCTTTTCACATCGCTGAACGTAGCCGGTGCGCTGGTACGTCAGCAGAAGTGCGTGCCCGCTGCTTCGGGGAAGCTGAAGTTTGCGCGTCAACTGGGACAACGTGACGCCACGCCGGGACTGTGCGAGAAACTCCAGTATCAGCAGTCCTCGCTCCAATGCCGGAACCGATTGCGTTTTGGGGCCAGTCCAAGGTGTCATGCGAAATATTAACATGGGTGGAATTTTTCAAGTCGAAGGAAAGGCGAATGTATCCAACTAATCGGACGCTTATCGATGCAAGGTGGTGCGCAAAACCGGAATGGCTTGGATGTGATTTTGGGCAACTCGATCGATTGAGGAAGACGCCGCGATACCGCGCGCGAACGGTGAACCGGCCAGATGGGAACAATGAAATCGATCCTTTTGTACGATATATGGCGAGCAACATCGGGGCGGCCCAGGAACTCGGGCTCTGTTGTCTGCAGACCGAACCGTGATCTCTAACTCGAAAGTTCCCGCGCAATACTATAGAGCGTTATACCCTTGGCAATTTTGGCTGGAAAGTACATATTAGAGACCACACCTGATCGGTGAGCCCGAATCTCCAGCGGTTTCGAGGCATGATCGGAAAAATCATGCAGACATCCTAATAAGTCTCCCTGCTTCACGTCTGCGCCCAACTGCACGACTGGCTCCCAGATGCCCGCGCGAACTGCGGGGACATATTCCTCCAGACCAGAAGCTTCAATCAGGCGAGGGGCAGAGGGACGCCCTCTGTCAATCTTGACGATCTCCCCGCCGAGAATTCCGCAGTGACGAAGGACATTCTTAAGACCCTCGTAGGCGTGAAGTATCCCTTTGGGGCTCGCCGACTCAGCGTATCCGAACTCTCCTCCGATGGTGATCTTGCCCTCTTTCTCGGCTCCTTCTGTTAGATTGCCGCGCGCAATTCCGCCATAAACAAGGATGAATGGGGTATCGAACAACTCCGCAAATCGACGTATGGCCGCACGTTGTTTCTGATCGGCAATGTCGTGAAACGACGTGCACAAGGCGTAGGCGTTTTCGTTTCCTCCGGCATGTATGTCCACGACAACGTCAACCTGCGGAAAAATTCTGGTTTTCACGAAGTCGGCGATTCGATAGGAAATGGTCCCGTCCGGGCTTCCGGGGAAGGCGCGATTCATATTGACGTTGTCCAGCGGCGACACCCTCAGATTTGCAACGCAGGCGCTTTCGCTCAACTGCGGAATCAACAAAACCCGGCCGCTCATCTCATTGGGGTCCAGGTCTGCGCAAAGACGCTTAACCGCAATTTGGCCCTCCCATTCATTGCCGTGCGTGCCGCCGAATGCTGCCACACCCGGGATTGTTGCCGACGCCGGCATGAAGTCCCTAAGCCCGTTAATAACCGTGAGGGGCACAAGCGAGTAACCATAAGATGAGTCTTGATGGAAAGCAACTTGATAATGATGCTTTCCAGGTTTCTCGAAATCAATGCTGGACGGGTCGTAGACGATTGTTGATGAGGACACAGTCTCAATTCTCTTTTCCGGCTGAAGCCGCCACGGGAAGATTATGACTTTTGCAAGTCATTCGGTAGTTCAATGGCTATTCCCCAGCCTGGGCGTTGTTCGATAATCGCGCATCCATTCTCATAGCGAATGGGAGTAGTGGTTAGGTGCTGTTCATAGTACAAGGGCCCGATGATGTCGTGATCCACAGTGGTTGCCAGCGACGGTGCCGCAACGGCCAGGTGCAACATGGCGGCAGACCCCGGATCCATCTCGAGGTTGCTGCCAATGACGCACTGCAGACCCGCCGCCGCAGCCATTTGCGCAATTTCGAGGGAGCGGAATATACCGCCGTTTTTCCCTGGGTAGATGCTAATCAGGTCGCAGGCGTCCGAACGGATCGCCTCAAGTGCGTCCTGGCGCGTGAAAATAGTTTCATCGAGCATAATCGGAATCGACGTGCGCTGGCGTAAGCGAGCACAGCCGCGGAAGTCTCCACGACGGATAGGTTGCTCGAGAAAATTTACATTGAGCCGCTCCAGATGCGGGATCGCTCTCGCAACGTCGCTTTCCGTCCATCCTCCATTCGCGTCCACACCCACCCGGAATCCCGCACCAACTTCAGACCGTACTGCCTCAACGCGCGCAACATCTTGAGTCACGTCAAAGCCTACTTTGACCTTCACTGCTGAGAGTCCCAACGCGACAGCATGCCGGGCAACACGCGCTGCCTCCGCCGGCGAAAATGCACCGATAGAAAATTTAACGCGGATTTCCAGATCGCGCCTCGGGCCACCGAGAAGTACGTATGCCGGTACGCGGAGGGTCTTCGCAACCAGATCCACCAATGCCATCTCTACCGCAGCCTTGGTGAATGGATTCCCAATCAAAAAGCGATCCACTGAATCCGTCAACGCATTCAGGCAGTGCGGATCTCTCCCAATCAGAAGCGGTGTGATGATCTCGCGGATGATTTGTTCTGCTGAAGCCTGATTCTCGCCACTCCATACCGGCGCCAGGGTGGCCTCGCCGTGGCCTGCCACCCCCTCATCCGTTCTGATTTCGATGAATAAATAGTGCGATTCCGGATGCAGGCCGGCGGCGCTCATGATCGCCAGGTCGGGCCTTACGCGCTGCGATACCCGCATGGTTTCAACCGATACAATTTTCATAGATTCTCAGTGTTCAATGTTGACTGGCTCCGGGACAGGTGGCGCGCTTCCCATTGGTTTCAATCGAGAGATCGCAGTCTTGGCGAATAGAACTCCCAGGACAGCGGCAAGTATCAGGGCGAAGAGGCCCTGCCGGCAGTGCCCGCCAAGCAGGCTGAATAATGACACCGTCAACAGTAAATAGAAGAGAATGCCAAGAGCAGATGTCATCACATCGCGTCGTATTTCCGGACGAACAGCTTCTTGTGCTTGCGCGTCCAGACTCCTTCGTACCGGGCCCCAGAGACCAATTGGTTTCGCAGTCATATAAAATCTCTGCAGAATTTCCAGCGGTTCCGGACGCGTCAACATCGTTGCCAGCAGAATGCTGATCCACCCCAGGCAAAAGAGAATTCCGAAGCCCGCCCAGAAAGGATATCGGTGAAGATTGCTGAATGCGGGGACCAGCCCATTCCAGTTGAGACCAGTGAACTTGTGCAGCCAGGCGCGAAAGCCTGCGGGTAAAACGGCATCAGACCCAAACCAGACGACAAATCCCGCCGGGAAGCCTCCCAGGACACCGACCATGTCTCCTACGGCATTGGTGCGCCACCAGAACCACTTGAGCCAAGCCAGGGGAAGTGAGAAGACGATCAGGGCCGAATTGATGAATAGTATCCATTGCTCCAGTTGCCGGGGATTGATCATTGCTCCCCAGGAAAAGGCAATTACCATCAGCAGTCCGGAGGCCACGCGGCTAGCCAGCACAAATTCACGTTGGGTAGCTCGTGGCCGCAGACTGCGTCGATAGATGTCATTGACAACATAACTAGCCGCCCAGTTTCCAATGGATGAAATCGCCGCCATGGAGCCGGCGAGGCCGCTCACAAGCAGCAACCCAAACAACCCGGGCGGGGCATACCGGCGAACGAGTTCACCCCACAGCGCTGCGGGCTCCTGCACTTGACTTACCGGGAAGACCGCTGCGGCGGCAAACGCGATAAGAATAAACGGCACCAGGCGAACAGTTAGCGCCAGTATGCCATTTGTAATCTGCCCGACCACTGCATGCCATTCGTTGCGCGCGGCCATAAAACGTTGTGCTGTCCACCCTTCTCCAGCATAAGGCGAACCCGCAAAAAACAATCCCTGCACGCAGAGCGCAATAATCGAAAGCGAAGTGAGTGAGCCTCCGACGGGGAATGCATTCAGAAATTGATTGCCGCGCAGTTCACTTATTCTGGACCACACCTGATGGAGACCGCCGGCCTTGCTGATCAGCAGGCAGCCGAAGGCAAGGTTGCCGCCGATGAGTATGGAGAATTGCATGACATCGTTATAGACCACTGCAAACAATCCAGCCATCATGCTGTAAACGATGGTGAGCGTCCCGAAGATGACAAGCACATAAATCGGAGACCAGTTCAATACTGAACTGATGGTCGCCGCCAGCCATGCCGCCGAGTAGGCAATGGATGTTACACCCCAAACAAAGCATGCATACAGAGCGTAGACATGCCGGTAGGCTTCCGCCCTGCGCCCGGCATATCTCTTCTCAATAAACTCACCTGTAGTGACTACACCAAGGCGCCTCCACATCGGCGCCCAGATGATGGCGACCAAAGGCATCCAGATAATCCAACTGACCCATGCCATGAGCCACAATCCGGCAAAGCCGGAGAGGAACACGACCAGGACGAATGTTTGACCGCCGCCCGTGTAACCTGCCACATCGGCAAACCCGATCGCCCACCAGGGAAGATTGCGATCGGCGATGAAAAACCCCTCGACGCCGCGGCCGGCTCTGGCGTGAAAGCACCATGCGAGGAATAGAATTCCAGCGCAATAGAGCATCAGGATGAGCCAGTCTATGAGGGACATTTCCTGCGCCCTTTGCAGAATTTTTCAGAACCCGAATCCAGCAACGAACCGGCTCTGGGAAAAAGAATCGCGATGCAAGCCTCTGACAGAGATTCTATCGATATCGCATTCGAAGGTTAGTATGAGTGACAACTGCCGCCCGCAAGCAGCACTTCAAGCATTAAAAACATGGAAACGTACAGCGGGCTGGACACTTCGATGCAACCTGAACATGGGCTCATAGGCGCGGTTACTCACAATGCGTTGTACTTGTATCGTGGAAACTCCGGAGGCATGATTGCTCAAGCGGTTGATCCTCATTTCCCTTTTTCTATGCGGTAGCGCAAGTGGATTCACGCAGTCGCCGAAGATTCGCATCAGTGCATGGTATTGGCTCAATTCGGCTCCCAGGGTCGACTGGCGTGGTGACTTCGTTACCATGAAGAGCCTTGGGTTCACTGATGTGCTGCTGGGCTGGGGCCTCGATGTGGCTGCTGTAGGTACACGCATCTCAGACACCAGGCAAGCCATGCAGTGGGCGCACCAGGCAGGCCTTCGCACATATCTGTTTGTTTGGCAGCCTACGGCCAATTCCCTGCCTCGGCATCCGGATGTGATGCAGGTGGATTCGGAAGGACATCAGTTAGACTCTTTTGACGTATTCAATCCGGATTGGCGTGCGACCGAGTGGAAAGACTATTTGCAGAAACTCGCGCGCGCGTACGGTCATGAGCCAGGCATGGCTGGTTATGTATTTGATGATTCATTCGAGGCTGGCGGAACCGGGGAAATTTCTTACGGTGCGTATGAGCAGCGCGCATTCGGCAAACCTTTGCCGCGTAAACCCGGAGACCCAAGGTGGGACCAATGGGTTAAGGCGCGCGAGGGATGGTGGCAGGATTGGGCGCGGGATACGGTCCATTACATCCGCGCCGTCGACCCCGACCCGCAGCATGAAATCTATCTCGAGGACTATTTTCCCAACATCGTGAATCCTGCACGGCGCGATAGCCACGGATTGGATTTTTCCAAGGTCGCGCGATATTTCGATGCGGTAGGCGGATATACGACAACCAGTTGGGATTCTTCTCCGGACTCCAGTGAAAAAGCAGCGGAAGAAACTACGGAGGCGTTGAAGACGATTCGTAAGATGATCGGCGACAAGAAGCAGATCATTTATACGTTCTGGGTTGCGAATCAATCTGAGGAGCGTAACCTCGGAGCAGCCAGGTATCCGACCGCAGACCAAATTCGATTGATCTGCCAAGCTGCTCTCCAGCTTGGGATTCGGCATCTCGACATGTATGGGTACCGAATCGGCGATTACGTCATAAAACGTGAAGATATGGTCCAGTGGGTACCGCCTGAGCCGCTGCCTTATAAACTGACCGGGCAGTTCCCCCAGAAGTTCTTATGGGACCGGCCCCTTATTCATCAGGATTTAGCGGATTATCTGCGAAGCCTGAATCCATAATGATGTTCGTTGCAGCTCTGACCTGCTCAAGCATGGCTCAAGCTGTGCTTCAAAGGTATATAGCCGAATAAGAAATGCTCTAACTATCTCTCTGGTGCAAAATTTGTCGGGCATTCCAAATATACTGAAAGGGAAACGGACGGAATGGACGATTTTTCTTTGAGGAGTACTCGTTGGAATCGGATTCAAAGATCTTCATTCGCGGCAATTCGATTCGTCTGAAACACCTGGCGGTCTTTGCAGCGGTTTTGGGTAGTACGTGTGCTCTTTCTTGCTCTCCAACCTATGCGCAGCAGCAATCGCAGCAGCCTTCACAGCAGCAGACTAACCCACACCCGTATCCCGAGCTACCCGCAGGGCCGGGAAAAGACACACTGATTCGGGTGTGCAGCAAATGTCATTCTCCAGACAACGTGATTGCAAACGGACAAACCCGCCAGGGATGGGAAAACACAATCTCCAAAATGGCAACCCTCGGCGCACCAGGCAGCGACGACGATTTCAATGACATTTTGGATTATCTGGTCAAGAATTTTCCTCCACCCACCCAGATCAAGGTAAATGTAAATAAGGCGACCGCAAAGGAGCTGGCAACTGGACTGTCGCTCTCTTCGCAAGACGCAAACGCAATCGTTCACTATCGAGAGGTGAATGGAGATTTTAAGTCCATTGAAGATCTCGAGAAGGTCTCAAGTATCGATGTCAAGAAGCTCGAAGCGGAAAAAACTCGCCTCACTTTCTAAGAACCTGTCCAGAAACCATCCTTCTCAGAACCCTTTTGAAAGGGCACGGCTTCAGCCGTGCCGTAAAGAGCTGAAAATAGGTTGGGCTTTAGCCCCTGAGGGACGATTTTTTGTCCACGTTCGACATCTCCTCAGAGTTC
>DATAVZ010000026.1:0-84512 GCA_036267475.1 Occallatibacter sp.
AGCCATTTGCTCTCGACTATGAATCGTCAATCGGGCATTCTGGTGGTAGTCCATTCGATCTCCTCTCGGAAACTGCGGTTTGGTCACCATCAGCTTCTCTGATTCAGGTCGAATGGACAACCTGTTGAAACTTCACATCTAAGACACCGGTCCCTCAGGACGCGGAGATCTGGTCGGAAAACGTTGACTGCGGCCGGAAGGCGACGAAGTCGTAGCCCTTGTCGGGGTCGGCCTTGACTCTGCGCACGTCATCGAGCGAGCGCATCTTTTATTTATTCTTCAGGTATTCTTCAGGCCGGCTCGGCATCCAGGATTCCGTCATCAAAGTCCTCGTCTTGCTGAGCAAGCAAGCTCTGCTCGTGCTTCGCGGCCAGCTTGAGATGCCTGCTGTAGCGCAGCATGACTCCAAATAAAAAATAGTAGGGAATGGCGTAGTACGGCGCTTCCATGGCTGCCTCGCCCATGGCCTCAATCAGGGTGATCATGGCGAACACCAGAATGAGCAGAAGATTGACCTGGTCGACGGTCCAGTTCATCCGCCTGCACAAGCTGAAGCTCCTCCACCACGAAACGTAGAGGGCAAACTGCATCAGTGTCCACATTGCCAGGCCGGAAACGCCCAGCCGCCCGACGACCGAAATGTAGCTGTTATGCGGCTCGCGTGTGATCGCATTTCTGCCTTCGAAGTCTGTCAGTGGCATACCGAATCCGAGCCCGAAGGCCATCTTTTCAGGCGACGACTTCAACTCCGTGGCGATGTGCTTCCACCAGCCGATGCGCAGCGGAACGCCGGCCGCGGCGCTCTCCTGCGATGCTCCTCCTCCGCCGGTGCCGGAGATACTCTCAAAGTGCCGGGCGACAAAGTCGAGCGAGATCTTGTGCCCTTCGCGGCCCTTGAGATTGAGGCCGGAGACGGAGATGAGCCAGATAAACACTCCGCCCAGGATCAGGGTGAGTCCCCATTTGGCCGCTGCTTTTCTTCTGACGAGAAGAAGCACCCCACCCAGCGCGAGCACCTGGAGATAGTTTGACCTCGACTGCCCGAACGCGATAGCGGTGGCCACCAGTAAACCGGCCACGATGTCCCTGCTCATTTTGGATCCGCGCGGCCGCTCCAGCAGCAGCCATGCCGCGCACCACAGCATCATCTGCGACGCGGTGGTCATGCCGAAGATCAAAGGCGTTGCGCCCGTGCCCAATCCCGACACCTTGGGTGAAAACTTCTGCAGCGTGTTGCTGATCGGATAGAGCAGACCATAGCAACCGCCGACGACGAGCAACCGCCGCAGCCAACGGAAAACATAGGGAAGACCGGTTGCTGAGCCAGCCAGCCAGAACCCGACCACCAGATAAAGCGACTCGATCTCCTGCGATCCGTCGCGGAAGGCCCAGATGCCTCCGCTTTTGGCGTCGGCCAGGATGCGGACAAAGCTCAGGCCCCACCACATGACAATGGGAAGCAGCCACACCTCCTGGGCCATGAGCGGAAGCAGCACGCGCATGCTCATGACGCAGAGGCAGGCCGCCAGGACCAGCTCACCCGCTGGGACGCCAGGGCCCACGGGAGGAATGCGGAGCAGCTCGAATCCGACGTTGAGAACCAGATACGCGGCGATCGACCACAAGACAACCTTGCGAAGCGGGTCGACATGAAGTGAACTGGAGAGGGGCCCCTGGTATGGGATGCGATCGCTCTGCCATGCATCGGAGACTGGCAGAGAAACATTCATCATCGCTCGACTCTCCACAAACTGCTTGGGGGGTTCCTGTTCGATCGCGTGCTCAATCGTATGATCGATCGCTCGATTGGCAGGACAGCTCCCTTCCAGGGCGGCGGGAACTTCATCTATTCAAAATGTTACCATAGCGTTCTTCCGCGCACAGACCGCCCAGGGCGAAGAATTTGCCGCCTTTTGCGCGCAAATTCATGCCCTCGCTCCGATTCTCGAAGGCAGATTTACAGCGGCTGATTTTCAGCGGCCCATTTTCAACGGGCTGCTTGCAGCGTCTATCGTCAACGTCGATTTTCAGCGCCGATTCTCGGTGCCCATTTTCGGTGGCTGATAATCTCAAACCATGACGCCTGCCGCTACCCACGCCGCGGTTCTTGACCTGGATGGTGTACTGGCCGCGCTCGGCATCGGGCCGCATCCCGCCCAAGCGCGCGTCCCGTATGTGGTCATTCGCGGACACGACGGGCCGCGCTGGCTCATTCCGCAGGCAAGCGCGCTGGCTTGCACCATCCTGCAGGAGTGGCGCCCGTATACGCTGCGCGCAGGGCTGATGTGGCGCACGGTCACCGCGGCCTACCGGCTGGGAGCGCTGTCGCTCATGCCTGGCGCGGTCCGCGCCCAGCTTCCAGCCGACGCATCCGGCCAGTTGCTGCGGCGCGCCGGATGGCACGGCGATGCGGATCTGCCGGTGGTGCTGGTGGGCAACGACTCCGACACCCGCAAGCTGCTGGTGTTTCTGCGCGACCGGAGCCGCGGCCAGGATGTGCTGGTCAAGGTTGCGCTCAAGCCGGGGGCCCGCGCCAGCATCTGCAATGAAGCGCGAACGCTGGAATCGCTCGACCCGCTACTGCGCGCGCCGCGGCTGCTGCGTGCCGATCACGACGCGGCCATCACGGTGCAGGAATACCTGCCGGGCAGGCTGGGAGACAGACGCTGCAAGCCGCAGTATGTTGCCCTGCTGCTGCGGATGGCCGAAGGGGCTGCCGCAATCCCGCTGGGCGAACAGGGCCGCCGCCTGGCCGAACGGCTGCGCGTCCGCGTCGACGACGATGCCCGGGCTGCGCCGCGGCTCGATGCGGCTCTTGCGCTGCTCGATCGCCAGGCGGTGGTTCCGGCGGTGCTGGTGCATGGCGATTTTGCGCCCTGGAACATCCGGGAGTTGCCGGACGGCGGCTGCACGCTGATTGACTGGGAGATGGCGGGGCGCGGCGGCCTTGCGCTCCACGACCTGTGCCACTTTTACTTTATGCAGACGCGCGTGTTCGCTCCGCACGGCCGGTTCTATGGCGCGCTGCTCGCCGAAGGCGCCTGGCGCAGCTATATGCGCGGACTGGGACTGACCGATTCTCTGCTCAAGCCGCTGGCCGCAGCCTATCTGCTGGAGATGCTGACGCGTTACCGGGAAGGGCGGGAGACAGATGCGGCGCGCTTCTGCCTGCGCCAGCTCGATCTGCTGCTCGCCTTCGCGGGCTGAGCGTCTACGCACATGCCCACACCCGATTGCGCCAGCCCCGCTTTTCTTCGTGCGGCTATTCGACGGTGCGGTAAATCGCGGCCTGGCTGGCTGCGGCCAGCACGGTCTGAAGATCGGTGAGTGCGGTTTTGAGCTTGCTGTTGGGCACGTAGATGATGTCCTCCGCCTTCAACTGCGGCGGCGCGACCTTGCCTTTGACCATATCCTTGTAGTTCAGCTCGAACCGCACAAACGTGCCGTCGGGCTTGGGGCGGATGATCAGAACGTGCTTGGTGCTGGCAAGCAGCGTGGTGCCCCAGGCCATCGAGATGGCCTGGGCGGCGTTCAGCTTGCCGTCTTCCTGCATCAGGAAGCCGCCGGGGCGAGTTACCTGGCCGAGCACGTAGACAATGCCCGCGCGGGGCACGATCACGGTGTCGCCGTCATGCACCATCACGTTGGCAATGGCGTTGCCGTCGCTGTTGCGGCCGTAGGCGTAGCTGGTGATTACCGTCTTGCCGGTTTCCTCGTGACGCAGCTTGATCACTCCGCCGGCCAACTGCGTTTCGCCCCCGGCCAGCGCCACCACATCGAGCAGAGTGTGCGGGGCCAGCATCTGCAGGCGGCCGGGCTGGGTCACCTCGCCCAGCACCGTGACCAGCGTGGGCGCATATTCGGCCACGTCGAGCGTCACCTGCGGATGCTTGAGAATTTCGCCAGTCTTCAAGGTAGTCTCAATCGCGCTCTGGGCCTGGGAAAGCGTGTCGCCGGCCACATGCACCGGGCCCATCAGCGGCAGAAGCACATCGCCCGCCGGGCCCACGCGAAACTGGCCCGACATATCCGGCTCATCGAAGACCTGCACGCTGAGCAGGAATCCAGGCTGGATGAGGAGTTTGGAGAAATCTTCCGGAACCGCGGTGACTCCGTTACCGCTGCGCTGCATGGCGGCGGCAGAAGAAGAGCCGGCGCCGGAGGAACCGCCCACGGTCGAGCCCATCTGCGTGCCGGCCATGGACGACTGCGCCGCGGCGGTCAGGCCGGTGGCAATCATCAAGGCGATGGTGCATGCCCATGCGGGTTTGTTCATCGAATTCAGCCGCATTTCAGGCCTCCTCGCCGTAGTATTTGTTGTCGCCGTAGTAGCCGTAGGTGTAGTAGTACTCCACCGACTTGGTATCCATTCCGTTGACCACAAAGCCAAGCTTGCGGCCGTAGCTGCGCGCGAGCACCTCGACGGCCCGCCTGAGCACCGGCTTGGTGGTCTTCTGGGAGCGGAGAACGATCACCGCGCCATCGGTCTTGGTGGAGAGAATGACCGGATCGGTCACCATCAGCACCGGCGGACTGTCGATGAGGATCAGGTCAAACTGCTTCTTCGCCTCCTCGAGCAAGGCGTCGAAGCGCTTGGAGTCAAGCAGCTCGGCCGGGTTGGGCGGCGTGGTTCCCGAGGGAAGCATGCTGAGATTGGGAAGCGATTCATGCTGAACCAGGGCGTCGGCCAGCACAATACCGCCGGTCAGCACTTCGCTCAGGCCCGGCGCCTTGGCGGTGCGGAAGAAGGTGTGCGCGCTGGGCTTGCGCATGTCGGCGTCCAGCACCAGAACGCTCCGTCCATGCTGCGCGAAGGCAACCGCCAGGTTATAGGTGATGGTGCTCTTGCCGTCGCCGCCGAGCGGGCTGGTGACGAGCAGCACGCGCAGCGGCTCGTCGGCGGAAGAGAGCAGAATGGCCGTGCGCAGCGCGCGATAAGCTTCGGCGGCGGGCGCGTTGGGCCGCGTAATCAGCAGGCTCTGCTCCAGCGGATTGACCGCCGGGCCCCCCTCTGCCGGCTTGCCGCGCAACTGGTCATCGTCGCGAATGAGCGGGATATAGGACAGCACCGGCAGCAGGCCGATCTTCTCCACCTGGTCGGTGGTCACGATCGACTCATCCAGATTTTCGCGCATGAACGCGAAAGCGATGCCCAGGAACAGGCCCGCGCCAAGGCCCACGGCGGGATACAGCTCCCAGTTGGGCTTGGTGGGAATGGTGGTCGCGCGCGCCTCATCCACCAGGTCCAGGTTGGTCGCGCTCACGCCTGCCTGAATGCTGGCTTCCTGAAGCCGCGTGAACAGGCCGTTGTACAGATCGCGGTTCGACAGCGCCTCGCCGGCCAGCACTTCAAGCTCGATGGTGTTGTCGTTGAGCTTGTTCACCTGAATCTGCTGCTCGTTATACGCCTGGCGCAATCCCTCTTCGGTTTTGCGGGCCAGATTCACATCGTTCTCGGCGCGCTCGTTGATGCGCTTGAGCTCGTCCTGAATGGAATGGCTCAACGCCGTCAACTGACCCTGCAACTCGATCAGATGAGGGTTGTTCGGACCGTACCTGGTCTGATAGTCGCCATACTGCATGCGCAGCGCGGCCTGCTGCGTGCGCAACTGGTCCAGCACGTTAAGCCCCTGGCCCTCGGTAATGACCGTGGACCCGCTTGCGCTGCTGGCCAGTGAACTCGATCCCAGCCCTGAAACCACATCCGGGCTTTGCGTCTGGGTAAGATGATAGATGGCTTCCTTGGTGATCAGGTCCGCTTCGGCCGAGGTCAGTTCCTGGTTTAGCAGCGCCAGCTTATCCACGGCAGGAATATGCATGCCGCCGCCACCGCTAGGGCTGCCGCCCCCGCCGCCAGCGCTGCTGGAGCCGCCGCCCATGCTCAGCATCAGAACGCTCAATCCGGTTTTGCTTTCGTAGTCGGAGAGCTTCTGCTGCGAGTCGGCAACCTTGGACTTCAGGTCGTTGAGCTGAATCTGCAGCCAGTCCGATGCCCGCGCCGTGGCCTGAAAATGGCTCAACAGATATTCGTGAATGTATTCGTTGACGTAGGCGTTGGCCACTTCGGCCGCGCGCTGCGGGTTCTCGTCGGTATAACTTACCGTGATCAGGCGGGTGTCAGCGGTCATCGCGACCTTGAGCTGGCCTTCCACAATCTTCAGCAGGCGCTCACGGGTGGCTGGAGCCTGTTCAAGCGGGCGTCCAAGCTCGGCCTTGATGGTGCGGTCCCAGCCGAACAGGCCGGGGCGGTACTCGTAGACCTTATCCAGGCCCAGCTCGTGGATGACCATTAGCGAGGTGGTGTCGTTCTGCAGCACCGTTGCATGGGTGGTGAGCTCAGTCTTTACGTCGTCTTGGCCGGTCAGATCGGAAGCAAGACCGCCCAGGCTGCCCACATCTACGCCGCTCGAGCCCTGCTTGTCCACCAGCAGCGTCGCGGTTGAGGTGTAAGTGCTTTTGGTCAGCGCGCAGTAAAGATAGGCGATGGCCAGCGCGCCCAGGGCCCACACCAGAATGATGGCCCGCCGCTTCCGCAACACGCGGATGATGTCGCGCAGCGACTCTTCCTCGTGCAAGTCGGCGCCTCCCTGCGACATGGATTGAAAAGAAGAATGAGATTTCGTCCTTTGGGCGTTCTGTCCCGGACGATCTGGGGGGAGATTCATTAAGACCACGTTCTCCTTGAGCGGGCGTATGCCAGGGGGGATTCGACGGCAGGGAAGACGACTATAAGCAAAATCTTACCATACGACAGGCGCCTCCATGGGGTCTGAAAGTCGAATCGATCCGGGCCAATCCGGATGCGCAGAATCTTCACAAACTGCAATAGTTATTCCATACCCGGGCGAGTCTGCGCAGGCCTGTGAGCGGGCTCGATCCGGCAACGGCCGAGCCTGAAATGGCCAAGCGAATGTTTGCTACGCCTTGGTGCCCGCGCGGGCGGCCGGTTGCAGCCTTTCCGCCACCAGGTGATAAACGAAGATGCCGTTGTAGATGAGATACCGGCGCCATAAGCGGCGTGGCTCCTGGCAGAGCCGGTAAAACCACTCCAGCCCCAGCCGGCGCATGACCGAGGGGGCGCGTTCGCGCGTGCCGGCGACAATATCGAGAGCCAGGCCCACGGCCAGCAGCACCGGAACGTCCAGCTTGTCTTTGAACTCGTCGATCCAGGTTTCCTGCTTGGGGCAGCCGAGGCACACCCACACCACGTCGGCGCGGGATTCGTTGATGGTGCGAACCACTTCCTGCTTCTCTTCCGCAGCCAGCGCGCGGAACGGCGGAGAGTAGAAGCCGGCGATCTCGGTTCCGGGAAACCGCTGCTGCAGCATGCCGGCGGCTTTGGCAGCCACCCCGTCGGCGCCGCCATAGAAGAAGTGGCGCAGCTTGAGATCGGTCGTGGCCTCGCAGAAGGCGGGCAGAAAGTCCGGACCGCACACCTGCTCCACCGCTCGACCTGCCTTGCTGCGGCCATACCACACGAGCGGCTTGCCGTCCGGGCAGTTCATGTCCGACTTCTGCAGAACCTCGAAGAACCTGGGATTCTTGATCCCTTCCACCACCATGTGAACATTGCTGAAAGTGACGGTCCGCCCGCGATCGCCGCACTCGATCCATGATCGGACCTTGCGGATGGCCGCATTCATGTTGGTCGCCGCAATCGGCACGCCCAGCACGCGAAAATGTGCGAACTCGGGATTTTTCATGCGGCTGTCACCTGATGATTGGAGATAAGGGATCCAATTGCGACGCGCGTGCAATCTTTATGTGGCAACTAACTGGTTCCGACCGGAACCGATCGGACCATTCGCGCCGGGAGAGAGGGGAATGAGAAAGTACAAATTAAAATCTAACAATTAATGCTACGTTAACATGCCATACACCATCGAGCAAGGGCCTTGCGGCGACGAAATATCGCCATCAAGCGGGAGCATGTGCTGCCAATCGATTGGCAGCACAAATCGCGCGCAATTTTTATCTAGCTTGATTCGAAGATCGAACGAATTTGCGGCGTCGAATTTGCAGTCTCGATCTCAATTGCGGAACCTCATAGGACGTCGCGGGTTGCGCGTTCGTTCCAGCCGGTTGGTGGAATCCACCAGACAGATGTTCCTTTATATTTTGTGCCACGAAATGTCTTCAGCCGTGCGTGGAAATTAAATTGGCTTAATGATTCGGCTTAGCGATTCGCCTTAACAATTAAGACCCGCCGATTCCGCGCGCCGGTATCGGAGGTTATGAGTCCTGCGGAGGATCGAAGGTGCCGATCCTCCGCGCATCCACCTTCTGCTTGCGGCCTCTGGATTACTCGACGTCGCTCACCTTTCCGTGGACAAAGGTGATTTTCATATCTGAGTAGATGTAGATGGTCTTAGTAGGGAACTTCACGATGTTGACAGGTTGGCCTTTGTTCTGCGTCACGTCTGCCTCCGACTGTCCCAAAGCGATAGTGATTGGTCCGGCATGCCGGACGGGGGCGGGTGGAGGTTCTTGAACGGCAACATTGCCGGCAGGCGCGGCGGCTCCGGTCGAGTCGTCGGGGGCAGTTGCGTCCGCAACCACCTGCTGCTCCAACTGCGCACCCTGCTGGGCCTGCTGGTCAAGTTCGGCAGCGCCGTTGGGATCAACCGGAGGAGCATCCGCGGCATAGGGAGCTTGCGTGGTTCCCTGAATCGCGGCCGCTGGAGGTGTGGGCAATCCACCTTGTCCAGGATGGTCCTTCATCTGGGCCATGGCGTTGTCGATGTTGGCCAGCAGATGATTCTGCATTTCCTGAAGATCGTCCAGACCTACGTCTACCGCGGCGCCGATCGCACATTCGCTCTGCTTGCTCGCTAGAACCTGCAGGTTTGCGGTGGCGGCGTCCTGTGCAGGGGGAGTGGTCAACGAAAGTACGTCGCCTTCGGTAAGGGCGCAATCCTGTCCCGCCGACGTGACGGTGAGACCTGCATTGGCCACAAAGACGTGGGGTTGTCCGTCGGCGAGCAGGGTGGCCAGACTGGCCGTGCTGCCATCGGACGGGTCCTGCGTCTTCTGCGCGGCCGCCAGTTCACGGGTAATCTCCTCCGATATTGCGTCCTTGACCGCTTTGGTCATCGTTGGCGGGGTGGTTGTGTTGCCAACGTCGAAGGATGCGTAGACCAGATGTGCGCCACCGGGATTGCGAAGGCGAGCGGCATTGCCGGATACACCGGCTGCGACGCCTGCGGCGTAGGCATCAGCCAGACTGGCCGAAATCATATAGTCGGTAATCCAATAGGCGGCGCTTGGATACACGGGGTAGGGAGCAAAATAGCCGCCATAGTAGCCGTACCAGGGAGACCCTCCCCAGCCCCAGGCGTAGGCAACGGGCGAGGGCCATGGATTGTAGGCCCAGCCGTAGTACACCGGCGGATAGTAATAGGCCGGCATATAACCGTGCAGATAGACGCCGTGGTAGTAGTAAGGGTGGTAATAGGATCTGTAATAACCACCATGCCCGTAGTATGCGCGGCTGTAGTAAGTGTGGCCATGATAGGAATAGGGACGCGAAATATAACCCCGTCCATGACCGTAGGCCACTCGGCGCATTCCATCCCGTTCCACCACCGTGCGCCGCATGCCGCGAGGGCCTCGCGAGACGGTCATTCCGTTGCCGCGAACTTCTCTGACCCGGCCATTGGAACCGAATCTGGCCTCGTGGCCGCGGGTGTCGTGGAAGCTGGCCACATGGCCTTCGCGATTTCGGGTAATCTCGGCTCCGCGTGAGTTATGAAAGGTAGTGCTGCCGTCGCGATTTCTCGTCGTCCCAACATTTGACCTGTCGTGCATGCCTGGATGCGAGGCGCCTGAAGCGGGGCCGTGTCCCCGCTCGTTGCCCGATGGGCGGCTTGACCTGCTGGGAGCTCTGGCCGCCGGTCTGGAGGCGTGCGCCGCGGGCTTGGGCTGGTTCTTAGCAGACGCAGTGCCAGGGACAAAGAAACCCACTGCCGCAGCCAGCAGCGCGATGGCGGCGAACTGCACAGAGGCGGACAACCGCGCGCTCATTCTCCGATGGATAGTCATATTCCCTCACTCTCCATTGCTTTGTACACGGTTCAAATTTCGCGAGCCCAAATTTCGCGAGTTATTGAACATCGCTGACCTTGTCGTCAACAAAAATCACCTTCATGTTCTTGTAGATGTATGTCTTCTTCTTTCCCAGATCAATCATCTGTGCAGGCATGCCCATAGCTTGCAGTACCTCTGTCGAAGATTCTCCGATCGTGATCGTAGGGGGCGGTCCTGCTGGAGCGGCAGGTGGCGGAGGAGGCACGGCGGCTCGCCGCGGCGGCGGTGGGTTCGCTGGTCCCTGGGCTTGTCCCTGAGACTGGTTTCCGTTGCCCGAGTTACCGCCCTGCTGAGCGTCATCCGAGCCCGTGTCCGGGGCCATGATTGCTTCGATGGCCTGCTCTACTTCCTCCGGCGGAGCCTCGTCGAGATAGCCACCCTTGAACTTGAAGGAAACGACCGCCTTGTATTTCTTCTGAGCGTCCTGGCCGCTTACATCAAGCGAATCGACCGTTACGATGGTGAAGCGGAGCTGGTCGCTGGATCCGTTCTTGGTCTCGATCTTGGTGATGTAGACTTTGTCGCCGCTCTGCAGAACATGCGATCCCATCCTGGTCCAGGTCATCCTCACAAACGCCGAGGAAGGTTTGATCGCTCCATCGACCACCGTATTTTCCGGTTCCACAAACAAGCTGCTGGGCAGCGTAAAGATGCCCGCAGACTTCATAACCATGGTGGTTCCGTCTTTGGTTATCTGCTCATCATCGGGGGTCATCGCGGTGACCTGGTATTTTCTTTCCAGCGCCTCCACCACGCCCTGAGCAGGGCGAGCGGCCCAGGCTTTCAGCGATGGAATAACCATCACAGCAACCAGGGCGCTCGCGGTAATCAGGATTTGCGGCCGGGGGATAAGTGTGGAAGGTTTTCGCTGCGGGCTTAACGCCGTGCTGGTTGGATGAGCAGATGAGTCGATGACACACGGACTGAACCGGGATTCGTCTATGTGCGTGGCCCAGGCCGGAGTCGCTGGAAGCCGATCGGGTGCGGCTTTCCTTTTCCACATACCGGAAACCTCCAAACGCCGAATGGTTAGAAGTATTCCAAGCTATGACCCAGCGTGGGGAACGCCGGGTATTTGAAGAAATCCTAGGAGAAAGAATCTTACTCTAAGTTTTGAAAATTGGGCGAGAATTTTTTACCAATCCAACTTATTCCCCTAAGTCGAAGGGGATGAACTAATAAGGACACCTCAGCAACCTCCGAATAAGTCGGCGGCTTGAGCCTTAAAAATCAATCCTGGACTCTGACCTATCGCAGATGTACCAACTTAGGTGTCCCAGGTCTCGCTTTTAAGGCCAGAGAAAGCACGAATCGAACCAACAAAACTATGCAGTCAGAAACCTGATGGCATCCTGAAATGATTTGCTTTTGTTGCTTTCCGCAAAATTGAGTTTTTCCGCAGCCTGTTATGCCCCGAAGGACCGCCGGCTGCGCATTCAGAATTGATTCAGAGACTTCCTAGTCCGCTTCCAGGCGGCGCGTGGTGCGCTCGGCCAGCACGGCCAGCGTTCTGTCGGTACACTGCTGCACCACTTCGTCGAGCGGCAGGGATGCGTCGATGAGTGTGGCGCGCCCGCGCATCAGGTCGGAGAAGGCCACGGCCTGATAGGCGTCGGCCTGCCGGGCGGACTCGGCAGCCGGGACCTCCTGCTTGCGCGCCTGCAGAATCTCCGCCGGCGCGTCCAGCACCAGCACCAGGTCAGGCAGCGGAATCATGCGCGCGACCAGCCGCGCCAGCCAGCGCGGGCCGCCGTAGCGAAAGCGCCGGTCGTCCACCAGCAGGTCGTGATAATAGCGGTCGAAGATCACCAGCCGGGACGCGGCCAGCAGCGGATAGATGCGCAGCAGATAGCCGAAGACGTAATCGATCCAGAGGTAAACCACCTTGGCAGCCGAAAGCAGCATGCCGCGCGCAGGCTGGCCGTGCGGATCGGTGTTGGGCGATTGCGCGCCGCCGCCGCCATCGAACAGACGCGGGCGCAGATGAAAGTACTCCGAGCCGCTGAAGAAGGCCCCCATCTGCGGCAGATACAACTCGATCACGCTCGATTTGCCGCTGCCGTCGGGCCCCAGAATCGCCACGCACAGGCCGGTCGGCCGAATCCAGCGCCGGATGCCGTTCAACCTTCGTGTCTGGCCCCCCGCCGTTTCCAGCTTGGCAGGCATTTTGGCAGGCATTGCGGATGCTCCATTGCACCGTTCACCGATGCGCGCACGAAACAAGTCATGGCACCGCCGGATGCGATGCCTGCTACAGATTATGCCAGAGCCTCGCCCGGCCGCTCCGGCTTAGCCTGCCGAATGGCTCCATCAGAATCGGCCGGCGGAATCCACCGGCCTGCATCAGCCTGCCTGAATCGGCCCCCGCGCCGGCCTCTCGTTTATTCTTTTCCGAGGAGAGCGCTTGAGAGTCCTGTTGCTGCACAACCGCTACCAGGTGCGCGGCGGCGAAGACACCGTGGTCGATATGGAGCGCGAGATGCTGTGCGGGGCCGGCGTCACAGTTGATCTGCTCGAAGTGAGCAACGACCAGATCACCGGCGCGGCCGCCAAGATCGGCACCGCTGTGCAGGTTCCCTATTCGTTCGCCTCGCGGCGGCTGACGGCGGCCCGCATTCGCGCCTTCCAGCCCGACGTGGTACACGTTCACAACTTTTTCCCTGCGCTTTCCCCGTCCATTTACGATGCGTGCCGCGCGGCGCGCGTGCCTGTGGTGCAGACGCTGCACAACTATCGGCTGGTGTGCGCCAACGCGCTGCTGTTTCGCAACGGCAAAATCTGCACCGAGTGCCTGGACCGCGCGCTGCCGCTGCCCGCCATTCGCCACAACTGCTATCGCGACAGCAAGGCCGGTTCGGCCGCCGTGGCGGCCATGATCGCACTACATCGCGCCCGCCGGACATGGGCCAGCCGTGTGCAGCGTTTCATCGTGCTGACGCAGTTTGCCCACGACCTGTTTACGCGTCACGCGCAGATTCCAGCGGAAAAAATCTGCATCAAGCCCAACGCGGCGCCCGATCCCGGCCGCGGCTCCGGCGCAGGTGGATACGCGCTTTATGTGGGCCGGTTGTCGCAGGAAAAGGGAATCGAGCCGCTGCTGGCCGCGGCCGTGCACGGCCAGGGTCTGGGCATGCCGCTTCTGGTTGCCGGCGACGGGCCGCTGCTGAGCAAGGTTCAAGCGCTGTGCGCGCCGGGCAAGCTCGAATACGCGGGCCTGCAGGACGCGGCGGGAGTGCGGCGGCTCATGCTTGAAGCGCGCGTGCTGCTGCTTCCTTCGCTGTGGTACGAGGGCCTGCCGATGGTGGTTCCAGAGGCCTTCGGCGCGGGCCTGCCCATTGTGGCCAGCCGCATCGGCGCGCTCGAAACCCTCATCGAGGATGGTGCCAACGGACTGCTCGCCGAGCCCGGCAATCCCGCCGCCCTTGCCGCGGCAGTGCGCCGCGTGGCCGCCGGCGGAGACTTCGAGCAGGACCTGCGCGGTTGCGCGCGCGCTACTTATGAGGCGCAGTATCAACCGGAAGCCAATCTCCGCCTGCTCCTCCAGATTTACCGGCAGGCCACCGAGAGCCTTCAGGGCCACTGACGCTGCTGTTTCACACCTTGCGCTGCTCGCGCTCGAGCAAAATCAGAGTTGGTGTAAGGTGAGTTGATTCTGCTGAGTGTCGTTTTCCCCAAGAAAACGGCGCCTTGCACGATTTTCGCAATCCACATATTCACTCTGATTTTGCTCTAAAGTCGCCGTACACTTTCTGTATGGCACTGCAGTTCACCACCTCCTATGTCGAAGACTCCCTCGCTCTCTTCCGCCATTCCAAACTGCTGGCCGAGCGCGCCATGGCGCAGGTGAGCGACGAGCAGCTTTTCCTGCCCCTGGATGACGAGGCCAACTCGATTGCGATTGTGGTGAAGCATATAGCGGGCAACATGCGCTCGCGCTGGACCGACTTTTTGACCAGCGACGGCGAAAAGCCCAACCGCGACCGCGACCGCGAGTTTGCCGCGCCGGCCGCCACGCGCCAGGAATTGATGGCGGACTGGGAAAGCGGCTGGGTCGCGCTGCTGGGCGCCATCGAGCCATTGACCGACGCCGATCTTGGCCGCACCATCACCATTCGCGGCGAGGCCCACTCGGTCATGCAGGCCATCAACCGCCAGGTGGCGCACTACTCCTATCACATCGGCCAGATCGTGCTGCTGGCCAAGCACTGCGCCGCGGACCACTGGCAGGCTCTGAGCGTGCCGCGCAACCGTTCGGCCGAATTCAATGCCAAAGTGGCCGCCGGCCATGCGAGCCAGCGCTAGCCGGCGTAAAGCGCATTCTCAGACCGCGGGCGCCAGCAGGTCCTTCGCCGACTCCAGGGTGCGCCGTATGCCTTCTTCCAGGCTGGTGCGGGCGCGCCAGCCAAGGGCATTGATCTTGCTTACGTCGCAGAGCTTGCGCGGAGTGCCGTCGGGCTGCGAGGGGTCAAACCGCAGCCTGCCCTCAAAGCCCACCACGCGGCAGATCAGCTCTGCCAGCTCGCGGATGCTCAGGTCCTCGCCGGTGCCGATATTGACCAGCGGCGGCTCTTCGCGGCTGAGCAGCGAGCTGAATTTTGCCTCGTCCAGAGTCATCAGAAAAATGCAGGCCTCGGCCAGATCGTCGCTGTAAAGAAACTCGCGGCGCGGAGTGCCCGATCCCCACACGCTCATCTCGGCCGCGCCGTTGGCTCTGGCCTCGGCGGCCTTGCGCATCAGCGCCGGGAGCACGTGCGAGGTCTTCAGGTCGAAGTTGTCGCCGGGGCCGTAGAGGTTGGTGGGCATGGCCGCCAGATAGTGCGTTCCATATTGCCGGTTGTACGACCAGCACATCTCAATGCCGGCGATTTTGGCCAGCGCGTAGGCGCGGTTGGTGGGCTCAAGCGGCCCGGTCAGCAGATACTCCTCGCGGATGGGCTGCGGAGCCAGCCGTGGATAGATGCAGGTTGAGCCGAGAAACAGCAGACGGCTAACGCCGGCGTGATACGCGCTCTCGATCACGTTAGTCTGGATCTTGAGATTCTCGCGCAGAAAATCCGCCGGATAAGTATCGTTGGCCAGGATGCCGCCCACTTTGGCGGCGGCCAGAAACACATACTCCGGCTGCGCGGCGCGAAAGAAATCTTCCACCGCGCGCGCATCGGTCAGGTCCAGCTCGGCGCGCGTTTTAAGCAGCAGATTCGTGTAGCCCTGCTGCTCAAGCCCGCGCCGGATGGCGCTGCCCACCAGTCCGCGATGGCCGGCAACGAAGATGCGGCTGTTGTTTTCCATGCCCTATGCCTCGTGGTGATGGTAGGTTGTGTAGCCGTGGCTTTTCACCAGCGCATCCTTCTCGGCGGCGGCCAGGTCTTCGGCGGTCATTTCGCGCACCAGCTCGTGAAAGCCGATGCGCGGCGACCAGCCCAGCTCACGGCGCGCTTTGCCGGCATCGCCCAGCAGGGTTTCCACTTCGGTGGGCCGAAAGTAGCGCGGATCCACCGCAACCACCACTTTGCCCCTGCGGTCGCAGGCGCGCTCGTCCACGCCGCTGCCCGTCCACTCCAGTTCCATGCCCAGAAACTCCGCGCTCAGATTGATGAAGTCGCGCACGCTGTGCTGCTCGCCGGTGGCGATGACGTAGTCGCGGGGCTCGTCCTGCTGCAGCATCAGCCACTGCATCTCCACGTAGTCGCGGGCATGGCCCCAGTCGCGCAGCGCGTTCAGGTTGCCCATGTACAGGCAGTCCTGCAGGCCGGTCTTGATGCGCGCCAGGCCGCGCGTGATCTTGCGCGTCACAAAGGTTCCGCCGCGCCGTGGAGACTCGTGATTGAACAGAATGCCGTTGCACGCATACAGCCCATAGGCCTCGCGATAGTTCACCGTGATCCAGTGGGCATAGAGCTTGGCCACCGCGTAAGGCGAGCGCGGATAAAAGCGCGTGTTCTCGCTCTGCGGACTTTCCTGCACCAGCCCGTACAACTCCGAGGTGGAAGCCTGATAAAAGCGCGTGGCCTTTTCCCGGCCCAGAATGCGCATGGCCTCAAGCAGGCGCAGCGTGCCAATGCCGTCGGCGTTGGCGGTGTATTCGGGATTCTCAAAGGAGACCTGCACGTGACTCTGCGCGGCCAGGTTGTAAATTTCGTCCGGCTGCACCTCCTGCACCACCCGCAGCAACCCGCTCGATTCGGTGAGGTCGCCATAGTGCAGAATCAGGTGGCGGCTGGCGACGTGCGGGTCTTGATACAGATGATCGATGCGCTCGGTATTAAAAAGCGACGAACGTCTCTTCAAGCCATGAACCTCATAGCCTTTGCCGAGCAAAAGCTCCGCCAGGTAGGCTCCATCCTGGCCGGTAACCCCGGTTATCAGGGCTTTCTTCATTGAGGAACTCCTTTACGATCGGGCGATCGGGGGGTGGGTAATGCGAATCGACCTACGGTTCCTGCAAAAACAACGGGAATGTTTCTTTGTCATCAATTTTAACGGCAATGAGGGGAGCACCCGGTTCATGGAAAGGTTACGTTGGGCCACTGTGTATATGTATCGACGTTTACCGGGCGGCCGTGCTCCGGCGCGCAGGCGAGTGGAAGCGGTTGGGCTACAATAAGACTGGACCGCAGCATCTTTTGCATTTGCCGCCGCGCGGGACGCGCTGAGTCCGGCTGCCTGCCGAAGGGGACTTAAAAATAAGCCCTTTCAGGCGTTGCAAGGCCGGCCGGGATGCCGCGGGTCACAATCTTTTGCGCATTGTGCGCAAGCCAGGCTAGGAGATTTCGATTTTATGGCGATTCCCGCCACTCAAATGCGTCCGGGCATGATCATCAAGCACAACGACCAGCTGCACCTGGTGTTCAAGGTGGAGCATCGCACGCCGGGCAACCTGCGCGCCTTCATCCAGGCGAAGCTGCGCAACCTGAAATCCGGCGCCATGTTCGAGCACCGCTTCCGCTCCGCCGACTCCA
This sequence comes from Occallatibacter sp., assembly GCA_036267475.1. Classification (GTDB taxonomy): domain Bacteria; phylum Acidobacteriota; class Terriglobia; order Terriglobales; family Acidobacteriaceae; genus Telmatobacter. The sequence continues at coordinate 17,046 of DATAVZ010000026.1, forward strand.
TTGAAAAGGTCATTGTGGACGAAATCTCCATGGAGTTTCTCTACAACGACGGCGACGACTACTACTTCATGAATCCGGTGGACTACGAGCAGACCGTGCTCAAAGGCTCCACGCTGGGCGATGCTGTGGAGTACCTCACGCCCAACCTGCAGATCAAGGTGAGCTACCATGACGGCTCGGCCGTAGGCATCGAGCTGCCCAGCTTTGTGGAGCTGACGGTGATGGAGACCGAGCCGGGGCTCAAGTCGGCAACCGCCTCTTCTGTGACCAAGCCGGCCAAAACCGAAACCGGCCTGGTGGTGCAGGTGCCTCCGTTCATCAACGAGGGCGAAAAGATCCGCGTGGATACCAGCGAAGGCGCCTACATGAGCCGCGCGTAAGTGCGCGATTGAAGTCTGGTGATGGAAATCCGGCAAGCTGCAGCGGCATCACGAATAAACTCAATCCTTCAGTGAATAGGTGACGTGGATCGTGGTCTTCACTCCCACTGGCTCCCCGTTCAAAAGGAAGGGCTTGTACGTCCACTGACGGACCGCGTCGATGGCTGATTTTTGCAGCTCTTTGGGACCGGAAACGACCCTGAGCTGTTCCACCTCGCCGGTTTTGCCGATTATGGCGTCGAGTTGCACCTTGCCCTGGATTCGGGCTTTCTTGGCGTCCTCCGGGTAGACCGGAATGACTTTGTGCACAATTTGATTCTGCATGATGTCCGGCCTGACGGCGATAACGCCTGGGGTTCTGGCCGGGTGTTGCTGGTCGGCGGCGGCGAGTGCGTCCACGTGGACACTAAGGGCCAGGGTGATGGCAGAGATGCCGGCGCCAAGCAAGGCGCAGGCCGCCACGGCGGTGATTCGCCGCAGGATTGAGGATTGAACTGGTTTCTCGGTGAGTCGCATAATTCTCCTTTCAAAACTGGTGGCATCGAAGATGCCGATGGCGTGAGGGGTTCTGGCCGGCATCCCATCGACGAGCAGGGAAGCGAGCCGCAAAAGCGAGCGAGCGTATTGGTGCTGATCGGCGAGTCCGGCAGCCAGTTGGTCGCAGACCATCTCGCGCGTCTCCGTCAGGCGGTTACGCGTGAGGGAGAGAACGGGATGAAAGCGCACAGGCAGGGAGAGCAGTTCGTAAACCAGGTTTTTGAGGAAGTCGTGTCTGCGCATGTGGGCGAATTCGTGGGCAATGGCGGTGCGGAGTTCGGTGTCTGATACCGTCGCCAGCATGTCAGTGGGTAGTAGCACGAGCTTGCGCTTGATGCCAATGGTGATGGGGCCGTAGATCCGTGGGGACGTGCCGAGTGAGGCCTCTTCTACGCCGAAAGTACCCGCACATTGCGCCCAGTGGTCGGCGGCATCGTCGAAGAGAGTAACTGCGGCAACGCTATTGCTTAGAAGGCGGATTGTGCGCAGGCGCCAAACAAAACGAGCAGCGAACCACGCGGTCATGGCGATGTAGGCGATAGCCAGCGCGGCGAGTAGCCAGGCGGGGAGATGCGGGTTGCCAAAGGCGGCGCCGGGGCCCATGACGACTGAGACGTGCGGCTGGCCGTTGTTGAGCTGACCGCCGGAGAAATTCAAAAAGGTGCGGAGGTTTTCCCAGGGAATAGTGGAGGCTGCCGGCAGCAAGACCTGCAGCAGCAGCGCACTCACCCACACGCGGTGTTCGGCGGACGGACCGAGCGCGCGGACAGCACGCGCGGCGAGCCAGCCCGAGGCGAAGAGCAGAGGGATCTGCCAGAGCGAGTTGACGAGATAGGAAAGAAGGATGGATTCCAGCGTGGTCATAAGTTCTTCGCCTCCTCGTTAAAACGCCGGGTGAGCGTGGCGAGGCGTTTGGCGTCGATCTGGCCGTTCTTGAGCAGGCTCATCACCAGCTCTTCGCTCGATCCGCCGAACATGCGATCGATGAGATCGCGAAGCCCCTGGCCCAGCGCCTTGGCTTCGGTGACGCGGGCGCTGTAGACGTACGCGCGGCCCTGAAGCTCGCGGCGGAGCTTTCCCTTGCGCTCGAGAATATTGAGCATGGTTTGGACGGTGGTGTAGGCGAGGGAACGTGGAAGCTCGGCTTGCACGGCGCTCACCGTGCCGCTGCCGAGGCGCCAGATGATCTGCATCAGCTCGAGTTCGAGCTTGGTGAGGGCGGTTGGGGTGGATCGCTTCACGGCGACTTCTCCTAATGAGTTAGGAGATTAAGCGCGTGCAAGGGAATTTGTCAACTAAGAATTTAGGACTAAGAGTTTAGGAGTTGAGCGGGCCTTGGGCTGCGTATCTGGGCGCCCTTCCGACAAAAGCAGAGTGACTTCAAGCTGAGGCCAATGCAGTCGAGTGGCTTTTCCTCGCGAAAAGCCACCCACTGCACGGACAACTGCAGTCTCATTCCACGGTGATTCGTGTCGCGGCGGTCGTGCCCCTCACTTCAATACCCGTTGGGGCGCCGGTGATATCGAATGTCTTAAAGTCGAAAGTCCCGGTGTAGGTCCTGCCGTCGCGAGACACCGTGTTCGTCTCGTCTATCGTGAAGGTGCCGCTGGCCGTTGGTGGAACGCTGCCCGGCGTGAAGGTCCAGCCGATGTGGTGCAGACGCACCGTTCGCGGCTCGATTTCCTTCCAGACGCCGAAGCAGATGTTTCCGGTATCGGGCGGCAGCCACGCATTTTCAAACTCGGTTCCGTCGCTGTGCCATTCATCGAGCGACTCGTTGAATGTAGCGCCATCCGCGGTGTAGACCACGTGCCACAGGCCCACAATGGAGTCGCTGAGCGCGCCGGCAAACACGTCGTCCTGGTCGTTTCCCGCGCGCGCCAGCATCGGGAGCCGGATCGGGCTCTGCGATCCCGCTCCTGCCAGCCCGCATGCGGCCTGAGCGCTGGTTGCGCCGAGCATCAGCGCTGCAATCGAGGCCAGTGTCAGGGCGGCGCCAGATAGCCGGCTGGCGAACCGCGTCTTGCGTGCAAGCGATATTGCTGCCTTCATGATTCGATTCATAGGTTCTCTCCTTTTTTCGTCGCGCTGGGCGGCAAAGTGGGTCCGAGTCTCCGGCACTTGGCTTCCGGGAGCAATACCTGCGGGGCGAATTATTTCTCCCCACGCAATTCCTTCCGCAGCAATCCGTTTGAAGAACTTGTCCCGCGGCTTTGCAGGCGTCGAAACCGGGATGCGCGCGGAGCGTCTCGGTGCTAGACTTGGTTCTCACCGTCCGGCGGGGGTGTGGAGTGGCGATTTCACCCACCGAGAATATGGTTCGCTTCGGCCTGTTTGAGCTCGATCTCAGGACCCGGCAGCTCACCAGGAATGGCGTTAGGATTCGTCTGCCGCAGCAGCCCTTACAGATCCTGTCGATTCTTCTCGAGAGCCCTGGCGAGATCGTGATGCGCGACGAACTCAGGCGACGCCTCTGGCCGTCCGATGTTTTTGTCGATTTCGATCACGGGCTGAATAAGTCCATCCAGAAGCTTCGCGATGCTCTCGGCGATTCGGCGGGCTCGCCACGTTACATCGAGACCATTCCGCGCATCGGATACCGCTTCATTGCGCCAGTCAATGCGGCTGCGGAGATATTGGAGTTCAACTCACATGCAACCCTACTCCTATCGCAAAAGGTCCCGGCTCCTTCGTCCGGCGCGCCGATCGCGGCAAATCGGCGGCCGCAATGGCTCTTGCTCGTCGCCTGCATGGCGGGAGCGGCGGCCTGTGTGGTTCTCGCGCTCGGCGCCACCATGCTCTATCGATTGCGGCATCGTTCGCTGCAGATCCGGTACACGCAACTGACCGATTTCACGGACTCAGCGGTGGCCCCGGCTTTGTCGCCCGATGGACACATGGTGGCATTTATCCGCGGCGGCTATCCCTTCCTCAGCTCCGACCAGATTTACGTGAAGATGCTGCCCAACGGAGAGGCCAGGCGGGTAACGGACGACCACCGGCCGAAGTACGGGCTGGCATTCTCGCCGGATGGGTCCCAGATCGCGTACACGGTGCTGGAGCACGCCGAGTTTTCCACGTATACGGTCTCGGCGCTCGGAGGCGAGCCTCATCTTCTGCTCAACAACGCCGCGGGCCTAGTGTGGCTGGACCCGCAGCGGCTGCTCTTTTCAGAGATTCGGCCCGGCGAAGGGATCCACATGGGCGTGGTTACCGCAACCTTGACCGGTTCCGGACTGCGGGAGATCTATTTCCCTGCACATCAGCGCGGCATGGCCCATCTTTCGTTTCCATCTCCTGATCGCCGCTGGGCGCTGGTGGTCGAGATGAACGGGAACGGCGATTGGGCGCCTTGCCGCCTGCTTGGTTTAGTGGGCCAGGGATCGCCCAGATCGGTTGGACCGGCGGACGCCTGCAGCTCCGCGGGGTGGTCGCCCGACGGCGGCTGGATGTACTTCACTGCCACAGTGGACGGACAGAGCCACATCTGGCGGCAGCGTTTTCCAGACGGAACGCCGGAGCAGATCACCTTTGGACCAACAGAAGAGGATGGAGTGGCCATGGAGCCTTCAGGCCGCGCGCTCATCACCTCCGTGGGAGTGCGCGAGAGCGCCATCTGGATTCACGACGCAAGCGGCGAGCGGTCCCTCTCTTCCGAAGGCGAAGTGGTGGGCGAGCTGTCTCCTCCTGTCTTCAGCCCTAACGCCGGCGTCCTGTATTACCTGCTGCAGCGGGAAGGGGACTCGGGACCGCAACTGTGGCGGACGGTGGTTGGCTCGGGGGAAAGCGAGGCCATGTTTCCAGGAATCTCGATGACCGCCTTCGATGTATCGCCGGATGGCAAACATGTGGTCTACACAACCGCGGAGTCGGGCGGCACCACCCAGTTGTGGCTGGCACCCGTGGACCGAAGCGTACCCGCAAGGAAAGTGGGTATCTCCGGCGCGCGGTCGCCGCATTTTGGCCCGCGCGGCCAGATACTGTTCCAGCAGACGGAAGGAAACGCGAACTACCTGGAGCAGATCGACCCCGGCCAGTCGCGCCCTTCCAAGGTGTTTCCGTATCCGATTCTGGAGTTCCAGGGTGTTTCGCCGAGCGGTCGCTGGGCCACAGTCGCAGTTCCCAGAACTCCGGAGGGCAACTTTCCCGAGATGCTGGCCATTCCGCTGGACGGAGGTGCTTCGCGGCGCATCTGCACGGCCTACTGCAGACCCACATGGTCGACGAACGGGAAGTTTCTCTTCGTTCCGGTCGAGGAGCCGTCGCGCACCGGCGCTGGGCGCAGTCTGGCCATTCCCGTCGGTCCGGGGGAAAGCCTGGGCGATCTTCCCGCCGGAGGCATTGCGCCACTGGCCGAATCCGGCGTGGTGCGCGGAGCCCAATCGGTTGGGCGTGGAGAACTGGTGCCGGGCAAAGACCCCGGCCAATATGCCTGGGTGAATACCCTGGTCCACCGGAACCTCTACCGCATTTCGCTGCCCTGAGAGTTTCTGCGGCGTCTGCCGCATCCCGTTATTCTGTCGACCAACCGCGACCCTCTCCATCGCGCCAGCTCCACGCGCCGTCGCAATGAAAAACCACCGCTTTCCGGGCGGTGGCTTTCGTTTTTGCCGCTGCAAATCTTCGATCTCAGAACCCCTCTCAGGATCGAGCTTCCGGCAGCGTCACCGGCGTGGCTTCCAGCAGCTCTTCCATGGGCTTGAGCGCCTCCAGCACGCGGGCCGACACCGGCTCGTCCACCTGCACTACCGCCAGCGCCTTCACCGGCTTGGCGCCGCCGCGCTCGCGGCCCAGCGTGAAGTTGGCGATGTTGACGCCCTGCTGGCCAAGAATGGTGCCGATCTTGCCGATCACGCCGGGCACGTCGAAATTGCGGCAGATCAGCAGATTGCCTTCGAGCGGCGTCTCGATGTCGATGCCGTCGAACTCCAGCAGGCGCGGCTGCTGGCCGTGAATCACGGTGGCGCTGGCGCGGCTGGTGCCCGCGGCGGTGTGCAGCACGATGCTGAGCACCGTGGCCGCTCCGCCGCGATGGCTCTCTTCCTTCTCCTCGTGTACGCGGATGCCGCGCTCCTGCGCAATGGCCGCGGCGTTGATGCGGTTCACATTCTCTGACCCCTGCAACAGCCCGGCGATGGCCGCGTTGCGAATCAGCTCGGTTTTTACATCGGCCAGACCGCCGCCATACACCAGATGGATGGCCTCGATGCCGCTCTTGCCCGCCTGCGCCAGAAACGCGCCCAGCCTGCCGGCAAGATCGATATGCGGCGCCAGTTGCAGATACTCCTCGTGGCTCAACGAGGGCATGTTCACCGCATTCTGCACCACGCCCAGCTTCAGGTATTCGCGCACCTGCATGGCGATCTGAACGCCCACAGCCTCCTGCGCTTCGGCCGTCGATCCGGCGATGTGCGGCGAGAGAATCACGTTGTCCAGGCCGAAGTAGGGCGAGTTCTTGAGCGGCTCTTCGCGAAACACATCGAGCGCCGCGCCGGCCACCTGGCCGCTCTTGAGCGCATCAATCAGCGCCGCGTCCTCAATCAGCTCGCCGCGCGCGCAGTTGACGATGCGCACGCCCTTCTTCATCGCCGCCAGCGACTTTGCGTTCAGCACCCCGGCGGTCTGCGGCGTCAGCCCCACGTGCAGCGTCAGATAATCGCAGCTCGCGATCAGCTCATCAAGCTGCACCAGGCGAATGCCGGCCTCGCGCGCCACCGCAGTCGAAACAAACGGATCGACGCCGATGATCTCCAGGCCGAATCCGCGCGCGCGCTTCGCCACTTCAAGCCCCACGCGGCCCAGTCCCAGAATGCCCAGCGTCTTGCCGCGCAGCTCCGAGCCCTGCAGATTTTTCTTCTCCCACTTGCCGGCGTGCATGGAGCTGGTGGCCACGGGAATTTTGCGCGCCAGCGCGATCATCAGACCCAGGGCCAGCTCGGCCACGGCCACCGCATTGGCACCCGGCGTGTTCATCACCACAATGCCGCGGCGTGTGGCCGCATCGGCATCGATGTTGTCCACGCCCACGCCGGCGCGGCCAATCACGCGCAGCTTCGGCGCATGTTCCAGCAGCGCATCGTCCACCTGCACCGCCGACCGCACCACCAGCGCGTCGGCCTCGGCGAGCGCCGCCGGCAGTCCCTCGGGCAACTGGTCGTGCGTCTTTACATCCCAGCCCGGCTCGGCCGCAAACACCGCCAGCGTAGCCGGAGAAACCTTCTCCGCCAAAACGATCTTCATCGCCTTCCCCTTGTCCTTTTGCCCGCTCTCGTACTCGTCAAAGCGAATCTTCTCCTGCTCGCACAACAGGTCGAACATCCGCACCACCGCCGCATGCGGTTTGCCTTCTCCGCGCTCGTACTTGGTGAGCGAGTTGGGATGCACCCCCAGCCGCTCCGCCATCTCGTATTGATAAAGGTCAAGCTGCCGCCGCGCAATGATCAGCTTTTCCCCGAAACTCAGTTCCGCCATGATTGTCTTCCCGTGCTCTCAGCGGTGCCAGCGGGGTTAGCGGAGTTAGCCGCGCTCCGCACGTGTCAGCGGAGTTACCAGAGTCGCGGCAGGTATGTGTAGCTCCGCTAACCCAGCTAACTCACGCTAACTCCGCTACTGCCTTACCGCTTCCGCATACACTTGCTGCGCTGCCGCTACCGCCTGGCCGAACTTCACCGGCAGACCCAGTGTGTCTTTTGCGATATGCTCCATCGCGCCCAGCAGCGCCACCGTGTCGAGGTAGTCGAAGAAGCCCAGGTGCGCCACGCGGAAGATCTTGCCCTGCATCTCGCCCTGTCCGTTGGCCGTCACCAGCGCAAAGCGGGTCTTGAGCGCCTTCACCACGTCGCCCGAGTTCATGCCCTCCGGAACGGCAACCGCCGTAGCCGCCGCTGCCGGAGCGGTGGGCGCAAACAGCGTAAAGCCCAGCGCCACCAGTCCGGCGCGCGTGGCCGCGGCGTTCACCTGCGCGTTGTTCACCAGCGCAATGCGCCCTTTTTCCAGATCCCCGCCCGCCTGGCCGGCAATGTAGTCGAGCGAAGCGCCCAAGCCGGCGATCAGCGCCACGGCCGGCGTGTACGCGCTTTCGCCCTTGGCGGCGTTCTTGCGCTCCTTGCGCAGGTCAAAGTAGTAGCGCGGATTCTTCGACGTCTCCATCGCCGCCCAGGCCCGCTCGCTCACGCTCAGATACGCCAGCCCCGGCGGAATCATCACCGCTTTCTGCGAGCCGCCGATGAGCACGTCGATGCCCCAGCCGTCCACGTCGAAGTGGGTGGTGCCCAGGCCGGTGATGGCGTCCACCACCAGCAGCGCCTGGCTGCCGGTTTCGCTGCTGCTGTCCTTAATCAGCCTGGCAATGGCCTCAATGTCGTGGCGCACCGCGGTCGAGGTCTCGGTGGCCTGCACAAACACGGCCTTGTGCTCCGGCTTGAGGGCCGCGCGCACCTGGCCCAGGTCGAAGGTCTGGCCGTAGGGCGCCGCAAGCACGTCCGGCTCGCAGCCAAAGGCCTTGGTCAGCCCCGTCCAGCGCTCGCCGAACTTGCCCGCCGTCAGCACCAGCACCTTGTCGCCGGGCGAGGTGAGATTGGTTACCGCCGCCTCCATGGCCCCGGTTCCGGAGCTGGACAACAGCAGCACGTCATTCTGGGTGCCGACAAATATCTTCAACTGCGCCAGCACTTTCTGGAACAGCGCGCGAAACTCCGGGGTGCGGTGATGGATGTCGGCCGCGGCCATGGCGAACTGCGCCGCCGGCAGCAGCGGGGTGGGACCGGGTGTGTAGAGGCGGGTTTTACGGATCATGTTTCCCTCGATTGGATTGCTTGACGCCGATCCAGAAATCACAGAATACACAATTTTGTGGTTTTTGTGAATAGTTAGGCGTAAAAAATCCGCCGGGTAGCCTGCCGGCGGATTTTCGATTCAGGCCGTTCGAATCAGGCCCATTGGATTGAGCCCAGTTGAATTGAGATCCGGAAATCCGGCTCAAGCACCGCCTTGGTCAGCGTCGCCCTCCGCCGCCTCCACCATGGAAGCCGCCACCACCACCGTGGAAGCCGCCTCCGCCGCCGAACCCGCCGCCACCATGAAAGCCTCCGCCACCATGAAAGCCGGCTCCGGGCATGGCGTGGCCATTGGACGAACCCCCGGCATAGCCGCGGGAGACATGATTGCCCGTGCCGTGGCCGTAAATTCCGTGGCCGTAAATTCCGTGCCCATAGACCCCGCGGCCATAAATCCGGCGGCCATAAAATCCATAGCCGCCCCAGCCGCCATAGCCGCCCCAGGGGTAAAAGCCCCATCCGAACGGGCTCGCGAACGAGTCCATGCCGATGAAGGTGTAATCCCACGCGTAAGGATCCCAGAACCAGCCGGGATTGAAGCCCGGCGCATAGGCATACTCGCCGGCAATCTGGTTGTTGGCTTCGGCCAGGTACTGGGAGCGCAGTTCACTCCAGTTGTAGAGCGGGTCTGCTGCTCCGCTGGCGTTAAAGTCGTGGGACTTCAAGCGGGCATCGGCCACCAGCGCCACCTCGTGGTGGTTTTTGATCTTCTCCCAGTGGTTGTCGCCGGTCTGCACTTCGGCCTGGCCTTTGAACACCAGCGCCTCCGGATGGCTGGCGTCGAACTCGTAGTAGCCGGTTTTGACCAGTTGCGTCGTCACTCCGGCGTCCATGATCTGCACGTCGTTCTGTTTGAAGAGCTGGTCTACCTCCACGGCCGCGCGGCCATGTTCCAACTGCACCTGGGTCAGCGCCAGGTCCGGCGCAATCATCTTTACGGCGCTGTTTGAGCCCAGCCGCAGAAAAATGCCGGGAGTCAGCAGCACCTCGGCACGTCCGTTGCCGGTGGTCAGCTCGTCGCCCGCGTCCAGGGCCGCGTTGCCAATCGCCCGGTCGTTCAGTGGACTTCCATTGAGATAAGCCGCGCCCTCCACGTAGTTCACCGTGCCTGGGCGGGCCGGCTCGGCGCCAAACGCCGGAATGCCAAGCATCCCCAATCCGGCTAGCGCTGCAATCATCCTCCAGATCTTCATCTCGCTCCAGGTCCTCATCTCGATTCACCCCACTCTTATAAATGCCATTCAGTTGTCAAAGTTCCGGTGGCCGCACGAACTGGCTTGCGCGGCATCGAAACCAAATGGCGCAGCCGGCCGTACCGCAGGCAACCCGCGCGCCGTCATCTAAAATAAACTCAGCGAGGAACACCCACGATGATCGATGCAGGCGCACTGGAAACCCTTGTCAGCCAGCAGATTGTGACCGCCATGAAGGCTCACGACGCGGAACGCACCACTACCCTGCGGCTGATCAAAAATGCGCTCAAGAACAAGGCCATTGAAAAGCGCGCTCCGCTTACCCAGGCCGAGAGCGAGCAGGCGCTGGCCACCATGATCAAGCAGCGCCGTGACTCCATTGAGCAGTTCACCAACGGCAACCGGCCCGAGCTGGCCGCCAAGGAAGCGGCGGAGATCGTGGTCATCGAGGAGTTTCTGCCCAAGGCTCTGGACCAGGCCGGTCTGGCCGCGCTGGTGGGCGAGGCGGTAGCCGAGGCGGCTGCGTCGTTGGGCCACACGCCCGGTCCCAAAGAGATGGGCGTGGTCATGAAGGTGGTGCAGGTCCGGCTGCAGGCCGCAGGCGTCCGCGCTGAAGGACGCGCGGTGAGCGAGCTGGTGAAAAAGCAGCTTGCCGGATAGCCCCCCCACGGCCGCGAAGTCTCCTCCGCCGATTGCAAACAAGTTTCTGCCGTCTGCCCCGCGCAGCCCTCCCAGCCAGGATTGCTGTACACTGGTGGCGAAAAGGGAGCGCGTGGTGAAAACGCAATGCCGCCAGGTGCTCGGGATATTCGCCGCCGCTGGATCGGCACGATTGCCGGGATCTTTTGCGGACGCCGCGCAAGCGCCCGCTGCCAACCATGCCGAGTAGCGGGCCGCGAAGCAGGTAAGGGTCGGGCCAAGTCACAGAGACAGACATTCCTTATAGGTGGATAGGAGGCTGCATGGCTTCAGTCATTGGCTTTGGCGGAATATTCCTGCGAGCGGATGATCCAAAGGCCCTGTATCAATGGTATGAGCGGCATCTCGGCCTGGTAAAGTCCGAGGGGTCCTTCGCGTTTCCCGCTTCGACGCAACGCGCCCAGGTCGTCTTCGCTCTTTTCAAACAAGACAACGAATACTTCCCTCCGGCGCAGAAAGCGATGCTCAATCTCCAGGTGGACGACCTGGATGGAGTGCTGGACCGTCTGACAGCCGAAGGTGTCACGGTCGATCCAAAACGCGAAGCCTATGACTTCGGAAAGTTCGGCTGGATCACTGACCCGGAAGGAAATCGTGTCGAGCTTTGGCAGCCTGCCGCGGAGGATTGATGCCGAGCCATCCCAAATGGATTCCCATTAGGCTCATTCCGGCCCCGGCGCATCTAATGCTGTTCTCGCGCGTCGGTTCAGCCGCCTGAACTATTCCTGCCGGGGCCGAAACTATCCACCTGGTTCAGGGTCCATTTGAACAGCCCTCCCCTGTGGCGGCTTGGAACGAGTAGCCGCGGAGCCGGTGGGGGGTTGGCAAACGCAGTGGCATGCGGCGCCTGAGAGGGCATGATGAAACCTCGTTTGGATTTGCGCTATGCGCAGCATCTCTGCTTTTCACCTTCCCCGGCTGGTTTTCCCTCCCCCACAACGTTCACCCACAAGCCCGCGTACACCCTTAAATCAATGGGTCTGGCGGCGGCGCTTCTGGCATTGCCGCTGGCCGCGGCCAGCGCCTCGGCGCAACAGTACGGCTATGCGCAGCAGCCGCAATATCAACAGCCGCAATACGCTCAGCCCCAATATGGACAGCCGCAGTACCAGCAGGCTCCTTATCAGCAGCCGCAAGATCAGCAGGCTCCTTATCAACAGCCTCAGTACGGGCAGCCGCAGTACGCCCAGCCGCAAGATCAGCAGCCGCAGGGCTATGCCGATCCGCAGTATGCGCAGCCGCCACAATACGGCCAGCAGCCCGACCAGCAGTATCCGCAGCAGGCCGACGCCGGCCAGCCTTACGGGCCCGGCGATCCCGGCTTGCAGCAGCAAGAGGAGCCCACGCCCACCCAGCAGCCTTTGAACGCGGCCGACCTGGAGCAGCTTCTGGCGCCGGTTGCGCTTTATCCTGACACCCTGCTGGCCCAGATTCTCGCCGCATCCACTTACCCGGCGCAGGTAGCCGCAGCCGACCAGTGGCTGCACCAGATGCAGGCGCAGGGCTACAGCTCGCCCGGGCAGATTGCCGCCGGTGCCAACGCCCAGGGCGGCTGGGATCCCAGCGTGAAGGGGCTCACCGCGTTCCCGCAGGCGCTGGACATGTTGAACCAGAATCTGCAGTGGACCACGGCGCTGGGCAATGCATACTACAACCAGCCGCAGGACGTGATGGACGCGGTGCAGGTGCTGCGTCAGCGCGCGCAGCAGGCCGGCAACCTGGAGTCCACGCCACAGCAGCAGGTCTCCGACGATCAGGGCTATCTCGACATTGCGCCCGCTGACCCGGATGAGGTCTACGTGCCCGATTACGATCCCTGGGCGGTTTACGGCGAGCCGGTTGTCGCCTATCCCGGATACTCCGTGTATGGCGGCTACTATGGCCTGGGCATCCACTTTGGCCTGGGCTGCGCGCTGGGCGCCTTTGCTCCCTTTGGCTGGATGGGCTGGGGCATGGGCTGGGGCGCGCACGCACTGTTCTTCAACCACGGCTACTACTACTCCCACAGCCGCAGCGTCTCCGATTGGGGCTTTCCACATGGCGGTGCGCGCGCCGGCCGCGGATTCGGCTATGGCCGCGGCATGCAGGGCGGCGGCAGATATGCCGGCGGCGGATACGGTCATCCCATGCCGGGTGGCGCCCGTGGTTATGGCGGCCGCGGCATGCAGGGCGCAAGCGGCCGGGCTGGCTACGGTGGCAACGCCTATGGCGGCCGTTCCGGATACGGTGGCAACGCCTATAGCGGCCGCGGCATGCAGTCTGGAGCGCGTTACGGCAACAGCTTCCAGCGTCCGGCCTATGGCGGCAACGGCTACACGCGTCCGTCAACCCCCCGCCAGTCCGCATATAACCGTGGCGGAGCGCAGCAGTTCTCGCGGCAACCGGCCTACGGCGGCTATGGACGATCCAGCTACGGCTACCAGGGCCCCGGCACGCGCAGCTACGGCGGTTATGCGGCGCGGCCCGGCATGGGCTACTCCAACAGCTATCGGCAAAGTGCGCCGGCCTACCGCGCTCCGCAGAGCAATGCGCGGGCCTACAGCGGCGGCGGTTCTCGCGGATTCGGCGGCCAGTCGTACCGCGGCTACAGCGGCGGCGGATTCAGCGGCAGAAGCTTCTCCGGCGGCAGCCACTTTTCCGGTGGCCGCAGTCACTTCTCCGGCGGCGGTCATTACGGCGGTGGCGGCGGTGGCCACTCCGGTGGCGGCGGCCATTCCGGCGGTGGTGGTCACGGGGGCGGCGGTCACGGCCGGCGCTGAAACAAGATAGCTGCAAGGCAGCACATAAAAAAAGCGGCGTGGATGGGAGCAGAGCAAAACAGCTTCCATTCGCGCCGCTCCGTTTATCCGCGCCGTCCGTTTTTAGACCTGTTTTCCCGCCGCACCCTGGGATGAGTCTCGTGCAGTTCCTCGTGCAACGCATGGTGCAGCTCGTCCACCATGTCGCGAGCTTTCTTTAGCGCGCGCCGGCCGCGGGCGGGAATGCGGTAGACCTTGGCCGGCGTCCACGGGTTGCGCCGGAGATGGATTTCAGCAGCCCGCCACGCGCCGGCAGAAAATCTGCTGCGCATGGCTCTGGAGCCGGGCTGGAAATTCACTCCTAAAAATTCACAGTAGTCATGTCGGTTGGATTAGAGCATTTTCGGAATAAGCGTAAACTTTTTGAACGTCGTGAAAGGTGGCTTTTTCTTAAGGGAAAAGCCACTTAAGCGCGTGGCTTCGGTCTACAGTAATTCCGAAAATGCTATAGGCCCGTCCAGATGCCGCGCCAGCAGCACCACCTGGCCCGTCGCGGGATTCTTGAGTAGCAGTCCCACCACGCGAAGGCTGGCTCGTCGGTCAGGTCGCTGAAAGCGCCAAATCCGTAGCGGAAGCCATGAGTTGCTGCTGGGCGGCAGTGAGCCGTGCATCAACACAATGCTGTGCCGAATCGCTGCCATCGAAACATCAGCGTCGATGAGTTCAAACCCGGAACGATTCAGCAAAGTTGCGAAGATTTTTTGAGTTCATGCAACTTTTAGGGGAACGGCTTCGCCCGGTTCAGAATAGTGGCTCAGAACACTTCCGCGCGATAGTCCGCCGGAATCGGCGCGTCCCTTAGCAGTCCCAGCTCGCCGGCCAGCCGCTCCAGCCGCGCGCGCGTGGCCGGCGACGGAGGCACCAGCGGCAGGCGCACCGTATCGCCCATGCGGCCCATCAGGTTGAGCACCGTCTTCACCGGGCCCGGATTCGACTCCCAGAAGTTGGCTTCGAACAGCCGCGCATAGCGGCGCTCCAGATCGCGGGCCTGGGTCCAGTCGTTGTCCAGCGCGGCGCGAATCATGCGCGCCACTTCGGCGGGCGCCTCGTTGGACGCCACGCTGATGAGCCCGTGCGCGCCGGTGCCAATGGCCGCCAGCGCGAGGTTGTCGTCTCCTGAAAAAATCCTGAAGCCGCGCGGCAGCGAGTGTACCAGCTCGGCAATTTGCGGCAGCTTGCCGCTGGCCTCTTTGATCGCCTCAATATTGGGCGCGGCCGCGGCCAGCCGCACCACCGTCTCCGGCTCGAGGTTAACCCCGGTGCGTCCCGGCACGTTGTACACCGCCACCGGCAGCGGATACACCGCTTTGGCCAGCGCCAGAAAATGCTGAAACTGCCCTTCCTGCGAAGGCTTGTTGTAATAAGGATTGGCCGACAGCACCACGCTCAGTCCCGGAATCTGGCGCAGCAGCGCCGCCTGGCGCAGCAGCGCGCGCGTGGAGTTATGCGTACACCCGGCCCACACCGGAACCCGGCCCCCCGCGGCTTCCACCACAATGCGTACCGCGCGCAGCCACTCTTCCTCGTCCAGCGTGGCGGCCTCGCCAGTCGATCCGCAAGCCACCAGAAAGTCGATTCCCGATTCAATCTGCCAGTTTGCCAGCGCCCACAGCGCCGGCTCGTCCATTGCGCCATCCGCCCGAAAAGGCGTGACTATCGCCGTACCGCAACCTGTCGTTTCCATCACAGAAAATTTTATACGAGCCGGCCGCCGCCGCATATACGACGGCTTGCGCGGGTGGTGGCTTAATTTGAAAGAGACATTCCCCCGGGGGCTGAAGCCCGCGTTGCTTTGAGGGCGATTCTGTACGGGCTGAAGCCCGTACCCTTCAAGGTGAACCACTGCGCTCGCGCGCCATCCCGGCGGCTTGCGTAAAATTGGAGACGCACACCGGGAGCCGTTCATGTCACCTCTCCACCGTTTTTTTACCGCGCTGGCCCTGCTTGCCGCGCCGCTCGCGCTGGCGCAGTCCGCCGGCCCGCGCCAGCAGATCTGGCGCTTCAACCGCATCGACAAGATCGGCGGCTATACCACCCACGTGCTCGGCCATCCGCGCATCATCGACAGCGAATACGGCAAGGCCGTCGAGTTCAACGGAATCAATGACGCCCTCTTCGTAGACGACCATCCGCTCGCCGGCGCTTCCACTTACACCTGGTCGGTCATCTTCCGCCCCGACGCCGATGGCCCCGCGGCGCAGCGCTTTTTTCACCTCCAGGAACAGGACCCGGCCACCGGCAACGACACCGGCAACCGCATGCTGTTCGAGATTCGTATCGTCGACGGACAGTGGTGCCTGGACAGCTTTGCCTCCTCCGGCACGCAGACCCGCGCCCTGCTCAACTGCAAGCTGCTGCACCCGCTGGGCCGCTGGTATCGCGTCACCGCCGTTTACGACGGCAGGACGCTGCGCAACTACGTCGACGGCCAGTTGCAGGGCGAAGGTCCGCTCGCGCTCCAGCCGCAGTTGCCCGGCCACTCATCCATCGGCGTGCGCATCAACAAAATTTACTGGTTCAAGGGCGCGGTGCTCATGGCCCGCATGACCCCGCGCGCGCTGCCGCCCGATGAGTTTTTGAAGATGCCGCCGCGGCTGGGCGCGCCGGTGGAAAAGTAGCCGTCCGATTCATCAATCCGCATGGCTATTGAGCGCACCATCAAACGTCCGCCACAGCCCGCGCGCAACGGGACCCGCATCCACTCGCCCCGTATCGACGGAATCGACATCCTGCGCGGCCTGGCCATCTTTTTCGTGTTGATGAACCACGTGAACATGCGCCTGCTCGGCGCGCATGTGCCTTACACGCACGGATTGCCGCCGCAACTGGTCAGTTCGCTTGTGTGGAATGGACAGTTCGGCGTGCAGATATTTTTCGCCGTCTCGGGGTTTCTGATTACCTCCACGGCCTTACGGCGATACGGCTCCATAGGCGGCGTTTCCGCGCGTCAGTTCTATGAGCTTCGCTTTGCGCGCATTGCTCCGTTGCTGCTGGCGCTGCTGGCTGTGCTGTCTGTTTTGCACCTTGCCCAGGTGCGCGGATTCATAGTCTCTTCCCGGACCGGTGGCCTGCCGGCGGCGCTGTTTGCCGCGCTTACCTTTCACGTGAATCTGCTTGAGGCACGCCGCGGCTACCTGCCGCCGGCCTGGGACATCCTGTGGTCACTCTCGGTCGAGGAGACCTTCTACCTGTTTTTTCCGCTTGCATGCAGGCTCTTTCGCCGCGGCCGCTACTTGCTTGTCCCACTCGGCCTGTTTGTTTTGCTCGGCCCGTTTGCGCGCTCCCACGTCTTCAATGCCAATCCCGTGTGGCGGGAGTACTCGTACCTGGGCGGAATGGACGCAATCGCAATGGGCTGTATCACGGCGCTTTGTCTATCGCGGCGTGCGCTCTCGCGTATTGCGGCTCGCGCTGCATGCGTTTGCGGCAGCGCGCTGCTGGTCTTCTGCCTGTGCTTTTCAATCTTCGCGGGCAGGCTGGGGCTGGAACGCACTGGCCTTACCATGTCGATCCTGGCAGCGGGAACCTGCATGGTGATGGCAGCTGCCTCGCAGACGCAATGGCGGGCGCCCGCAGCTCTAAAGCCGCTGCTCAAGCTGGGCCAGCGGAGCTACGAAATCTATCTCACTCACCTGTTCATTGCCCTCGGTCTGTTCGACTGGTTTCTGGCGGCGGGCAAACCGATCTACGCCGTGCCGGCTCTGTTCTTAGCCGTCGTGCTTCTCTCCGGCATCCTCGGGGAGCTTGTCGCGCGCGGATACTCTGAGCGCATGAACCGCTGGCTGCGCATGCGCTGGAAGGCCGAGCCCGACAATCTTCAGGTTGTCGCAAACCGGTCCGGCGAATAAACTTCGGACCTCGCTGCCATCACCTCCCGGATGAATGCCGAAACTGCGCGGCCGCAGCCCTGTTCCGGCGGCGTTCACTTCATCCGGCAACCGATACCGCGAGCGGTTCGTCAGAGATCTGCGCGTCCATGGCTTCTCTCAGCAACGCGCAGCGGTGCCGGTCATAGTCATAGGCTCCGGCAGCGGGAGCCTTATCCGCCAGCGCGCTGGCCTGCGCCAGCGAAGCCTGCGCCTCGCCGGGCTGGTTGCCGATCCAGTGCAGCGCAGCCTGAGCCAGCCAGTAGTCCATCGGGAACTCGTTCAATTCGGATTTCTTCGCATCCATGCGCTCGGCCCATTGCCGGGTGGCTGCCGCATCGCGGCACAGAAACGCGGTGTCGAAGGTCAGGACAGCGAAAAGGCCCCCGGTCAGTTCAGGCCTTGAAGCCTGAAAGATCGCTTCGGCATCCATCGTCGCCTGGCGAGCCCGCGCCATATCACCGCAATCAAGATAATGCGACGAAGCCAGCAGGCGCAGCCATACGGCCTGGCCCCCTTGCGTAAAGCTGCGCGATGCGCGTTCGATCGCCTGCATATCGTAATCCCGCGGCCGCAGTGCAGTCACCAGCGTCGCCCCCGCAATCGAAGCCGCCCGGTTAAAGTCCGCCCATGGGCCGCCGGACAGCAGTTGATAGATTCTCGCTCCATCGGAGTACTGCGCCTCGGGGCGCATGGGAATCAGGTTGACGACGAACGAAATGGCTCCAAAAATACCCATCAGTCCCACAAACTCCCAGTAGCGCTCGTAGAACTGCCCCTGCGCGGTCACCGCGGCGGTCAGCGCAACAGCTCCGGTGAGCAGACTGGCCAGAGGGCCGGCGGCAATCATCACAATGTCGTGCCAGAGCGGCTGATTGGGACTTGACGGAACGGCTCCAGTCGCGCCTCCGCCAGACAAAATCTGTGACGGCACAAACTTGAACCTCCATCTTCCCTGGCGAATGCGAAATTGAAACGGGCCCACGATGAAGGCGCGCAACCGCATGTCCAGCGCAATCGCCACGCTTGCATGTCCGGCCTCATGCAGCGCGGTGCAGATCAGCATCGCGCCGAGAAGCTCAACCCAGACTCCATAACCGTGAGCGGGACTGAGGCCGTGCGCCATTCCCCACCGCACCAGCCACGCCCATCCGAACCAGTAGCCGGCAATCGAGATCACCCAGAACACCACATCCAGAATGCCGCTGGTGCCGTCGCCGGAGATACGCGGCAGCCGCGCTGGGACCGTCTGCGCTCCCGCCGCCGGGCGCGGTCCAAAGGCAGCCACGCCGGCGACGCTCAGCGCCAGCAAAGCCACGTCGATGGCCACGAAAATGCCCAACCCGCGGCCTGCACCGCGGCCGTGCCTGATCATCAAATAAGTTCCCGCATCGAGTGGAATGGTCTGAGCCAGCATCGCCACGCTGGCCACAATCGCCCATCCGCGCCCCGACGGCTTGCCTGTCCGCAGCTTCCACCACGCCATTGCGTAAAGAAAAGCGATCACCGGCGGAATGGCAAGAATCACCCTGCTCAGCGCAAAAAGCGCCACAGACAGACCCTGCCTGGCAGGCGATAGATTGTGGCTTACGGAAAATCCGTGCGCTGCGGTGGCCTCGTGCAACAGGCGCGAAACCGTGCCGACAGAGGCGATTGCGTATAACGCAGCTACGTAGGGAAACAGGCCGAGCAGAGACTTGCGGAGCTTCAACACGGGGCCGATGTCCTTCCCGGACACAAGGTCACTCTAGATATAGGAATAGTGCTTTGGGAAGACTATACACCGGGCTGAATAAAATGCTTCCGGAATTTTTGGGCAGCAGGTTACCTTGGTTTTTCGCTCGCCATCGTCGAATGGCGCGCGGCGCCTCTGCCATTGCGGTGTTTGTTTTAACGTATGCAGGCACGCCCATGAACGCGCGGATTCGGCCCGGTGGAGCGCGGCCGGCGGCTACAACTGATCGAAGATTTCGCGGAACTCCCACACGCCGGACTTGCCGCACAGCCACTCCGCGGCGCGCACCGCGCCCACCGCGAAGCCGCGGCGGCTGAAGGCGTCGTGGCGGATCTCGATCACGTCCACATCGCTTTTGGCGGTCACCACGTGCTCGCCCTTGGCGTCGCCAACGCGGTGCGAGGTAACCGGAATCTCCATGCCCGGCTGCGCCGCCTGCACAATCTGCTTGAGCGTGACGGCAGTGCCCGAAGGCGCGTCGAGCTTGGTGGTGTGGTGGGTCTCGGCGATGGAAAACTCGTAGCCTTCCAGGCGGGCCAGCTCCGCCGTGAGCCGGAAGAGTTTCTGCACGCCGATGGAAAAATTGGTGCCGAAGAGCAGGCCCGCGCTGCGCTTGGCAGCCAGCGCTTTCATGTCGTTCAGCTTGTCATACCAGCCGGTGGTGCCCACCACGAT
Organism: Occallatibacter sp.; assembly: GCA_036267475.1. Lineage (GTDB taxonomy): Bacteria > Acidobacteriota > Terriglobia > Terriglobales > Acidobacteriaceae > Telmatobacter. The sequence goes on from DATAVZ010000026.1 coordinate 36,764, forward strand.
GCGGCCACCCAGAGACAGCACCGCGCGCATGTTTTCAACCGCTGCTTCGGGCCCCGTAAAGTCAACGATCACGTCCACGCCGGCCAGGTGCGCGGCGGTGAGCGCCGAGGCGTGCGGGTTCTCGTTGATGTCGAGTGCGCGCACGCCGTGGCCGCGCTCCCGCGCCACCTCCGCCACCAGTGAGCCGGTTTTTCCTTTGCCGAGTACAAGTATGAGCATGGTTCCTCAGTTGTCAGTGGACAGTGAACAGTGGACAGTTGCTAGTGGACAGTTGTCAGTTGTCAGCGCTTCGTGGTCTTAAGTGACTCCAACATGGAAAAGAGCATTTTCCCTACTTCGTGAGAGAGGCTCTCCGCCTCGTCGAGTAATTGGGCATCGGCAAACTGCAACCTGCGAGCGATTTCAATTTGGGTTTGCAATTCGGAGTTCGATCCTCGCGCAATTCCCAGGAACTGGCGAAATTCCCCGGTATTGTTTCTGCCTTGTCCCTCGGCAATATTACAGGGTACAGAGACGGCTGAGCGACGCATCTGGCTGCTGAGCCCATACATTTCTTCGCGTGGAAGTTCTTTCGAAACGCGATAGACCGCGACGGCCAACTCCATCGAACGCTGCCAAACCACCAAGTCCCGAAACGATTGCACCATTCGTAGACCTTACGCCACCAGGACAGCGTCAAGCTCTAGCGACTGAACACTGCCCACTGTCCACTGTCCACTGCTAGCGCGCCCCTACATCGAAAATCGCCGGGTCGGGATTCTGGAAAAATGCATTATGCAGTGAGCGAACGGCGTCGTCGGCGTCGTCTTCTTCAATCATGAAGCTCATGTTGATCTCGCTGGCGCCCTGGGAGATCATGCGCACGTTGATGTGGCGCACCGCATTGAACACCTGCGCCGCCATGCCGTGTTTGCCGCGAATGTCTTCGCCCACCAGGCAGACGAGTGCCTTTTTGCCTTCGTATTTCACGTCGGCCAGCTTGCTCAGATCGGCGGCAATCTCGGGCAGCGCGGCGTTTGAGTCCACCGTGAGCGACACGCTCACTTCGCTGGTTGAAACCATGTCCACGGCGCACTTGTGCTTGTCGAAGATGGCGAAGATCTGGCTCAGGTAGCCGTGGGTCATGAGCATGCGGCTGGCCACCACGTCGATGATGCTCAGCTTCTTTTTCACCGCGATGGACTTGAACGGACTGTTGCAGTGCGGCGCCAGCGACTCAATGCGCGTGCCTTCGCAGGCGGCGTTGCGGCTGTTGAGCACCAGCACCGGAATGTTCTTTTTTACCGCCGGCAGAATGGTGGCCGGATGCAGCACCTTGGCGCCGAAGTAGGCCAGCTCGGCGGCCTCTTCAAAGCTCACGATCTTGACCCGCAGCGCATCTTTGCAAATGCGCGGATCGGTGGTCATGATGCCGTCCACGTCGGTCCATATTTCAATGGCTTCGGCGGTGAGCGCGCCGCCCACCAGCGCGCCGGTAAAGTCGGAGCCGCCGCGGCCCAGCGTGGTGGTGGTGCCGGCCTCGTTTGATGCGATGAAGCCGCCCATCACCGCAACCCTGCCGTCGACCAGCAGCGGCAGCAGCTTTTGCTGTGCGCGCGCTTCAATCAGGTGATCGATGGGCGCGGCTCTCTGAAATTCAGAGTCGGTGACGATGACTTCGCGCGCATCCACGTGCGCCGAGGCGATGCCGAGTTCGGCAAAGGCAGCCGCCACAATGCGGCTGGAGATGCGCTCGCCGAAGCTCACAATCAAATCGGAGATGCGCGGGGTGAGCTCGAGCAGCGCCGACAGTCCGCGCAGCACGTCGTCCAGCGAGTCGAACTCCTGGCCGATCACTTCGATGATCGTAGCGCAATGCGGATTCTGCTTCACCAGTTCCGCAGCGGTGTCGCGATGGCGCGAGCGCAGCCGCGAGCTGATGGCCAGCGCGCCGGTGCGGTCGCCGACGGCTGCCGCCGATGCCGCGCGCAGCAACTGGTCGGTCACCCTGGCCATGGCGCTCACCACCACCACCGGGGTTTTGCCGTTCGCTATGCGCCCCTGCACAATGTCCGCAGTGCGCCTGATGGCGGCCGGATCTTCGACCGAGGTGCCGCCAAACTTCATCACCACCAGATTCATTTCCAGACTTCCCAATCGTTCATTCGAGGGCGGCGTTCTGCGCCATTGCGATTTTCGCCGGCACAAGGGTTGAGCCGCGTCCCGGCGCTTGCCGCTCTCCGGTCCGCGCGCTAGGCGTGCGCGGCTTCGGCCACGGGATCGAGTTTGCCCAGGCTGGCCAGCAGCTCGGCGTTCAGAATGGCCGCGCCCGCGGCACCGCGGATGGTGTTGTGCGACAGCACGGTGAACTTCCAGTCCAGCACGCCGCAGGGACGCAACCGGCCCACGGTCACAGCCATGCCATTGCCGCGGTTACGGTCCAGGCGCGGCTGCGGACGGTCAGGCTGCGCGGCCCACTGCACCGGCTGATCGGGCGCGGTGGGCAACTGCTGCCCGGCCAGGGGACGAAAGTCCGACCACGCGGCCAGAACCTGCTCCCGCGTCGCCGGCTTGCGCAGCTTGATGGACACGCTCTCCATGTGTCCGTCGTCCACCGCCACGCGGTTGCAGTGCGCGGTAATGCGCGCGGCCAGCGGAGTCACGGTGCGGCCGTCCAGCCGGCCCAGCAGCTTGAGCGTCTCGGCCTCCATCTTCTCTTCTTCGCTGGCAATGTAGGGCACCACGTTGCCCAGAATGTCCATCGACGGCACGCCCGGATATCCGGCCCCGCTCACTGCCTGCATGGTGGTCACAAAAATCTGCTCCAAGCCGAACCGCTCTTCCAGCGGCTTCAGGGCCATCACCAGTCCAATCGTGGAGCAATTGGGATTGGTGACCATGTAGCCGCCAGTCTCGCGCCGCGAGGGCTGCTCTTCGATCAGGTGCAGGTGCTCGGCATTGATCTCGGGAATCACCAGCGGCACGTTGGGCGCCATGCGGTAGGCGCTCGAATTCGACACCACCGCGCAGCCGGCGTTGGCGAACCGCGGCTCCATGTCGCGGGCAATGGCGGCGTCCAGCGCGGCAAAAATGATCTTGGGCGCGGTATTGGAGGCAGACGGCGGCTCGGCCGGCGACACGGTCATGCCGGCGATGCGCTCCGGCAGCGGCGTATCCAGCCGCCACTTCACAGCTTCTCCGTAGGGCTTGCCGCTCGAGCGGTCGCTGGCCGCAAGCCAGGTGATCTCGAACCATGGATGGTTTTCAAGCAGTTGAATGAACCGCTGGCCGACCGCACCGGTCGCGCCCAGAATGCCGATTGGATGTTTTCTTTTCATGGCCGTAACACTCCAGTGTACAGGAGTGCGGATGCGCCGGGAGCGAATCCGGAAGCCGGGGAGGGCAATCGCACGAACGCTTTTCGTTAGCGAGCCAGGTTCTGTTCGGGCGTCTCAAGGAGTGCCACGGTCTGTGCCACGTTCGATTTCGTCCCGGAGGGACGGGCCGACAATAGCCCATGGACAAGCGAAGCGCAGTCCTGGGAAGAGGAAGCCTCAAGACGAGGCCGCCCCGGAGGGGTGGCGCGAAACCCATTGCACAGTTCCTCCCGCGTTCATGCGCTTGCCCGGGAGCCGGGGAGGCTGAAAAGCAGCGGTGCCCGCGGCAGCGCAAATCCACCGCCCGGCGGCCATCACCGGGCGGGGGTTTTAGGGCGAAGTTTCAGCGCAGGTCAGGGAACCAGCACCCGGTACGCATAGCCGCCGCGCACCACGATCACGCTGCGCCGCGCCATCCACGGCGGAGCCACCATCATGGGCGGCGGCGCATAGTAGACCGTGGGCGGTGGCGGCGGAGGAGCATAGGCCATTACCGGCGGCGCCGGATAAGCCATGGCCACCGGGCTGGGCTCCGGCGGAGGCTGCTGCGGCTGCTCATACTGGCTGGGCATGCGGTGATACAGTCCGTTGGGGTCCGGCTGCGGCTCGTCGAAGGTGGGAATACTCAGGTCGTCCATCACCTTGAGCGTCAGCCGCGTCTCCTCCTTGAGCGTGGGCCGGGGGCCGCGCCGCGGCAGATTGATCAGGTCGATGGGCCACAGGATCGGGATCATCCAGGTAACCGTGTCGCGCACGGCATGCCCTCTGCCCAGAATGCGGCCATAGCGGTCGACGTTGTAACCGGGCACATCCACCACCCGCGCGTCCACCGGAACCACTGTATCCGGCTCGATGATCATGCGGTCGAACTTCAGCTCCATCCAGCCCTTGCCCACAAAGTGGCCGGGGTCGCGGTAATCTTCAAAGCGGCCCACCAGGTAGCTGTTGGCGGGCAAAACGGAGCGGCCGTAGCGCTCGGAAAATCCAAGCTGGCACAGCACCGGATCGCCGATGGCATCGGTTTTGGAAGACAGCTTGGGCTCTGAAACCGTGCAGCTGATCAGAGACCCGGCCGGAACGATCTGCTCGCCGCCGTACACGCACAACGGCGAGGCAAGCAGAACGGTGCAAAGAGCAAGTGTGATGCGATTCATGACGGACCCCCTGGAGGATTGCGGTGAACGAGCGATTTTGACCGGCGGTTTTGCTCTACACGAACAGGGCTTCGCCTTGCGAAAAAGCTAGAGACAGAAAGTGGAGAAATGCCTTAGCGAATCTCTGAATAAGTTCTTATTGCGCATCCGGCAGTCCCTCAGGGGCTAAAGCCCCGTTGATTTTGTGGGGCTTAATGTACGGGCTAAAGCCCGTACCCTTCAGGGCGTCGACTTAGTCAGAGATTCCTTATCGATCCGGCAATAAAACAGTGACATCGCATTCCCACCCATTTCCGCAAAAAACGCGGAAATGGATGGGGCACCCTGACAGTATTTAGTTGCCGGATCAATAGATACCTGGTCCGGCCGCGGAAGTGCGCAGCAAAAAATAAGCTGCGATCCGGGCTGAATTCCGGCGCGCTTTTTTGCGTTAGACCGAGCCCAAAGCCAGTCCTGAGCGCAGTCGATGTGCGCCCGCGGTTGGAACCTCCACTTATGCAGTGAACTTCAGCGACATAACACTAGGTGACCCAGTGGGTCGCTGGAAGTTGCGGCAGGGGAAATATATTTTCTGGAAAAATTTTGGCCGCCTCCCGGCGCGGGACAGCGGTAGGCCGGGAAGCGCTTTACGCCATCGCCGCCATGATCGCGTCGGCAAACTCCACCGTGCCAGCGGCGCCGCCTACGTCGCGGGTGAGCGTCTTGCGCGCCGCATACACCGCTTCGAGCGCCTTCTGCACTCTGTCCGCCGCATCGGCTTCGTCCAGATGGCGCAGCATGAGAACCGCGGACTGCAGCAGCGCGGTGGGATTCGCCACATTCTTGCCCGCAATGTCCGGCGCGGAGCCGTGTACCGCCTCAAAGATGGCGCATTCGGCGCCCAGGTTGGCGCCCGGCACCAGGCCCAATCCGCCCACCAGCCCCGCGCACAGATCGCTCACAATGTCGCCGTAGAGGTTTTCAAGCAGCAGCGTGTCGTACTGGAAGGGGTTCATCACCAGCTGCATGCAGGTGTTGTCGATGAGGTGCTCGCCGTACTGCACGTCGGGAAACTCCTCGGCCACCTTGCGCGCGCAACGCAGAAACAGCCCGTCGGAGAGCTTCATGATGTTGGCCTTGTGGATGGAGTGAATCTTGCTGCGCCCGTGCTTGCGCGCATACTCGAAGGCGAAGCGCGCGATGCGCGTCGATCCCTTCTCGGTGATGACCTTGATGCTCTCGACCACACCGGGAACGACTTCATGTTCGAGGCCAACGTATTCGCCCTCGGTGTTTTCACGCACAATGATCAGGTCGATGCCCGGCCAATGGGTCTCGATCCCCGGCAGGTTGCGCACCGGGCGGAAGTTGGCGAACAGATCGAAGCGCTTGCGCAGCGTGACGTTGATGCTCTTGAAGCCGCCGCCGATGGGCGTGGTCACCGGCCCTTTCAGCGCCACCCGGTTGCGCTCGATGGATTCATAAAGTGCGGCGGGAATGTACTCGCCATGAATCTCGAATGCCTCGGCTCCCGCAGCATAGCGATCCCACTCGAACTTCACGCCGGTGGCTTCGAGAATGCGAACCACCGCCCGTGTGACCTCAGGGCCGATGCCGTCGCCGGGAATCAATGTCACCTTGTGCGTCTTCGCGATTGCCATGAATTGAGCCTCGAATTGCGCTGCCCGCTTGTGCTTTCAGTTTGTGTTTTCAGTCAGGCCCAAATCGAAAATGCGCCGTCCTGCCGGGACGCCCCAGGTCTGGATACCGGGGTCCCCGGCGACAGGTCTTCGTCGCTGGGGTGGTTTGAGACCTGGGAAAGCGTGCTGTCATCCTGGGTGAAGCCTCTCGCTACTTCCTGCCCTTCACGCCGCGATGCGATTCCAGCAGCCCTTCCAGCTCTTCCTTGAACTCGCGCACATCCTTGAAGTCGCGATAGACCGAGGCGAAGCGGATGTAGGCCACCGTGTCCAGGCCCTTCAGGTGCTCCATGATCAGCTCGCCGATCTCGGCTGTGGTGCGCTCGCGCTCCGGAGCATCCATGAGAAAGCTCTCGGTGGCGTCCACCACTTTTTCGAGCTGGCCTGAAGAAACCGGCCGCTTTTCGCAGGCGCGCAACAGGCCGCTCAGCACCTTCTGCCGGTCGAACCGCTCGCGGCGGCCGTCTTTTTTCACCACCATGTAGGGAATCTCGTCGATGCGTTCGTAGGTGGTAAAGCGGCGCGTGCAGCTCTCGCACTCGCGGCGGCGGCGAATGGAGTCGGCCTCTTTGCTTTCACGGGAATCGACGACGCGGTCTTGCGCGAATCCGCAGTAGGGACACTTCATATCAGCTTGATTTTACGGCACGGATGCGCGGGTCCGCAGAAGCGGTCGGGAACCAGCGCGGACACCCGCTAAGGTTCCGATAAAACAGCCGCACGCATCGCTACACCGGAACCAGCAGCGTTCTGCTGGTCACCGCCGTGGCCGCATCCACTGAATCCAGAAACGCGGCAGCGATCGGCGGTGCGCCCTGGATGTGCCACAGCACCTCGGCGTTCTTCCACGCAACTTCGCGCGCCGCGCCAATGCCCCACGCGGCGGCCAGGTTCTCGAGCCGCGTTACGTCCAGCAGCGCGTCGCCGCACAGCCTCACATTCAGCTCGTGCCGGGCAGTGTCGATGATTGCGTCCAGCGTGGAGTTGAGCGCGGTGTAGTCGATGTACTGCGTGGTGCCGTGCGCGGGCGCAGGGCCGGCAGTCGCGCACAGGGCCACAATGGCCTGCGGCAAATCGTGATTGATGTGCGCATTCATTCCCGCCAGCGCGCACTGCAGGCGGGTTTCCGCCGGCTGATTGCGCGCGTCGAACAGCGCCTGCCAGCAGCCCGGAGCGCCGCCGCCGGCCAGCGCCGCCTCAATCGCGCGAAAGTAGTAGCCTGCAAACTCCACATCGAGCGCGGCAATCCACACCGCATCCACAAACCCGCCCGCCGCGCGCACCCGCTCGCGCACCGCCTGCGTCACCGTGGAGTAAAGCCAGTTGAACCACTTCAGGCCGTCATCGTCGGCGCACAACGAGCCAATGCCGGTCATCACTTCCAGCACATCGTCAATGGAATGCGTCGCAGCGGCCGCCACAGCGGCAATCTTCGCGTCATAGGCAAACATGGAGAGCGATCATAACCGCCGCCCGGCATGAATTGCAACGCAAACCGGACCCGCGTTACGCGGCCTGGTCCGGCAGCGCGGCCGCCAAATCTCCGCGATAGCGCGGCAGGCTGTCGGGATAGTTTTTCTGCAGAAAATCAATCAGTTTTTCGCGCACCAGGCAGCGCAGGTCCCACGCGTCGCTCGAATCGCGCGTATCCATCAGCGCGCGCAGTTGCATGCTGTAGCGGTCGGAGTCCGACACCTGGATGGCGCACACCTTGCCGCCCCACAGCGGCGACGCCGCGCAGATGCGCTTCAACTCGTCGCGCACCGCATCCACCGGCACCGTGTAGTCGGTATAGACATACGTGTAGCCCAGCAGGTCGGCGCTGTTGCGCGTCCAGTTCTGAAAAGAATGATCGAGAAAATAAGAAAGCGGCACAACCAGCCGGCGCAGGTCCCAGATGCGCACCACCACGTACATGGTGCCGATCTCCTCGATCCATCCCCACTCGCCTTCCACCACCACCACATCCTCCACGCGGAAGGGCTGCGCAAAGGCGATCTGCACGCCGGCGATGAGATTGGAGAGCGTGTCCTTCATGGCCAGGCCGACCACCAAGCTGGCCAGCCCGGCGGAAGCAAGAATGCTCATGCCGATGTGCTTGATGGCCGGAAAGGTCATCAGCATCAGCGAGACCGCCACCACCGACACCAGCATGACCGAGATGCGGCGCACCACCTGAAACTGCGTCTGGATGCGGCGCGCCTGCAGATTGTCGGCCACGTCGATGCGATAGCGCCCGCTCAGCATGTCAGACGCGATCTCGATCAGTAGAATCCCCAGCCACGCAATGCAGGCAATGAGGCCAAGCCCGGCAATGTGCTCCATGGCCGACATCGCAAGCGGCGGCAGCGGCAGTCCGGGCAGCACCGCCAGCACGCCCACCAGAGGAAAGATCCATCGGCTTGGCTGCTCACTGTGCCGCACCAGCGATTGCCCGATCAGCGCCGCCCGGCGAAGCGTAAACCGGCGCAACGCCCAGAAGACGATGGCCCTTGCAATCAGCGAAACCACAATGGCCGCAGCTAAAGTTACCGCCGACCACAGCAGCGAATGCCAGTCGTTTTCGATCCACAAAAGCATGCTTGTCTTATCCCCCTGTTGGGTGGGATGCGGCGAGGCCATGCGCCGTTTTCTCGGCCGGCGCGCTCAGGCCGGCTCGCTGTGTCCCTGGCAGCGCAGCACGCCGAGAAATTTTTGCCACGGACCCACGGCGTCTCGATACTGCGCGGCCAGAATGCGCGCGATCTGGTGCAGATGGGTCATATCGTGCGCGGCCCAGGTGGCCAGCACTTGCCACAGCGTTACTTCGCCCAGCGCCGGATGCGCGCCGCACCGCTCCAGATCGGCAGGCTCGAGATGCAGTGCGCGCATCCCGGCTAGCTTTTCGCCGCGCTGGCTGGCGAATGTGTCCAGCAGGGCGGCGATTGTCTGTTCTTCTTTTCCGTCGTCGCCTTCACGGTCAGCCTCTCGGTTAAAGGGCGCAAACGGCCGCGAGTTGCCATGCGCAAGAATATGCTGCGCGCGGCATCCAGTTCACACGGTCGGCCTCGATCAGGTGTGCGAGGACATCGGCCGCCGTCCATGTGCCCGGGCCTTCGTTGGCGCGGGTCCACATCTCCGGCAGGCCGCGCAACAGGCCATCGAGCGCGGCCGGTGTGTGGGCCAGCAGCGCGATCGTGTTATCCAGTTCGTGCTCCAAATTTCCGCTCCAATTCAGATCGAATTCCGGTTCAGTTGCACATCCATTTTCGCCCCGGACGCAGCAACGGCCTGAAGATTCGCATCTCCAAGCCGTTGCCGGTGATCTGCTGGATTGGGCGGCACCGCGCCCAATGGAATCTGTAACTTGCTGATTCTACATTGGGCCAATTGGGCACGGTGGGCGAACGCGTAGCACAAATTAGCCCAAAATGGGCGGCGCTTCCTTTATGCCCTTTTCGCTTCCTGATCCAACTTTTTGAGCAGCCGCATCACATCGTCAACATCATTGGCGGCGCTTGCGGCGCGGCTCGCCAGACTCGACAATTGCGACGGGGTTGAAGACCCCGCGCTATTCATGTCCCGGAGAACTCTCTCGATATTTTCAAGAGCATGGACCGCTTGATTTTTTGTCATCATTGCTTATTCCTCTCGCGCCTCTTTGTGATTAGCGCATTTATATCCGCAACGGTTTCCGAAGAAACATTTGGGTCACTTGCAAGCAATATAAGAACTCTGTCGTGACGTTCAATTATCGCTAGATGCCTCTCGAAGAAATCCATGTAATGATGATGCACGAAGTGGTTGAAGCGGCGGAAAGCAAACAATACAACGCAGAAAGTGAACGCACAAGCGAACGACGCGACCAGAAGAACGTAATCGGGCGTGACCTGCTCTTTTCTCTGTGTGATCGAATACAAGCTGTACCCTTGAATGGCAAACATTAGAATGTCCAATGCCCACCAGCCCGCGCTTATTAGATGGTGCTTCTGATCTTCAATGTTAGGTACAAATCTGAAATAGAACTGCGCGACCAGATTAGTGGCGGCAATCCCCAGAGGGATAAGTATGGCTGTAACCCAAATGGACATATTTACCGACAATACTACGCCACAAACTTTTAAAACGTGATTGCGGCCCCTTTCCCACAGCGAATAGCGGTACGATTGGAAACGATGCAGGAGCCGAAACGATACCAAGTTTCCGGATGGGTCCGCCGCACGGCAAAACCCAAAGAGAGCGACGGCCAAGAATACGCCATTGGTGAGTTTGACGCACTCCAAGACGCAGAGCGTGTCAGCCGCGAACGCCTATCCGTGGGGTGGGGCTAGATCGAGATCAGAGACACCTTAACAGGAGAGGCTGTCCCGTTTACACCTTTGGGTTGACACCATCTGAGGTGCGTGGCTTATAGTCCGGGCCACGAAGACCTGGACTGGATAAAGTTGTCGGGTGCCCCAGGTCTCGATTTTGAGACCTGGGAATGCAAAGGTCCTAACTAACCTCGGCCCAAAAACAGCAACGGCCTGAAGATTCGCATCTCCAGGCCGCCGCCGGTGATCTGTTGGGATTGGACTAAGGCCATCGCGCTGCCGCGAGTGCCAGTGGCCCGGAGGCATGTTTCGCCGCAGGGTCTTATCTGGGGTCATGGGCGCGATGCCCTAGGCCTCAGTCACCTCACGTAACGAACAACTGGAACAATCAAATTTCATAGGCTGGATCATCCTCCTTTCCCGTGTAAGCCCAACTTAGCGCGAGTCGCGCCGCGAAGTCAAGAGCGGCCCGGTGTCGGTCGTGGCTCATTTTTAAGGAAGCATTCCCTCAGGGGCTAAAGCCCGCGTTGTTTTGCGGGCAATTATGTACGGGCTGAAGCCCGTACCCTTCAAGCTGAAGCCCTACCCTTCAGGCTGAAGCCCTACCCTTCAAGCTGAGGCCCTATCCTTCAGGCTGAGCTCTACCCTTCAAACTGAGTCACTACGCCGGCGTCAGCGGTCGGCGTCAGGCGCGGCGCGGCCACATCTAAAAACTCACCTTGCGGTTGGGGAACCACGTGATCTGGATGTCGGTGGCGGTCACCGTCTGCTCGCCGGGCAGGTAGATGGGCGCCTTCCAGTGCTCGACCGTAAAGTTGCCGTTCACTTCGATATCCTTGCCGATGCGCTTGACGGCCTGGAAGCCGAAGTCGTTGAGGGTGGTGCCGCCGGGGAGTAGGCATCCGCCGGTAAGTGGGCAGCCCGCGCCGGTGAACATCTGCGTGGTTGAGCCGGGGATGAAGTCCTTGGTGGCTTTCTGATTGCGGTAGTTGGCCTGCAGCCACTCGTTGCCGCTCAAATGCCAGGTGAGCCACGCCTGGCCGCCCTTGTCCTCGCGGCCAATCCAGTCGCCAAACAGGTGTCCCTGGTTGGTGTAGCCCTGCCTTTCGATCCCCTCCCAGTACATGAAGCGGCCATACTGGCGTGGCAGCACTGTGGATGCGGAGGGATCGGTGGAGGCGGCCTCCACGCGCAGGTCGAGTCGCGGAACGCCGGGCACGTGGGTGAGATAAATGCCGGGGCGATAGGCGGCGCGTCGCGGCGCGTCGATGGGAGAAACGTCGTCATGCACTTCGGAGTCGGTGTAGAGCGTGAGCCATTTGCGCACAAAAGGCAGCCGGTATGAGAAGTCGAATGCGCCGAAGCGCGCGCCCGGATCGCGGGGACCATCCTTGTCCGCGGCCGAGGGCGAGGAAAAGCTGACGAAGCTGCGCAGAAAATCCCTGATGTTGGCCGGGGAGTGGCCTTCGCCGGCCCAGATGGCGGTGCGCTCGAAGCCCAGTTCCAGATTCTCCGTGGGACGGAAGCTGAGCTTTTCCACGTGTACCCAGGGATTGCCGGGATTGATCACGTTGGCGATATTCGGCGAGGGATTAGCCTCATAGGCCGGGTTGGGCATGTAGTTGTGCCCGCGCAACTGCCCCACCAGAAACTCGTAGCGGAACGGCCCGGTCAGCCGCGACAGCAGCGGAATGCGCAGCGGCTCGATGCGGTTGATCTCGAAGGCGTAAAAATTCTGCGCATTGTTTGAGAAGGCCATGGCTCCGCCCTCGGCCGGGCTCATCCAGTTATCGAGCTTGCCAAAGGAGATGACGTGGCTGAGCACCTGCGCCGAAACGTAGGCTTCGAGAAAGCGGCCGTGGGTTGCCGATCCGATGGGCCCGGCGGCAATGGTGGGCTGGTTATAGGGCAGCCCGTTCGCCGGGTTCAGATAAAGCGTCTGATCCACTGTGGACAGCGCCTGCGCCAGCGAGGCTGAGTAGCCCGCGGCCGAAGGCGCGCCCTGAAACTCGCCGCGCAGGTAGAGCACAAAGCGTCCCGCAGCCGCATAACCGCTGGCCCCGGAATAGCTGTTGAATCCGTTCTCGTAAGGCCGGCCGTAGTCGTTCACGATGGTCGAGCCCAGGTGGTAGCTGTCAGAGAGTGGAGTGCCGCTGATGCCGCGCGCCACCGTATATACCGACTCAATGTGCGTGTTGCCCTGGCCCGCAAGGCAGGGGCCCTGCACGTCGGCGTAGAGAAACTGGCTCAGCGCGTCGTAAATCTCTTCCGCCTGATCGGAGGTGGGGTCGTTGTCGTCCTCGGCATCCTGCAGGCGCGCGCCGACTTCTTCCAGCATGTGCTCCAAGCTGGCCCGGGTCCAGGGGCGCAGTCCCAGGAACACGCTGTCCACATAGCCCATCCCGTAGAGCCGCAGCATGGCCGGGTAAACCCAGCTATCGACGGGAATATAAGGCGAGCCCAGCGCCGCGGGCATGCAAACCGACTGCGGCCGGCTGGGATCGTTCTCCGATTGCCCCGCGCCGCCCGGTCCGGCTGCGTATAAACCTGTGCCGCCCGCCAGCAGCGCCGCCAGAAGGGCCACGCATGAAATCCTGTGAGCCAGAGCCGAACGTCCGCTCAGTTGCATACCCTCACTTTATCATCCACATACGGAAAAACGGCCGATCTGCCGCTACTGGTCTAGCCGCGCTGGCTGATCCTTGGACGAGGGCCCACGCCGCATGTAAGCCGAAAAATCGGGATCGCGAAAACGCGGCCCAACCTGCTTAGATGCTTGACTTAGATGCTTGAACTGAAGATGGGAGATTATTTCGTCCGAACTGCAACAGCCACACCGCTGGACCAGACAAGAGGCAGGAGTGCGAAATCCGAGTGGAGAGCCAGTTTTTCCATCAGCAGAGGAATCTTGGCCGCGTGACCCTCGGGCCAATTCGGGTGTGGCAGCATGTCGTCGATCACATAGAAGCCGCCGGGCTTCACCACCATAAGCGCATCCTCCAGCCCCTCATATTTACCGGGCGTAGCATCAGCAAACACCGCGAATCGAGGAGAGCGTTATGAGCTTCGCTGAACCCGAGCTCACTTTCCGCCATTGTCTGACCGCGGTGGGACGATCAACGTCTCGTGCCTGGGCCCGTTCGAATATGATGAACTTTCTCGGAACTACGACAGGTCCTTCGAGCAGAAGGGCGCATTCTGTTGCGAGGGAACGGACAAGTGGAACAGCATGGCCAACAAGCAGCCAGTCATCTCACGCAGAAACTTGCTCAAGAGTGTTGCGGGACCTTCGGCCGCCGCCATGCTGCTGCCTCCAGCGTTGTGGAATCAGGAGCGGAAAGTTGCGACGGAGCAGCGTGCGCAAACCGGGCTCCTGCTGCCGGTTCTTTCGCAGCCCGACATGATGCTGGCCTTCGTCGGAGACGTTGAAGCCAGCCGGTTCGAGTTGTCTCGATCCGGCACGGATTGGACATCGAGCGCCGGCGGTGTGAAGGTCGGCTTTGTCGCCGCGGACCGGCACTCCACCATCTCGCTGGAGTCGCCCACAAGTCCCATCCAGCGCGTTCACCTCCGCTGGAAGTGCAAATTTCCTCCCGGCGTTCTCGCTCTGGGCGATGTCTGGGAGAGGAGCTACGGAGATTTGGAGTGGAGGCCCTTGCAGGCGGAACGCGTCATGCCCTGGTACGCAATGCTCCATGTGCAGGGACAAACCGCGGGCATGGGCGTCAAGACCGGCGCCGCGTCGTTTGTGTTCTGGCAGGCGGACTCGGCTGGCATCTCGCTTTGGCTCGATGTTCGCAACGGTGGCAACGGCGTATGGCTTGGCAGTCGCAGGCTCCATGCGGCCACCATTGTCCAGTGTGCCGCAGACGCCGGGGAAAGCGCCTTTTCGACCACGCAGCGCTTGTGCCGCCTCATGGCGGAGGGAACCAGGGTTCCTGAAAAACGCGGAACCACCTTCGTAAATGTCATCTATGGAAGCAACGACTGGTATTACGCTTACGGAAAAACACGGCGGACCGGATCTTGCGGGATGCCGACCTGGTCAAGTCCCTCGCACCGTCCGCAGGTCCCATGCCGTTCACCGTTATCGATGACGGATATCAGGATCGTTCCCGATTCCCCGATATGGCGCGGCTTGCTTCGGACATAAGAAGCCGGGGAGTGATCCCCGGAATATGGATTCGGCCACTGCGCGCCGCCGCCACAGTGCCCGCCAACCTGCTTTTACCCAGCGCCCGCGGCCCGCAGGATGGCAACAAACAGGGGCCTTTGGCCTACGATCCCACAGTTCCCGAAGCGCTCGAAGCCATCTCCGCTGTTGCCGCACAGGCATGCGGCTGGGGTTTCGACCTCATCAAACACGACTTCACCACCTTCGAGCTGTTCGGCCTGTGGGGAAGTCAGATGGGGGCTTCTCCCACGCAGGGAAACTGGCACTTCGACAATCGCACACTCACCAATGCCGAGATCGTAGCCTTGCTCTACAAGCGCCTGCGTTCAAGCTGTGGAGAAGACCGTATCATCCTCGGGTGCAATACCGTCGGCCACCTGTCCGTGGGACTGTTCGACGCCTCACGCACCGGCGACGACGTGAGCGGCAGGGAATGGGAACGGACGCGCCGCACCGGAGTGAACACACTCGCCTTTCGTCTGCCGCAACACAGAACGTTCTTCATGCTCGATCCGGACTGCATTCCCTTGACGCCGGAGCTGCCCTGGTCCATGAGCCGGCAGTGGCTGCAGGCAGTAGCCAATAGCGGCACCGTTCTGCTGATCTCAGCCGATTCCCGTGCCGTGGGAAAAGATCAGCTTGACGCAATGCGCGCAGCCTTCGAACTCTACGCTCACAAGCCCGGCAGCGAGCCCATGAACTCACCCGTGAATTGGCCCTTGGACTGGCTTGATAGCCGCACACCGTCCGCATGGAGCTCCGCGGCGGGAACCGAAACCTATAACTGGATTCTGGAAGGAGGAGAAACTCCTTTTCCCATCGGCATCCCGCGCGGACCGGCATAAGTCAGCATAAGTCGGCATAAGACTGGCGGGCTTCAGTTGAAGGGTACGGGCTTCAGCCCGTACATCAAGCCCCGCAAAATCAATGTGGCTTCAGCCCCGGAGGGAATGCAGGCTTCACAACAAGGACTTGTTCACAGATACCCTGACGGATCTCGCATCAGGCAACCACGTTCGCGAAGCATCCGCTACAAAGTAGACGGAGCTTTACTCTCCGAATGTTCGTCGCGCATCCCTTCCCTGGTCACCGCGATCCGCTTCGACTTCCGATAGACATTGGCAACAGCCAACGTCCACAGCGGAGCCAGATCCATTCCGGGCACAAGCTTTGCAAAGAACGACGGCAGGAACTCCCAGTGCCAGCCAAGCAGATAAGTCAACACGGCTGCCATAACGAGATCAAGTACGTCGTCAGCGGGCGATGCAGCGCCTTCAACGAACAACGGAAGGACGACGATTTGAAGCGCGTCCGCAACGATTGCCAGAATCATCGCCACACGAAGGCGCGGACCCGCTGAAATCGTAATGGCGTCGTCCATCATGGCAGCCTGCCGCATTCATTTTCAACCATCGCCGGTCGCCCCACAGCCTGCTCTGAGTGTAGTCCCGCGACTGCATGATTGTGTAGTCGCACCGGTCATCCTGCGTGCATTCTGGGCGCATCCAGGACACATTCAGGACGCGTCCTGGGCGCCACAAGTCTCGCTTTTGAGACCCGCGAAACCACCGATATTCGTAGTCGCAATACTCCGGAATTGCGCCTCCGGGTTGTCGCTCTCCCATTGACACTCTGCATGAAGAAGTGATACTCCTATCGCCATTCGATAGGAAAGAGAGAATGAATTCCAAACAGGCAAATCTCCTGCAGGGCACGCTCGATCTCCTGGTGCTCAGGGCCCTTGGCACCGGACAACTCCACGGTTTAGGCATTTCGCGCCGCATCGAGCAGATCACAAAAGGGACATTTCTGGTCAAGCCTGGCTCCCTGTTTCCAGCGCTTCACCGCATGGAGGAAGCCGGCTGGCTGAGTTCGTTCTGGGGCGAGTCTGAAAATAACCGCCGCGCCAAGTTCTACCGGCTCACCAGGGCGGGGAAACGCCAGCTTGAAGTGGAAACCGACCAATGGACGACAGTGGTTCTTGCCATGACCAATGCTCTGAAAGCCACCTAAGGAAAAGAGCGATGAAACTCTGGTCTCGCCTCAAAAGCGTCTTTAGAAATCTCTTCCGCAAGTCCCGAGCCGAGAACGAGCTTGACGATGAAGTTCGCGCATACGTGGATAGCATCGTGGACGAACGGATCGCGGCCGGCATGCCCGCATCCGAAGCCCGCCGCACCGTAGAGGTCCAATCCGGCGGTATCGAGCAGATCAAGCAGGCGGTGCGGGATCATCGCGCCGGCGCCGGACTGGAGTTGTTCTGGCAGGATGCGCGCTACGGGCTGCGCCAGTTGGGGCAAAATCCTGGCTTCACCCTTTTCGCCATAGTCGCGCTTGCCCTCGGCATCGGAGCCAACACCGCCATCTTCTCTGTCGTAAATACGGTGCTGCTCAAGCCGCTCACCTATCCCGACGCCGATCGCATGGTGAATTTCGTGGTGCCGTCGACCGAAATTGCCAATGACCTTCACAACATCCCGGAGTTTCACTTCCTCCAGCGGCAAACCAAGTTGTTCAAGGATGTCGTGGCATTCGACATCGCGGGCCCAGGGTTTAACCTCACCGGCGGCAGCCGGCCACAGCAGGTCAACGGCATTCACGTGACTCAGGGTTATTTCCGCGTGTATGGCGCGCCTGTGGTGCTGGGACGGACTTTCACGCCGCAGGAGGACTCGCCACACGGCGGCAACGTGGTCGTCATGAGCTACGACCTATGGCAGCGCAGGTTCGGTGGCGACCCGGCGATCGTAGGCAAATCGATCGCGCTGGGCAATCAGCCGTATACCGTCGTCGGCGTGATCGGAAAGGATTTTGCCGGTGACGTGCAGGCTGACCTCTGGCTGCCATTTCAGTTTGACCCGGCGAGCACCGACCTGAACGTTTTCTTTTCCGTCACCGGGGTGCTGCGGCCGGGCGTCACCATCGCGCAGGCCAACGCCGCATTGGCTCCATTGAGCGCTGAGTACCTGCGCGAGTCACCGAAATCGTGGAATCCGCACTTCAGCGTTGGGCCATTATTCGACAGCATCATCGGCGACGCGCGGAATTCTCTGCTGTTGATGCTGGGCGCGGTAGGACTGGTGCTGCTGATCGCATGCGCCAACGTCGCCAATCTGCTGCTGGTGCGCGCCACGGTCCGCAAACGCGAGTTCGCGATCCGCTCCGCTCTGGGAGCCAGCCGCACGCGCATCGTGCGCCAGTTGCTCACAGAAAGCGTGTTGCTTTCCGTCGCCGGCGGTATTCTCGGCACCGCTCTTGGCTTTCTGGGAATGCGAGCGCTGCTCGCGGTCAGCCCCGCCGGCCTGCCTCGCATCGGCCAGAACGGTTCGGCCATCAGCATCGATTGGCGCGTACTCGGCTTCACTCTCGGTGTCTCGCTGTTGACAGGCATCCTCTTTGGACTGTTCCCCGCCTTCAGCGCTTCGCGTTCCGATCTGAACTCCACGCTCAAAGAGAGCGGCAGCCGCTCCGGCACCGGGTTTCGCGAGGGAAAGGCGCGCTCGCTGCTGGTCGTGAGCGAAATCTCGCTGGCCCTGGTGCTGCTCATCGGCTCGGCGCTGCTCATTCGCACTTACATCGCACTGCACGACGTGAATCCGGGCTTCGATGCGCGCAATGTGCTGACCATGGAGATGTCGCTCAACGGACCGCGCTATCAAAAGACGGCCGGTCTCGCTCAGCTTTTGCGGGACGGCCGCGACCGGCTCAATGCGCTCCCTGGAGTGGAAATTGCCGCGGCCGGATTTTGGCGGCCCATCGATGTCGAAGATGGTACCGGTGGATTCCACATCGTCGGACGTCCGGTCGAAAAAAACTGCTGCGGAAGCAAGTGGATGAGTATCACGCCCGGCTATCTAAGCCTGTTCAAAATTCCTGTCCTGCGTGGACGCGACTTCGCCGTAAGCGACAACGCCGAAACTTCCCATGTCGCAATCATCAACGAGGCCTTCGCCAGAGAATATTTTCCCCACCAGGACCCGATAGGGCAGCACATCGATCACGGCCCCAGAGGCGGACAGAGAGGCATAGAAACGATTGTTGGAATCGTCGCCGACTTTCACGACGGCGGTCTGGCCAGGCCAGCGGACCCCATGATGATCCTTCCCATCGCCCAGGTCTCCGATGACTACAACGCAGCCTACGCCAACATCCAGCCGCTCTTCTGGCTGGTGCGAACCCACGGCGATTCGCACCGGTACATTGCCGCCATCACCCGGCAACTGCGCATCGCCAGCCACGGATTCCCCGTAGCCCACATCCGCACCATGGATGAAGCCATGGGCAACTCCACGGCACGGCAGAGCTTCCAAATGCTGCTGCTCACCATCTTCGGCGCGGTGGCGCTGCTGCTCGCCGCCATCGGCATCTACGCACTGATGGCTTATTCCGTTGCGCAACGCACCCAGGAAATGGGCATCCGCATGGCGCTGGGCGCGGATCGATCCGTCATCCGCAAGTTGGTTGTCTGGCAGGGCATGAGGCTGGCCTTGGTCGGCATAGCGATTGGCATTGCCGCGTCCTTCGGGCTTACTCGCCTCTTGTCCACCTTCCTCTTCGGCGTCAAGCCCTGGGATCCCGCAGTCTTCGTATTGGCGCCATTCATTCTCACTGCGATTGCGCTTCTCGCCGTGTGGCTGCCTGCTGCGCGCGCCTCCAAAGTCGATCCCATGCAGGCCTTGCGCGCAGAGTAATCCGAGAACGATTGCGCATGACTCTTCAATTTTTCGTATCGCGGCGCTTATGCGTGGATGCTCCTGCCTGCGCGCGAAGGATCGCCGCACGCATCACGCCGCGTGCATCAGCGGCGAACGGATTTTTTCCGTCCCGCGGACAATCCCACAGCCGCGGCAGCCTTCTCCATTGCGAGCTCGAACTCCGCTTCCACATCTGCCTTGTGTTCGGCGCGGAACAGGCCCTTGCGGGAGAGATACTGCTCCATGTTGCCGAGCGCATCGCTGTTGCCGACCGAGTCGCGCCCGCCGCGCGCGGATTTTTTCCGGCTTGCCACGGTCCACGGCTTGCACTCGATCAAGGTAGGGCCGTTGCCGCGGCGCGCATGCACAATCGCTTCTGAGACGACGCGATAAACGGCGACCACGTCTTCTCCGTCCACGGTCATGCCGGGCAGGCCGTAGTCGCGGGCCTTGGGGCCAAAGTCCTCTTTGCCCGCCCTGGCGCGGCACACGAACAGCACCGGCAGGCGCTCGGCCGCGGCGGCGCGCAGGCCGTCCAGGCCGATGCCGCGGGCAAGCTGCGCGCAATCGCCAAAGACCACCACGATGCCGCCGTCCTGCGCCTTGCGGCTCCGCCGCGCGGCACCGAGCGCTGCGTTCAACTGCGCGGCCAGGTCCGCTCCCGGCGCAACGATTCTGCGCGCCGCGTGACGCGCGGGCAGAGCGTCGGGCTGCGCCGCAACCCAGGTGAAGATTGTCTTGAGCGGCACGCCTTTCAGCAGGCAGGGAGTGAGCGCGCCGCGCGGCGGACTCACCGCGTCGTGTGGGCGCAGATCGATCACCGCGCCGGTCACGCAGGCTTCGTCACCCGCGCCAAAGGCCGCGCCGCCGCGCCGCCGCCCAATCCGCTGCGTCAGCATGCGGCTCCGCAGCATGGCCGCGTAAAGCGCCAGCAGCTTTTCGTTCGAGATGAGCGAGAATCCGTCATTGCCGGCCGCTGCGGCCGGTGCTTTTTTACGTGTGGTCATCGATCTGAGCGAACCTCGGGACAGGCGCAAACGATGCGGAGAATGGAGAACCGCTCCCAGTGTAACCCGGCGTGCGGGCGGCATCCGATCCGCACCCATGCGCGCCGCGCTACGAAGAGTAGTCGGCGTTGATGTGAATGTATTCGTGGGTCAGGTCGGTGGTCCAGAACACGCAGCCGCCGCTGCCCTGGTGCAGATCGATGGCGATGGAAAACTCCGGCTGGCTGATGTAGGCGTGCGCGGCGGCCTCGTCGTAATCGGGCGCGCGTCCGCCGTTGCGGCAAATCGCCAGCTCGCCAAAGCTGATGTCGAACAGCTCCGGATCCACCTGCGCGCCGGAGTAGCCGATGGCCGCGGCCAGCCGTCCCCAGTTGGGATCGCTGCCCGCCCACGCCGTCTTGACCAGCGGCGAGTGCGCAATGGCTTTGGCCACGCGCAGCGCGTCGGCGTCTGACGCCGCGCCACCAATGCGCAGCTCGACCACGTGGGTGAGCCCTTCGCCATCGGCCACCACCTGCCGCGCTAGCGACGTGCACACAAGGTTCAGCGCCGCGGCGAAGGCCTCGTTGCCGGCGCCGATCGCCGCACCGCTGGCGCCCGAGGCCAGCAGCAGCACCGTGTCGTTGGTGGAGGTGTCGCCGTCCACCGAGATGCGGTTGAAGCTCGTCTCGATGGCCGGATCGAGATAACCCTGCAGCACCGCCGGCTCAATGGCCGCGTCGGTCAGCACGTAGACCAGCATGGTGGCGTGCGGCACAAGCTGCGGATAAATCATGCCCGAGCCCTTGCCCAGCGCCGCAATGCGCACTTCGTGCTTTGCGCCGGAGCCGTCTTCTACTTCGACGCGCGCGAAGGCCGTCTTCTCCACCGTGTCCGTAGTCAGAATGGCGTGGGCCACCTGGGCAAAGTGATCGCCCGCGCCGCCCAGGTTCGCAGCCAGCCCGGGCAGCGCCGCCACCAGCTTTTCCGCCGGCAGGGGCACGCCGATTACGCCGGTCGACGAGGGAAAAACCTCCTCGGGCCTGCACCCGAACACCTCGGCGGCGGCCGTGCACGTGGCCCGTGCGGCGTCCAGGCCGGCCTGGCCCGCGGCGCAGTTGGCGTTGCCCGCGTTCACCGCTACCACCCGCACTTTTCCGCCCGAGGCGCGCAGGTTTTCCTTGTCCACGATCAGCGGCGCGGCGATCACGCGATTGGAGGTGAAGGCGGCCGCGGCGCTGGCCGGCTGGTCGGCGACAATCAGTGAAAAGTCAGGCCGGCCGCTGGCCTTGATGCCGGCAATGGCGGCGCCGAAACGGAATCCGCGCGGGATGATGAAAGCAGACAGGTCGCTCATGGTTTTCAAGCCTTCAATGTAGCAGGTTTCAAACGGCTGGCGGCTGCCGCGCGGCGTGTGCCCGTGCGGTAAGCTGAAGGGGATGAGCGGCAATGAGGCAGCGGCGGCGGAATCCAGCAAACCAACCCGGCAGCAGGCGGAGTTTCTTGACCTGCGCGCGGTCAACGTGGCGCGCGGCGAGCGCGTGGTGCTGCACGATGTGAACCTGAGCATTCGCACCGGCGAACATGTGGCCATTCTCGGGCCCAACGGCTGTGGCAAATCCACGTTGATTCTCACCGTCACCTGCCAGGTGTATCCCATCGTCATGCCGGGCATGCAGGTGCGCATCTTCGGACGCGAGCGCTGGGACCTGACCGAGCTGCGCAAGCACTTTGGCGTGGTCGGCGCCGATTTGCCCGGCGAGCGCACCGCCGTCACCACCGGGCTGGACGCAGTGATCGCGGGCTTCTTTTCCGCCTCCACGCTGTGGCCCAATCTGCACGTCACAGAAGAGATGCGCGCCCGCGCCTGGGAGGCGCTCGAGCGCCTGGACGCCGCGCGGCTGGCCGCCCAGCTTGTGGGCACCATGTCCGCGGGCGAAAAGCGACGCATCCTCATCGCGCGCGCGCTGGTGCACCGGCCGCGCCAACTGCTGCTCGACGAGCCCTCCAACGCGCTCGACCTGGCCGCGCAGCGCGAGTTGCGCGCAACCACGCGCCGCCTCGCGCAGGAGGGCACCGGACTGGTGCTGGTCACACATCATCTCGGCGACATTCTGCCCGAGATCGAGCGCATCATCCTCATGCGCGACGGCCGCATTGTGGGCGACGGTCCGCGCGAGCAACTGCTCACCGAAGACCGCCTGAGCGAGCTGTTCCACACCCCGGTCCGCATCGGCCGCGACGAGGAGTGGCTGCATAGCTGGTGAAGCCAGTGGGCAGTTGACAGTGAACAGTGACCAGAAAAAAGCATCCGGGGCACTCCAGGCTGAGTCTTCTTCTCTATCGACGGAGGGATGATCATGGATGCTGCGAAGCGGCCGGCGCGAGGGCAGACGCTGCTGGCGTTCGCGACCATCTACCTCGTCTGGGGCTCGACGTTTCTGGCCATCCGCATCGGCGTGCGCGAGGTGCCTCCGTTTCTGCTGGCGGCCATGCGTTTTGTAGCCGCCGGTTTGGCGCTTTGTGTCTGGATGCGCGCAAAAGGCGAGCGCGGGCCGTCGCTGCGACAATGGCTCTCTGTCTGCCTTCTGGCGCTGTTGATTTTTGTGGGCGATTACGGATTGCTGTTCTGGGCCGAGCAGCGCGTGCCGTCAGGTCTGGCCGCGGTCATGCTGGCGACGATTCCAGCGTTCATGGCGCTCGCGGAGATCGTACTGCTGCGCACGCAACGGCTTACGATCAGTCTGGCACTGGCGCTGCTCATCGGCATCTGCGGCGTAGCCGTGCTGGTGAGCCGCTCACTCAATCTGGGCGGCGCGCCCATCGATCGCGCAGGCGCGGTGGCGCTGATCTGCGGAGCCGTTAACTGGTCGATCGCTTCGGCGCTGGCGCGCAAGCTGCCGCTGCCTTCTTCAAAGGTAATGAGCTCAGGCACGCAGATGCTGGCCGGCGGAATGTTGTTGCTTGCGGTGGCTGCGCTGCGCGGCGAGCTGCGCGGCTTTCATCCCGCGGCTGTTTCGGCCGCGGCCTGGCTGGCGCTGCTGTATCTCATCGTGGCCGGATCGATCGTCGGATTTACCGCCTACGTGTGGCTGCTGCATCATGAGTCGCCCACCAAAGTGGGCACATACGCATACGTCAATCCGCTGATTGCGGTGCTGCTGGGATACTTTGCGGGCGACGAGCCGCTGGGCGCGCGGACCATTGTAGGCAGCCTGTGCGTGCTGGCGAGCGTGGTGATGATCACCACCGCGCGCAAACAAAAGCCAGTTGCGGTCACCGCTGTGGAAGAAGCGGGATAGCCGACGCCAATGTTGCCGTTTCATTCGAAATGTGCCGCAACTATGCTATCCTTGCGGGCAACGGGCCGGTTCGCGCCCAGCTCCAGCCCAGTTCAAGTCCCAGCCCAGGGCCCCGAGGTTGCCATGTCCAATCTGTCCCGCAGAAATTTTCTGAAAGCCGGCGCCGTCGGCGCGCTGGCTGGTATAGGCACGGTGCCGCTCCACGCCAGCAAGCCAACAGCCACCGAGCTGGTAACACTGGGAAAGTCCGGCGTCCAGGTGACGCGGCTGGCCTTCGGCACCGGCACCTTCAACGGCCGCGTGCAGCACGACCTCGGCCAGGATGGATTCAACAGCCTGGTGCGCTATGCCTACGATCACGGCATCCGCTTCTTTGAAACCGCCCAGGCCTATCCGGATATGCAAACCATGCTGGGCATCGCGCTCAAGGGGCTGCCGCGCGACAGCTACATGCTCATGTCCAAGCTCACCACCAACGACGCCGATCCGCGCCAGACCATCGACACCGTGCGCCGCCAGATGCAGACCGATTATGTAGACATCATGCTGCTGCACGTGCAGCAAACCACCGCCTGGCCCACCGAAAGCGCGCGCTGGCAGGACGGCATCTCCGAGATGCAGCAGCGCGGCGCCATTCGCGCCCGCGGCGCCTCGGTACACGGGCTGCCCGCGCTGCGCCAGGTTCCCACCAACGACTGGCTGCAGGTGGCCATGATCCGCATGAACCATAAGGGCGCGCACATGGACGCCGCCACGGCCCACACCCACGGGCCCGGCGACGTGAGCGAAGTGGTGGAGCACGTGAAGCAGGCGCGCAAGGCCGGCCTGGGCGTCATCAGCATGAAGCTCATCGGCGAGGGCTCGTTTACCACCCATGAGGATCGGCGCAAGTCCATGCGCTTCGCCTTTCATCATGCGGGCGTGAACGCCGTAACCGTCGGCTACAAGAGCCCGGCGGAAATTGACGAGGCGATCGAGAACGTGAACCTCGCACTGGCATAAGCATCTCCAACCCCCAAGCACGGAGGATGATATGGACTCGATCTCCAGGCGGAATTTTCTCAAGGCAGGCGTCGTCGCCGGAGCGCTGGCCGGCGTAGGCACGCTGCATGCCGAGCGCCAGACCCACGCCAGTCTGGTGGCGCTGGGCACATCCGACGTGAAGGTGACGCGGCTCGCGCTGGGCACCGGCAGCTTCAGCGGCCGCACTCAGCAGCAGATTGGCCAGGACGGCCTGACGCAGTTGGTGCATCACGCCTACGACCGCGGCATCCGCTTCTTTGAGACCGCCGAATCCTACGGCCAGTCGCAGCAGATGCTGGCCGTCGCGCTCAAGGGCATTCCGCGCGAAAATTACACGCTCATGACCAAGGTGGAAACCGTGCCCGGAGCCGATCCGCGCACCAAGCTCGACCAGTTGCGCCGCAACTCTGACACCGAATACTTCGACATCATGCTGCTGCACTGGCAGCACACCGCCACCTGGCCCGAAGATACGCGCCACTGGCAGGACGCGATTCTTGAAGCCCAGCAGAAAAAGACCATCCGCAGCCACGGCGCCTCGGTACACGGACTGCCCGCGCTGCGCCGCGTGCCGGGCACCGAGTGGCTCCAGCTCGCCATGATCCGCATGAACCACAAAGGCACCCGCATGGACGCCGAGGAGCATGACGCCGACGTGCTGGGCAACGTGAGCGAGGTGCTGGAGCACGTAAAGCAGGCGCGCCACGCGGGCATGGGCATCATAAGCATGAAGCTGATCGGCGAGGGTGTCTTTAACCATGAAGACCGCCAGCGTGCCATGCGCTTCGCCTTCAAGACCGCCGGCGTGGACTCAGTGACTGTGGGCTACAAGAACACGGCCGAAGTCGACGAGGCCATCGACAACATCAATCTGGCCCTGGCCTAGCTTTCCAACCGCTCGCCAGCTTTCCGGCCGCGTGCCAGCTTGCCGACAGTTTGATTGCCTAATCGCACCAGTCATCCTGGGTGCCCCAGGTCTCGATTCCGGGATCCCCAGCGAGAGGTCTTCGTCGCTGGGGTGGTTTGAGACCTGGGAGACCACCGCTATCCAGCGCCCCACGGCAGCCTCATCGGCTATAGCGCCTCGTGGCAGCCTCATCGTCTATATTGTCCAGTGGAGCAGAATCGCTTTAAGAAGTCTCCGAATCCGCCGGCCGCCTGAAGGGCACGGGCTTCAGCCCGTACATCAAGCCCCACCCAATCGACTGGGCTTTAGCCCCAGAGGGAAGGCCGGATTCGCAACCAGAATTTGTTCAGAGATTTCCTGGAGCGGTGCGCCGCGGGAGAATACAACATGAAGCGAGCCATCCGATTCAGTGCCGTAGTATTTGCAGCGGCAATGGCGCTTACCGCCATTGCGCAAGGAGAGGTGAAGATGTCGATTTGGGGTCATACCGCGAACGGAGCGCCGGTGCCGATCTACACGCTCAAGAGCGCGCAGATCGAGGTGCGGGTAATGGCGTGGGGAGCGAAGGTGGTGAGCATCAAAACCCCCGACCGTTCCGGAAAAATGGCCGACATCGTGCTCGGCTACAACTCGCTGCAGGACTATCTCAACGATAACAAGACCCATTTCGGCTCCGTTGTGGGCCGCTACGGCAACCGCATTGCGCTGGGCAAATTCACGCTCGACGGCAAGACCTACCACATTCCCATCAACAACGGCCCCAACGCGCTCCACGGCGGCACCATCGGCTTTGACCAGCATCTGTGGAAGGCCCACGAAGTTCCCAACGGCGTCGAGTTCACGCTGGTCAGCCCCGACGGCGACATGGGATTTCCCGGCACCCTGACCGCGCATGTCAAGTACACCCTGGAAGGCGACACGCTGCGCATCGACTACTCCGCCACCACCGATAAAGACACCGTGCTGAACTTGACCAATCACAGCTACTTCAATCTCAATGGCGACGATCAGGGCAACATTCTCAACCAGAAGGTCGAGATCAAGGCGGAAAAATACACGCCCATCGATTCGGGGCTCATTCCCACCGGCGTGCTTGCGCCCGTGGCCGGCACGCCGCTCGACTTCCGCAAGCCGGAAGCCATCGGCGCCCGCATCGACGATAACTTCGAGCAGCTCAAGCTTGCCGGCGGCTACGACTTCAACTTCGTCCTCGACGGCCAGCCGGGAACGCTGCGCCCCGCGGCCATCGTGACCGATCCTGCCAGCGGACGCAAAATGACCGTGGAAACCACCCAGCCTGGCCTCCAGTTTTACTCCGGCAATTTTCTCGATGGCACCTTCACCGGCCGCTACGGCAACAAGTATCAGAAGCACGCCGGCTTCTGCATGGAGACGCAGCACTTTCCCGACGCGCCCAATCACCCCAACTTCGCCAGCACTGAGCTGCGTCCGGGCCAGACCTTTCACTCCACAACCACCTTCACCTTCGGCGTAGTGAAGTAAGAATCCATACCAGCCAGCGCACAAATAAAGCGGCGCTCCGAGTCACGCAAAGACCCGGAGCGCCGCTTTTCTTTTCGCCGATGATGCACCCAACCACAGTGCCTTCGCTCGGCTCTCGCCGGAAGCGTCCGCCTACTGCACCGGCGTGAATCGCATCGACACCTTCCCCGATCCGGCCAGCGGCACATGCACCTCCACCCGCGTGAAGGGGTTGTTGTACTCGTCCACTTTGGTTTCGGTAAAGGTTACCGGAACCGGCGCATCGATGGTCGCCCGCACCTGCTCGCCATCCAGGCCGAACATCACCGTATGCGCGTCCACCTGCTTCCAGGTTCCGTGCGTAGGCAGCGATTCGATGATCTCGGTTGGCTGCGTCAGATCGAAGTCGTCGGTGATCTCCACCGATCCGTTGCCCGCGCGCCGGTGAACCAGCGTGCGCGTCACCTGCTTGAGTCCCGACACGTCGTAGGCGTTGGTCATGTCGATGGTGATGCGGTCAGCGGCATCGGTGAACTCGTGCGAGGTCACGCTCACCTTCACCTTGGTCGCATCCAGTTGCAGGCTGCCGCCAATCTCCGGCACCGGATGGCCGAACGAGTTCAGCAGCTTGGAGTCCAGCCGATGCGGCCCGAAGGTCGCCCCGGTGTAGAACTTTGGACCGCCCGGCTCGCCCACCGGCTGCGTGGCGCCCATGCCGATGGCAAACGAGCCAATGTCGTTGTGGCTGTGCGTGGTGTTGCCGCCCGCCTTGATGGTCACCGCAAAGTCCTGCCCCGGCGCGCCGCGCGAAACCAGAATGCCGCTATCGCCATACCAGGTGCGCAGGGAAGGCTTGCCCAGCGCCTCTGCAGCCGGCGAGGTAAGCTGATCGCCGCGCACCGGGAACAGGTCCAGCACCGCTGCGGTGAGTGTGCCGCGCGCGCCGCCAACGGGAACAGCGTGCTCCGCGGGCGGCAGCTTGAAGATGTGGTCGATCTGGGCCACCAGGTGCCCGTCGGCGCGCGGCATTACGCCCGCGTCGCCAAACGCGGCGGAGTTGTTGGGCAGCATGGGAAACTGCAATCCGAACAGCGCCACCCGCTGCATCTTCTCGCCGGCCAGCAGATCGATCTTGCCATCGGTGGCGCGCAGCAGGTTCTCGCGCAACTCGATGAAGTGCGAGAAGCCGTAATTCCAGTAGCCCAGACCCTCGGTATCGTAGCCGTCTTCGGCAAAGCCTTTTTCATAATGCTGGATAAAGTGCTCGGCCCCGGCAACGAACAGCGCGCGGTCCTTCACGCTGGGCAGCATGGCCAGCGCCGCGCCGGTCACGCCTTTCAGGCACACCGCGTTCCAGTTCATGTCGGCCACCAGCCACCAATGGCCGTTGTGGTTTTCCGCGGAAACGTCGCCGCCCAGGTATGACGCGCGCATGGGCCCGAAGACGTGCTTCTCCATCTCCTGCATCACGTGGGCGCGCGTCGCCGCGGGAATCTTCTTGCCCAGCAGATACATCGCCTCGGCCATCGAGTCGCTCATGTCGGCCGCGTTCAGGTCCACAAAGTAGCGTTTGCCGTGGAAGTTCAAAAGCTGCGGATCGTGCGCGGAAAGCGTCCACGAAGGCATCGCCGCCAGGCTGTCCAGCACCTCGGCAATCCGGGGCAGAAATTTTCCCTGGTACTGGGCGCACTCGGCCAGCACCAGCGGAGCGAGCTGCCCCTCGCGGCTGTGCAGGTTGCGCTCCATCGGCTGCCGGTTGCCGTTCTTGGTGAACTGCAGATACGCATCGGGATCGAAGGCAGGCAGCGGCGTTGCAATCGCCTGCTCCGCCCGCGCAATCGCGTCATTCAACTCGTCTGACTTGTCTGCCCACGCCGCGCGATCCGAGCAGGGAAGGCCGAAACCCGAGGGCTTCTTCGTCAGCATGCCCTCGATTTCCTTGATGCGCTGCGGGCTCAGCTCCTGCGCGCCCGCCGTCTGAACACTGCAGAATAAAATAGCAAAAACAGCCGCCAGCAGCCAGGCGCAGGCCGCCGCTCCACGGCGTCGAAAGGTTATGATTTTCATCTTTGAGCAGCCCTCCAGGGCAAGACTTTTTCCGCAGGCCATATTCGCAGACTTGCGCCCCGCGCCGCAAGCAGGCGTACCATTCCGTGGCGATGCGCAGCCAATCGATGCCTGGTAGCCGAGCTGGCCGATCGCGCCGAAGATCGCGTCATGATCGCAATCTTTGATCGCGTCGAAGATCGATGCGTAGTTCAGCTCGCCAGGCCGGCGGCAAAGCCACGCATGCACTCACTCCAGAATCGGGAGCAATCTATTCAGTTTTTCTCGGCCGCGCGCTCGTCCAGATAGGCGCGCACAATGGAAACGAAATCCGCATCGGGCTCAAGCCCCAGCCGCAGCGCGCGGCTGTTGTCAAACACCGCCGGCCATCCGCCCACAATGCGCGCAATCTGCTCGTCGGGCTCAAACCGCACCAGCGCCCGCGCCTCGGCGCCGGCCTCGGCTTCGAGCGCATCCAGCATCTGGCCCACGCTCACCGTAAGCGCGGGCAGGTTGATAGCCAGCCGCCCGCCCAGCGTTTCGCGCGATGCCTCGGCCACTGCAATCAGCCCGGCAATGGTGCGCTGCGGCGAGGCCAGCGCCACCTTCATGTCCAGCGGCACCGGACACACCGCGGGCATGCCGTTCACCGGCTCGCGCACCAGGCTGGAGAGAAAGCTCGATGCGGCGCCGTTGGGTGCGCCCGGTCGCACCACTACCGTCATCAGCCGCGCGCTGCGGCCGTCCATAAAGCCCTTGCGCGTGCAGTCGGCCACCAGTTGCTCGGCGATAAACTTCTGCACGCCATACGACGACTGCGGCGCAGGCAGCGTGTCGTGCCGGATGACCTCCGGCAGGGGCAGTCCTGGGTCAGCGCCGTACACCGCCAGCGAGCTGGCAAACACCAGCCGCGGCGCATTGCCCGCCGCGCGCACCGCATCCAGCAATGCGCGTGTCGAGTCCAGATTGGAGCGCATGCCCAGATCGAAGCTCGCCTCGCACTCGGCTGAAACCGCCGCGGCCAGGTGAAACACCGCGTCAAACGGTTCGTTGCGCCAGCTCACACACTGGGCAATTAACGCGCCGGCGGCGGATCGCACGCGCGCATCGGCCGCCAGGTCTGCCGGAGTCACGGAAAGGTCGGCCAGAATCATCTCGTCGATCCGCTGCCCGTTCAGCTCTCCGCGGCCGAGCAGCGCGCGAGCCAGCCGCGCGCCCAGAAATCCTGCGCCGCCGGTAATCAGGATCTTCACCGCGCTCGGCTCCGCGTCTCGGCTGCCCCGATTCTATTTTGCATGCGCATTCAGCTCGCCCAGAACCCGCTTCAGATCATCCAGCTTCTGCCCGGCCTGGGACAGCTTGCCCTGCGACGTGAGCCGCTGATAGTCGTTAAAGTCGCCGTTGGCCTGCCCGATGAGCGCGTTGAGGTCGGGCGTCCGCGGCGCGGCTGTGCCGCCGGGCGTTGCACCGGAAGTCGACGCAGCCCCCGATCCCGATGTCGACCCGGACCCCGATTCGGACTGGGCCGCCTGGCTTTCGGAAAGCGACGACGGCGCGCCGCCAAACAGTGAGGCCAGCGCGGACTGGAAGTCGGGCCCATAAGCCAGCCGGTCCTGCAGCGCCAGCACCACAATGCGCAGTTCCGGCATGGGACTACGCTGCGCCTGCAGATAAATCGGCTCCGCATACAGCAGTGCCTTGCCGCACGGAATCACCAGCAGGCTGCCGCGCAGCACGTGAGAGCCCTGTTGATTCCACAGCGTCAGTTGGCCCGAGAGCTGCGCGTTCTGATCGATGCGCGCTTCAATCTGTTGGGGCCCGTCCACAAGCCGCGTCTTGGGAAAGTCGTACACCACCGCGGTTCCGTAGTGCGCCCCATCGCTGCGCGCCGCGATCCAGCCGATCATGTTGTTGCGGTTGGCGGGCGTAAAGGGAAGTATCTCCACAAACTCCAGGGTCGATTCGCCGGGCAGCGTCATCAGCACGAAGTTCGGCTCCATCGGCTCCGCCGTCTGGTCGCCCGCATTGCTCTGGCCGGTCTGTGTGGCCACCGTCCACAGGTCTTCGCGGTTGTAAAACACCTCGGGATTGGTCATGTGATAAAGACCGTACACCTCCGCCTGCAGACTGAGCAGCAGCTCTGGATAGCGCACGTGCTTGCGCAGCCACGCCGGCATCTGCGATGCGTCCTTGAACAGGCCGGGATAGATGCCGCGCCACGCCGCCAGAATCGGATCGGCGTTGTCGAAGACGTAAAAAGTGGTGGTGCCGTCGTAGGCGTCGATGGCCACCTTCACGCTGTTGCGCATGTAGTTCAACGGTGCGTCGCCCAGCGCGGTCTGCGTCGAGTAGGGATAGGTATCCGAAGAGGTAAACGCGTCAATGATCCAGTAGAGACGCCCGTCTCCGCCCACCACAACATACGGGTCCTGTTCGAAGGTAAGAAAGGGAGCAATAGCCGCCACGCGCGCTGCGATGTTGCGCCGCATCAGCAGACGGCTCTGCGGGGTTACGTCGTCGCTGAAGGGCAGTTTGGTAATGTCGCCGCGGTCGAAGGCGATGAACAGCCGGCGCAGAAACCCTCCCAGCACAATGCCGCCCGTGCCGTTGTACGAGGTGAGATTGTTCGACTGGCCCTCGGGATAGTTGAACTCCTGCTGATGCGTCTTCACATAGACGTCGGTGTTAGTCATCTCGCCGTAGTAGATCTCCGGCTGGGTCACGTTGATGCTCGGCACCGTGCTCTGCACCGGCATGTTCGACAGTTGCAGCGTGGGCAGGCCCTCGGGCGTAAATCCGTTCACCGGATTCATGGTGATGCCGTATCCGTGGGTGTAGATCAGCTTGTCGTTGATCCAGTTGCGGCTGCTGTCGGGCAGCTTGTCCACGTTGAGCTCGCGCGCGGCCAGCATCTCCTCGTGCAGCGTGCCGTCGATCTCATAGCGGTCGATGTCGATGTCTGGAAAGTCGTAGTAGGTGCGAATCTCCTGCACCTGGCGCAGCGTGTCCTGCAGCGCCTGCACGTCCCACAGGCGAATATTGTTCAGGGTCTGCTGATTGGCCGTCGGGTCGGCCGCGCCCGGATCGGTCTCCGCCGGAAACTCGTGCTGCGTAAAACGGTCCAGCCCATAAGCCTTGCGCGTCATGGCGATGTTGTAGGCAATGTAGGGCCGCTCGCGGTCAAGCTGGTTGGGCTTGACCAGAAAGTTGCTCACATACCAGCCCGCGATGCCGGCCACAACATAGCAGACAATGGCCGGTGCAACCGCCGCCGCCAGCCAGCGTCCGCCGGGGCGCAGCAGGCCGCCGGCAATGGCGATCACCCCGCCCAGCGCCATGGCCGCCGCAATGAACGACATGCCCAGGATGTTCACGTGCGCATCGGTATAGGTCACGCCGTCGAAGATGGTGTGGTGCTCCAGCAGCAGATCGAAGCGGCCAATGTACTCGCGCAGCGCCAGCGTCAGCAGCAGGAATCCGGCCGCCACCGACACGCCCCGCCAGGGCAGCCGCACCGGAGCGCTCTGCTCGCGATCGAGAGCCCGGGCGCCGCCCGCGGCCATCAGAAACAGCGCGGCCGCAATGCAGATCAGAATCGCCAGCGTCAGCAGCCATCCGGCAAGAATCTGCCAGGCCGGCAGCGTGAAGAGATAAAAGTTGAGCGGCTGGCCAAAGATGGGATCGGCGGTGCCCGCGGCTGCGGCCGGCGCATGCCAGTAAAGCGCCAACTGCGCCCACTGCGCCTGCATGGCCGCGGCAGTGGCCAGCGCGATCAGCCCCGCCAGCACAATGGCCGCAACGTGCAACGCGCGGCCCACCGGCAGATCGATGGGACGCCCGCCCACAAAGATGGTGTGACGGTCGGGCAACTCCTCGGCGTGCATGCGGCGCAGCAGCAGCAGCGCCCCGTACAGAATGAGAAACGTGAGCACGCCAAAGGCCGCGAACGTGCCCCATTGGAGCGTCCACGTCTTCCAAAAGACGCTCTCGTATCCCAGCGAGTGAAACCAGAGCAGGTCCACCCACCAGGAAATCGAAGCGCGACCGGCGAACAGAATAACGACGAAAGGAACCAGTAAGAAAAGAGCAGCACGGCGCGGTCCGCGCATATCGCTGCGCGGCGGCCATTGAATTGTTTCGGGCATTTCCCACCCCGCTCAGGCGAAAGTCTCTCGCCGAGCTACCCAAGAATTGTACCGCGCAGGGCGCAGCCGTCCTTCCGATCAAGGCTGGAACGCTGGGCAATTGCACGAACGCCTTTTGTTAGCGAGTCAGGGCACGGTTTTGGCCGTGCCGGCAATGACCGGAAACCATATTGAACTTCATCTACAGCAGATCGTTCCGCCCGGCCAGCCCCAGCTCCTTCACAATCTTGCCCACGTCCTGCGAGTGGTCGCGGTGTACGATCAGCAGCGCGTCCTCGGTGTCCACCACCACCAGATTCTCCACGCCCACCAGCGCCACAAACTTCTTGGGGCTGAAGATGTAGTTGTCGCTGGCCTCAATGGCCAGGTGGCCGTCGGCGTCGGCGACGTTGCCTTCCGCATCGCCGCGCAGCCGTGTTTCCAACTGGTATTCGTACAGCGAAGCCCAGGAGCCGAGATCGTTCCAACTGAACTCGGCCGGCAGGCAGTAGAGCTGCGAAAGGTGCTCGCCCTTGGCCGAGCGCGGCTCCAGCACCGCATAGTCCACTGAGATGTTTTCGCACTTGGGATACAGCGCGCGAAAGGTCTCTTCAAACTGCGGCGTGCCCCACACCGCCGCAATCCCCTCCAGCAGCGGCGCGGTCTCCGGCAGGTGCTCGCGCACGGCGTTGGCCAGGGTGCGCGCCGACCACAGAAACATCCCCGAATTCCAGAAGTAGTTGCCTGCCGAAACGAACTCCTCGGCCCGGATCTGGTTGGGCTTCTCGGTAAACCGGCGCACGTGCAGCGCGGAGCCGTCGCGGGTCAGGTCGCCGGTTTCAATGTACCCATAGCCGGTAACGGCGCGCACCGGCTCAATGCCCAGCACCACGATGTTGTCGCCTGCCGCCGCCAGGCCAATGCCCTTTTGCAGCGCCCTCAGAAAGCGCGGCTCGTCGGCAATCACATGGTCTGAGGGAAACACCCCCAGCACCGCATCCGGATTGTCGCGCTCGATCAGGAACGCCGCCAGCCCGCAGGCCGGCGCGGTGTTGCGCGCCACCGGCTCCCGGATGAGCTGCCGCGCAGGCAATCCGGGAAGCTGGTCGGCGATTTCGCCGGCCAGAAATTCATTGGTCACAATCCAGGTTTTTTCCAGCGCCGCCAGCGGTTTCAGCCGCTCCACCGTCTGCTGGATCATGGATCGCTCACCGTCGAGCGCGAGCACCTGCTTGGCGCGGGCGCGGCGCGAGCGCGGCCAGAAGCGCGTTCCGCTGCCTCCGGCAAGTATGACTGGGCGAAAATCGATAGGCTTCGGCATGGAAGGAATATCGTACCCGACCAGCAAGTGGTTTGCACAGCCGCCGCGGAGGATTTTGGCGCGTCCCCGCCGCAGTCGTGTCCTGATGTGCCTCTGCTTTGAAAGGGCGCGGCTTCAGCCGTGCCACAAATGCATAACTTGCGACTGTGGCTTTAGTCTCCGCGGAATGCGTGGAATGAAATTAGGACGGCACCCCCGCCGCCGCCCAATCGCCATCCACAATCCGGATGGGTTAACCTATCCGCAATGCTCAACCTTCGTCAGGGCGCCATCCATTTGTTTCGCCTGGCTGGCATCGACGTGTTCCTCCACTGGTCCTGGTTTCTCGTGGCCATCTATGAAATCGAGAGCGGAGCCGGCCGCTACTCCTCGCCGCTCTGGAATGTGCTGGAATACCTGGCCCTGTTCGCCATTGTCCTGATGCATGAGTTCGGGCACGCGCTGGCCTGCCGCCAGGTGGGGGGCGTCGCCAACCGCATCATGCTCTGGCCGCTCGGCGGCGTGGCCTACGTTGACCCGCCGCAGCGCCCCGGCGCCACCCTCTGGAGCATCGCCGCCGGTCCGCTGGTCAACGTGGCGTTGCTGCCCATCCTGCTGGCCGCCGAAGCCGCGGCCCAGTCGGCGGGCTGGCCACACACCCTGCCGGACGCGTATCTGCTGCTCCAGGCCGTCCTGTTTATCGATATCGCCCTGCTGGTGTTCAACATACTGCCCGTCTATCCGCTCGATGGCGGCCAGATTCTTCGTTCGCTGCTGTGGTTTGTGCTGGGCCGCGGACGCAGCCTGGCGGCTGCCACGGTCGTCGGATTCATAGGAATCATTGGCTTTATCGCTTACGCCGCGTGGGTGCGCTCGTTCTGGTTGATTCTCATGGCGGCTTACCTGCTCATGAACTGCTGGACCGGCCTGAAAGCGGCGCGTGTGCTCGTCCGCCAGGAAAAGCTGCCGCGGCGCGAGGGATTCGCCTGCCCCAGCTGTCGGTCGGCCCCGCCGCTGGGTCTGCACTGGGTCTGCCCGCAGTGCCGCCAGCCGGTCGACATTTTCGCCGGCGGCGCCGTCTGTCCGCATTGCGGCGCGCGCTTTGCGGCCACAACCTGTCTTTACTGTTTCAAGCAGAACCCGGTTGCCGACTGGACCGCCTCACCGGATGCGCAGTACGCCTTGCCGCAAGGCGGCGAAACGGATCACTGAGAAAAGCCGGCTGTTATGCCAGCTTCCCCAGGAACTCGGCCATCCGCCGCGTGCCCTCGTCGATGCTCTGCCGGGTCACCGGGTACGACAGCCGGATATGCTCGCCAGTGCCGAACGCCTCGCCCGGCACCGCCACCACGTGCCCTTCGTGCAGCAGCCGCGTGGCCAACTCGGTTGCGGTGCGAATCCCGCCTTTGGCTCCTGTCCGGTCCAGGAACCTGCCGATGTTCGGGTACACGTAGAAAGCGCCCTCGGGACGGGTGCAGGTCACGCCGGGAATCTCCGCCAGCTTTGCCAGCATGTAGTCGCGCAGCTCAATGAACTCGGCGCGAAACTCCGCCACGCACTGCTGCGAGCCCGCCAGCGCCGCGATTGCCGCCTTTTGCACCACGCTGGTCGCGTTCGAGGTCTGTTGCGACTGCAGCTTGCTCAGGTTGGCCACCACCGCCTTCGAGGCCAGCGCATAGCCTGCCCGCCATCCGGTCATTGCGTAGGTCTTCGACAGCGACCCCAGCACCACCAGGTGCTCCTTGGCCCAGGTGAATGACCCGCCCGAAACCGGCTTGCCGGCATAGTTCAGGTACACGTAGCACTCGTCCAGAAGGAGGAAAATCCCCCGCTCGTGGGCCAGCCGCACAATCCGCTCCAGGTCCTCGGCCGAAACCACCGAGCCGGCCGGGTTCGAGGGCGAGTTGAGAATAATGGCCTTGGTCCGCGGCGTAATCGCGCGCTCAATCGCGTCGGCCGTGATGCGGAAGTTCTCCGCCTCGCTCGTCTCCAGTAGCACCACCTTGCCGCCCGCGTACTGGATGATGTCCTTGAAGCTCACCCAGTACGGCACCGGCAGAATCACCTCGTCGCCGTGGTCCACCAGGATCTGGATGGTATTGAACAGCGCGTGCTTGCCACCGGTGGTAAAGATCGCCTCGTCCACCGCGTAGTCTGAGCCAAAGTCGCAGGCGTGCCGCTCCACAATGGCCTTGCGCACGTCGGGAATGCCGGGCACCACGGTGTAGCGGGTAAAGTTGGCCTCAATGGCCGCAACCGCCGCGTCCTTAATGTGCTGCGGGGTAGGGAAGTGCGGCTCGCCGGCGCCAAAGTCCACCAGGTTAACGCCCTGCGCGCGCAGCTTGGCGGCCTCGGCGGCCACCGCCATGGTTGCGGAAACCTCAATGCGGCCGATGCGCTCGGCAAAGACTTGAGCAATGACTTGAGAAGGAGCGGAGACTGTCATAACACTCTCTATCTTGACAGATTTCCGGCCCGCCGCCAAACCGTCGAAAACGATCCGTTCCGCCCCTCGGCGCAACAGGATGCCGCCACCCGGCCCCACGGCATCCGGTCACCCCGAGGGTTTACCGCATTCGAGGGTTCATCCACCCCCGAGACGGGCTGCAAAGTTGCCAGGTAGTCCCTTCCGGGCAGGCGGTTATTCGGCCCCAAGTCCCTTCCCCGGCACCGCGTTCTGCTCTCCGCATTCAATTAGTAACGCCTTTCCACAAATCCACACGCCATCGTTTGCGATAATTACTTTGACAATAAGAGCCGCTGCGTAAGCACCTGCGGCTCGCCCGCCTGCTTGTGCCATTCGCGCTTTCGACATTTCAGCCTTGACCCCATTTCCCCAGGCAGGACTCGACCTATGCAGCTATGGACCGACTATGAAGGCGTCACCATCGACGGCGCTTTTCCCTTGCACAAGCTGCTGTTGCCCGAGGGGCGCAGCGCGTTCTTCTCCACCGCCGATGCCAACGGCGAGCCCAGGCTCGTGCGCCTCATCGAGTGCCACTTCGATGAGGAGGAGATTCTTGCCCGCTGGCGCTGCGTGGAGGCGTTGGACCACCCCAACTTCCTCAAGTTCGAGCACTACGGCCAGATCGAGCTGGTTGGCGGTCCGGTTGTCTATGCGGTCGTCGAGCAGGTGGACGCGAACCTGGCAGAGGTCCTCGACCAGGGCCATCTGACCGTCAAGGATGTGGCGCAGCTCGCATCCAGTCTGGTGGCCGCGCTCGGTGTGCTGCATACCCATGGCTTTATCCATGAGCACATTGAGCCGCGCAACATCTTCGCCGTGGGCGACGCAGTCAAACTACGCGGCGACTGCATCCGCGAAGCGCCGGAGGGAGAAGAAGGCCGCGCCGCCAAGCAGCGCGACGTGCGCGATCTCGCAACCGTGCTCCTCCAGGCGCTTACTCAACGCAAATCGGTCGAGGGCATTCCCGATTCCGCCCTGCCTCCGCCATTCGGCCAGATGATTCGCAATGGGCTCAATGGCGCCTGGGGACTGGAGAACCTTCGCGCCGCTCTCGAAGCCTCGTTTGGCTCCAGGCCGCATACAGCGCCGAAATCGGTTCATGCGGCTCCCGCAACGCCAACCGTGATCGAGCAAAAAGCTCCGAGCGCCGCCGCCAGACCCTCTGTGCGGCCGCAGGCGCAGCTCAACCTCCCACTCCTCGATCAGGACCAGGACCGAAAAGCAGAATTTGCCGGCGCAGGCACCCGCAAAGATGGCTGGAGCAAAGATAACTGGAGCAAGGAGCAGGGGTTCACGCTGCGCTCGCGCTGGGTCGGCGCCGTCGGCCTTGTTGCCGTTCTCCTGCTTCTCTCCACATGGGCACTTGCGCACGCATGGAATGCGCATCGTCACCAAGCCGCGCAGGCGGCTGCCGGCGTCTCGCAATCAGCCCCGCAAATCTCCACCAGCGTCGCGCCGTCGCCCGTCGCTGCGCCCTCGCCGCGCGTGAGCCTCCGCCCATCGGCCGGCTCCCGCACCGATTGGCGCGTGATCGCCTTCACCTACAACCGCAAGGCGGATGCGGAGAAGATGGCCTCCAGCCTCGCGCATAGCCATCCGGACCTGCACTCGGCGGTCTTCGCCCCCAGCGGGCACGCTCCCTATTTGGTTTCCATCGGCGGACTCATGGACCGCGACGCGGCCTACGCCCTGGCCCGGCGCTCTCGCTCCCTGGGGCTGCCGCACGACACCTACGCGCAGAATTACAGTCATTAGGCAAAATCAGAGTTGGTGTAAGGTGAGTTGATGCTGCTAAGTGCCATTTTCCTTAAGAAAACGGCACCTTGCAAGATTTTAGCGACCCCACATGAACTCTGATTTTGCTCTAAATTATGGGTGCGTTGTAACAGAGCACGACTTCAGTCGTGCCGCATGTGTGGCGCGATCAGGCCGGCTTCAGCCGCTGCAAAAGCTCAATTGATAGGATCGTCGGCGTGATCCTACCCCACTGTGATTGGTCGCACTGCTGCCAGCCGTTTGTCAGTCGTGCGTTCTCCTCACCGGGTTGCGGGTACGCTTCATCACATTCACGATCACTTTGGATATGTATCCGTCGCCATTGAAGGCGTTAGCCGGTAAAACACCGATGAAGCGAATCGTGCCCGTGTTGTCGAGCACGATGCCCAGTGGATAATCAGTCGCGCCGAAGGTCTGCGCTGTCGTATCCGGCACCACAAGTGTCTGCGTGCCCGCCATCTGCTTGAAGTTTTCCTCATGGGCGACTTTGCCCAGAACAACTGAGTCGTCAGCGAAGACCAGCCCGTTGGCGTGGATGCGCGTGCCGCGGTTAACTAAGGCAAATTCAGTGAGGGTCTTCATCATCTTGCGGCACGCCACGCACCAATCGGGAAAGAGCACAAGAACCGATGCTGAAGCAGAACTCAGATCGATCTGCGCCTTTGCAGCCGGCGACTTCAGCGCTTGAAGCACCTTCACCGCGGGCAGATGCATTCCAAGCAATGCATAGCGATTGTTGACCGCCTCCGTCCGCTCACGATCTTCCGGACTGAGCGATGCCGAAGCCGGCAGGGTATTCTGAGTCT
This sequence comes from Occallatibacter sp., assembly GCA_036267475.1. Classification (GTDB taxonomy): domain Bacteria; phylum Acidobacteriota; class Terriglobia; order Terriglobales; family Acidobacteriaceae; genus Telmatobacter. Next base: position 76,332 of record DATAVZ010000026.1, read on the forward strand.
CGGCCGCATCGGCTGCCGCCGCCTGGTCGTTGCCAGAGTAGCGCTCAAGAAAAGCCAACTGCATAGCCGATTCGTAGAGAACGCCCAGCGCCATTACCGCGTCGCCATGCACAGCCTTGAGCGCGACGCCCTGCTTGAGAGCAGCCATGATCAGCGGATGCTCCATTTCAGCCAGCGGCAGAGCCGCGGGATTCGAGGTGTCGACAAGAGTGTCTTTCAGGTCCCGCATTGCATACGCAACTTCCGCATCGTAGGGCAGCGCGCCCAACATTCCGCGCGCAGTTTGCACGGCGAGGTCAGTCGCCCGCATGTGAACCAGTGCGCTCACGCTGATGGCGTAGGCCTGTGCCCGATGCTCGTCCTCCCGGCTGGCCACGTAGGCCAGAGCGGCAGCATCCGCATCCTCCCAGTCCTGCCCAAATGCGCACAATCGTGCGAGAGCATAGAGATCGTCCCTTTGGTAGAACTCAGGCTTGGTCTGTGCACAGTCTTGTGCAGCCATGTGTATGCCCACTGCCAGCGCACCCAGTTCGGCGTCTGACCAGTTATCGAGCGAGCCGCGCACCACATCAAGAGGATGCATTGCCTCTTTGTAGAGATCGACAGGCGATTTCACTGGAGTCTGAGAATCAGCCGGCGCCGGCGCCGGCGCCGGCGCGGGCAGCGCCAGCCGCTCGGGCGGCGGCGGCGGCACAGGAGCGATTTGAGCACACACCGACCCAGGACATACGGCTAGCAGTGCGCCAGCCAAAGCCAGCCACAAACGCTCTACGAAAGACCTGGCTCGGAAAGGCCTGGCTCGCAAGCCGCTCTTGTATCTCTGTCGCATATCCAGTTAGACACCGCCGTGCGCAGCAATGTTCGAGGGCAATCGGCTGCCCCGAATATCAATCGGGTTTCCATCACCATGGGCCAGCCTAGTTCGGACTCGGCTGCTCAACGTGATCGATAACAAGAACCCGAATTGAAGCGTTTTCGGGCTTCAGAACCAAGCCGAGCTGTTCTTTCAAGGCTTCGAAAAAAGGCGGCCCCTCCGTATCTAGCTGAGCATCTGCGCCGGAGTTCATAGGTGTGAGACGTTCAGGCACCGATTCGAGCGAAAAATCGTATGTCCCACTCAGTCCCGTCCGGTCCACTACGGGCCGGCCAAAATCCTGCCACGAAGGCATGTAATCAGAAATGTGCTGCATGGTGATGTCTCTGGCACCGATCAGAAATGTATGGTTTCTTCCGGGTATCACCCCAAGCGCACCGCAAGTAGGCATAAATCCGCCCGGAGGGACGGTTGGCGAACTGCGGTCCGGCGGTGCTGTCCACTTGGCGTCGCACGGCAAACCCTCTGTATGGGGCTTCAGCGTGGCCCCCAGCTTGCCGCGCCGGGCTAGAACGAGAGCGAGCACAGGGACCGTCCGCGTCTCAAAATGCACCGCCAGCTTGAAGCGGTCGGCAAGAAGAGATTGCATCATCAAGCGCATCTGGTCCTTGGTGGGATTGCCCGCCGCCTCGGCTTGAATGACAAAGCTATCTTTTCTGACCCACTCTGCCAGCCCAGAGACCATGGCGTCTTGCTGCTGGCGCGTGGGCATGATTTTGTAAGCAAACTCGACGTAGGTTTCTAACGGGAAGTCCGCGAAAAAGCGGCCGCCGGGTGGGATCGAGGTGTCGTCGATATTCAGGGCAAAATTAGGCGGTCTGAACGGGCTGGACCCGGCGGGCCGGATGGATGCCACTTCAAACGAAGGCAGCGGCCCGTTTGCATGGAGCAGTTGCGCAGATATGCGTGCCGCGCCGATCAGGCCAGCGGTCAGTGGCGCCGCAGCCGCAACCGCTCCAATCGCAGCCACCAGCAGCTTGCCGCAGAGACTCAGCTTCCTGGCCGGAACTTCAGACATAATGCGCACAATGCGCCGCTTGAGATCGGAACCGGTCACGCCGGATACGCACGCCAAGGGCGACTCGACGTAGAACTTGCAGACGCTGAGAATCCCCTCGGCATAAACCTGCGCTTCGCAGCCCGCCTGCACCACGGCTTCATCGCAGGCGCGCTCACGCTCCTCGATCAATCGCGCGCCGATCCACCACACCGCCGGATGAAACCAGAAAAGCGCCTCGACGAGCATGTGAATTGCGTAAGTGAGGTTGTCGCGCCTGCGCACGTGGCACACCTCGTGCGCAACGATTGCCCGTAACTGCTCCGCCGTGAGCTTTTGCAGGATGCCTTCCGGCAAGAGCAGCACCGGACTAAGGATTCCGAAGATGCCCGGCTCGATCAACGAGCGCGAAGAAAACGCCGGCACGTCGGCATCCAGTTCCAGAGGTTTCGCCGCATGCTTCACCGCATAAACCCGCAACCATCCGCGCCCGAAGCGGAAGATGACAATCAGTGCCCCGCAAGCCCAAATCGCAAGAAGTACGATTGGTAGCAAGTGCCCGTTGTGTGCGGCAACCGGAGTCTCTGCCGCACCCAAAAACTCCGTTTGCGTGAACGGCTGCGTCACCTGCTCCATCGCAGCTGCAATCGCTGGCCGCGCAGCCGGCGCCGGGATCAGCGACCGCAGCCAGCCGCCCGCCGTAATCAGCAGCGAAAACGGAACCAGAAATTTGATGGACGCGGCCATCCATACCCAATACCGCGTTCGTGCGTGATTCTTGCTGAGCGCCAGCGCCAGCAGCCACGCAATTCCAACCACCAGCGTCGACTGCCACAGATGATTCACCAGCGCCGCGGTCAAGTTTTCATTCCAGAACGCTGGAAGGTTCATGACCGCTTCTCCTTTTCAGAGAGTTTGCGCAACGTCCGCTCCGCTTCCTTCACGTCTTCCAGCGATAATTTACCTGTCTCAATGAGGTGCGCCATCACTGGCTGCGAGCGGCCACCAAACACAGCCAGCAACTCGTCGATCAGCCTCCGCTGTGCGGCATCGCGCGTGATCGCGGCCGAGAAAACGTGGAAGTTCCCCACCTTTCCCACGCGCTTCACGGCCCCCTTTGATTCCATTCGGTATACGGTGGTCTGAATGGTGGTGTACGCGGGCCTGCGCCGGGCCGGAAAAGTCTCCTGAATCTCGCGAATCGAGGAGTCGTTTTTGGCCCACAGCGCTTCCATGATTTGAAATTCGAGCTTCGACAATCTAGGTGCAAGCACAAGCATCTCCTACGCGCGCTTGAATTACTACTATATCTGTATGTTTTATGTCAATTCTCTTTTGCAAGCTTTAGTACTGCGACCGCGAATATTTGTAGTCTCCCAGGTCTCAAAAGCGAGACCTGGGCACCCAAAATGATGGCACCATTACCGAATCAACGGATCGGCAGGCTCTTCGCGAGAGCGGCTTATCTCAACCCAACTAAGACGGAAGCCGCCAGGATTCCCTAAACCTTGCCCATCCGCCCGCGCAGCCGCTTGATCACATTGGGAGGCACCAGCCCCGACACGTCGCCGCCAAAGCTGACCACTTCCTTCACCATCCGCGAGCTCACAAACGAGTAGCGCCCGGCCGGCTGCAGAAACACCGTCTCGATCTCCGGAGCCAGGCGCCGGTTCATCAGCGCCATCTGGAACTCGTGCTCGTAGTCGGAGATGGCGCGAATGCCGCGCAGCACCGCCGAGGCGCCCACGCTCTTGGCAAAGTCCACCATCAGCCCGTCAAAGGTGGCAATGGAGACGTTGCCCAGTGAGCGCGTAGCTTCCTTGAGCATCTCCAGCCGCTCTTCCACGGTGAACAGCGGATTTTTAACCGGGTTGACCAGGATTCCGACCGTGAGATGGTCGAAGATCCGCGCGCCGCGCTGGATCAGGTCCACATGGCCGTTGGTGGGCGGGTCGAAGGTGCCGGGATAAAGTGCCTTCGCTGGCATCGGGAGTGGCTCTCAAAGAATTCTACGGCATCTTCGAGAGCCGGGCGGGCGTGTGGAACTTGGTCGGGAAGGCCGTAAGCTATCTTTACAGCGACGGCGTAATCAGCAGCGCGTCGATGGCCGGCGGCGGGGTAATCTCAGGCAGCGCGCCGTGCGCGTAGTGGCCGTTGCCCACGTCGGCAAATACTTGATTGGTAGTGTCTTCGGTCCGCGTCGACGACAAGTGCAGCTTGCGCACCGCCTGCATCACGGTCGTGGCCAGCAGAAAGCGGTTCTCTATCTTCAGTCCTGCCTGGTACACCAGGTTTGAGCGCATATCCCCTCGATTTCCGGTTCTCGATTTTCAAGTTAAAGTGCGTTTGTAACAGAAGCCGGGCTCGAGCCGCGCACGCTTCGAGGCGTTGTTCCCATTCTCCGCCAACATTCCGTGTGAATGTCGAGGCGGGCCGGGAGACACCGAGGAAGGCCACTGATCGGGACAGGTTTGAAAGAAGCCCCTGTCCTCAGCATACGCCCTTTGCAGCGCATTTCCGGGCCGCCGCTCAAATAGACAGCAATTGGCTGGGAATTCCGGTCATGGCCCGGAAATCCTAAGCTGTCCGCCGCCGCCGCCGCCCGCTCAGCAGATACACAGCGGCCCGCAGTTCCAGCAGTGGATCGGCCGATGGCTCGATGCCGTCCACACGCGGAATGGGATCGAAGATGATCTGCTTCTGTTCGGCTGCCGAGTCGGGCATCACCGCGTTCAGCTCCACGGCGCCAAAGTCGGCCAGCGCGCGGCTCTCCGGCCAGTGAATGGTCGCGTCGTCGGTCACGTCGCCCGGCTCGGCAAGCTGCACCGCGATCCGGAACCGCACCGGCATCTTGCCCACGCGCTCGGCAATCTCGTCGAAGTGGTAGTCGGGCGACAGCGCGGCCACCTGGCTGTCGCTGAGAAAGTCGTTGCCCGCTTCGGGAATGACCCGGTAGCGTCCGAACCTGGTTTCCCCGGCCGCGTTGGTAAAGGCAAAGGCCGTCACCGCGTAATAGGTCTGCCGCGCCAGGCTCGACGGAAACGGCTTGGGCGCCTGCACAAAAGCCAGGGCCGCCGGGCGCGCGCCCAGAAACACCTCAACCGGCTTGGGCGAGGGCACATCCGGTCCGCTGGCCGTGGCCGCGCGCAAAAACTCCAGGAACTGATAGCCGTCGCGGGTGGGAAAGCCGTTGGTCGAGTGGCTCACAATGTCGGTATGTACGTGCTCGGCCAGGTTGAAGCGAATCGCCAGCCCGCGCGGATTGGCGTCGGCCACGTTGTCCGGCAGCCCCGGCAATCCGGTGGAGTTGGAAAACCGCGCCGTCACCGGCGTGGAAGCCCGCACCGCATGCGGCGCACTGGTAAGCGCCTGGACTCCAGACCCAGGGGTAAACATGCCGGTCAGCATCAGCCCCTTGGCGTGCGCCGGCCGGAACCCTGGGTGTGGGCCAAAGATCGCTTCAAACTGTTTGAGTAGATCTTCGGCCAGCGCAACAACGCGTTGATCCTGTGGCAGCGGCATATCGGTAGACCTCCCTCGTGGAGAGTCCATTGTAGAGTCTGGCCATGCGGCCAATGCCTGGCCGCGGCGCCGTGGAGATGAATTTCCGGGAAAAAGCCGGGTCTACGCCCGGACGGGATATAGACGGCACAGCGACGGCTCAAAGATCCGGACGAAACAGTCCGGCCACCAGGTCCCGCACAATCGGATAGCATTCGCAGGCCACGCCCTGTAGTCTTTCCCGGTCCAGAATGTGAATGTTTCCGCGGTGATACTCGATCAGGCCGCTGCGCTGCAGGCTGCCGGCCGCCATGGTCACGCTGGTGCGCCGCGCGCCCAGCATCTCGGCCAGAAGCTCCTGCGTCATCAGGAACCGCTCGCTGTCCAGCCGGTCGCGCAGCATCAACAGCCACCGCGCCAGCCGTTCCTCAATCTCGTGCAGCCCGTTGCAGGCCGCAATCTGGCTCACGACAAACCCCTGGCACTGGATCGATTCGAGAATCCTGCTGCGAATCACTTCCGACGTCGTCAATTCCTGCTGCAGCTCGGCAAACCGCATCCGCAGCGCGGTTCCTTCCACCTGGATAAAGGCAGTGGTGGGCGAGTGGGCTGCGCCCAGCAGGTTGAGGCTCTCCACAATGCCTTCGCGGCCCACCAGGCCTACCTCCGCGCTTGCGCCGTCGGCCATGAACGTCACCACCGAGGTGACTCCCGAGGTCATAAAGTGCGCATATTGAGGCTGCTCGCCGGGTTTCAACAGCTTCATTCCCACCTGCAGCCCAACCGGCTGCATGCGCGACAGCAGGGCGCCGCGTTCGGCTGCGGGAAGGGAATCGAGCACACGATTCGATGTCAGAAGATTCGCCAAGGGACCATCCTTCGCAGCAGGTCGCAAGGCAGCGTCGCCGGAATCGGCGAGAAAAATTGCGTAGATGGAGCTGCGGAATTTAGTTCGGTTCCCGCTGACTATACGCGGGTAGGCGGTGTGTCGAATGTCGGGTAGAAGACATAGAGGCGGTTCAGGCCGCGTCCGCGTCCGACTCGCGCGATAGCGGCATCGGCAGCGAAATGCGGAACGCCGTGCCGCTGCGGCCGATGCGGATGCTGCTCCGGTTCCGGATGCGCCCCGCGTGTTTCTCCACGATCTGTTTTGAAATGGCCAGTCCCAGGCCCGTGCCACGGTTCTTTCTGGTGCTGAAAAACGGCTCGAAAATCTTGGCTGCAATCTCCTTGGGAATGCCCGGCCCGTTATCGGCTACCGTAATGTGGACTTCGCCTCCGGAGCGCCGCGCCCTCAGCCGCAGAGTCCCTTTTTCGGGCAGCGCCTCCACCGCGTTCGCAATCAGGTTTGAAAGCACCTGCAGCATGTCGCCGGCGTGCGCCTCCACCGTTACGTCCGGCGGCAGGGCTTTCAGCAACTGGATCTTCTTGCCGGAGATCTTGTGGCCGTGGATGCGCAGGGCGGCTTCGGCCAGCGCCGCCACTTCCACCGCCTCCCGCGATTCAGGCGCCCGGTAAAAGCTGAGCGTCTGGCGCGAAAGCCGGATCAAATTGTGGAACTGCTCGTCCAACATCTGCCCGTACCGGCGCACTGCTGCCGGATTATCGGCGCTTTGCTGGATCAGGAAGTTCAGATTCAGGGCCGCTTCCAGCGGACCATTGATCTCATGCATGATGGACGCTGCAAACTGGCCCGCAACCGCCAGCGACTGGCTCCGCCGCAGCATCTGCTCAATCTCTTGCCAGTTTCCCTCTTGCCAGGTCCCGGAAATTCCAACTGACTCTGCCATCCGCAACTCCCCGATTGACTGGAGAGGACGCCATCGATTGGCATCAGGTGCCTGGAGGGAAGACTCCTCCGCAGGCCAGCTCATCTCTTCACCGGAAACACAGTTGAAAGCTCGCCGCCCCGAGTCGACGGCTGTGTCCGGTATCTGACATTGGGATGCGGACGTAACGGAAAAGATGCCAGCACGTCAAAAAGGGTTGCCGGGACATCAACAACCCGTCGGTTTTTTTTGCAGGCCATCTTTTAATTTCAAATGTTATGTTCCGAGCCGGTTGCGTCCGTCGATTCCGGTGTATGCTGAACCCAAACAAGCTGCGAGACGCTTTCAGGGGATTGACGAGATGCCTATTTTATCCCCGGAGACGGGGCTGGAGCCGGTTATTCTCTGCGTTGGGGAAGACGCGGATCTGCTCGACACACGGGTGCTGCTGCTGCGCAGCATCGGCGCCGAGGTGCATTGCACCGCGTGCTGGCGGATTTTGCAGTCGGAGGATCCCGAAAATAGCGCCGAGATTCCGCGCGCGGCGGACCCCGATCACTGCGAGCAGATTCTCATGTCGATGGAGAATTTAAGATTCGACCTGGTTGTTCTGTGCCATACCATCAAGCGCGAGCTGGCCTGCGAGATCGCCGGCATGGTCAATCGCCGCCAGCCGTCCTGCAAGATTCTGCTGCTTGAGTCGATTGTGGCCGTCGGAAGCGCCGAGGCCGGCGCCCACTTCGATGCCATAGCCAGCGCGGAGCCGGCCTCGCTGCTGCGCGCCGCCTGCAACCTGCTCGGCGCGGCGCAAACCAGATAGGCCGCTCCGGCCACCGTTGGACCCGCAAGGCTCACATCGCCCGCAACACCTGCAACGCCCGCAAGCCTTCTGGGCCAGCCTAAGAACCTGTCCAGGAACTCTGAGGAGATGTCGAACGTGGACAAAAAATCGTCCCTCAGGGGCTAAAGCCCAACCTATTTTCAGCTCTTTACGGCACGGCTGAAGCCGTGCCCTTTCAAAACGGTTCTGAGAAGGATGG
>DATAVZ010000027.1:0-25614 GCA_036267475.1 Occallatibacter sp.
AACCTGTCCAGGAACCATCCTTCTCAGAACCGTTTTGAAAGGGCACGGCTTCAGCCGTGCCGTAAAGAGCTGAAAATAGGTTGGGCTTTAGCCCCTGAGGGACGATTTTTTGTCCACGTTCGACATCTCCTCAGAGTTCCTGGACAGGTTCTGAGATCGATACCAATCGAGGAGGCGAGACCGTTCATGCGAGTTGGAATCATCGGCACCGGCGCCATTGCGGGCAAGCACGCGCAGGCTTACAAGAACATCGGCTACAGATTAACCGCGTGTACCGATCGCACTCCGCAGCGCGGGCGCGCGTTTGCCGAGACGTATGGCGCGGAGTATGTGGCCACTGCCGAAGAGCTGGCGCAACGCGCGGATGTGGACTTTCTGGACGTGTGTACCTTTCCCGGCTACCGGCTGGCCGCGGTCGAACTGGGCGCGCAGTATAAGAAGCACGTGCTGGTGCAGAAGCCCATGGCAGTCAACCTCGACGTGGCCGCGCGCATGATCGCTGCGGCGCGCGATGCCGGCATTCAACTGGGCGTGGTGAGCCAGCACCGCTTTGACGACTCGGTGCTGTTTTTGAAGCGCGCCATCGCGACCGGCAGGCTGGGAAAAATTCTGCAGGCCGACGCTTATGTCAAGTGGCACCGCTCGGCGCAATATTATGCGCGGCCGGTCAAGGGAAGCTGGGCCGGCGAGGGCGGCGGCGCGCTGATTGGCCAGGCCATTCACCAGGTGGATGTGCTGCTGCACCTGATGGGCGCGGTCGATGAGGTGTTCGGCTACTGGCATCTGGGCGCGCTGCACAAGATCGAGTCGGAGGATCTGCTGTGCGCGGTCATGCGCTACGCCTCGGGAGCCACCGGCGTGATCCAGGCGGGAACCGCGTTGTGGCCCGGATATCCCGAGCGCGTGGAGATTCACGGCACCAAGGGCTCGGCGATTGTGACCGGCGACCAGTTGACCACGTGGGATGTGCAGGACGACTCCGGCGAGCCGGCGCCGCTGGCGCAACAAACCAAGTCGGGCGCGTCCGACCCGATGGCGATTTCGCTGACGCCCTTCGAGCGGCAACTGGCCGACTTTGGCGTGGCCTGCAAAACCGGCCGCGCCCCTGCCGTCTCGGGCGCCGATGGCTATCGCGCACTGCAGCTCGTTCGCGGAATTTACGAGTCCTGCGCCGAGGCAAAAAAAGTGAAGCTGGATATGCAGCAAACCGCGTAAAGCCGGTTCCGTTAAGCAGGTTCTATTCAACTGCTCCATTCAACTGGCTGCTGCGTTGTCACCAGTCCGTCAGGGTGCCGTCGAGCTTGCGGTTTACGGGCAGGTAGGCGCGCTGGTAAGGAGAGTGCGCGGCCAGTTTTTCGTCGAGATCGATGCCCAGCCCGGGGCCGTCGCCGGGAAACATGTAGCCGTCCTTGAAGAAATATTGATGCGGAAAGACCGCGTCGGTCTCGTCCGAGTGCGCCATGTGCTCCTGGATGCCGAAGTTGTGAATCGCGGTGTCGAGGTGCAGCGCCGCGGCCATGCACACCGGCGACAGATCGGTGGGCCCGTGAAAGCCGGTGCGCACGTGATACATCGCGGCAAAGTCCGCGGCTTTTTTGATGGCGGTAATGCCGCCTCCATGGGTGATGGTCATGCGCAGGTAGTCGATCCACTGGTTGCGGATAAGATCGTGTGCATCCCAGATGGAGTTGAAGACCTCGCCCACGGCAATGGGCGTGGTAGTGTGCTCGCGAATGATACGGAACCCATCCTGCAGCTCGGCGGGCGTGGGGTCTTCGAGCCAGAACAGATGAAACGGCTCGAGTTCCTTGCCCAGGCGCGCAGCTTCAATCGGCGTAAGGCGGTGATGGCAGTCGTGGAGCAGGTGCAGCTCTTCGCCAAACTGCTCGCGGACGCGCGCAAAAAGCTGAGGCACATGGCGCAGATAGGGCTCCGTGGCCCAGTCATATTCGGAGGGCAGTCCGCGCTCGGCCGGCTCGTAGCGGCCCGGTCCTTTAGGCACGCCATAGGTGGAAGCGAGGCCGGAAAATCCGCTCTGCACGCGGATGGCTTTGTAACCGAGATCCTTGTGATGCGCCACGTCTTCCAGCGCGTGATCGATGTCTTTGCCATTGGCATGTGCGTAGACCATTACGCCGTTGCGGCTGCTGCCGCCCAGCAGGTTATAGACCGGCGTGTTCAGGGCCTTGCCCTTGATGTCCCACAGCGCCACGTCGATGGCGCCGATGGCCGCCATGGTGACTGGCCCGCGCCGCCAGTAGGCTCCGCGATAAAAGTACTGCCAGATGTCTTCGCTCTGAAACGGATCGCGGCCAATGAGGCAGGGGATCAGGTGGTCGGTGAGATAGCTGGCCACGGCCAGCTCGCGGCCGTTGAGCGTGCCGTCGCCCAGGCCGTATATGCCCGCGTCGGTCTCCACTTTGAGCGTGACAAAGTTGCGTCCCGGCGAGGTGATGTTGACATAGGCATTGGTAATCTTCAAAGCGCGATACTCCTGAACATTCCGGCGCAGAAATTGTAAGCGAGCGGGCGGTTACTGGTTCACGCCGCTGGCCAGAAAGCCTCCGTCCACCGCGATCACTTCTCCGGTGACGAACGACGCGGCCTCTGAGGCGAGAAACACCGCCGTGCCGGCCAGCTCGCGGGCTTCCCCAAACCGGTGCATGGGAGTGCGCATCAACAGCTCTTCGCCGCGCGCCGTGCCCTTTACCAGGCTGCTGTTGAGCGGCGTGGGAAAAATGCCGGGGGCAATGGCGTTCACATTCACGCCGCTCTGCGCCAGCTCGATGGCCAGCACCTTGGTGAGCGCGGCCACGCCGGCCTTGCTGGCGCAGTAGGCTGCCACGCCGCGAAAGCCCACAAAGGTGCTGAGCGAAGCGAGATTCACAATGCGCCCATAGCCGGCCTCCACCATCGTCGATGCAAAGATCTGGCAGGCGCGCAGGGTGCCGGTCAGGTTGGTTTCCATCACCCGCGACCAGTCGGATTCGCTGGCCAGCAGCGTGGGCGTACTGTGCGTAATGCCGGCCGCGTTTACCAGGATGTCGACTTTGCCGAAGTCAGCGAGCACGGCGTCATGGAGCGACTGGATGGATGCGCGATCGAGCACGTCGCTGGCAATGCGCAGCGAGCGGCGGCCGCGCGCTTCCACTTCGGATGCGGCCTTGTTTACCTGCTCGATGCGGCGCGAGCTGGGCACCACGTGGGCGCCGGCCTCGGCCAGCCCAAGGGCAATGGCATAGCCCAGACCGGTGGTTCCACCGGCCACCACCGCAACCCTGCCGCTCAGATCAAATAGCGTCTGACTCATTTCGAATCTCTCTGTGCAAAGCGGCGCGCCGCCAGGCTTTTTCGGCGCATGCCGGAGAGGGCCTGAGTTGCTGGGTCGTAGCCGCTTCAAGAATTTGTTCGCGTCTCGAATGATAGCACAGCCAGACATGCAAAGCGCGGTTCTCCAGGCGCACGGCCTCGGCGCTGTGTGCCCCAGTTCTTGACACCGTGCCGTTGCGGATATTAAATTCGCGTCGACTACAAAATAGGCTTTCAACGCCTTCCGGAGAATCTGGAAAATGCTTTCCGGCAGCGCGCATGCGCCCGCCAGGGTGCAGGACGAAGGCGTAGACGAATGGCCGAAAACGGAGGAATGATGACCCGCAATTTCAATCCACGGCGCGAGTTTTTGAAGCAGGCCGGCCTGTTTGGACCCGCCGCCATCCTGGCCGGGCTGCCAGAGAGCGCGATGGCGCTGGCCGGCGCCGAGGGGCGCATTGTCGAACACGCGGCAGTGGCCGATGCGCAGGCCGACGCGCCGCCGCAGTACCACATCAAGTTTGGCGTGTGCGGCGTAAGCCATGACCATATCTACGGCATGATCGGCGCGGTCCAGCGCGGCGGCGGCGAGATGGTGGCCGTGTGGATTGGCGAACCCGACAAGCTGGCTGCCTTCCGCAAGCGCTTTCCCGATGTCAAGATCGCGAAGACGCAGGAAGAGATTATCGGCGACCCCTCGATACAGCTTGTGCTCAGCTCGCAGATCGCCAACGAGCGCGCGCCCATCGGCATTCGAGCCATGAAGGCGGGCAAAGACTTTCTCTCTGACAAGCCGGGCATTACCACGCTCGAGCAACTGGCGGAGGTGCGCCAGACGATCGCTGCAACCGGCCGCATCTACGCCATCATGTACAGCGAACTGCTGGAGGTCAAGGCCGCGGTCTATGCCGGCGAGTTGATCAAGCAGGGCGCCATCGGCAAGGTGATCCAGACCATCAACATCGCGCCGCACCAGATCTTCCAGCATCCCGGCAACGCCGGCGGCGGCGAGGGCCGGCCGGAGTGGTTCTGGCACGCGAATCAGTTCGGCGGCATCCTGTGTGACATCGGCTCGCACCAGGTGGACCAGTTCCTGTTCTACACGGGATCGACGACGGCCGAGGTGGTCGAGTCGCAGATCGCCAACATTCGCCATCCACAGCACCCCGATTTTCAGGACTTTGGCGATATGGTGCTGCGCGGCAACCGCGGCCTGGGCTACGTGCGGCTTGACTGGTTCACCCCCGACGGGCTGGGCACCTGGGGCGATGGCCGGCTGTTCATCCTGGCCACCGATGGCTACATCGAAGTTCGCAAGTACACCAACGTGGCCGTGAGCCACCAGGGCAACAACCTCTTCATTGTGGACAAGAAGAATGCCCGCTATATCGACTGCAACCAGATGCCGCTGCCCTTTGGGCGGCAGTTCGTAGCCGACATCGTGAACCGCACCCACGTGGCGCAGGACCAGGCGCAGTGCCTGCTGGCCGCGGAGCTGTCGATCAATGCGCAGTTGCACGCAACCAAGGTCACGCTGCAGGCGTAGGGTTTTCCTGTGGAGAGTTTGGCGGAGAGATAGAGATAGGCCATCGCGCCTGCTTCACCCGCCTGTTGCACGACACTGCCAGGGTGCCCCATCCATTTCCGCGTTTTTTCCGGAAATGGGTGGGAATACGATGTCACTGTTTTATTGCCGGATCAATAGTTATGTTGTCGCGTCCGCAGCGGACGCCTTACCGATTTTCCTGAGGAGATGAAGCAATGACCATGACCAGGCGCGATGCCCTGCTCGGACTCGCCGCTCTTTCCGCCGCGCTTACCGAGTGCCTGCCCGCGTCGGCCGCCGAAGCGGCCGCCGAAACAACCGCAGGCTCAACCCCCGGCGCGACCGGCGACCAGCAGCCGATTCTCGGCCCCACCGTCTTTCACTGGGACGCGATGAAGTTCGAACCCAACGCCGTGGGCGCGCAGGCTCACCTGTGCAAACAGCCCACCGCCACGCTCGACCAGCTCGAGATGCACGTGAGCAAACTCGATGCCGGCAAGATGTCGCATCCGCCGCACCGCCATGTGAATGAGGAGCTGATCATTCTGCGGGAAGGCAGTTGCGAGACGCTGTCCAATGGGAAGTGGGTTCATGTCGAGCCCGGTTCGGTGGTCTTCAACGCCTCAAACAGCCTGCACGGCTTTCGCAACGTCGGCGCCACGCAGGCCGTTTATCACGTGATTAACTGGAGTCCGAACAAGGATATGGCGGCGAACAAGTAACTCCCGGCGGATCGGCCTTCCACGCGACCTCAAGACATCCAGCTAAATTTGCCAGACAAAGGCTCCCTGCAAAGGGGGCCCTTTCTGTGCGTCGCAGACTCAAGATCCCGATTGACAATTGTGCGCATTATGATCGAAACAGTCATTTTAATTGACAATATGATCAATTTTGATCTACCTTTAATTCTCGATACTGAAAGTCTCCTCTTTCGAACACCAGAATTGGCCCCGGAATGGCGCTTCACGTTGTAACCCGTTCCCTGAGACCCATCGATTCACGGCAACCCTTTCAAGTGAGGACCCTCATGAAAACAAAATTCTTCCGGCTCTACCTCCGGCTCTACCTCGGATGCGCGCTGGCCCTGGCGGCATGTGTCTCTCTGGCTCACGGCCAGGCCGTAACCGGCACCATTACCGGACTGGTGACCGACTCGACCGGAGCCGTGATTGCCGGCGCCACCGCGACGGCCCACAATCTCGCCACCGGCGTAAATGCCTCCGCCACCAGCAACACCGCGGGCCTGTTTCGCATTGAGTTTTTGCCCATCGGGCGTTATGCGGTCACGGTCGAGGCTGCCGGATTCAACAAGGCCAGCCTGCCGCCCTTCTCGCTCGAGGTGCTGCAGACGGCCAACTTCAACGTGCACCTGGCAGTGGGCAGCGCGGCCACCAGCGTAAACGTCTCGGCGGCGGCGCCCATTCTGGATACCGACAATCCGACCATCAGCTCCACGTTTACCGCCAACACAATTTCGAACTTCCCGCTGAACGGGCAAGACTTTTCCGCGCTCACGCTCTATATGCCGGGCTCCGTGGATACGGCCGGAACCTCGGGCACAACCAACTTCGAGCGCAGCACCTATTACACCGACACGCCCAACTTCAACGGCAACCGCGCCCAGGCCAACAACTACACGCTGGACGGCATCGACATGAACGAGACCTATAACAACCTGATCTCGTATACCCCGTCGCCCGCCTCACTGGAAGAGATCAAGGTAATCACGGCCAACTCGCCCACCGATTTCGGCAATGTGAATGGCGCGGCGGTGGTGAGCGTTCTCAAGAGCGGCACCAACCAGTTCCATGGCGAGGCCTTCGGCTACGTGCAGGACTACCGCTTCAACGCCAACTCCTACCTGAACGGGCAGTCTGGAACAGCTATCAATCCGTTTTCGTTTGCGCAGTTCGGCGGGGCCATCGGCGGACCCATTCTGCGCAACAAGCTTTTCTTCTTTGGCGATTACCTCGGCTCGCGCTGGCACAAGGGTGGACTGAGCACGGCCAGCGTCATTCCAGATGCCATGCAGAACGGCGATTTTTCGGCTCTGCTCACCGGCCCGAACCCGATTCAGCTCTACGATCCGGAAAACAACTTTGCGCCTTACGCCGGCAACATGAACGTCCCGATCGTGAACCCGGTGGCAAAATATCTGTTCGCCAACCCCAAGCTCTATCCCGACTGCGGCGCAGCCAACCCGGTAACGCCGGCAGGCGGTAAGTGTCTGACGCCGACCGATGGAATTGCGAACAGCAACTACGAAGCACCCAACTCGAGTTACAAAGGCAACAACCAGGGCGACGTCAAGATCGAGTACGACATGCGAGCCAGCGACAAGCTCACCGGCTTCTACTCCATCTCGCACGCCTATGATGGTTCGGTTCCGGTGCTGGCCGTTACCTTCCCAGGCGTCAATCTCTACCCCACCTGGATTGTGGGCACCACCTGGACGCATATCTTCTCGCCTTCGCTGGTCAACTCCTTGCGCGCGGGCTTTACGCGCACGGACTGGAACCAGGGCTTTCCCGTCGATTCCACCGGCATCTTCGGAGTCAATGGCAACGCCAAGGTGGGCATTACGTTTCCCGACCAGAGATATAACGGCTTTACCAACCAGGGCATCGGCGGCGGCCTCAGCGATGTAGGCACGTCCGCGTACAACGGCGGCGTCATCGACAACACGTACACCTACACGGATAACGTGACCTGGCAGCGCGGCCGGCACTTTCTGAGCATGGGCGTTGAAGCGCACCGTTATCAGAACAACTACCCCACCGGGAACAACGATGGCTACCTTGGCTCGCTGAACTACTCCGGCAACTTCACCTCGAATGGCAACGGCTCCAGCGGCTACGGCCCGGCAGATTTTGTGCTCGACCGCGTATCGTCCGGAGGCGTTACTCTATCCAGCGTCAACGTCGGGCAGCGTCAATATCGCGTGGCCGGCTTTGCGCAGGACAACTTCAAGGTGCTCCCCAATCTAACGCTCCTCCTCGGCGTGCGTTACGAGTACGACGAGCCCTGGGTTGAGGAGCACAACAGGACCGGAAACATCAACCTGACCACCGGGCAGATCGAGTACGCCGGCCACCTTCCCGCGGGGGCTCTCCCCGAGGCGGGGATCTGCAGCAACCTTGCCTGCTACCAGCCGGATTTCCGGCAATGGATGCCGCACCTCGGCTTCGACTATCAAATAACCGATCGCTTTGTTCTGCGCGGCGGCTACGGAGCGGTCAGCTTCTTTGAAGGCAACTCGTTCAACCAGCGCCTGACCGCGATTGCGCCCTTCCTGCAGGCGGCCGGCTTCACGGTAAGCAAGCCGACCCCGTCCTCGGTGCCCACACCCAACACCGCCGAGGAAGGCTTTACCGGTTCAGACACCGCCGTTCAGTACAGCAGCTCCAATAACGGGTACACAGCGTATCCGCAGAACATTCAGCCCGCTTATGTGCAGGAGTGGAACTTCACGGCGGAATATGCGCTCACCAACACGGCCTCGCTGCAAGTGGGGTACGTCGGCGAGCAGGGCCAGCACATTGAAGACTATGGCAACGTCAACCAGTTGACCGTGAACAACGATCAGACCTCGGCCCCGTTCTATAACAGCCCTTACATTGGCGTGAACGGCGTGGATTCCGCTCTTGGCGTCAACGGCAACGGCGGCCTGCTGATTACCGAGTCGCGCGCCATGATGAACTACAACGCGCTGCAGGCGGTGCTGCGCCAGCGCCTGAGCCATGGCCTCGAGTACACGGTGAACTACACCTGGGGTAAGGCCATGACCAACAGCCTGGGAAACTACGGGCTCAACGTAAGCGGCTTCAGCGGCGCTTTTCAGAACTACTACAACAGCCACGCCGATTACGGTCCAGCCGGCTATGACATTCATCACAACGTCTCGGCCATCGCTGTCTATGCTGTGCCGGTAGGCCGCGGCCAGCAGTTCCTCTCCAACACAAGCCTCTTGATGGACGAGATCGTGGGCGGCTGGAAGCTCTCGACAGCCGTCGTGAGTTACTCGGGCTTCCCGGAGGTCATTTCCGGCGGGTCAAGTAACTCCAACTCATACGGAACCAATCGTGTGAACCAGTATCGCAAATTGAAAGTCGTGGGCCGCAGCAACGAAAACTGGTTCGGCACCGATCCGTCGGCAGTTCCCTGCCTCACGGCGGGGGTGGACAACGGTACCTGCGCCTTCGGCGTGCCCGCTAACAACACCTTTGGCTCAGAGAGCAATGGCGCCGTGCGCGCGCCAGGCTACTTCAATGCGGACATCTCGGCATTCAAGGACTTCCACACCTTCCGCGAGCAGACCATCGGCTTCCGCTTTGACGCCTTCAATGCGTTCAATATCGTGAGCTACGGCAACCCGGACACCGGCATTGGCAGCAGCAGCTTCGGGAATGTTTCGCGCCAGGGCCCACGCTCCACCGAACGCCACCTGCAGTTCTCAGCGCATTACAACTTCTAACTCGAAGGCCGCCGCGAGCAATCGCGGCGGCGCGACAGCATGAAATTTTCTTGCGCCCTCGCATTTTTGCCGGCAACGGGAAATATGGCTATCAACTCGTCCCTGACCGCTTGAACTTGTACCAACTTGGATGCCCCAGGTCTCAAACCACCCCAGCGACGAAGACCTGTCGCCGGGGTGGTTTGAGACCTGGGAAAGTGGGGTGCCCCATCCTTGACGCAGCTTCATCGCGGCAAGGGTGGGAAAGCACAAATTTACGCGGTCAGGAACCTCGTCTTTCCGGTTTCTGCCAGGCGAAACGGCAAACCGCTTTTCTCTCACGAAAAAGAGCACGCCGCGCGGAGCGGGAGACGCCGCGTAAACTGAAAGGCTGATCCAACCAGGGCCGCTCCAACAAGGATTGGAATTGGCAGAGACATTGGAATCGGCTCAAAGATTGGAATCCGCAGTCATGCTTCTTGAAATCTGTGTCGATTCAGTGGAGTCGGCGATTGCCTCGCAGGCAGGCGGGGCTGAGCGCGTGGAACTGTGCTCGGCGCTGCGCGAGGGCGGCATTACGCCCAGTGCCGGGCTGCTGCGGCAGGTGCGCGCCGCGCTCCGCATTGACATGTTTGCCATGATCCGCCCGCGCGGCGGCGACTTCTGCTATAGCGACGACGAGTTCGACGTGATGCACCAGGATGTGATGGAAGCGCGTACGCTCGGCGCAAACGGCGTAGTGCTCGGCGTGCTCAACCCAGACGGCAGCGTGGATCTGAAACGCACCGCTGAGCTGGTGGCCGCGGCGCGTCCCATGAAGGTCACTTTTCATCGCGCCTTCGATGTTGCCGCGGATTTGAGCAACGCTCTCGAAGACATTATTGCCAGCGGCGCCGATCGCATTCTCACCTCCGGCGGCGAGCCCGACGGTATGCACGGCGCCGATCGCATCGCGCGGCTGGTGCAGGCTGCGCGCAGCCGTATCACGCTGGTGGGCGCGGGCGGCATCCGCCACAGCAATGTGCGGGAGTTTGTGCAGGCCACCGGCCTGCGCGAGGTTCACGCGGCGCTGCGGGCGCGCGTCGCAAGCCCGGTGACCTACTGGAATCACGCAGTGAGCTTTGGCACCCACGCCGATGGGCTGGCCCGCTACATGGTCCGCGAAGAAGACGTGCGCAGGCTGTGCAGAAATCTGAATGCGGCTGCGTCCGACGGCAGGACTCTCGTACAATGAGCGAAGCCAATGTCCTCGAAAACAGACAAACGCGCCAAGGAAATTCTGCGGCTGCTGCTGCGCCACGGCAAAACTTCCGTCGAAGATCTGACCGCTGAGCTTACTGCCTCGCCGGCCAGCATTCGCCGCGATCTGTCACGGCTTGAAGCCCAGGGCCTGGTCTATCGCACCCACGGCGGAGCCATGCTCACCGGCAAGGCCGTCTACGAGCCGTTTCGCTTCGATGCGTCGTTCCAGGTGCGCGAAGACCGCTTTGCCAGCGAGAAGCAGCGCATTGCCCATGCGGCTGCGGCGCTGGTCAAAGAACACGAGACTATCGGCTTGGCTGCGGGAACCACCACCACGCTGATTGCGCGGCAACTGCAGCATCGGCGCGGCATTCACATCATTACCAACGCGGTCAACATCGGCATGGAGCTGAGCTCGGTGACCGCGCTTGACACCACGCTGACCGGCGGCGCCATGCGCTGGGCCGGCGCCTTTTCACTGGTTGGGCCAGCGGCCATCGAGACGCTGAACATGTTCGTGCTCGACCGGCTTTTTCTGAGCGTGACCGGCATGGACGCCGAGCACGGCGCGACAATCATCGAGCCGGAAGAAGCCGCCGTTTCTCGCGTGATGGTGCGTCAGGCGCGCGAGGTGGTGGTGGTGGCGGACTCGAGCAAGATCGGCATGGTGAGCCCGGCCGTCATCAGTCCGTCGCGCGAGATTGACCTGCTCATTACCGACGACGGCATCTCAGAGGAAGCGGCGAGCGCCTTTGCAGCGGCCGGTGTGCGCGTGCTGGCGGTTTGAACGCGGGCCGCGTTTATTTTGCGGCGCGATCGGGCAGCATGTTCCAGATCTGCGGATCTTCTGTGCCGAGCACCCACGAGCAAAAGCCCTGCAGTCCGCGGTCCTGGGCCAGTTGATAGCGGTCGCGGAAGGTGTGCAGATCGGTGTAGAAGATCCACTCGCGCATCTGGTCGCGATAGAAATAAAAAAACGCGGTGTGGTCATCGGCATCCCATTGCAATTTGCCGTTAAACGCGTTGGCGAGCTGCAGTGCGTCGGGCGCGCTGATGTAGTCGGCCGAAGGATTCGGATGCTGGACGCCGGTGGCTTTGTCGGTCGTGGGCTCGCCGGTGTACCAGTGATAGCCGTAGAGCGGAATGCCAAGCGAGAGCTTTTCCTTCGGCACATACTGCAGCGCGTATTTCAGATTTTCGAGCGTCCATTGCCAGCCGTCCACCGGGCCCGGCACAGTCCATCGGGTGTGCTGGTCATAGGTCATCAGGCAGATGAGGTCGACTGATTTGGACAGCGCGGCCAGATCGTACGCGCCGCGCCAGTCGGTGTAGATCCACTTTGCAAATCCGCCTTTGCCGGGATAGCCGGGAGCATTGGGCACCGTGGCGATGCTCAGTTGCAGGCCGGCTTTGTGCAGCGCGTCGGCCGAGCGCGCCACCACGGCGGACAACCCGTCCCGGTCAAGATAATCGACATTTTCGAAATCGAACTGGAAGCCGACGTAGCCGTGCAGTTTGGCCTCGCGCAGCATGGCGTCGTTCAACCGGTCCTGCGCCTCCACGCTTGCGGCCAGCAGATGCAGCTCTTTTTTGCCGAACAGCGCCACAATCGGCATGACCGGCAGCCCCTGGCGATGAGCTGACTCCAGCACAGCCGGGTCGGGCTCGCCGCTCACCAGGCCGTTCTCATCCACGTTGTACCAGGTGGGCACCAGCAGATCGATCTTGGCGGAGTGGGCAAAGAATGACCGGATGGAGTCCGGACTGTCCGTCATGTAAAAGAGCGCGGCAGGTTTGGCGAAAGCAGTGGTGGCCGATGCAAGAATCAGCAACAGGAAAAGAGAAATTCGACGCATGAGTAACCCCGATGAGAAGGCAGGCATGGCTCCCGGCGCAATGAAGCACCGCGATTTTCCTGGAGCAGGAGCGCTGATCCAAGCATAGTCGATCTTGACGACGCTGTGGCCTGCGGCGCAGGGCAATCTCATGAACACTTTTTGTTAGCGAGCCAGGTTCCGTTTGCACGTATCGAGGACTGCCACGGTGACTGCCATGGTAAGTGCCGCGGTAAGTGGCACAGTCGATTTCGTCCCGGAGGGACGGGCCGACAATAGCCCAGGCCAAGCGAAGCGCAGTCCTGGGAAGGCGAAATCGCAGCACAAAGCCGCCCCGGAGGGGCGGTGCGAACCCATGGCACAGTTCTTCCCTCGTTCATGCAATGTGCCCTACGTGCATCGCGGCCGCAAGACAAGAGCATCGGGAAAAGCTATCCTGTTCGAGACATGATGGGGCGCAACCCCACAAGCGTTTTCCGCTGGCTGTTCGACGCGCGCCATGGTCCGCTGGGACGACTCGTTCCGCGGTGGATATTTTTGCGCGCGCTCGCGGCGATTTATTTTTCGGCCTTTTATTCGCTGCTGTTTCAGATCAAAGGGCTCATTGGTCCGGAAGGTATTCTGCCCGCGCAGCATTATCTGGCCGCCGTGGCCACTGCGCTCGGCCCGCGTCGATTCTGGTACGCGCCTTCGCTCTTCTGGTCTTCATCGACAAACGCCGCGCTGATGGCCGTGATGTGGATTGGACTGGCCGCATCGGTCGTCGCCTTCCTCAATCTCTGGCCGCGGCTCAGCTTCTTCGTCTGTTTTGTCTGCTATCTCTCCTTCATCGCGGCCACCAGCGTATTTTCGAGCTACCAGTCGGACGGCATGCTGCTCGAAGCGGGCTTTCTGGCGCTGTTCTTTGCGCCCAGCGGCCTGTTGCCGGGGTGGGGAGCGGACCATCCGCCTTCGCGCGCCAGCGAATTTCTGCTCAAGTGGGAGTGGTTCCGCATCTACTTCGAGTCGGGCATGGTGAAGCTGCTCAGCGGCGATGTCGAGTGGCGCAACTTTACCGCGATGGACAACTACTATCAGAACGGCCCGCTGCCCACGTGGGTTGGATGGTACGTGCAGCACTTGCCGCACTGGTTTCACGCGGCCACGGTTGCCGCCACGCTGGCGCTCGAACTGGGACTGGTGTTCATGATGTTTCTGCCGCGGCGCGTGCGGCTCATTTGCTTCTTCATCGTTACGCCGTGGGAGATTGGCGTAATTCTCACCGCCAACTATGCATTCATCAATTACCTCGTTCTATCTCTCGGCTTTTTGTTGCTCGATGACAAATCGTTGCAGTGGCTCATCCCCGCGCGCTTTCGTCCGCATGAGCAGGAGCGCGAAACGGAGCCGGATTTTGTCGAAGAGCGGCCGCTCTCGATTCTTGCCACCGAGGACAAAAGCGCAGCGGCCGCGGAGCTCGATCGCCGCCTTGAGGCCCGCGCCAGCCAGACGGGTCGCACGCGTCTCAATGACCGCCTGCGCGTGGCCAGGCTGGTTACCGCCTCGCTCATGCTTTGCTGGATTGTTTACGACACCACAGCGGAGATGATCGGCATTCCGCTCAGGCAGGTTCCGCTGCCCACCGCGCCGATTACGGCGCTCGACCCCTTCCGCATTGCCAATCAGTATGGGCTTTTCGCGGTGATGACGCGCGGACGCTACGAGATCGAATTCCAGGGCTCGAACGACGGCAACAACTGGGTTGCGTATCCGTTCCGCAACAAGCCACAGGCGCTTAACGAAGCTCCGCGCATCTATGCGCCGTACCAGCCACGCTTTGACTGGAACCTGTGGTTTGCCTCACTCGGCGACTGGCAGCAGAACGAACTGGTTCCACTCACTGAAGAGAAGCTTCTGGTGAACAGTCCCACGGTGCTTTCGCTTTTCAAGAGCAATCCTTTTCCCGATTCGCCGCCGCGGTTTGTGCGCGCTGTGCTGTGGCAGTACTGGTTTACTACCATGGAGGAGAAGCGCAGCACCGGCAACTGGTGGCGGCGTGAACTGCTCGGCCTTTACGCGCCCGAGCTTACGCTTACCGCCCACGGCGACTTTGCCGCGGTGCAGTGGCCCGGCAACTTGCCGCCGCACGACTGAGTCACGCACGACTGAATTAATGGAGGAGCTGTAATGACAAGCCGCGCCTGTGTCATCGGATCGGGTCCCAACGGGCTCGCCGCGGCTATCGTGCTTGCGCGGGCGGGGCTTGCGGTGGATGTGTATGAGGCCGAAGCCGAGCCGGGCGGCGCCACCCGCACACTGCCGCTCACGCTCCCCGGCTTTCTCCACGACGTCGGGTCCGCCGTGCACCCGCTGGCTGCCGGCTCGCCGTTTTTCTCCATGCTGCCGCTGAGCGAGTTCGGACTGGAGTGGGTTCACGGCGATGCGCCGGCCGCGCATCCGCTCGACGACGGAACGGCGGTTGTGCTCGAGCGCGATCTCAAGGATGCGGCGAATGCCCTTGGCGACGATGGCCGCGCCTGGCGCAGGCTCATGCAGCCGCTTGCCGATCACTGGAATCAATTTGCCGAAGACGCTCTTGGCCCGGTCCTGCGCATGCCGCGCCATCCGCTGCGAATGGCCGGCTTTGGCCTGGCCGCATTTCAGCCCGCGCAGAGGCTTGCCGATCATCACTTCCGCACCCAGCAGGCTCGCGCGCTCTTTGCCGGACTGGCGGCGCACTCGTTCCTCAGTTTTGACCAGCCGCTCAGCTCCGCGGCTGCGCTGCTGCTGGGCGCGGCGGCGCATGCGGTGGGCTGGCCCATTCCGCGCGGCGGTGCGCGCGCCATTCCCGGTGCGCTGGCAGGCTATCTCCACTCGCTCGGCGGCGGGTTGCACACATCGCGCCGCATGGATGCGCAGGCTCTTGGCGATCTTGCCTGTCCGCTTGCACTGTGCGACGTTGCGCCGCGCCAGTTGCTGGCGCTTGCTGAAGGCCGCCTGTCTCCGCGCTATCGGCGCGCTCTGGCTCAATTCGAGCCGGGACCGGGCGCGTTCAAATTGGACTATGCGCTCTCAGAGCCCGTGCCGTGGAACGCGCGCGAGTGTCGCCGCGCCATTACCGTGCATCTGGGGGGCACGTTCGAAGAGATCGCCGCCGCCGAATACGATGTGGCCCAGGGCCGCGTTGCGGAGCGGCCGTTTGTGCTGACGGCGCAGCCCACACTCTTTGATCCGGCACGCGCGCCGCATGGCAGGCATGTGCTGTGGGCCTACTGCCATGTGCCCAACGGCTCGCCGGTGGATATGACGCAGCGCATCGAAGCGCAGATTGAGCGATTCGCGCCCGGCTTCCGCGATTGCGTGCTGGCGCGTCACGTTTCGTCGCCGGCGACGCTCGAATCGATGGATGCAAATCTTGTCGGCGGCGACATCGGCGGCGGTGCACTTTCGCTGCGCCAGGTTCTCTTCCGGCCCGCGCTGCGCTCTTACTCAACCGGCGCGAAGGGGCTCTATCTATGCTCCGCGTCCACGCCTCCGGGCGGCGGCGTCCACGGCATGTGCGGCTATCACGCCGCCCGCCGCGCGCTGCGCGAAGTGCAATAATTCGAACCAGAGACGGGGCCGATCAGCCTGCAAAATACTTTCAGCAAAGGACCATGCGATGACCGGCATCGACGGGAATCATCTGCAACAGCAGTTTGCCAGCGATAACTACGCGGGAATTTGTCCGGAGGCGTTGCAGGCAACGGAGGCCGCCAACCACGGCCACGCCACCGCTTACGGCGACGACCCGTGGACAACCCGCGCCGCCGACGCGTTTCGCAAGCTGTTCCAGACCGATTGCGAGGTTTACTTTGTCTTCAATGGCACCGCGGCCAACTCGCTGGCGCTGGCTTCGTTGTGCCAGTCCTATCACAGCGTCATCTGCTGCGACCAGGCGCACGTGGAGACCGACGAGTGCGGCGCGCCCGAGTTTTTCTCGAACGGATCCAAGCTGCTGGCGGCGGCTGGCGTAGCGGGCAGACTGACGCCGGAGGCTGTTCACGAGCTGGCCACGCGGCGCCAGGATATCCACTACCCCAAGCCGCGCGCGGTCACCATCACGCAGCCCACTGAGACCGGGCGCGTCTACACGCTCGATGAGCTTGCCGCGCTATCGGCGATGTGCAAGCGGCACGGACTTTATCTGCACATGGACGGAGCGCGGTTCGCCAACGCATGCGCCAGCCTGGGCTGCGCGCCGGCAGAGATGACCTGGAGGCGCGGCGTGGATGTGCTCTGCTTTGGCGGCACCAAGAACGGCATGGCCGTGGGCGAGGCGGTGCTGTTCTTTGACCGCGCGCTGGCCCAGGATTTCGACCGTCGCTGCAAACAGGCGGGCCAGCTTGCTTCCAAGATGCGCTTCCTTTCCGCCCCTTGGGTGAGCATGCTTGAGAGCGGCGCCTGGCTGCGCAATGCAACGCACGCCAATGAGTGCGCGCGGCGGTTTGCCGCGCAGGTTGCCGGAATTGCCGGAGTCCGGGTGACGCAGCCGGTGGACGCCAATGCGGTTTTTGTTTCCGCGGCCGAAGAGACTCTGGAGCGCATGCGCCGTCGTGGCTGGCGTTTCTACACCTTTATTGGAGGCGCGGCACGTTTCATGTTCGCGTGGGATAGCGATCCGGCGCGCGTGGATGCGTGTTGCCGTGATCTGGAGGAGTGCCGCGCCGGCATCGCAGAAGGAATCTCTGCATAGGTCCACGGCATGAAGAGTACGGGCTTCAGGTGAAGGGTACGGGCTTCAGCCCGTACATGAAGCCCACAAAATCGACGGGCTTTACAGACTGCGGAAGAACTCTCCGGGGAACGCACGAAGTGTCAGGGCACGACTTCAGTCGTGCCGATAAAGGCTTCTTACTCCATCTCCGGCTTCAGCCGCTGCCGGGAACTTTGCATCTCCAATCGACTTTTCCAGCATCTCCTGGGTTTTTCCGCAGCCTGTTCAGCCTCTACATGAAGCGTGGGCTGTCGCATAAGAAATCTCTGCATAAGTCGACGGCATGAAGGGTACGGACTTCAGCCCGTACATGAAGTCCACAAAATCGACGGGGCTTTAGCCCCTGAGGGACTTCTCGCTGCGCAACAAGAACTTGTTCGGAGTTTCCATAAGTGCCCGGTGATCATGCCGCGGCGATGCGAGACGTACAGGAGCAGTTATAAGTAAGCCGCCGGTTTTCCACAGGAGAATCATAAGTACAACCACTCAAGTAACCACCCATGGCAGGGTAAGACCATTGCGCGGCGTGATTTTTCTATTTATCGTAATGCGCAGATGTGGCCGGACTTGCCTTTCATGCTTGTCTACCAGGCTCGCCTTCAAGACCCGCTTCCCTGACTCGCTTGCCAGGCTCGTTTTCCAGACTCGTTCTGCAGGCTCGCTCTTATGCGGCAGCTTATCCATTTTTCTAACTACGTCTCTTCATCGGGCCGTCACAACTATTCAATGAGGGTCACATGGGAATAGCTCAGATTCTTTCTTCCATCGACCGCCAGCTTGCGCAGCTCCGACAGGCGCGCGCACTGCTTGGCGGCGAGACGGCCGCGCCTAAGAAGGCGAATAAACCGGTAAAGAGGACGATGGCGAAGAAGCGGGTGCTCAGTGCGGAGGGCCGCCGGCGAATTGCGGACGCGCAGAAAAAGCGCTGGGCCGCGCTGAAAAAAACCGCCGCCGCGTAGAAGTAAGTTGTCCGCCGGCGTAAACTTTCCCCGGCTGATGAGAATACGGCTTTGTAGGGGGCCTCAGGCGCGGCAATTGTGGAATATCAGGGAATCTCTGCATAAGTCGATGGCTTGAAGGGTACGGGCTTCAGCCCGTACATTCAGTGCAACAAGAACTTGTTCAGAGACTCACTGCAGCCGATGTTATTGCTGCGGCGACTCCCACCGGCCCGACTTAGCCGAGGTAAAGATAGCTTCAATCACGGCCATGTTGCCGATTGAATCCTCCAGCGTCACCGGCACCTCGCTGTCTTCGCGAACCGCCTGGGCAAAGGCGTCTCCCTGCATGGTGTACTGATCGGCCGCCGGAAAGGTCTCGGTGGTGATTCCGCTGCCGGATAAGTCGCCCGTCGAGTCAATAAACAGGCGGGTGGGCCGGTCAATGGGCGCGTTGTATGGGATCTCGATCTCGATGCGCCCGCGCGTTCCCAGAAAGTGGGCGCGCTGGTAGGGAATCAACTGCGTGCTGCAGGTAAAGATGGCGTGGCCGGCAGGAAATTCGAGAATCGCCGAGGCCAGCCGATCAGTTCCCATCTCCGGATCGTGCTCTAGGGTAGCTACAACGCGCGTGGGCTCTTCCCTGAAGGCATAGCGCGCCGACTGAATGCAGTAGCAGCCGATGTCGTACACGCCGCCGCCCCCGGTTTCCATGCGATTGCGAATGTTGGCCGGATTGACGTTGAAGTAGCTGAAGAAGGATGTCACCGAGCGCAGCTCGCCCACGCGGCCCTCGTTGAGCAGCTCGCGCAACCGCAGCCACTGATAAAAGCTGCGGATCATGAAGGCTTCCGAGATTTTTACGCCGGTGCGAGCGCGCACGTCGAGCAGCGTCTTTGCCTCGGCAACCGTCATGCTGAGCGGCTTTTCGCACAGCACATGCTTGCCGGCCTCGGCGGCTTTGGCAGTCCACTGGACATGAAGCTGATTGGGCAGCGGATTGTAGATTGCGTCGATCTCCGGATCGGCGATCAGCTCTTCATAGGAGCCATAGACGGTGGGAATTCCAAGCGCCTCTGCGGCTTGTTTTCCTTTTGCCAGGTCGCGCGAGGCGATTGCTGTTACCGTAGTGAGCCGGCCCCGCTGCATGGCGGGGATCACCTTCTTGAGACCGATGTTGGCGGTGCTGAGCACGCCGATGCGAAGCTTGTTGGACATGGAGAAATCATACCGCCGCGTGCGGTTGTCGGTCTCAGCCTTGCGCAAGATAGTCGCCGGGTGTGAGGATCGCGACGCCGTGAAAAGGATGCAGCGTGAGCAGATCCTCGTCGCCGGTGACGAGCGCATCGGCCCGGCCGTGTACCGCGACTTCAAGTAATTTGTCATCGCGCGGATCGCGGCAGGCGCGGATGTGCGAAGGAATGGAAACCAGTTCTGAGATATCCCAAACATTGCGGAGAAATATTTCCAACAGCGCGGGCTGGATATATCTGGAGAATTTTGGCCGTGCCAGGACCGCGCGCAACTCGTTCCATGTGGCCTCGGAAAGCAGCGGGATATCTTTGCGCCATGCATGCGCTACAGCCTGACCGGGAATCGAGACGGCACGCAATGCGCGGCTCACGTACACATTTGTGTCAACTACGATTCGCCTGCGCATCACCTTTCAGCCAGCAGCTCAGCCAGTACCTCGTCGCTCATTCCCTGCGACTCCGCATACTGGCCCATCTCCTCTGTGATTCGGATCAACTCCTCGGCGCGCAACTTGCGGATCTGCTCATATTCCTGTGCGGAAACCAGCACGGCGATATCGCGCTCATGCCGCCGAATACGCACTGGCTCGCGCTGCGCAGCGTCCAGCATGGCTGCAAAGTTCTGCTTGGCGTGGGTTGCGGAGACGGTAGGCATGATTCCAGTATAGTCAAAATTGATAAAATGTACAATTTATTTATTTTAGACAAATTGTATATTTCAAGTCTTGCTTTTCCACCATTTTGCTGCTGAAGCGGCCTCACCCAGCGTCGCAGCCAAGACGGTAAACTAAATACAGGATCTTTCCCGCCGGATTTCGTCTTGCATTCGCTCCTTGCCAAACTGAACCCCGAACAGCGCGCCGCGGTTGAAGCCACGGAGGGCCCGCTGCTCATCCTGGCCGGAGCCGGCTCAGGTAAAACGCGTGTAATTACCAGCCGCATTGCCTGGCTCATTCAGGAAAAAGGCGTAGCGGCGGACTCCATTCTGGCTGTCACCTTTACCAACAAGGCTGCGGCGGAGATGGGCGAGCGGGTTGAGAAGCTGATTGGCCATTCCACCATGGCCAAGCCGTTGATCGCCACCTTTCACTCCCTCTGCGTGCGCATTCTGCGGCGCGACATCGAGGCGCTCAAAGTGGGCGGCCAGGGCCTGACCCGCTCCTTTGCCATCTTTGACGAGAATGACCAGCAGGGAATTGTGAAGCAGATCATGCGGCGCATGGGGATGGACACCAAGCAGCTCACGCCGCGCACCGTGCTGGGGCGCATTTCGTGGGCCAAGAACCACATGGTCGACCCGCAGGAGTACTACCTCGCTTCAAAGGATCCGAACAGCGAGCGCATCGCGCACATTTTTAAGAGCTACCAGGCCGAGCTGGGCAAGAACAATGCGATGGACTTTGACGACCTGCTGCTCGAAGCCGCGCGGCTGCTCAAGTCCTCAGCCGAGGTGCGCGAGCGCTACCAGCGCCGCTATCGCTATGTGCTCGTCGACGAGTACCAGGACACCAACCGCCCGCAGTACGAGCTGATGAAGCTGCTGGCCGGCGAGCAGAAGAACGTGTGTGCCGTGGGCGACGAGGACCAGAGCATCTACTCCTGGCGCGGCGCCGACATTCGCAACATTCTGGAGTTCGAGAAGGATTTCCCCAACGCCCACATCATTCGCCTGGAGCAGAACTACCGTTCCACGCAGGTGATTCTGGAAGCCGCCGGCACGGTGGTGGCCAACAACCTGCGCCGCAAGGGCAAGAAGCTGTGGACCGATCGCCAGGGCGGCTCGCTGATCGGCTACTATGAAGCGCCCGACGGCGAAAATGAAGCGCTGTTCATCGCCGACCGCATCCAGAAATTTCTGCGCGAGCAGGGCGATAGCGGCGAGGACGGCCACTGCGCCGTGCTCTACCGCACCAACTCGCAATCGCGCCTGGTTGAAGAGGCGCTGCGTCGTTACAACATCGCGTACACCATGGTGGGCGGCTTCAGTTTTTATGAGCGCGCCGAGATCAAGGACCTGCTCGCCTATCTGCGCCTGGTGCGCAACCCGCACGACTCCATGGCCCTGCAGCGGATCATCAACACGCCCGCCCGCGGCATTGGCAAAACCTCGCTCGAAACCCTGGAACGGCTGGCGCTTGAAACCGGCCGGTCTACTTGGGAGTCGATCGGCGCGGCCCTGCGCGAAAAGCTTGTTCCCACGCGCGCGCTCATGGCGCTGGACTCGTTCCGCCAGCTTATTGTGGATGCGCAGGCCATGCTGGACCCCGATTTTGCCGGCAAGCTGACCGCCGATGTGGCCCAAAGCGAGCCGCAAGACGCAGACACAGATTTCGCGTTCGGCGCGGCGGAGCCAACTCCAGAACCGGAGCAGACGCAGCAGACAAATGCGGCTCTGGAGTTTGCCTTTGGCGCAAACCAGGACACCCCGCAGATGGCGTTGCTCGACCCCTCGCATTTTTCGCCGTTTGCCGCTCAGCCCTCACGCCCGTTCCTGAAAATGCCTAAACAAGCGGCAGCCGGGAAGGCCCATCCAGACCCGGACTTTGAATCTGATCCGGCGGAAGTCGGCGCCGATGCAGTTGCAGGCATAGCGCCCTTTCGCGCGCCCGGAGACGCGGCCACGCTGCCGGAGCTGATCCGTTTCCTCATCGATCGCAGCGGCTACATCAAGGCGCTCGAGACCGAGGGTTCGCCGGAATCGTTCAGCCGCATTGAAAACCTGAAGGAGCTGGCCAACGCGGCGCACGATGCCGAGGTGCGCGGTGAAACTCTGGCCGACTTTCTGGATCATGCCGCGCTTGCCTCCGATACCGACCAGATCGACCCCAACGCGCGCGTGACGCTGATGACGCTGCACGCGGCCAAGGGCCTGGAGTTTCCGCTGGTGTTTCTGGCCGGACTCGAAGAGGGCCTGTTTCCGCACTCGCGCACCCTCAACAATCCCGAGGAGCTGGAAGAAGAGCGCCGGCTCTGCTACGTGGGCATGACGCGGGCCATGAACACGCTCATTCTCAGCCGCGCGCACTATCGCCGCCGCTACGGCAACGATGCGCCGGAGATGAGCATTCCCTCGCGATTTCTGGAAGAGGTGCCGCCGCAACTGATGGAGAACCTGAGCGGCCGCACTCCGGCGTGGGCCACGCCCGGCTATCGATCGGGCCAAGGTCGCTACGGTCAAGACCGCTATGGCCGAGACCGTTCCGGCGATGCCGAGGGTCGCCATTACAACTACGAAGACGAGAGCCAGGATGGCAATCAGGGTGCGAATCAGGCGGCGTACAATCCCGCCGCCCCGCGCGCGGCTGCCGGACGCTCGCCGTCCAAGCCGTTTGTCGCTTCGTGGATGACGGGCGCGCGATCAGGTCCGTCCCGCCCCGAATCTTCTCCAAAAGGTAAGAGTGCGGCAGCACCGGATGCGCCGGAGAGCGGCTCGATCGATAACATTGCGCGCTTCTTCGGCGGCAAGGCCGGATCGTTCCCGCGGCCGGCCATGGAGATCGCCGAGCCTTCGGGCGCGATCAGCCTGAAAAAGGGTGAGCGGGTGCGTCACGCGAAATATGGCGAGGGTACCGTGCTGATGCGCGAAGGCAGCGGCGAAGACGCCAAGCTGACCGTGCTGTTTACGCGCCACGGCATGAAGAAGCTGATGGAGAAGTTCGCCAATCTCGAAAAGATTTGAGCCGCTTACAGATTGTCCCACTGGTCAGGGTGCTGGCGCAGACGCCAGCAGGGATCGTGGCCATCTTGCGGAAACAGGGAAACAGAGCACGGCACCGGTTCGCTGCCGATAAAGTCGTACTCCTCTTTCTGGCCCTTGAGCGGTATGCCCATGTAGCGGTTGATGGTTGCCGTAGCTGTGGGCGAGCCGCGCACGTGAAACACCGTCCAGTCGCCAACGTAAGTGACCACAAAACAGGCAGCCATGGAGACGAAGGCGCGAAAGATCCACAGGCCCAGAATCCTCAGCATCGTTCAACCTTCCTGCAGCGTGCGGGCGTCTACCTTGAGCGCCACGCCGGTAACCCGGCGGCGCACTGCACTCAGAATAGGCGCACGGCGGCATCTTCACTCAGAAAATGCAGCCGTGTACGACTCCCGAACAGGGCAAATGAATTGTGGAACCGCTCCAACCCTCGTGGCAGCGATCTAGAACTTCACGCTTGCCGAGCGCGGCGAAATACCGCTCATCTCGGCGGCACGGGCTTCGGCGTAAGCCGCTGCGCCCAGCAGCGCGGTGCGGCTTTCGAGAATCACGCGCACCGGCATGTGAACCAGTAGCTGGCTCAGCCGCCCCTTGTCCGTGAACGCCTTCAGGAAGGCGCCGTCCTTGAGCTTTTCCAGAATGCGCGGGGCAATGCCGCCGCCCACGTAGAGCCCGCCGACGGAAAGTACCTTCAGCGCCAGGTTGCCGGCCTCGGCTCCGTAGGCGGCCACAAACAGGTCGAGAGCCTTTTCGCAGATCTCGCTCTTGGCCTTGAGAGCCAGTTCGGTGATAACCGCGTTGGGGTCCTCGGCAGCGATGCGCTCGGCCAGCCACGCCGGCTCTTCCACGCCCCGCACCTCGCGCAGAAACTCGTAGCAGTTGGTAATGCCCTGTCCGCTCACCACGCGCTCAAAGCTGATGCGCCCGTCGTACTTCTGGCGCAGAAAGCGCAGCATATCGATCTCGTCTTCATTGCGCGGCGCAAAGTCCGAGTGGCCGCCTTCGGAGGGATAAGGAACGTAATCGCGGCCGTCCCACACCATAAACGCCTCTCCCAGCCCGGTGCCTGCGGAGATGAGCGCGCGGTTGCCAATCTGCCTGGCGTCGCCTTCGCTCAGCGTGTACATCTGCTCGGCAGACAGCTCGGCAATGCCGTAGCCGTTTGCCTGCAAATCGTTGATTAAAAACACATAGTCGATCTTGAGATGGGCCGACAGCTCGCGGCTGTCCAGCGTCCAGGGCAGATTGGTGAGGCGCAGGCGCCCTTCGCGCACCGGGCCCGGCACTCCAAAGCAGGCCGCGGTCACCTTTTCGTTTACGATAAACTCTTTCACAATCTCTTCCAGCCCCGAGTACTCCTTGGCCGGAAACTGCTGATCGCGGGTATGTTGCAGATTGCCCTCGGTAAAGTCATACAGCGCCAGGTGAACCTTGGTGCCGCCTACATCGCCTGCCAGAATCATCCTTCCCTCTCAATTGTTCCGCGGCCCTGCCCGCCTGTGGGGGGCAGCATCGCAGCCGCGGCCTTGTCCAGAAGTAGTGTCAGTATACCGCCGGAGGGCTGTATGAGCTGGCTGGGCAGCCGCTCCACGTCGCGCGGGCCGGTCATCACTTCCTGCAGCACCTGCGCCTTGTCTGCCCCGCCGATGAGGAAGAAGACGCTGGCTCCCTGGTTGATCACGGGCCAGGTCAGCGTAATGCGCCAGGCATCTTTGTTTTCAACATGATTGGCCACCGCCAGGCGCCCTATTTCGTGCAGCGCCGCGCTGTGCGGAAACAGCGACGCGGTGTGGCCGTCAGGACCCATGCCCAGGGCCACCAGGTCGAAGCGCGGGGTCTCCGCGCCCTCCAGCCGGAAGCGGTTACGCAGCAACGACTCGTAGCGGGCCGCGGCGGCCTCGGGCTCCAGTTCGCCCTCCATGCGGTGTACCTGCGCGGCGGGCAGCGGCACGTGGTCCAGCATGGCCTCGCGGGTCATGCGGTAGTTGCTGTCGGGGTGGTCGGGCGGCACGCAGCGCTCGTCCACCCAGAAAAGCTCCAGCTTGTCCCAGGGCATGCGCGCCAGCCAGGGCTGCGCCGGGTCGGCCAGCAGCGCAAAGGCCGTTTTGGGCGTGGAGCCTCCGCTGACGGCGATGCGGGCGCGCCCGCGGGCGGCCACGGCAGCCTCGGCGGCTTCGACAAAGTGCCGCGCGGCGCAAGCCGCCAATGCGGCCAAATCGGGCTCGACAAAATACTCCACCTTGAGCTTTCCGGGCATGGAAATCCTCCGATCTTTAACCTTACACGTGGAAGATGCCGGCGAAGGTGAAGAGGCGCGAGGAAAAGCCGCGCACGCGGGAGGCTGAACTTACCGGCCTGGTGTAGTCCGCCAAACAGATGGTCATTATAAGCGCTTTGAAAGGGCACGGCTTTAGCCGTGCCGCAAACGCCGCAGAATGAGCGTGGGCTTTTAGCCCCTGAGAACCTGTCCAGAAACCATCCTTCTCAGAACCCTTTTGAAAGGGCACGGCTTCAGCCGTGCCGTAAAGAGCTGAAAATAGGTTGGGCTTTAGCCCCTGAGGGACGATTTTTTGTCCACGTTCGACATCTCCTCAGAGTTC
>DATAVZ010000028.1:0-4296 GCA_036267475.1 Occallatibacter sp.
TCCGCTGTGCCAAAGTCACATAACTGTACATCGCCGTCTGCTGCTCGTCTGATCCACGCATGCTTCTTATCTATACCCAATCCCATGTAAAAAAAAAGTAACTCCCTTGAGGAGTTTTTCCGCAGCCTGTGAAGCCCGTACATCAAGCCCCGCAAAATCAATAGGGCTTTAGCCTCCGAGGAACTGCCAACGCGCCACAACAACTCGCTCAAGGATCCGCTAAACCAGCTTCATCGTCTCCGGGTCCCACTTCACAATCGCTTCACGCTCCATGCTCAGGTTGCTCAGCAGCGCGGCGCCCGCGGCGCGGAATCCGAACACCGCATCCTCCACCACCGGCTTGCGCGACCGCACCGAGGAGAAGAAGTTTTTGAGGTGGTCGTAACTGTCGCTGTAGCCCGCCGCAGCGACATACTTCTCATAACCGGCGGGCGGCTCGCCTTCGGGATGCGTCTCCGGATACTTCTGATCGTACTGCGCGAGTATCTGCTTCTGCATGGCCTCGGTAAACGTGCCAATGGAGTAGCCCGGCGCTTTGGGCCGCGGCACGCGATTCACGCTGACCGAGTTGCCGGCAATCTCAATGGTTCCCTCCGAGCCGGTAAAGATCAGCCCCTCGCTCTCCTCGCCGCCGTCCACAAAGTTCACGCGCAGACTCAGGTTGAAGCCCTCGGGATAATCGAACAGGCCCAGCATCACATCCGGCACATCGCGTCCGTCTTTCCAATAGCGCAGACCGCCGGTGGCCATGCCGCGCGTGGGGCCGTGCGACCCGGTAATGAAGTGCGTGCCGCTGAACAGATGCACGAACAGGTCGCCGGCCACGCCGCTGCCATAGGCCTTCCATTTGCGCCACTGGAAAAAATGCTCTGCGTTCCAGAGAATTTTGGGCGCGGTGCCCTCAAAGCGCGGCCAGTCGCAGGTTTCAGTCGAGGCATCGAGAGGCACGGTGTAGTCCCACGCGCCAATCGCGGAGTTGCGGTCCCAGTGCGCGGTCACCATGTTCAGCTTGCCGATGGCGCCGGAGTCCAGCAGTTCCTTTGCCTTGGCATAAATCATTGAGCTCACGCGCTGGCTGCCGATCTGGATAATGCGGTTTGTGGAGCGGGCGGTTTCAATAATCTCCGGCCCGTCGGAGTAAAGGTGAATCATCGGCTTTTCGCAGTACACATCCTTGCCGGCCTTCATCGCGTCCACGCTGGCCTGCTTGTGCCAGTGGTCGGGCGTCCCGATGATCACCGCGTCAATGTCTTTGCGCGCCAGAATCTCTTTGTAATCGCGGGTGGTCTGGATGTCGCTGCCCCACACCTCTTTCGCGTGCTCCAGGCGGCCGTTGTAGCAGTCGGCCACGGCCACCAGCTTTACGCCCGGCACCTGGCAGGCGGTACGCGTGTCGTACTGCCCCTGGCCGCCGGCGCCGATCAGCGCGATCTGGATATGGTCATTGGCCGAAACAGGCCCAGCCGGCCCGTCCTGCATGGCTTCGAGAGCGTGGACTTTTCCTGCCAACGCAACGCTTGCTGACGCGGCCCCGACTGATTTCAAGAAATTTCTGCGATTGAATGTCTGCATTTCGAAAGCAACTCCCAAGGCGAATTTTCAACGCATATAACCATACACGGTGAATCTGGCTCGGGCTCCTCCAAATGCCGCGCAACCGCAGCGCATCGAGCCGGTTTGTTCGCCGCCCCGCCGTCCATTTAGCATCCATTCTGTGCCCGGCCTCGACACACAGGTAATGTACGTCCGCGGCGTGGGGCCGCGCCTGGCGAATATGCTTGCCGTCAAAAGCATCCAGACCGCCGAGGACCTGCTCTATCACCTGCCCTTCCGCTATGAGGACCGGCAGAATCCGCGCAGCCTGGACGAGTTGAAAGTAGGCGAAGTGGCCAGCGTCATCGCCGAGGTGCGTGGAGCCGCGCTGCTGCGCACCCGGCGCGCCCCTCTGTTCGAGCTCACGCTCGGCCAGGGCCGCCTGGCGCTCAAGTGCATCTGGTTTCATGCGCCGTATCTTGAAGGCAAATTCCACGCCGGGCAAACCGTCGCGGTGTACGGCAAGGTTGAGCCGTCGCGCTCATCCAGTAATCTCAAGATGCTGCAGCCGCAGTTTGAAACTCTGCCCGACGCCAGCGACGACGCCGAAACGCGGCTGCTCGAGGTGGGCCGCATTACGCCCGTGTATGAGTCGCTGGGCGGCAGCCGGCTGGCCTCGCGCTGGCAGCGCAGAACCATCTTCAACC
Organism: Occallatibacter sp.; assembly: GCA_036267475.1. Taxonomy (GTDB): domain Bacteria; phylum Acidobacteriota; class Terriglobia; order Terriglobales; family Acidobacteriaceae; genus Telmatobacter. The sequence goes on from DATAVZ010000028.1 coordinate 2,241, forward strand.
TGCTCGAAGACGTGCGCGGCAAAGTGCCGGAGTGCCTGCCGCGGGCCATGCTCCAGCGGCTCGGCCTGCCCGGCCGCGAGACCGCGCTGCGCGAAGTGCATTTTCCACCTGAAGGGACTCCCTTTGCGCAGTTGCAATCCTTTTCCACTCCCGCGCACCGGCGCCTCATCTTCGAGGAGCTGTTTTTTCTGGAGCTGGGCCTCGAATTGAAACGCCGCCGCATGAAAGAGCGCGCCGGCATCGGCTTTGCCGCCACTGACAAGGTGCGCCAGGCGCTGCGCGAAGTGCTTCCCTTCCACCCCACTGCGGCGCAAAAGCGGGCGCTGGGCGAGATTGTGGCCGACATGCGCGCGCCCAGCCCTATGCGCCGCCTGCTGCAGGGCGACGTTGGCTCGGGCAAAACCATCGTCGCGCTGCAGGCCATGCTGGTGGCCATTGAAAACGGCTACCAGGCGGCGCTCATGGCGCCTACTGAGATTCTGGCCACCCAGCACTTTCTGGCCGCGCGCAAGCTGCTGGAGAAGTCCTCGCGCAAGCCGCGCATCGTGCTGCTCACCGGCTCACTCGACGAGGATCGCAAGCGCGCCAATCGAGCCATGATCAACCGCGGCGAGGCGCAACTGGTCATCGGCACCCATGCGCTGATCGAAGAGAAAGTCGAGTTTGACCGGCTCGGCCTGGTGGTCGTCGACGAGCAGCATCGTTTCGGCGTGCTGCAGCGCTTCCGCCTGATGAAGAAGCCCAACCAGCCCGAGCCGGACGTGTTGGTAATGACCGCCACGCCGATTCCGCGCACGCTGGCGCTCTCGCTCTACGGTGACCTCGACCTGAGCGTGCTCGATGAGCTGCCGCCGGGGCGCACGCCGATTGTGACCCGCCGGGTGGCCGACGAGCGCGCCGCCGAAGTGTGGGAGTTTGTGCGCAAACAGGTAGCGCTCAAGCGGCAGGCCTACGTGGTTTATCCGGTAATCGAGGGCACGCGGGACGACCAGCCCGAGCTGGATTTTTCGCGCGATGAGCCAGAGGCCGCGGTTGAGCCGGCCACACCCGTCCGATCCAGAACTGCCGGATCGAGAACTGCACAATCCAGAACCGTAAAAAAAGGGAAAACAGCAGACCTGTTTCCGAAGGCGGCGCAGGAAGCAAGTCCGGAGGCCAAACTGGGACTCAAGTCGGCCGTCGCTATGCACGAAAAGCTGCGCACCGGTCCGCTGGCGGGTCTGCGCGTGGGCCTGCTCCACGGGCGGCTCGATTCCGACGAAAAGGAAGTCATCATGCGCCGCTTTCAGCGCGGAGAGATCGACGTGCTGGTGGCGACCACGGTGATCGAGGTAGGCGTGGACGTGCCCAACGCCACGGTGATGGTGGTGGAGCATGCCGAGCGCTTCGGGCTTTCCCAACTTCACCAGTTGCGCGGACGCGTAGGCCGCGGCGCAGCCAAAAGCTATTGCATCTTGATGACCGGGCCCAAGGTCTCTCCGCTGGCCGAGGAGCGGTTGAACGCGATGGTGCGGACCCAGGACGGTTTCGAGCTGGCCGAGCTGGACCTGTCCATGCGCGGTCCGGGCGAGTTCTTCGGAACCCGCCAGGCCGGAATTCCCGAGTTTCGCGTGGCGGACATCATGCGCGACCGGCAGATGCTGGAGTTGGCCAAGCAGGAGGCGGCGCGGTTTACCGGTGACTCCGGCAGCGAGGCTACTGAAGAGGAGCGGGCGCGGCTGCGGGCGCAGCTTAAAGATACCTGGCAGAGGCGTTATGGATTGGTTGAGGCGGGATGAGCGCCTTACCTGCACGTCTATTCTGCAGGTGTTCGTCCAGCAGGCGTTTGCCAGTGTAGTCCGCCAAACAGATGGTCATTTAAGCTCTTTGAAAGGGCACGGCTTTAGCCGTGCCGTAAACGCCGCAGAATGAGTGTGGGCTTTACAGGCTGCGGAAAAACTCCTCAAGGGAGTTACTTTTTTTTTACATGGGATTGGGTATAGATAAGAAGCATGCGTGGATCAGACGAGCAGCAGACGGCGATGTACAGTTATGTGACTTTGGCACAGCGGATACC
>DATAVZ010000029.1:0-33017 GCA_036267475.1 Occallatibacter sp.
CCGAATGCCGGTAAAACGGCTTCCGGAGGCAAAAATAACAACAGAAATCGAACCAAAAAACAGGCTCAACTCGCGAAAATCTTTACCGAAAGCAATACTGAACCCAGATACACGAGTTTTTCCGCAGCCTGTTTAGCCCCTACTGGCTTTCTTGGTTTGGGAAATGATGTTATTCCGGCGGACACCACTAGCTGTGTCCCTGCGTGCGAAGCTCTGCAAGCCGATGGCGCAACCGCTCCACAATTTCGGGGTGGGCATCGGCCACGTTCTTCGTCTCGGATGGGTCATTCTGAAGGTCGTATAACTCCAGCGGCGCGGTCGGGTAGTCTATCTCGCCCGGCATCATGAGCTGCTCGATAGCCTTCCGCCTGGCCTCCTGCTGCGGCGTCAAAGGCTTGGGATGGAACATCGGAGACGGATGCGCGCCGGGCCGCTGGCTGCGGTCGACCAGCTTCCATCGCGGCGTGCGAATGGCCAGCATGGTGGCCTCTTCCACCAGCGTCTCGCGGCCATTTTGCGATTTGCCCAGAAGCGCCGTCAACTCGTCCAGGCTGTCCGGCCCTCCGTTCTCCGGCACCGGCTGATGCACCAGCGATGCGAGGCTGCGCAACAAATCCACCTGGCTGATCAGCGCTGTGGAGACGCCGGGCGCGATATGCCCTCGCCAGTGAGTGATGAACGGTATCCGCGTGCCGCCTTCGTAGATGGAATATTTGCCGCCGCGCAGTGTTCCGGCAGGCTTATGCGCTCCCAGCAGCTCAACCGAATTGTCGTCGTAGCCGTCATTCACCACCGGCCCGTTGTCTGACGTAAACACGACCAGTGTGTTCTCGGCCACGCCGGACTTCTGCAGCGTCTCCAGCACGCGGCCAACGCTCCAATCCAGTTGCGTGATCGTGTCGCATCGAATGCCGCACTGGCTTTTGCCTGCAAACTGGTCAGCCGGCGCGTGAGGAACATGAATATCGCTGGGCGTGAAGTAGAGCAGGAAAGGTCGATCCTTGTGCTCTTCGATAAACTCGCAGGCCTTGTCGGTAAATGTCTGCGCGATCGTTTCGTCCTTCCAGCGCGCCGCCGTCCCGCCCGTCATAAATCCGATCCTGCTTATGCCATCGACGATCGTGCCGTCGTGGCCCTCGCTCAATTTCATCTTGAGCAGCTCGGGATCTTCGCGGCCGGTCGGCTCATCGCCAATCTTGGTCTTGTACGAAACATGAATCGGGTCTTTCGGATCGAGGTTCACAACCCGATGGTCGTGGATGAAAACCGTAGGCACCCGATCGGCCGTCGCCGGAAAAAAGAAGGCGTCGTCGAAGCCCAGTTCGCAGGGGCCCGGCTTGATTTCGCCATTCCAGTCGATGACGCCGTCACCCAGGCCGATGTGCCATTTGCCCACCAGGCCGGTGGCGTATCCGGCCGCTTTCAGCACGCTCGCAATCGTAGGCTGGCCTGGCTCAATCAATGATTTTGCATCGCCAGGCAGAACGTGAACGCCATCGTGCCGCCATGCGTAGTTGCCGGTCAGCATGGCATAGCGCGATGGCGTGCATGTGGCCGCATCCGAGTGCGCATCCGTGAAGCGGAGTCCGCTCTCGGCCAGGCCATCGAGATGCGGAGTGTTTACATTGATTCCGCCGTAACAGGTCAGGTCGCCATACCCCACATCGTCGGAAAGGATGATCACGATGTTCGGCTTGCTCTCCGTCCCACCTGTCTGGGCCGTCAACCTGCGCGGATCGAGCGCAAGCGCGGAGAGCGCCAATCCCATGCCGCACAGAAAGTCGCGGCGGCTAGAGCTGCTATTCGATCCGCTATCTGGCATGGCGTCCTCCGCGCATCCGTGTGGGCTGGCTGTCTTACAAACGTTCCTGTCTCTCATGCTCCTCCATTCCCTCCTGTCGAAAATACCCGAGAATCTATTGCAGCCGCCCTTCCGGCCTCATGGATCGCGACGGTCGGGCGGCTCCCAGGATAGAGCGGACAGTGGGGCATGGAACGGACGCGGCGAAGCGCCGGTGGGCGTGCTGATGTCTCCAGGATGCTGCTGCAGTTTTGTAAATGCTTCCACAACCTGCGGCGGAAACGAGGGCATCTGCTCGTCCAGGCTGTGTTTCAACTCGGCCACAATCTCAGGATGGAGCAGCGAGACATCGTAACTCTCAGCCGGATCGAGCGATACGTTGTACAACTCCGGATGCTGCAGCCATGCGCTCGCTCTGGCCGCCGTAGTCCGGTCGTTCAAATAAATCTCGCCCTCGATTCCCTGCGCCACGCGAAGTTTCCATTCCTCTTTGCGGATGCAGTGAAGATCGAGACCGTGATTGCCCATGGCGCTGAAGTAGAGCAGCGGCTTGCGGTCGGGCATGGCGCCCTGGCCTTTCAGGACGCTGACAATGTCGATGCCGTCCAGCGGTTTGGAGGGTAGCGTAAGCCCGCAAATGTTGGAGATCGTGGGCAGAATATCGAGACTGGAACACCAGGAATCTTTCACCTGCGCGCTTGCCAGCGTTCCCGGCCACCGCATGATGCAGGGAACACGGAACCCGCCCTCGAATGTAGATGCCTTGCGGCCTCTCAACAGGCCCGGACTGCCTTGATACCACGGCCCGTGGTCGCTGGTGAAAATGACCAGCGTGTCTGAAGTGAGCCCCTTCTGCTCCAGCGCGCGCAGCACCTCGCCTGCGCTCCAATCGATCTCCGCGATCGCATCTCCCGAATGTCCGAACTGTGTCTTTCCGCTGAATCGGGCTGATGCCCGCGCCGGATCGTGCGGATACGAAAACGCTAAATAAAGAAAGAATGGCTCACCGGCGCTTTGCTCAATAAAATTCACGGCGTTTTCGGTATAGCGCGGCGTAAGCAGGTTGCGGTCCGTATCTTCTTCCAGGATTGTCTTATCGCGCATCAGCGGCAGCGGCTTCATGTCCACGCTGTAAGGCACGCCGTAATAGGAATCGAAGCCGCGGCTCGTGGGCAGGTATGCGGGCTGATGTCCCAGATGCCACTTGCCGACGGCATGGGTCTTGTAGCCGCGAGCATGAAACAGGTTGGAGAGCAGCGTTTCATCGAGCGAAGTTCCATCTTGCGTTTGCGGTCCAAAGGCTCCGGTCGTGTTGCAGCGCAGCCCATAGCGCCCGGTGAGCAATGCCGCCCGCGAGGCCGAACAGATCGGGTGGGCTGAATTGTAGCGGGTAAAGCGCAGCCCATCCCGGGCCATCGAATCCAGATTCGGGGTGGGCATATTCGACCCGTAGCTGCCCAGGTCTCCGTAGCCCAGATCGTCGCAAATCATCAGAACGACGTTGGGCGAACTCTGCTTGCGAGGACCGGCATGTTGCTCCGGCTTAGCTTCTTCCATTGTGGGTAGCGCTGAAGCCACTGCCGGAGCAGCGAATGAAGCAGCCAGCGACTTTACAAAATCCCGCCTGTCATAGGGCACCGTGCTTCTCCTTTTTGTTTGCCGATGAAATCGATTTCATTAATATACGTCAACGCGTGTGCGTCCAACGGGAACGCAATGAATTCAGAGAAGCGGAAGACGCACGAATTGAGGCCGCGAGAACTCGATGCTGCAAGAACGCGCCGGCGAAATCATATCGTATGCGGTGGAGAAGCGCCAATGGCCTGGCTTTCAACCAGCGTCTGAAACGCGCGGAAGAATAACTGGCCAGTTCGCAAATTTTTTGAGTTTTATGAGAACGAATACACACAGGCCGGGTGTCTGCCGGTATCGTGCGCCCAACCGGCATTCAGCAATGGCTTGTGGCCGGGCACAGATTCACACGTGCCGCACATACCACGTAGCCCTGTGGGCGGGAACCGAATGTGCAATCACAATATGCAATCAGAGTCGCTAAGCCGTCGCCGGATCGATATGCTCCACGTGAATCAACTGCGCCTCGGTATCCAGGTTGCCGGCGATCCTCACTGGCCGCCCGTTGTAGGGCTGGGCATGCCGCGGATCGTCGAGACGGTAGACATGTCCGGAAACCGAGCGCAGGAAAAACTGTTCGCCGCTTTGCTGAACGGTTCCCGTCAACTTGACCGACGGCGTGTGGCTCTACTGCCTTGAAATCGGGTGCGCCGAAATCTGGTGCGCTGAAATGGGAGCTGCGGCCGCCGGGCCGGTTGCCAGGTTGTTGGCCGGGCCAAAGAAGGGATGTCCCCACGCCAGCGCGCAGACAAACACAAGTGCGCTGATGCACAGGGCAAGAGTCAAATCGCGCTTGATGGAGTGAATAGCCCGCATAAGTAAAGTTCTCGACCTATTGATTTGGATGGCCGAGCCCAGCGCCGGGTTGCCGGACTTCCACGCTCAAAATTCGCCGTCCGGGCGAGTCGCAGACTCATCCGCCGGGCCGCCCGCGGTCAGCAGTAAAAGGGTGTGAAGCGTTGAGTGAAAAGAAGCTTCGCGCAAAGCCTGACGGCTCGGTCAAAGCCTCACTGCCTCACTCCGCGACAGCCGGGCGCAGGCGGCCGGCAATAGCCCACTTCAGCTCGTCGATTCCCTGCCCGGTCACTGCCGATATGGCGTGAAACTCGAGCTTGCGGCGCTTGACGTGGGCCGCGAGCTTCTTGAGCTTTTCCGGGTTGGCGGCATCGATCTTGGTGGCGGCCACGATCATCGGCTTTTCCGCCAGTCCGTTGCCAAAGCTGGCCAGCTCCTGGTTGATGACCTTGAAGTCTTCCACCGGATCGGGGCGGCCGGAAGCATCGGAAACATCCACCAGGTGAACCAACAGCCGGGTGCGCTCAATGTGGCGCAGAAACTGCGTGCCGAGACCATGGCCCAAGTGCGCGCCTTCAATCAGGCCCGGCACGTCGGCCACCACGTAGGACTGCTGATCCGGCTCCTCGCCCACCGTGACCACGCCCAGGTTCGGCTCCAGGGTGGTAAAGGGATAATCGGCGATCTTGGGCCGGGCGGCGGAAATGCGCGCGATCAGCGTGGACTTGCCCGCGTTGGGATAGCCGACCAGCCCGACGTCGGCCAGCAGCTTCAGCTCCAGCCGGTAGGCGCGCTCTTCGCCGGCGCGGCCCAGCTCGTGCTCCCGCGGAGCCTGGTGGGTGGAGGTGGCAAAATGCTGGTTGCCGCGCCCGCCGCGCCCACCCCTGGCCATAACTACCTGCTCGTCCGGGTGCTCGAAGTCGTGTATCAGCTCGCCGGTTTCAATGTCGTAAACCGCCGTGCCCACCGGAACCTGCAGAGTGATGGAGCGCCCATCCAGGCCGGTGCAGTTGGAGCCCATGCCGTGCTCGCCGCGCTGCGCCTTGTGCTCCGGGTTGTAACGGAAGTGGATGAGCGTGTTGTGCCTCTGGCTGGACGCCATGATGACGTCCCCGCCGCGGCCGCCGTCGCCGCCGGAGGGTCCGCCGCGCGGAACGAATTTTTCGCGCCGGAAGGCCATGCAGCCATTGCCGCCGTCGCCGGCCTTTACGCGAATTTTGACTTCATCAATAAACATGGTGGCAATCGCAAACAGCGTACCGGAGAGTCCCGCGCGGACCAGCTCGGGTTGCAGTGCAGAAACAGACCGGCCTGGTTCCAGTCTATCGGAGCCGGGCGCCTCGCCGCCCAGCGTCCACGCGCCTGTAGGCGCTCCGTTCATTGGGAGTGAAACAGGCCGGTCCAGTGAACCAGCCAAGTGAACCAGTCCGGGCAATTAGCCTGGGCAATTATTGATCTGGCAACTAAAGACTGTCAGGGTGGTGCCCCATCCATTTCCGCGTTTTTTGCGGAAATGGGTGGGAATACGATGTCACTGTTTTATTGCCGGATCAATAGAGCATTCTCACCTTTTCTCGACACTGATTGGATTTGTCCCAGAAAATCACGCCCCGCCGGAGGGGGTTGGGTTAGAATCGCTTCGAACTTCCCCCCCAGCACAGCAAGAGCCGCCGGAGGTGTGTCGGCGCTTCTGCCGCTTTTCCCGGACCCGTCGCAAGAACGGGCCGGCGTTGTTCGTGCTTGTTTCCTCAGATCGGACGCCGGCTAGCTTGAGACTGGGACTCTGATGGCGCGTGCTCTGCGGAGCCGTATCGCAACTCTTGTGATTGCAATGCTGTGCTGGCACACGGCCGCGCGGATTTTTGCCCAGTCCGGCGCGCAGGCTCCCACCCAGGCCGCGGGCGCAAAAGCGAACCCCAGCGCAAAGCCTGCCGCAGCAGGCGCAAAGACGAACCAGGCCGCTCAGGCTGCCCCGCCCGCGGGAATGCCCATCGCGGCCGCGGCGCAGAAGACCGATCCGGCCACGCTGGCCGTCACCTCCAGGGTTACAGCGGCAGAGGTGCAGGCGCTCCCCGCCAGCGGCCGGCGCTGGCGCGACTTTCTGCCCGATTCGCCCTCCGCCGCCAGCGCGGGAGCGCCGCAGGCATCGCTGCGCGGAGCCGGGCAGGAGTCTGTGGACGTGGATGTGGACGGGTTGAGCACGCGGCTTGCCTTTGGCACAGGCGCGCTCGCCCAGCCCCGGACCAACGACTCCGCCGCACCGGGCCGCACCGCGAACGACGCAACCAGCCTGGGCACGGCCTGGAGCGGCGGACGTGGATTTTCAGTGAGCGAAGCCGCCGTCCGCGAGGTCCGGACGGTAACCGGAAATACCGGGGTGGAAGGCGCGGACGCAGCCGGCGGCCGGGTGAGCATTGAAACCGTGCGCGGCGGCGAACGGCTGCACGGGCAGGGGTTCTTCTTTGACCGGCAAAACAACTGGGGCGCGCGCAATCCCTTTACGCAATGGTTGAAGGACACAGGCCCGGCGGCGGCTCCGGTGTTTACGCCGGTGCCTTATACGCCGCCCGACCACGAGACGACCTGGGGCGCGGGCGCGGGCGGATCCATCCGACGCAACAGGTGGCCCAGCAGGGCATTCTGGTACGCAGCCCTCGACAGCCGCCGCAGAAACGATCCGGGGCTCTCCATGATGAAGCATCCGGAGCAGTTCTTTTTCCTGCCCACGCCCAACGACGCGCAGATTCAACTGCTGGCCGCGCAACTGGGCGAAAGCGAAAACCAGGCCTACGGCGATTACCTCGGCGTGGCCGGCAACGGCTACCCTGCGGCCGGACTGGAGCAGTTAGCAGGCCTTCTGGGGCCGGCTCCGCGCACCGGAACGGAGTGGTCGGGGTTCGCGCGGCTGGACTGGCAGCTTGCCGAGCGGCATCACCTCACCATCGAGGGCATGGGCGCGGACTGGAATGCGCCCGGCGGCGGAATGACGCGGGTTTCAGAGGCATACGGGAATCACAGCTATGGATCGAGCCGCGCGAGTCATGAGCGGGTGCAGGCGCGGTGGCTGGCTTATCTAACCCCGAACCTGCTGGCCACCACGCAGGGCTCCGCGGGACGCGACGTTCTGGCAGCGCGGCCGGATGCGCCGTCCGCGCTGGAGCAGAGTTTGCTCACGGGCAATGCCTGGGGACAGTTGCCGCAGATTGTGGTCGACTCGCGCTACGGATTCACCATCGGGAACCCTGCGCGCTTTGGCCGCGGAAGCTACCCCGATGAGCGGCTCTATCACGCCCAGGAGATGATCGACTGGGTCCACCGCCGGCTGCTGATGAAAGCGGGCATTGCCGTGGACCACAACTCCGATTCAACCTCGGTGCTGCGCAATCAGACCGGAACGTATTATTACGCCAAGGTGCAGGACTTCATCTCCGACGCGCTGGCGTTTGAGAAATTCGGGCTCGCCGACGCGCTCGATATCGACCATCCGCACAACTGCGGGGTAAACGGTTCCAGCTTCGGCGCCATGCCCTGCTACTCCTATTACTCGCAGACCATGGGACCGGCCAACTGGCAGTTGAGCACTACCGACTGGGCCGGCTATGGCACGGCGCAGTGGCAGGCCAGCGCGCGGGTGGTGTTTTCCGCCGGACTGCGCCTGGAGCGCGAGGCGCTGCCGCCGCCGCTGGCCGCGCTCCGCAATCCGGAGCTGCCGCTGACCGCGAAGCTGCCCGGCCTGGGCGGCAACTGGGGTCCGCGCATCAGCGTGGCCATCGGCAGCGGGGAAAGCCGCTGGCCGGTGGTACGGCTCGGCTATGGGCTCTACTACGGCCGCACCCAGAATGCCACGCTCGAAACCGCGCTCACCCAGACCGGCTCGCTCAAAGGAGACCTGAGCTTCTTTCTGCGGCCTACCGACGACTGCCAGCGCTGCGCGGGCGGCGCGCCGCCGTTTCCTTATGTCTTCGCCGGGCCGCCGGCCAGCGTCGTCAAGCCGGGCGCGGTCGAGTTCGCGCCGGACTTCCGCAACCCCGAGGTCCATCAGGCCGTGGCATCCGTCGAGGAGTCGCTGCCTGGAAATATGCAGCTCACGGCGGCGGCCATGATGAGCCTGGGACGGCGCCTGCCGGTGGCTGCGGACACCAACTTCGATCCGTCGGTGAATCCGGGAACCATCACCTATGCCGTGGTGGACGGCGCGAACGCGGGGCCGATCAAGGCGAGGCAGATCACGGTGCCGTTTTATGCCTCGTGGCCATCGCCCACCGGCTCCACCGGGCGGCTCAACCCCGACTACCAGCAGATTACCCGGATCATGAGCCGGGCCAACTCCACCTATGAGGCGGCTACCGTGAGGCTGACGCGCTATGGCGGCCACGGCCTGACCCTGCACGCTCGCTATACCTACGCGCACGCCATGGACTGGAATCCCGACACCTCCACGCTGGTGGCCGGAAGCGGCGTGCTCGATCCGGCGGATTTTCGCGCGGAGTATGGAACCAGCAACCTCGACGTGCGCCACTCTGCCGCGGCCATGGTGCTGTATGAAACGCCGTGGAAGCTGCACGCCCTGGCCGGCCGGTTCGTCAACGGATGGATGGTCTCCGGGATCGGCCAGTTCCGCAGCGGGCTGCCGTATACGATGCGCACCTCCGGATCGCTGGCCGAGGAATTCGATGAGTCGGGCGCGGCGATCGTAGGACTGGGACCGGGCATGAACGGCTCGGGCGGCGACAATCGCGTTTACGGCGTGGGACGCAACACCTTTCGCTATCCCAAGGCGTGGAAGGCCGATGTGCGTGTCGGCAAGCGGTTCCACCTGGCGCATGCGCTCTCGCTTGAACTGCTGGCCGAGAGCTTCAATCTCTTCAACCACCAGAACGTCACCGAGATCGAGACCACCGGCTACTACATTGACCGCGGCAGCAGCACCTCGCTGCCCACGCTCAACTTCCTCACCGGGCTCCAGGCAAATTCGACTGCCTTTGGACAGCCGCTGAACATCGATGCGACGGACTTTTATCGCGAGCGCCAGATTCAGCTCGGAATGAGGCTGAGTTTTTAGAGCATCTTGGCCGCTACGCGTCCGGCGCCGCGCAGCATGGCTTTGACCGGCCAGCGCCCCTCCGCATCCGGAAAGAAGATCTCGCCGGCGCGCCGCACCTCCGGGCGGTAATACCAGCGTTTGAGCAGAGCCAGGTGGGCCTGCCGCACCGTTGCCGAAGCCGGGCCGGGCGGTTCATTGAGCGTGGCGAGCGCGGCTTCCATGCGCGACTCGAGAACTCCGCGTGCGGTTTTGGGCGGCGCGGCGATTCCCTCAGGGGCTAAAGCCCGCTCATTTTGCTGGCCGCCTTCGGCATGACTGAAATCGTGCCCTGACACGTCGTACTCCGCGGAGGCTTGAGCGAGCCCTGATTCCTGATCCCTGATCTCTGACCCCTGATCCCTGATCTCTGATCTCTGATCCCTGTCCTCCAGCACCGGCTCGATTGCCATAGGATGTGCAAACAGCGAGCTCGATCCCGACTGCTCGTTCTGAATCCGCATGCCCAGGGTCGAGAACGCCGCCGGCCCGCGTAGACTGCCGTCGGCAAAGAGAAACACTGCAACCTCGTCGGGCTGCGCGCCGGCCTGCAGAATCACCGCTTGAAGCTGGTTCATGGGCCGCACCAGCTCCGAGGCCAGGGCCCGCACCGACTCCACCTTCTGCACCTGGGCATGAATTGCCGCCGCCGATTCGAATTCGAGATTGGCGGAGGCCTGGTCGCGCCCGGCGCGCAGCGTTACCAGCCGGCTCTCGCCGCGCGTGGCCAGAAACCGCTCCACCGCAGCGGCCTCTTCGGCATAACGCTGGTTGGTGCAGCCCTGGTAGCAGGGCGCCAGGCACATCTTCATCTCCGAATACACGCAGCCCGGATGGCTGGGATTGGGATCGAGATCGTCGGTGCAGCGCCGCAGCAGGAAAAGCTTCAGCGCCTCTTCCGCATAGCGCTCCGCGGAGGCGCGCGAAGCAAAGGGGCCGTAAGCCCACTCCGCCTCACGTTGACTGGGCCGGTTGGTGACGACGATGCGCGGATAGGGATTGCCGCCCAGGTAGCGTATGAAAGCCGGCGCGCGCAGATGCATGCGCGCCAGAGAATTGCGCTCGGAAGATTGCTTTTCAGCGGGCTGGTTCTGAGCGGGCTGCTTTTCAGCCGACCGGCCGGGCGTTCTAGCGCCGTAGATCTCTTCGAGCAGCGTAAACTGCGCCAGGAGCGACTCGAACTCGGACCCGGTGAGCTGCCAGGCGATGCGCCGTACCAGGCCGGCCAGTTGCAGCCGCCGCGGATGCCGGGCCGAGGGCTGCAGCAGCCGCTCCAGCCGCGCACGCAGGTTGGGCGTGCGCCCGATGTAGGGCTCGGCGTGCGCCTCTTTGCCATAGAGTGCGAACACCGCCGCGGTCTGTGGCAACTGGCTGAGCGAAGCCCTGGGGTCGGCGGGATCGAAAAAAATCTGTTCCATTGCGCCTTCGATCTCCGCAGTTGGTCAGCTTCCGGCAACCGTCATGCCGTCGATGCGCAGCGTGGGCGAAGCGACCGCGCCGCGGAACACCAGGTCATTGCCGATGGCGGTGATGTTCATCAGCATCTCGCGCAGGTTTCCGGCAATGGTGACCTCTTCCACGGCGTGCGTCAACTGCCCATTCTCGATCCACAGGCCGGTTGCGCCGCGCGAGTAGTCGCCGGTAACCACGTTGACGCCGAAGCCCATCAGGCCGGTCACATAAAACCCGCTCGGGATATCGGCCACAATCTGCTCTTCGGTCAGGCTTCCGGGCGCAACAAACAGGTTGCCGCCGCCGATTCCCGGCGTTCCGGCCAGCCCGCGCGAGGCATTGTGCGTCGACTTCATGCCCAGCTTGCGCGCCGCGTAAGTATTGAGCAGATAGGTGCGCAGCACGCCGTCCTCGACCACAACGTTGCGCTGCGAAGGCAGTCCCTCGCCGTCAAAGGGCGACGTGCCGAAGCCCCCCGCGCCGGTGGTCAGCAGCATGCGGTGGTCGTCCACAATGGTGAGCGCGGGCACGGCAATGGTCTCGCCCAGCTTGCCGGCCAGAAACGACGCACCGCGCCAGATGGAGTCTCCCGATGCCGCCTCAAAGACCGACCCAACCAGCGTTCGCGCCACCTCGGCGGTAAATACGATCGGCACCCGCTGCGTGGGCATGCGCCGCGCGCCCAGGCGGCGCACGGTGCGGCGCGCCGCCTCTTTGCCCACCGATTCCGGCGAGTCGAGATGGGCAAAGCTGCGCGCGCTGGACCACCAGCCGTCGCGCTGCATTCTGCCGTCGGAGTCCATGGCCAGCGGCGCGGCCGATACGCCCGCGTAGCTGGTGCGGTAGCTGCCGACAAAGCCGCGCGAGTTGGCCAGCACTTTGCGGCCGGTGGCGGCGTCAAAGCTGCCGCCGTCGGAGTTGGTGATGCGCGGATCGGCCTCAAGCGCGGCGGCCTCACAGCGGCGCGCCCACTCGATGCGCTCAGGGCCCGAGAGCGAGTACACATCGTCGTAGTAGAGGTGCAGATTGTCCGGTAGCGCACCGAACTCGCCGGTCTCTGGCAGGCCGTTAAACGGATCTTCTTCTGTGACTTTGGAAAGCGCCATTGCGCCGTCGACAAGCTGGCGGATTCCGTCCGCAGTCAGGTCGCTGGTGGAAGCCGAGGCCGACCGTTTGCCGAGAAATACCCGCAGACCGAGGCCGCGCGAGCCCGACTCCTTGAGGGTTTCCACCTCGCCGAGGCGCACGTTGACGCTGAACTCGTCGCCTTCGCGGGCGACGGCTTCGGCGTCGGTGGCGCCGGCTTGCATGGCCTGGGCGACAACGTCGGCGGCGAGCGATTCAAGATCGAGTGCGGATGCGGCGGATTCGGACACGGTTTGCGGCATGCATTCAAGCTATCAAATTTGGACGCGGGTCCGGACGCGGGTCTGAGCGCGGGCGGGATGTTGGAGAATTGCAGGGCTTTGTAGGGTTTTGCACGGATTTACAGGGTGCGCGGAGCCGAATTTGAATTGGATTTCTTCTGTAAGTTATTGATTTTATTTTGTTAATCTTAAATAGACCGATGCGGGAGCGACGCGATGTGGGGGGGTGGGGGGGTATGGACCGGTGGTACGGACCGGGCACATATCTGACAGATTGCACGCGGGCCTGTTTGGATGGTGCCGAAGTGGGTCGATATTTTGCGCAATCGGGATCTTGCGATTTTGCGCAATAAAACAGTGACATCGTATTCCCACCCATTTCCGCAAAAAACGCGGAAATGGATGGGACACCCTGACAGTATTTAGTTGCCGGATCAATAAATGTTCGCCTGCAGGTGGGAGACATGCCATCGCACATCAAACCTTCAGTACTTTGTGCAGATTCGCCCAGTGTCGTCAATCCTGGCAAGAAGTGGCCTAGATTCAAAGTCGGCAAAGTACTCGTCCACCGCTTTACGAGAACCGGCCCAACAGCCGTAATCATCGACGATCAGAATCCCATTCTTAGAGAGCCGCGGGAAGAGATGAAACAGCTCGTGTTTCGTCGATTCGTACCAGTCGGTGTCGAGTCGCAGGACAGCTATCTGCTCCGGGGCATGGGATGGAATAGTGTCCTCCACCCTTCCCTGGATGAAATGTACTTTATTGGTTGGATATCCGGTACTCGCTAGATTGGCTTGCACCTCGGCAAGGGGCGAATACGCCCAAACCCCAGCGCTCTTATTGCTGCTAGAGAGTAGATCTGCGGCTCGCTCCCCGGTTTTCGCACGGAAATCATGTTCGCTAGGCTGAGACATCCCCTCAAAAGTATCGAAGAGAAACAAGTCAATGTCTGTTCGGCCCAATTGGCGGTACATCCAGGCCGCCGCCATACTGCTACCACCCTTCCAGACCCCGCATTCCACGAAATGCCCTGGAATGTCATGTTCCACGGCATGCTGCACAGCCATGCAGGTTGCCGCTAGTCTCTCCGGGCTCGTCATCGTAAACGGACGAGCCCGTTTGATTATGCTTCGAATTTCTGGGCTCAGGTCAGGAAAACGTTGATCTATAGCCGAACTGGACCGCCTAACCTCCAGGCCGCAGAGGTCGGCTAATCGCTTAGCAAATGCCTTCAGCATGCTTATCCTTCCAGTAGGTTTTGATGAAGAGCTTTAAGCATCTTGGGGGAGCCGGCGGGTAAACAACCGGTGAAATCTCGATTGTTCAAATCCAAAGCATATCAATGCCCATTGTACCAATACCCGTTTGGTGCATAAACTCTCTGCACTCGTAGCCCAGGGCAATTGCATTTGGAAGTCGTTGCGAGCAGGTTGCCGCAGGGCGTGCTTTCCATTCACAATCGAGGTTTTGTATCAATCTAGCTTTTGTAACTGGGCACCCATCAATCAAGGTTTACAGTTTGCAAGGTTTACAGTTGGAGCGATGCTGGTGCCCTCATACAATCCAAATGCGATTGCTCTGGTCCCAGATCTCCCCTTTGAGACCTGGGAGGCCGCATCGGTCTATCCTTATTCTTTCGACGTGGTGCAGTCCTTGCGCCACGCTTAGAACCTGTCCAGGAACTCTGAGGAGATGTCGAACGTGGACAAAAAATCGTCCCTCAGGGGCTAAACAGGCTGCGGAAAAACTCAAGAAGATGCGTAGAAAGCCGATTTGAGATGGAAAAATTCCCCCAGCGGCTGAAGCCGGAGATTGATTGGGAAGCCTTTATCGGCACGACTGAAGTCGCGCCCTGACACTTCGTGCGTTCCCCGGAGAGTTTTTCCGCAGCCTGTAAAGCCCGTACCCCTTCAACTGAAGCCCGTACCTTTCAAGTCATCGACTGACGCAGAGATCCCCTTGGGGATGTTCCGAGTGGAATTTTGAGCCGCGGCGTGGAAAATTGCGGCGTCTGAGCGCTTCGGGACATCGTTACCCTGGGGTTGGGAAGAGGTTCCCGAAGGCGCAACAGAAAAGGGGCTGTCCGGTTTGACCCTGCGCCGCCATCCCTCTTACCATAGAGTGAGGCATATCCACTGGCCGGACGGTGCTGTATCCCAGGAGCAGACAGCACGGAGGCATAAGCACGGGAACATCAACACGGAGAGCATTGGACGGAGAGCATTGGCGCCGAACGCGGATGAGGTCCGGTGTGCGGCGCCCCGATGTGATGAGCCAAGACGTGCAGAACAAGATGTTCTGAGTCAAGATGTGGTGAGCCAGCATGTGCTGAATCAAGACGTGCAGAGTGCGGATGCGCGCAGACCCCTATGCGGCGCATTGAGCGGCACGACCGCAAAGCGCCGCGCCGTCCGCCCGCTGCGGCAATCAACACGAGTTTCTATCGGCGCAGTTCGCGCGCCCGGAAGGCAAAACGTTGAGTTCTACCGATACCCTCGCAAACGATCCCCAACCTGAATCGGCGGAAGGGACGCAGGTCCACGAAGGCCAGATCCACGAAGGCCAGATCCACGAAGGCCATGACGCGCAAGGCCACAGCCCTGAACAGGATCATGAAGGCCATGACCATCAGCATGGTCCGGTCCTGAATCCCGACTGCACCCGCGAACTGGTGGTGGATGTGGCCGCTCCCGAGGTCGCCAAAGCCTACAGCCGGGCGACGGCCAACTACCGCAAATATGCGCGCATTCCCGGCTTCCGTCCGGGCAAGGCGCCAGAGGGCGTGATCCGGCGCAAGTTCGCCACCGAGATCCGCAAGGAAGTGATCGACGGCCTGCTGCCGGGGCGGTTCAACCAGGCAGTGGCCGAGCTTGGCCTGCAGCCGGTGGGCCAGCCGCAGGTGACCGAGATGAGCGTGGAAGACGGCGAGCCGCTGCACGTGAAGGCGGTCTTCGAGTACATTCCCGACTTTTCCATCGAGGGCTACCAGAGCGTTACGGTTCCCAAGCCCCCGGTTGCGGTGACCGAGGAGGAGTTCCAGCAGGAGATCGAGCAGTTGCGCGAGTCGCGGGCCGTGGTTGAGCCGGTGGAAGAAGACCGCGACCTGGTGGACGGCGACTGGGCGCAGATCAGCTACAAGGGGTACGTTCAGGCCGAGGCCGCAGAGCCGATCGAGGGCCAGGACTCGCTGGTGGAGATTGGCGGCAAAGAGACGGTGGAAGCCTTCTCGAGCGCGCTGCGCGGCGCCCGGCCGGGGCAGGAGCTGAAGGCCGAGGTGGTGTATGCGGCCGATTATGCCGAGCCCAGCCTGGCTGGCAAGACGGTGGCCTACGATGTGGAAGTGAAGGCCATTAAAAAGCGCACGCTGCCGGAGTTGAACGACGACTTTGCCAAGGAGGTCGGCAGCTACGAGAGCTACGCCGACCTGGAGACGCGGGTGCGCGAGCATCTGGCCAACCGCAAGCGGCGCACTGTGGAAAACGAGACCAAGGAAAAGCTGTTCGCGGCGCTGACCGGCCAGTTTAACTTCCCGGTTCCGGAATCGCTGGTGCAGGACCAGATTGACCAGCGGCTGGACCGCGGGCTGCGGGCGCTGGCGGCGCAGGGGATGAATCCGGAACAGATGCGCAGGATGGACTTTGGGCGGCTGCGGGCGGCGCAGCGCGACAGCGCCACGGCCGAGGTGAGAACCTCACTGCTGCTGGACCGGATTGCGGGTGAGGAAAACATTACCATTAGCGACGACGATATGGAACACGAACTGCAAATGGCTGCACTGCAATCGCGTGAACCGCTCGATGCCCTGAAAGTTCGATTGACCGAGAGCGGCGGTTTGGCTAGAATCCGGGAACAGTTGAAGCGCGAAAAGACAGCCAATCTGCTCTATGAACGGCTGCCCGGATAGGGCAGTTTCTTGGTGTCGGGGCGGGCTGGTTTGCGGGCCCCGCCAGGGAATGGGAAAACGGGCGCATGCGCCCCTAAAACGGGAGAGCGAGAAGAACACTCAATGGCATTGGTTCCCATGGTGGTAGAGCAGACGAGCCGGGGCGAGCGCGCCTACGACATTTACTCCCGTCTGCTGCGCGACAACATTATTTTTCTAGGCACGCCGATCGACGATCAGATAGCGAATCTGATTGTGGCGCAGATGCTGTTTCTGCAGGGCGAGGATCCGGAAAAGGACATTTCCCTTTACATCAACTCGCCGGGCGGATCGATTACGGCGGGTCTTGCGATTTACGACACCATGCAGTTCATCAAGAATTCGGTGGTGACCTACTGCATTGGGCAGGCGGCCAGCATGGGCGCGTTTCTGCTGCTGGCGGGCAACAAGGGCAAGCGGTTCGCGCTGCCCAACTCGCGCATCCTGATCCATCAGCCGTCCATGGGCGGGCTGAGCGGCCAGGCCACCGACATCGACATTCACGCGCGGGAGATTCTGCGCATCCGCGAGATCACCAACAATCTGATGGCCAAGCACACCGGCCAGCCGCTGGAGAGGATCGAGCGGGACGTGGAACGGGACTTCATTATGAACGCGCAGCAGGCCAAGGAATACGGAATCGTGGACGAGATTATCGACCGGCCGCGCACGTAGGGCGCAGATGGACTGAAACGGCGTGCGTTGAGGAGTCACTGAGATATGGGGTTTATCGAGGAAGGCCGGCAGTTGATCCAGGATTTCGTGACTCCCGAGATCCGCTCGATCGATGCGCGTCTGACCGTTCTCGAAAAGCAGCTCGACTTGTTAGAAGCGAAGGTAGACAAGCGCTTCGACGCAGCGGATCATAAGATCGACCGGGTTCAGGCCGCGCTCGAAAGCAAGCTCGACCGGAATCATGCTCAGGTAATGGATACGCTGCACAGGATGGAAAATTACAGCCAGATTCTGGAGCGCCTGGCGCGGCTGGAAAGCAAATACCAGAATGTTGCATAAGCCGATTCAAGCAACGGAAGCAAAAGAGTCAGTCCGAGGGGGAAACAAACCATGAAAACGCGCACGGGACCTGAAGAAGCGCTGCGCTGCTCGTTCTGCCACAAGTCGCAGGACGCTGTGGCCAAACTGATCTCGTCGCCCAGCGACTATCCTCGCGCCTATATTTGCGACGAGTGTGTAGCCGTCTGCAACTCGATCCTCGAGGACGACCGCGGTGAAGCCGCGCCGGCCACCGTGGCCGGCCACCTGCCCAAGCCGCAGGAAGTGAAGAGCTTCCTGGACGACTTTGTGATTGGCCAGGACCAGACCAAGAAGAAGCTGGCCGTGGCGGTCTACAACCACTACAAGCGCGTGCAGATGAACCGGCTGCGCAACAACGACGTGGAGCTGGCCAAGTCCAACATCCTGCTGGTGGGGCCGACCGGCTCAGGCAAGACGCTGCTGGCCCATACCCTGGCCAAGATGCTCGATGTGCCGTTTGCGATTGTGGACGCCACCACGCTGACCGAGGCCGGCTATGTGGGCGAGGATGTCGAAAACATCATCCTCAAGCTGCTGCAGGCCGCCGACGGCGACGTAACGCGGGCGCAGCAGGGCATCATCTACATCGACGAGATCGACAAGATCGGCCGCAAGGACGAGAACCCCTCCATCACCCGCGACGTTTCCGGCGAGGGCGTGCAGCAGGCACTGTTGAAGATTCTCGAAGGCACGGTTGCCAATGTGCCGCCGCAGGGCGGACGCAAGCATCCGCACCAGGAGTTTACGGCGGTAGACACCACCAATATTTTGTTCATCTGCGGCGGCGCCTTTGTGGGCCTGGAGCGCGTAGTGGGCCGGCGCGTGGGTAAAAAGGCGCTGGGCTTCCGCACCGGCGACGCCGAGACCGATGCGGCCACCACCCGCTCGCACCGCGACACCGAGCTGCTGCGCAGGACCGAGCCACAGGATCTGATCAAGTACGGGCTCATTCCCGAGTTTGTGGGCCGTCTGCCGGTCATGGGCATTCTGGATGAGCTGGACGAGGCGGCCCTGATCGAGATTCTCACCAAGCCGCGCAACGCCATTCTCAAGCAGTATCAGCGGCTGTTCGAGTACGAGAATGTGCGGCTGCACTTTACCCAGGATGCGGTCTGCGCGGTGGCCCGCGAGGCGCTGGCCCGCAAGGTGGGCGCGCGCGGCCTGCGCATGATTCTGGAAGAGCTGATGCTGGACCTGATGTATCACCTGCCCAACAGCAAGCGGGTGCGCGACCTGGAGATTACGCGCGAGATGGTGGAGCGGCGCGATCTTTCGCTCTGCCTGCTGGAGAAGGCTGGGTAAGTTTCCGGTTAAGCTTTCGGACCCGGTTAAGCTTCCGGATTTCGACTGCGGTTTTTCAATCGAGCCCCCACGCCTGGCGTGGGGGCTTTGTCTTCGTGCTGGCGGTTCGCGCCATCCCCTGCGCCCTTATTCCAACTTCGAGTGGGTGCCGTCGCAGTAAGGCTGGTGGGCGGTGTGTTTGCAGCCGCACAGATACGCGGTCCCGGTTTCGGCGGCTTCAAACCGGACCGGCGTGAACTCCGTGCCTTTGTGGCTGCCGTCGCAAAACGGCTGATTGGCGCTGCGGCCGCAGGCGCACCAGGAATAGCTTTTGCCGGCTTCGAGCTGGACGGGATAGGGACCCTTCTGTGCGACTACGGGTTCGGCCATGCGCTTTCTCCTTCACGGGCGTTGAAGTTGGATTACGAAAACCAATGTACAGCATGCGGCTGGCCGGGTCGTGTCCTAACTTCAACCACGCATTCCCTCAGAGGCTAAAGCCACAGTCGCAAGTTCTGCATTTGTGGCACGGCTGAAGCCGTGCCCTTTCAAAACAGAAGCAAATCAGGACACTACTGCTGGCTGCGCGTGGCGCGGCCATTTCTGATGCGCGAGGCGCATTCCCGCGCGATATTTTCCTTCCCACATGGGTCGCGCGCTGCGCGCTGCGCGCAACCACACCGGGTTTGAGCGCGCAGCGCGAGGCGGTTCCGCTGTACAATCCCAACAGGCCCAACAGGAGTCAGCAGCCGGGTACGAATCGAAGAGCCGGCTGTAAACGTCTAAATTTCAGGTGTGTCCATGACTGCTCAAAAAGAAAAATCCGAGCCGCGCAAGCTGCCCATGATGCCCATTCGCGATATGGTCATCTTCCCTTACATGATGACTCCGTTCGTAGTGGGCCGCGAGTCGAGCGTGCGCGCGCTTGAAGAGGCGATGAACGGTGACCGCAAGATTTTTCTGGCCACGCAGCACGATGCGTCGATCGACGAGCCCAAGGCCAAGGACATTTACCAGGTGGGCTCGATCTGCAACATTGTGCAGAGCGTGAAGATGCCCGACGGCAACATCAAGGTGCTGGTGGAAGGCGTAGAGCGCGCCAAGTCGACCGAGGTGAATGACCGCGACGGATTTTTCGTGGCCACGGTTCGCACCGGCAAGTCGCAGTTCGAAATGACGCCGGCCGCCGAGCAACTGATGCAGCGGGTGACCTCGCTGTTTGAGCAGTACGTGAAGCTGCAGCAGTCGCTCAACTACGAGACCATCATTGCCACGGCGCGGATGGACGAGCCGGCAAAATTGTCGGACGTGATCGCGGCCAATCTGCAGATCGGGATTGAAGAAAAGCAGGAGCTGCTGGCCATCTTCGATCCGGCGGCGCGGCTGGCGCGGATTGCCGATGTGCTGGATGTGGAGATCGAAAAGCTGGACCTGGACCGCAACATCCAGTCGCGCGTGAAGCGGCAGATGGAGCGGGCGCAGAAAGAGTATTACCTGAACGAGAAGATCAAGGCCATCCAGAAGGAGCTGGGCCGCGGCGAGAAGAGCGAGTTCGACGAGCTGCGCAAGAAGATCGAATCGGCAGGCATGTCGAAGGAAGTGCTGGACAAGGCGATTCAGGAGCTGAAGAAGCTGGAAGCCATGCCGCCCATGTCGGCCGAGTCGACCGTGAGCCGCAACTACATCGACTGGCTGCTGGCGGTGCCGTGGAAGAAAAAATCCAAGGAGACGCGCTCGATCGACTTCGCGGAGAAGGTGCTCAATGAGGACCACTACGGCCTGGAAAAGATCAAGGAGCGCATTCTCGAATTTCTGGCTGTGCGCCAGTTGGTAAAAAATCCCAAGGGATCGATTCTGTGTTTTGTCGGGCCTCCGGGAGTGGGCAAAACCTCTCTGGGCATGTCGATTGCCAAGGCCACCGGACGCAAGTTCGTGCGGCTCTCTCTGGGCGGCGTGCGCGACGAGGCGGAGATTCGCGGCCATCGGCGCACTTATATCGGCGCCATGCCGGGGCAGATCATTCAGCACATGAAGCGCGCAGGCACCAAGAACCCGGTGTTCCTGCTGGATGAGGTGGACAAGATTTCGTCCGACTTCCGCGGCGATCCGGCCTCGGCGCTGCTTGAAGTGCTTGACCCGGAGCAGAACACCACCTTCCAGGATCATTATCTCGACGTGGACTACGACCTTTCGCAGGTGCTGTTTGTGGCCACCGCCAATGTGCTGCACACCATTCCCGCGGCGCTGCAGGACCGCATGGAGATTCTGCGGCTGCAGGGCTACACCGAGCACGAGAAGCTGGAGATCGCGCAGAAGTATCTGGTGAAAAAGCAGCGCGGGCAGACCGGGCTGAGCGAGAAGAACATCGTCATCAAGGACGACGCGATTCTGGAGATCGTGCGCTATTACACGCGCGAGGCCGGGGTGCGCAACCTGGAGCGCGAGATCGGCAACGTGTGCCGCAAGGTGGCGCGCAAGGTGGTGAAGGCCGGCGCCAAGCACAAGGAAGAAATTACCGCGGCCAACGTGGTTGAGTTTCTGGGCGTGCCCAAGTATCGCGACTCCGAGGCGCACGAGAAGAGCGAGATCGGCCTGGTGACGGGCCTGGCCTGGACCGAAGTGGGCGGCAGCATTCTCTCCACCGAAGTGCAGGTGCTGGACGGCAAGGGCAAGCTCACCGTAACCGGCCAGCTTGGCGACGTGATGCAGGAGTCGGCGCAGGCCGCGCTGAGCTACATCCGCAGCAAGGCGCACGCGCTGGGGCTTTCGCGCGAGTTCTACCGCAGCATGGACCTGCACCTGCACGTGCCCGAGGGCGCCATTCCCAAGGACGGGCCTTCGGCGGGCATCACCATGGCCACGGCGCTGGCCAGCGCGCTGGCGCGCATTCCGGTGCGGCGCGACATTGCCATGACCGGCGAGATCACGCTGCGCGGCAAGGTGCTGCCCATCGGCGGACTCAAAGAGAAACTGCTCGCCGCCCTGCGCGCGGGCATCTTTGAGGCGATTCTGCCCAAGTCCAACGAGAAAGACGTGGCCGAGCTGCCGGACAACATCAAGAACGCGATGAAGCTGCACTTTGTGGATTCGATGGACGAGGTGCTGTCACTGGCTCTGGAGAGTCCGCTGCCGGCCGCCGTGCCCGCCGAGGCTGGAGTGCTGGCCGGCGTGTCCCCGGCGGAGCTGACAGGAAATCTGCCCGCGCAACAGTAGAGGGCTGGTCGCGCCGACCTGTCTCACTTTTGGGGTTCACTCCATACTTTCCCAGGTCTCAAATCGAGACCTGGGGCACCCATTCATTTGATAAGTAAGTGAGAATGAGACGTGGGCCGCGCGCTCAAGGCCGCCCCGGAAGACTGCCTGCGGTTCGTGGTCTCCCACCCATCCACGATAAAACTATGGATGGATGGGGCACAAAGGGTTTGGGGTACTTCATGACCGGACCACCTGCCGTATCTGTCTCGGGAAATCAGTGCTTCCATTCAATCCTGTCTCCAGGAAGTAGAAGTAGCTGTCTAGCGCCATTCTCAGTGCGCGGGAAATGTATTTCCGCATAATGATCGCGATTCAGTCGTCGAGATACCTGAGCCGACTCCAGTGCCATCTTCTGCTCCGGCCGAGGTAGAGGTCTCAAGAGAGCCGCAAGGGAAGCCCCAAACAGGCAGGAAGTCCGATGCCCATTTACCCAGACGGTATAGAAAAAATTGAGCGCGCCAAGAGGAAACTCTGTGCAAACAGTCCCCTGGTAATTCGTGCACTTCGCTGGATCGCTTTGATGGATGAGATCTGTTAGCGCGTCGAGTTGTCTCTGGTTGGACGCGCCGATAAGCATTCCATTGGAAACCCGACGCTCTCCATAGACTCCTTCCAGAAAAAGCCGTAATACCGGTGTCTGAGCGAATCGCTGTGACAGCGACAAAAGCTCCTTCTCTTCCGATCCCGAGCCGCCATTCGGACTACTCCGAACTTTCCGTGTAAGTTTTAGCCGGACACCTTCGCCGTGGCGAGGGATAACCTCATAGTTCGCAGCCCAATAGTTCGCAGGCCCCATCCGAGATGTGGCTTTCGATCGCGCGCTGATCGACTTTTCTGCAGGCAGGAACTGCTGGATCCTGACTTCCATTCCGGGCGCCAGGTCGATGAATCCTATCTCCCGATCGGAATAGAAAAACAACGGGACTTGATTCGCCGGCAATGGAATTCTTTGCGCAATTGCCACTCGAATCTCGAAGGCGGTGAGGCCCGAAGGGAAACAGCCATTTTCATTCATGCGCGCGAGGCCGCGTGTAAAGATCTTCCATTGCGAATCAATATCTATTTCGCGGGCAAGTGTATTCCACCCGGAAATGCTCGGGCTCCGAACGATCCAGTGCCTCGAATCCTGGGGGGACGCTGAACGAAGAGAGAAGATTTCACCGTTGATTGTGCACTGGTGGCTAACTTGATCCTTCGCGCTGGCGGAGCGACCCGGAAGGACGAGCGTCGATGTCTGGAAATTACCTGGATCGGAACTTTGGCTGTTAGCCGGGACCAGCATTGGAGCGCCGCCGTTTTCACTGAGATGGAACCCATTTTCAATCGCGATTTTGCGGCCGAAGCACCCTGAGCAGCACAAAAGCATTGCACAGAGAATCGCCTTTGACAGATTCGCCGCAAACTTTGCACCTGTTCTCGTCGGCTCGATTATCTGCGTTGTTCGCTGCATTTATTTCTGAGTCGGCTCCACGAAATGCATTGATCGAGACAATCTCTATTTCCGCGGGGCGACTGGCTGAAGTTTTTGATGGCGCCTTACGGTGGTCAGAGAAAAAAACAGCGTAAAGAATAGCCCCTGTACAACAATGCCTACCCAGGTCGACCACGGATGGATCGTGTGAATCAGCGCTTTCCAGTCAAATAGAGCTCTTGTAACGCAGTAGATGGGAAGCGCATAAAGTAGCTTCACAAAACGATCCAGCCACGACCGAAACCATGATTGCTCGGAATCCATAGACTATCCTTTGAAATCTTCCTCTCCCGAGTGTCAGGCGGGCGGCCCGCGTCTCAGCAGCGAGCGGCGCCCGGGCTGGCACATGTTCAAGCGGTCAGAGTCGTAGCGCGTATCGTTTGCCGCGCCTTGAAACCGCTGTTAGTCGAAGAACGTGCGATCCTCGTCGGACAGATGCGCTTTGGCTGCGCGGACATTAAATGTAATGCCGAGACCGGGTTTGTCCCAAACATCGATGAAGCCGTTTTTGACGATCGGATCCGGCAGTCCGTCTACAATGTCATTCCACCACTCCGGCTGGCCCTTGGCGTATTCGAAAGCAATATAGTTCTGCGGACAGGCAGCCCCCAGATGCACCTGCGCAGCCACCCCAAACAATCCGTCGAAAATTCCATGCGGAGCCACCTGGATGCCGTGGAGGTTGGCATATTCGGCAATCCACTTCAATTCGGCGATTCCGCCCACATCCTCCGGGTCGGGGCCGAGCACGTTCACAGCCTGGGTTTCGATCAGGTCCTTGAAGTTCTCGCGCAGATAGATCTCCTCTCCGGTGTGAATCCGCGTCGAGGTGCTGTCTGTGACCTCCTTAAAGGCCTGGGCGTTCGGGTAAGGCGTGTAGTCGCCCGTGATCAGGTCTTCGAGCCAGGCCAGGTCAAACGGCTCGACTGCCCGCGCAAAACGGATGGCATCCTTGATCGTCCAGCCCGGCCCGCAGTCGAACGCCAGTCCGACTTCGTTGCCAACCGCCTTTTTGGCGGCTTCCACGCAGGCCACGACGTGGTCGACCCCAGGTTGCGTCATCATGCCGCGATCCATATACGGAGGCATGTGCCCGTTCCATTGCTGTCCATACCATGCGTCCGGAATGGATCTCATCATTGCGTCATTGTGGAAGCCGACCGGCAGCTTGATCAGCGTGTATCCCTCTTTGGCCGCCTTTACCTCCGACGCCAGTTCAGCGTAATCCTGCGGCGTGCGGGGCACAATTTTGGAGTTGTTTTCGGAGTTCCCGTAGGGGCGAACCTGGTCGTGGATCTTTCCGCCCAGCAGCTTATACACCGGCAGTCCGGCGGCTTGGCCTGCTATGTCCCAGAGGGCAATTTCGATGGCGCTCACCGCTGCGCCCCACGGCTTGGACGCGCCCATACGGCGAATCTTCAACAGGATGCGATTCACGTCGGTGGGATCTTCGCCAAGCAGATAGTCTTTGTAGAACAGCACCATCGGCTTGAGATACGGCTTGGCGGACTCGGCCTCACCGTATCCGGAAATACCCTGATCGGTGACAATTCGCACCACTGGGTTGCGGCCAATGATGGCGCACTTCAGGTCTGTGATCTTGATCTTTCCATTGCCGCGTTTCTCGGTAGCGCCCGTCTCCTGAGCGGCATAAGCGGTGGCGGCTGCCGCGCCCACAAGCGATCCGATAAACCCTCTTCGCGTTGAACTCCCCATTGTCTGCTCCCCCTGGATGAACTGTATTCAATCGCTGCTGCATTGAAGCGTTTTCGCGAGCAGCTTCTGTACGGCTCCAAATCCATCCGCCATCATACTCGATGGGCTTGGAGCGCAGGGGTGAAATGGCAACGGTGGTCAGGGGCGGCTCCGGCTCGCCGCCCATGTCTCAGAAGCGAGACATGGGGCACCCATTCTTGTGGTTAGTGAGCGAGAATGAGGCGCGGGCCATCCGCCGGAGAGATCACTCTGCGACCGTCTTGTTGCGAAGATTGTGCCATGCCCCGGTGGACCAGAGAGCCCAGATAACCAGCAGGGGTTGGAACGCCAGGCGAACAGTTCTGGCGCGGTCAGTATCCAGACCGAAGGCGTTCCTGTGCTCCATAAGCTGAGCGATGTTGCCAGGAAAGACGAGGACGAAGAAGGCGGCGACAATCCAACCAATACGCACCTTCCACCGGGGCAAGAACAGCAGAGAAGCTCCTAGAACGACCTCCACGATCCCGGACAGCACGACTACAAGATCGGGGTTCAATGGGACCCAGGGGGGAACTTGAGCCCTGAACTCAATTCTTGAAAAGGTGAGATGACTGATTCCTGCAAAAGCTAATCCAGCGCCGAGCAAAAGACGGGCCACGAGTTGAGGAACGGTGCTACGCGAGGGATTTGTCACTGCTGCTCCTTGCAAGCTGGGCAAGCTGGCAATTGGGTTCCAGCGAGCGTTCAGACATCTTTAGAGGCGTCTGCATAGTTTACGGGTTCAGACGACACTGGCGGGTGGCTTAGCCTTGAACAGCACGATAACGAGTGGGTGGGAGAGCACGAACTTCGGCCACACGGCCTTCGGTACTCTTCAACAGGAGTTGAAGGTGCGGTGGAGATGGGGCTGCTTACGGCTTTGTGGAGACGAGAACAAGGACAAGAACGATTTGCGGGCTGGTTGTGAGTCGTGCAAACCCACCCTTCGCCAAGTGCGCGAAGGATGGGGCAACCTGCTGGTTCCGCTTCAGACGGTACGGCGTGGTCCTATCCTAATCGAGTCTTGAACCCGACGACCCGCTCATCGCGATGATGCTACGATGAACGGGGCACAGACCATCAGATTCCAACTCCTGAATTCAGGACCGATGAGTGGGCCACCTGCCACCCGGGTTAGTACAAATTCAAGCGGTCAAAGACGTAACACCTGGACTTAACACTTGGACTTAATACTTGCGCAGATAGGTGCGCGAAAGGCGGTCGTGCCAGGCGAGGCGATCGTCGTCGAAGATGGCCCACACCATGCCAAGGCCTAACGGGGCCACGGAGAGCAGCAGCGCCACAAGCCGCATGGTGCGCTGGGCGCGGGCCGGAACCTGGCCGTCGAACCTGCACAGCCGGATCTGCGCATAGCGCATGCCCGGCGTGGCCCGGGCCAGGGTGAAGAACAGCGCGAGATACAGCGCGGCCACCAGCAGCAGAGCAACCGCCGACCCAGTCTCGATGGCGCGCAGGCCGGGCAGCTCCGCAACCCTGGTCTCAGCCACCATGGCGGCGGTCACAAAGGCCGCGCCGATCAGCACCACATCAAAGAATACCGCCAGCGCTCTGCGGCTGAGCGGCGCATGCTCGAGCCGGGTTTCCCGCAGGGTCTGCGGCTCGGGTTCGGGCTGGTGGTAAAACTCCTCCTCCGGCTCCGCGCCGAGCTTCATGCCGGACCACTCCGGCTCGGACCACTCCGGCTTGGTCCAGGAGGGCGCGCCGGTGTCCACCGTGACCTGCACCTCCTCCGGCTCGGTGGACACATCGACCGGATCGACTTCGAAGATGCTGAGCTGCGTGTCGTGGCGCGCCGCCAGCAGCGGACCTTCCACCAGCCGCGGGCGCACATTGCGCGTCGCCACCAGCTCGCGCGGAAATTCGATCAGGTTGGCGTAGATGGGCTGCGCCGGCTCAACCACCCCGATCTCCTCGGCATGCGCGCCGTCGGCATCCGGCCCTCTCCAGTCCGGAGCGCCAAAGTCGAAGGACTCGGGAGTGTGCGAGGCCCGGCCAACTTCCGGCGCGCGCCGCAGGGCGGGCATGTCCGGCTCCCAGCGGATGGCAAATCCCTGGCCGCCGGCAGACTGCGACTGCTGTGTGTCACCGGTCTGGTCCGCAGGAGCCGTCTCGGGGGTCAGCTCGAATTCGGGCTGGGTGAAAAAATCGTCGTTGGCGCCCGGCGAAGAGGTCTGGCGCTCCAGCGGCCACTCCACCCGATGCTGCGCGGCGGCTGGTTGCGGCCCGGAAGGCTCGGCGGAAACCACGTGCAGCGCGGTGCGCGGGCTCTGTTCGGCAACCGCTTCGGCCTCCGATGCCGCCTCAATGCTCGCCAGCACGGATTCGGCGGCGGCCTGCGCGTGCAGCGCGGCGCGCGACACAGCCTCAGCCGCGGCCACCGCGGCGCGGGCTTCCACGGCCAGCATTTCGCTGTAGCTGGGCGCGTTGGCGTAGCGGGCGGCCACGCGCGCCGCGGCCTGGGCAGCGCGGCTCACGGGATTGGGCTTGCTCTCCGGCATGGCTGCATGGTCGCCGGCCGATGGAGTCTTGCGGCTCAGGTGCTCGGCAACACGGCGGTTCACTTCCTGCTTCCACACGGGCGAAAGATTCGCGGGGTTGGGCGATGTGCTCAAAGCGGATGTATCCCTTCGGTGCGGCGCCCGATCGCGTCTGCCATCGGGTCTGCCACAGTCTGTGCCTGCGTGGAGCGGGAGCAAATGCATCCGGCGCCGCGCAGGCGGTGTTTCCAAATTTGAGGCGGAGTTTTCGCGGAGCAAAGCGGAGGCTGCCTGTCCCGTGCATTGCACAGTAACCGGCGACCGGAAAAATCGTCCCGACTTTTATCTGCTGCCAGAGCCACTCGGTGCGCGTCCCATCCAGTGATGACCGGCTTTTGCTATGCTGAGCCTTGGAGTATTTTTCACTTCGCTTACGATCCATATCGCCACGTGCACAACAGTGTTTGCTTGAACCAGAGGCCGAAGTGAAAATGCTGCAGACCAGTCTTGGTT
Source organism: Occallatibacter sp. (assembly GCA_036267475.1). Lineage (GTDB taxonomy): Bacteria > Acidobacteriota > Terriglobia > Terriglobales > Acidobacteriaceae > Telmatobacter. The sequence goes on from DATAVZ010000029.1 coordinate 27,840, forward strand.
GCAGGATGCGTCCTCGTACATTCGTAATTATCACGCTGCTCGCCTGCTGTGGCCTTTACGCCGGGGCACAACGGTTATCTAACGGGTTAACCCCGGCCCAAGTCTCGGCCCAGACTTCGGTCCAGACTTCGGTCGAGGCACCCGTCCAGACCCCGGCGCAAGCTCCCGCGCAGACTGTGCCGCAAACCGGCGAAACGCCGTCGCAACTGCCCGACGATCCGGGCCAGGAGCTGATTCCCATTGCCCGGCCTCAGCCCGAGCCGGCCACCGGCACGCCCATCGAGTGGCAGGCCGAGCGGCAGAGCCGGGTGGGCGATGTGTGGACGCTCAGCGGCAACGTGATTGTGCATTACCGCGATTACGTTCTGCGCGCCGACAGCATCGTCTATCACCAGTCCACCGCGGAGCTCGATGCGGACGGCCATCTCCAACTGGCCGGCGGACCCAATGACGTGCTGATCTCCGCCTCGCACGGGGATATGCGGCTGAACATGCACACCGCGCGCTTTTACAACGTGACCGGGTCGCAGGGAGTGCGCCATGCCGGCCACACGGTGGTCTACTCCACCACCAATCCGCTGCTGTTTTCCGGCCGCGTGCTGCTGCAAACCGGAGAAGGCAGCTACCGCATCATCGACGGCTCCATCACCAACTGCCGGTTGCCGCACCCGGACTGGCGCGTGATTGCCCGCTCCATCGCCCTGGACAATCGCGAAGCCTCGACCAAAAACGCGGGCTTCGAGTTCCTCGGCATTCCCATTTTCTACCTGCCTTACCTCCGCCATCCGGTGGACAAGACCGGCCGCGCCTCGGGCTTCCTAACCCCGGTTATCAGCAACGGGTCATCGATTCGTGGCTTCACCTTCGGCGAGCAATACTACTGGGCCATCAACCGCAGCATGGACATGGTTCTGGGCGCGGAGTACTACAGCAAGCGCGGCTGGGCGCCCAATGGAGACTTCCGCTACAAGGGGCCGGGGCAGGACCACCTGATGGCGCGCTGGAATGCGCTGCTGGATCGCGGAGTGGAGCAGCCGGGCGCAAACGGCGCAACCGTGCTGGTGAACCAGGGCGGCGTGGACGTGAGCGCCTCCGGCCGCAAGGATCTGTCGCCTGAAACGCGCATTACCGGCTCGGTGGAATATCTGTCCAGCTACGTCTACCGGCTCATCTTCGACGACAACTACGCCCAGGCCACCAGCTCCGAGGTGGCCAGCGACGTCGGCCTGCTGCATCAGCACAACGGCTTCATGCCCTCGCTCTCGCTGGACCGGTTCCAGACCTTTGCCAGCACCGCCAACGGCAACGAGGCCAAGATTCTTCATCTGCCCATGCTGCGCTATGACGTGCTCGACCGCCCGCTGCGCGGCAGCCCGTTTACCTGGGGCCTGGACTCGTCGCTCAGCTATCTCAACCGCTCCGAGCCGGACTTTCACGTGCGCAACGTGGGCCGCATGGATTTTTATCCGCACCTCTCGCTGCCCTTTTCCGCCGCTGGCTGGAGCTTTGTTCCCGAAGTGGCGCTGCGCGACACCTTCTACACCATCAGCCAGGCTCCCAGCCTCATCTCGACCAACGGCGGCATTCCGAACATCAGCCACGATCCGCTCAACCGCAAGGATCTCGAAGCCTCGGTCGACATTCGGCCGCCGGCGCTGGAGCGCGACTTCGAGCTGCCTTTCTGGAATCGCGAGCTGCGCCACGTGATCGAGCCGGAGCTTACCTATCGCTATGTGGGCGGAATCGGCACGCAGGCGCGCGACGTGCTCCGCTTCGACACCGCCGATCTGGCGACTGACACCAATGAGGCCGGCTTCTCGCTCACCCAGCGGCTTTATCTGCGCCCGCTTCATCCCGTAAGCTGCGCGCCGACAGACCGGGACGCCGGAGGCCAGTGTCCGGCGCAGGCGCGCGAGTGGGCCAGTTGGCAGCTTGCCCAGGAGTTCTACATCGATCCGCGCTTTGGAGGCGCGCTGATTGCCGGCCGGCGCAACATCTTCGCCTCCACGCTGGACCTGACCAGCGCGGCGTTTCTCACTTCGCCGCGCAACGTTTCGCCGCTCATCTCCAGGCTGCGCTTCGACGCGATCAACAACCTGCGCATCCAGTGGGACCTGGATTACGATCCCAAGCGCGGCCAGATGGACGCCGACAATCTCTTCGCCGGCTACAGCTTTGGCCGCACCACCGTCGGCGTGAGCCATGCGCTGCTCAATGCCGTGGACGAGAACCCCGGCGCCCGCTCGCCCACCCTCAGGAGCCAGATCGTAGAGCCGTTTGTGGAGTTCGGCAAGCCCAGCGGCAACGGATTGAACTTTGCCGCCCACGGCAGCTATGACTTCGAGGCCGACGATATCCAGTACGGGGGCCTGCAGGCGGTCTATAACTGGGACTGCTGCGGCCTGTCACTGGGCTACCGCCGCTTCGAGCTGGGCTCCATCCAGGGAACGGGCCGCAATGAGCATGAGTGGCTGTACGGCTTTACGCTGGCCAACTTCGGCTCAGTCGGCGACATCCGCCGCGCCACCGCGGTCTTCCACGATCCCACCCAGCCGCCGCTTTACTGATGCCGGCGTAGCGGCTCTCGCGTGCCGGGTCTCATGCGCCAGGTCTCGCGTGCGCAGTCTCCGAGGCGCCGGTTTGCCGCTGCCCCGAGCCGCCGCCGGCGGCAGGCTCAGCGGTTGCTTTTCTACTGCGCGCACGTCCATTTCAAGGGGGATCGGGGAACGGGAAAGCAGCGGCGCGGCTGGTCCATCCGGCGGGCCGCTGGAGTATCCTTTTAATAAGAGGGGTTTATTTTGCTGCGTATTCGCTTACTGGCCGGGCTGCTGCTGCTCGGTCTTACCGTGGGATGCAAGGCCCAGACCGGCACTCCCGCCAGCACCGACCTGGAACTCAACCGCAGCATCGAGCTACAGGTCCGCTCCGAATTCCAGTTGCCCAACGACGTGGTTGTGACCGTGGGCGCGCGCAAACCCAGCCAGTTCACCGGCTACCAGACATTGCCGATTACGCTGTCGCACGACGCCAAGACTCAGGAGATTGACTTTCTCATCTCCAACGACAACTCGAAGCTGGTCCATTTGACCACCATGGATCTGACCAAAACGCCGGGAGATTCAATCAACCTCGAGGGCCGGCCCATCCGCGGCAATCCCGCCGCCAAGGTCACGGTGATCAACTTTGACGATCTCGAGTGCCCCTATTGCGCGCGCATGCACCAGGAGCTGTTTCCGATCACGCTGGCTCACTACGGCGACAAAGTCCGCTTCATCTACAAGGACAATCCCATCGCCGAGCTGCACCCGTGGGCCGTTCATGCCTCAGTGGACGCAAATTGCCTGGCCGCGCAGAACGGCACCGTCTACTGGAACTTTGTGGACTATGTACACGCCCACGGCGAGGACATTACCGGCCCGGACCGCAATGTGCAGAAGAGCTACGAGGCCCTGGATCGCATTGCCCGCCAGGAAGGCACCATGGGCAAACTCGATGCGACCAAGCTCGACGCGTGCCTGACCAAGCAGGACGACACGCAGGTGATTGCCTCTGCAAAAGAGGCCTCGGCGCTGGGCCTGGAAGGCACTCCCGAGCTTTTTGTGAATGGCGAGCAGGTCAACGGCGCGGTGCCGCAGGATCAGCTCTGGGCAGCCATCGATCGCGCGCTGCGCGCCGAGGGCGAGCAGCCTCCGCCGGAGCCGCCGGCAACGGCTGCGGCAGCGCCGGCGGGCTTGGGAAATTAGCCAGAATACAGAGACTTTCCGCGCTCGACCGGCGGGATGTATGCTGGATTGCCAAAACGAACGGATAGACAGGGAGTTACCAAGTTGCAAGTCAATTCGAACTCAAGGGCAGGTTTTTGCAGGGCGCATCGTCATTGGCCCGCCCTTCTTCTTCTCAGCGGAGCCCTGTTGCCCGGTATCTCCGGCTGTCATCGCGCGCCGGGAGCCGACGTGGTCGCCACCGTCAACGGCAAAGAGATCATGCGCGCCGACCTGGAGCGGTATTACAAGGATAGCCTGCGCGACAGTCCGCAGCAGCCATCGCCGGTTGAGGCCAACATCCGCCGCCTGCAGATTCTGCATGGCATGATCGACGACGAGATCCTGCAGCAGCGCGCCGCCAAGCTCAACCTGGCCGCGACCGATGAAGACGTGAACGCAAAGCTGACCGAGTTCAAGGCTCCTTATACGCAGGAGGACTTCGACAAACAGCTCAAGGCGAGCAACCTCACTCTGGACGACTTCAAGCGCAATATTCGCCGCTCCCTGACCAAGGAAAAGCTGCTCAACAAGGAGATCGAGTCCAAGATCAACATCACGGATGCACAGATCACCACCTTTTACGAGCAGCACAAGTCGGAGTTTAACGTGGTTGAGCCGCGCTACCACCTGGCGCAGATCGTGGTAACTACGGCGCCCGCGCAGCAGACCAGCAATCTGCAGAACAACAAGGCCTCAGGCGAGGTGGACGCGAAGAAGAAGATCGAAACCCTGCACAACCGCCTGGAAAGCGGCGACGACTTTGGCTCGCTGGCGATGAACTTCTCTGAGGACCCCAACACCGCTTCGAATGGCGGCGACATGGGCTTCGTTCCCGAGTCGCAACTGCAGGCCGATCCCGAGGTCTACGACGCCATCGGCAAACTCAAGCCCGACCAGTTCACAGACGTGCTGCCGGTGTATGCCAGCACCGGGCCGGCCCGCAAGATTGCCGGCTACGCAATTTACAAGCTGATTGGGCGCGAGCCCGCCGGCCAGCGCCAGCTCAACGATCCCAACGTGCAGCAGACCATTCACCAGACGCTGCACGAGAGCCAGAAGCAACTGTTGCAGAATGCCTACTTCGAGATACTGCAGGACGACGCCAAGGTCCGCAACTACTTTGCCGAGCAGATTCTGAAGCAGGGCGGCAACCAGTAATCCGATCGGCAGATTCTGAACCGTGGCGGCAAGCAGCGGGATGCTCGCAGCCCTGTTGCGGCTGCAAATGCGACCACGAATATCGGCGGCCTCCTATGTCTGAAAATCCAGACAGAGGAGCCTCTTGCAAAAATCCGCGGGATGGTTGATTTAGTGGGTAGGGGTGGGAATCGCATGCTTTAGAATCTGGTTTCCACACCATAGATTCGCGGAGCGATCCCACCGTATGCAGTTTAACGTTTCCTGCTTATTGAGG
>DATAVZ010000030.1:0-13398 GCA_036267475.1 Occallatibacter sp.
TCCGCTGTGCCAAAGTCACATAACTGTACATCGCCGTCTGCTGCTCGTCTGATCCACGCATGCTTCTTATCTATACCCAATCCCATGTAAAAAAAAAGTAACTCCCTTGAGGAGTTTTTCCGCAGCCTGTAAAGCCCGTACCCTTCAATTCGTCGAATTATGCAGGAATTTTTTGATGTGGTGTTCCTGAAGTTCGTTGCATGAGTCAGGCATTCCAAAATGCAGGCCCTTCGACTCAGGTTGGCGCAAAAAGCGCGCCAAACATCGCTCAGGATGACAGCGCATTTTTGATGTGAACTTTAGAAACGGGACACTCGAGCGATTCAACGCAGGTCCACCGATACACTGGACCCGGCAAGGTTGCCGCCGGGCAGATCGATGGCTGCCTGTTTTCCCTTTACGGTGACGTGCAGCGTGAGCGGCTGATTTTCAGGATTGGAAGCCGTCACCTTCCATCCCGCATCCGATTTCTTGACCAGCAGCAGGCAGGAGTGGTCCGCGGCCACGCGGCCCAGCGGCGTTGCCAGCGAGCCGGACTGACGGAAGGCAATCTCGGCCAGCCTGAGGCTGCGGCTGTAAACGCCCTGCAGGACCGCGGTGTTGGCCAGCACATTGAGGTCGCCGTGCCGGGCAAAGCGTGCCGTGTCGGCAGCCGAAGCGCCGGGAAGAACGAAGTACTGGTAGCCGGCGTCGTGCGGCGCGGTTCCGTGATCGATCCAGAGATCGAAGACCTGCTCGGTGACCGGTGGGCCGCCGCGGGTGCCGATGTCGAACCAGGAGCCGGTCTGGGGGCCGGCGGAAAGATCGAGCCTGGTGTGCGGCGCAAAGACGTAGCCCACATGATCGTGTTCCACCCAGATGCGGCGTCCGGCGTAATAACTATGCGTGCCGGTGACCGGGCCGCTGGCCTGGCTGGTGAGCACGTCGCCCTGAAGCAGCGGCTGGTTCACGTCAGTGGCGACGCTGTGCGCGGTGTCGTCGGTCAGCGTGATGCCCGCACCCAGGGCCGCATAGCTGCTATCGAAGAAGAACCATGCCTTTTGCGCGCTCAGGGTGCCCCGCTTCAAATCCATAGCCGCCATGCCGTAGGTTCCATCGGACACGCCGCCGTCAAAGGTGGTAGTTCCGTGCATGTGGATGGGATTTTTTTCGCCGGTGACCAGCGTGCCCTGGATCGCGGTGGTGCCGGGAATCCGGGTCCAGTCCCAGACCGGAAAGATGTTGCGATACTCCTCGCCGCTGCGGTAGAGGTAGTTGGCGCCGTCGGACAGGTGTACGGACTTTTTGCCTTCGGAGTTGACCAGCTCGCTTGAAAGCATGCGGGTTGAAAGCATCTTGACCGAAGTGAAGTAGCCGTTGCGGCGCTGCGTCATGTAATCGGAACACCAGAACTGCTTGTTGCCGGTGAAGGGCGCAGCGTCTGGCTGGCCCTGCACGCGCGCCGCAAAAGCGGCCAGCTCTTTTTCACGCGGCGTGGGCTCGGCGGCCAGCAGTCCCAGCACGTGGCCCATGCGATAGGCAAAGCCCACCGGCGAGATGGGTCCGCCGGTCTGATCTTTGGGGCCGGGCGCCAGCGCGGGGCGCGTAATCTCGCGGCCGATGGCGGCGTAGTCGAAGCCGCCGTCGCGTATCATCCACTGCTCGCCGTCGAGCAGATAGGCGCTGAAGATGGTCATGCGATCGGCGGGAATCTGGAAGCGCGTGCCCCAGGAGTAGGAGACAAAGCGCGAGACGTCGTTGGCGAAGTCGAGCCCGTAGCCGCCGTTGTAAAGCTGCTGGCCGTGCTGGTGAAACGAGTAGTCCTGCTGAACGCCGTCCTGTGGCTGGGTGACGATCCTGATCTCCTCATACATGCGGCTGAAGCCTTCCTGCAGCGCCGCCGGATCGTTCTGCATGCAGCCGCGGGCGATCTCGATGCCCACGCCCCAGGTGAGGTTGGCGCCGGTCCAGGGAACGCGGCGCCAGTTGCTGCGCCGCATGATGGTGACCATGCGCGCCAGCTCGGCGGGCGGAATCTGGTCGAGCACCAGGTTGCCGATCTCGCCCATCAACTGCGGAACGCCGATCTCGTTCCACCACCAGTTGGGATTGCGATAGTCGTGATCGTCCCACCACTTGAGCGCGAGCAGAATCCGGGCTTCGAGCGCCGCGTCGGGATGGCCTGCGTCGCGATCGATGCGCGCAGACTTGGCCATCGACAGCACCCGCTCGAGGTGATCGGACGCGTGCCAGACCGAGCGCGTGGCGGTGGCGTAGTCGATATCCGGCCAGCTTCCGTCAGGGCGCAGCGACGCGGCGTACTGCGCACCTTCCTGGCGCAGAAAGGCGTCAGCCGATTCAGGGGGCAGGATGGACTGGACGTAGCGGGCGCGCACGGTGGAAACGTCGGAGGAGTCGGCGGCAGGGGAAGACTGTCCGAACGAGAAGGCAGGCGCGCACAACAGCGCGAAAACAAGGCACAACAGCTTTTTCATTACGGCTCCGGGAGTAGGGTGAGCAGTGCGGCTGGCCCCTTCGCCCGTGGCCGACGCGGCGATCGTGAATGGAGTCAAGGGCCGCTCGACAGCGACGGCAGTGGCAACGGCAGTGTAGATGCGCGGCGAGCGGCCAGTCAAGGACGGGCGAGCGATGCCGGCTTGCCGTCCTCGATCCGGGGCAGGTGAACCGATCTTCTGCTGTGATAGCATCGGCCTTTATTCGAATCTACCTGGGTTCGATTCGACTTGGGTTCGAATCCACCTTGCAGGTGTTGAGGTTGAGCGTGGCGCGTTCGCGGTTGCTTTTCGGGTGTGCGGTTTTTCTGGCCGCGTTTCTGCTTTTTCTTGTGGAGCCCATCGCCGCCAAACAACTGCTGCCGTTTCTCGGCGGATCGGCGGCGGTGTGGATCACCTGCCTGGTGTTCTTTCAAACCGCGCTGCTGCTGGCCTATCTCTATGCGCACTGGCAGGCGCGGCGGCCGATGTGGGGCGTACATATCGGGCTGCTGGTTGCGGCGCTGGCGCTGGCCATCTACTGGGCCTTCGGCGGGCTGGATCTCTCGAGCGGTCCGGCGCATCCGGTGACCACGATTTTTCTGGCGCTGAGCGTGTGGATCGGGCTGCCCTTTCTGGCGCTGGGCGCAACCAGTCCGCTGCTGCAGGTATGGTGGTCGCGGGTGGAAGGCACAGGCATTCCCTACCGGCTGTTTGCGCTCTCCAATCTCGCATCCCTGCTGGCGCTGGCCGCCTATCCCACCGTGGTTGAGCCTTACCTGACGCTGCGCGCGCAGCGGGTAGTGTGGTGCTGCGGGTTTGCCGCCTTCGCGCTGCTTGCAACCCTGCTGGCCATGCGCACGCGTGCGGCCGCGTCACCCGTGATCGGAGCAGCGACCGCGGCTGCGGCGGATGAAGCCGGGTTGCCCGAAACCCTGTGGACGCGCAAGCTGCTGTGGCTGCTGCTGCCCATGGGCGCGTCCATGCAACTGTGCGCGGTGACCAGCTACATCACGGCCAACATCGCGCCCATTCCGCTGCTCTGGGTTCTCCCGCTGGGGGCCTATCTGCTCACACTGATTCTGGCCTTCGAGTTTCCGCGCATGCTGCCGCGGGGCATTGTTACGCGCCTGCTGGCGGTGATGCTTGCCGGGCTGGGCTACATGCTGGCGCAGGTGGATGTGACGTTGCCCATGCGCGTGGGCATTGGCTTCTTTCTCTTCGAGCTGTTTGTGGCCTGCCTGTTCTGCCACAGCGAGGCGTATGCGCTCCGGCCGCGGCGGGCTTCAGAATCCACGGTCTTTTACCTGTTGTTTGCCGCCGGCGGCGCGCTGGGATCGTTTCTGATCGGCATTGGATCGCCGCTGGTGTTCAGTTTCAACTACGACCTGGGCATCAGCTTTGCGGTAACCGCGCTGCTGGCGCTGGCGGCTACGTGGAGATCGAACTGGGGCCAGCGGCTGCTGTGGTCGGCGGCCAGCGCCATGATGCTGGTGCTGGTGTTCTGGCTGCACACGGCTTATCAGCACGACACCATGGTTGCGGTGCGCAACTTTTACGCGTCGCTGCGCGTGAAGCAGAACTTCGGCTTTCCCGGCGCGGTGCTGCGCACGCTGAGCAACGGCACCATTCAACACGGCACGCAGATCTTCGGCACCGATGCGCAGCGCAAAACGCCCACCACCTATTACGCGCCGGACTCGGGCGTGGGCCTGGCTCTGCGCATGTGCTGCGGCTCGCGGGCGCGCAACATCGGCGTCATCGGCCTGGGCGCGGGCACTGTTGCGGCCTATGGGCGGCCCGGCGATCACATCCGGTTTTACGAGATTAACCCGGCCGTGGAGCCGATTGCGCGCAATGCGTTCACCTATATTCGCGAGTCGGGCGCGCGGATCGACATTGTGACCGGCGACGCGCGCACCTCACTCAAAAGCGAGCCGCCGCAGGGATTCGACGTGCTGGTGGTGGACGCGTTCTCCGGCGACGCGATTCCGCTGCACCTGCTCACGGCCGAGGCGCTGGCGCTTTATCGGCGCAACCTGGCGCCGGGCGGCATTGTGGCCTTTCACATCTCCAACCAGCATGTGGATCTGGAGCCGGCTATCGCGCTGCTGGCCCGGAACGCGGGCCTGACGGCGGTGCGGGTGTCGAGTCTGGCCCGCGAGGATCGCGGAGAGTTCAGCGCCTACTGGGTGCTGGTGAGCGGCAATGCCGCGTTCTTTGCCCAGCCGGAGATTGCGGTGGCGGCGCGGCCGCCTGTGCTGAAGCCCGGGCTGCGGCTGTGGACCGACGATTATTCAAGCCTTTTGCCGCTGCTGCGCTGGTAGACGGCGACTTGCCCGGCGAGCATCCGGCCCGATAAAGTGACAGCGTGCGCCAATAGCGGCGCCGAGCATCCTCGCAAGCCCTTTATAGCCCGTTCTCAGAAGGAATTTTTCATGTCCGCATCGCCCACTTCCCCTTCCGCGCAGCAGGATATTGACTCGACACTCCGCGAGCATCGCGTGTTTCCGCCGCCGGCCGAGTTCAGCGCTCAGGCTCACATCAAGAGCCTGGAAGAGTACGAGGCGCTCTACAAAAAGTCGATTGAGGCCCCAGAGGCGTTCTGGGCCGCGGCCGCCGAGGAACTGCACTGGTTCAAGCCGTGGGACAAGGTGCTGGACTGGAATTTGCCGTGGGCCCGGTGGTTCGTGGGCGGCAAGATGAACCTGAGCTACAACTGCGTGGACCGCCATGCGCTGGGCGCGCGCGCCAACAAGACCGCGCTCATCTGGGAAGGCGAACCGGGCGAGATTCGCCGGCTGACGTATGCGGAGCTGCACGCCGAGGTGCAGCGGTTTGCCAATGCGCTGAAGGCGCTGGACATTCAAAAAGGCGACCGCGTGGCCGTTTACATGGGCATGACGCCGGAACTGGCCATTGCGCTGCTGGCCTGCGCGCGCATCGGCGCGGTTCACTCGGTCATCTTTGGCGGGTTTGCGGCCCACGCCATCGCCGACCGCGTAAACGACTCGAGCTGCGTGGCCATTCTTACCCAGGACGGAAGCTACCGGCGCGGCAACGAGATCCGGCTCAAGCAGACCGTGGATGAAGCGATGGCCTCGTGCCCGACGGTAAAGAATGTTGTGGTCTACAAGCGCACCGGCTCGCCGGTCACCATGGCGGAGGGGCGCGATCACTGGTGGCACGATGTGGTGGCGCAGGCGGCTGCCGAGTGTCCCGCCGAGCCGCTCGACTCAGAAGATCCGCTCTACATTCTGTATACTTCCGGCACCACCGGCAAGCCCAAGGGTTTGGTGCACACCACGGGCGGCTACGCGGTGCAGACCTATCTCACCACGAAATACGTTTTCGACCTGCGCGATGAGGATGTCTACTGGTGCACGGCGGATATCGGCTGGGTGACGGGACATTCATACGTGGTGTATGGGCCGCTGCAGAATGGCGCCACGGTGCTCATGTATGAGGGCGCGCCGAATCATCCGGATTGCTCGCGCTTCTGGAAGATTGTGGACGATCATCGCGTGTCGATTTTCTATACCGCGCCCACGGCCATCCGCGCATTTATCAAGTGGGGCGACCAGCACCTGGAAAAGTACAAGCTCGACTCGCTGCGCCTGCTGGGCACGGTGGGCGAGCCCATCAATCCCGAAGCTTGGATGTGGTATCGCGAGAAGATCGGCCACAACCGCTGCCCGATTGTGGATACGTGGTGGCAGACGGAGACGGGGGCGATCCTGATTGCGCCGATTCCGGGCGCGGTGCCCACCAAGCCCGGCTCGGCCACGCGGCCTTTCTTCGGCATCCAGCCCGAAGTGGTGACGCACGAAGGCAAGCAGGTGCCGGCCGGCAGCGGCGGGCTGCTGGTGGTTCGGCAGCCGTGGCCTTCGATGGCGCGCACCGTCTATGGCGATCCCGAGCGCTACGAGAAAACCTACTGGAGCGACGTGCCGGGCAGCTACTTTACCGGGGATGGCGCACGGCAGGACGCCGATGGCTACTTCTGGCTGATGGGTCGCGTGGACGACGTGATCAACGTGAGCGGCCACCGCCTGGGCACCATGGAAGTGGAGTCGGCGCTGGTGGCGCATCCCAAGGTGGCCGAGGCCGCAGTGGTGGGCCGGCCGGACGATCTGAAGGGGCAGGCGATTGCGGCCTTCGTCACGCTCGAATCCGGCCACGAGCCCAGCGATGCGCTCAAGGACGAGCTGCGGAAATGGGTCTCAAAGGAGATTGGCTCGCTGGCGCGGCCCGACGATATCCGCTTTACCGAGGCGCTGCCCAAGACACGCAGCGGCAAGATCATGCGCCGGCTGCTGCGCGAACTTGCCACGCATGGGGAGATCAAGGGCGACGTGACGACGCTTGAGGATTTCAGCGTGATCGCCAAGCTGCGCGAGACGGACGAAGGCTGACGGACGCGGGTGCTGGCTGAAGCTGGATACTGGCGGAAACCGGATAGTCGATCAGTTCGAAGCGGAAGATCGCGCGCCGGACGGCACGGGATTGGTTTCTTTGCCGTGCATGGCGTAGAGATACCACAGCAGCCACGCGGGCGCGGTCCACAGATAAAACGGCGACGGCAGCGGAATCTCCCAGAAAACGCTAATCAGGCAACCGGCGGTGACGAGGCCGAGCAGAATCCAGGCGCGCGTGGATTGTTCCGACCGGTACATGGCAGCCAGGATTGCCGGAAACAGCATGGCTTCATCGGTGAACCATGCATACGACGTGCAGACCGCCGAGACCAGCAGCAGAAGAAGGCCATGCTCGGTCCAGCTCCAGCGGTCGCGGCGCGACCAGTAGTACCACGCGGCCCACAGGCAGCCGGCCAGCTCGGGAAGAAATTCGATCCAGCGCGCATGCGGGTCCACCAGATCGCGCAGCACTACGCCGAGGGTGGGAATGAACACATCCATCACCCGCGTGGAGCGCATCATCTGGCTGTACTGCGACCACACATGCACGTCGATGCACAGAGTGAGCGCGCTGCTCAGAGCCAGCACCGCCATGAATCCGCCCAGCACGCGGAAGTCCCTGCGGCGCAGCGACCACAACAGCAACACCACCAGGCACAGCAGAAAAAGATGCGGCTTGAGCGTGCAGAAGACCAGTGCCGCTCCGGCCAGCCAGGGACGTTTTTCGTGCAGCCAGAAGAACAGCACGATGTCCAGCAGAAGCAGGACGCCGAGCTGGCCCGCCATCAGGCAACCGAGCGTAGGCGGAAAAGCGAAGACCAGCAGATGATAGCGGCTCTGCGGCCGGTGATGGAGAAACCACAGAACCCAGGCGGAAGCCCCGGTGCAGCCGAGCAGAAACAGCAGCCACAGAATGAGCCCGGTCTTTGCGCTCATGTAGCCCAGCGGCAGGGTGACGATGAGGGCCACGGGCGGACTGAAGCTCAACTTGGGCGTGTCGCCTTCCATGCCGGTCTGCTGTTCGAGACGCAGCACGGCGGCAACATCATAGGGATTAGCGCCGTGGGCAAGCTGCTGTTCAGAGGCCCAGTACTCGATGTAGTCGCGCTCGGTGGCATTTTTGGCGGTAAGGGTGAAGGCGTAGATGCACGTCACCAGCGCGGCTCCCGCCGCCACCATGCAAGCCGCAGCCAACATGCGCAGTGGTTTGTTTACCGGCAGGCTTCACCCTTTCGTCGGCAGTGAGGATCGAGACCGTTCAGTCGATGATAACCGCCGCGGGCGGCATGAACGCCGCCTGTCAAGCTGCCGGAAAAACCTTCAGTGCCGGGCGCCGCCCGCTGAAGCAATCCTGGCTTCGGCTTCGGAGATCACGCGCAGCGCTTCGGCGTACGCGTCTTCGCTTTCGCCGGCCTCGCTCCACATCTTCTGGCCGTGTTCGAGTTCTTTTTCGGCGCGCGGCACGTCAATCTCTTCCGGCTTGCGCGCGTCGTTGGCCAGGATGGTCACGCGGTCGGGCAGCACTTCCACAAAGCCCCAGCTCACGTTGTAGCGCTGGCTGTCGGGGCTGTTCGGCTCCAGACCCGCGCCGGTGTGCACCGTCACGTCGCCCGCACCCAACTCGGCCAGCAGCGGAGCGTGGCCATAGAGGACCTCGAAGTAGCCGGTCTTGGAGGGCAGCTCGACCGCCGTCGCTGTCTGATCGAAGAAGGTGCGCTCGGGCGTCACCAGCCGCACCCGGATTTGATTTGTATCGTCAGCCATGGCGGCTCCTTTCAGTCGCATTCAGAGATCAGAGATCAGGGGTCAGAGATTAGGGGTCAGAAATAAGCGATTGCGCCCACTTCGTTACCTGATCCCTGAAACCTGATCTCTGTCCCTACACCGATGCCTTCAACTGCTCGGCCTTTGCCAGCACATCTTCGATGGAGCCCTGCATGTAAAACGCCTGCTCGGGGATGTCGTCGTACTTGCCTTCGATCAGCTCCTTGAAGCTGCGCACCGTGTCGGCAATCTTGACATACTTGCCGGCGATGCCGGTGAACTGCTCGGCAACGTGGAAGGGTTGCGAGAGAAACTTCTGCACCTTGCGGGCGCGGGCCACGGTGAGCTTGTCCTCTTCAGAGAGCTCGTCGATACCCAGGATGGCGATGATGTCCTGCAGGTCTTTGTAGCGCTGCAGAATGCGCTTCACGCCCTGGGCCACGTCGTAGTGCTCCTGGCCCACGATGCGCACCGAAAGGATACGCGAAGTAGAGGCCAGCGGATCAACGGCCGGGTAGATGCCCAGCTCCGACAGGGGACGGCTTAGCACGGTGGTCGCGTCCAGGTGAGCGAAGGTGGTGGCGGGCGCCGGATCCGTAAGATCGTCGGCGGGCACGTAGACGGCCTGCACCGAAGTCACCGAGCCCTTGCTCGTGGAGGTGATGCGCTCCTGCAACTCGCCCATCTCCGTGGCCAGGTTGGGCTGGTAACCCACGGCTGAGGGCATGCGGCCCAGCAGCGTGGAAACCTCGGAGCCGGCCTGCGTAAAGCGGAAGATGTTGTCGATGAACAGCAGCGTGTCGGAGCCTTCCACGTCGCGGAAGTACTCGGCGACGGTCAGCGCGCTGAGGGCCACGCGCAGGCGCGCTCCGGGCGGCTCGGTCATCTGGCCGTAGACCAGCGCGCACTTTGACTCCTCGAATTTGCCCGGCTTGATGACGCCCGACTCGCTCATTTCGAGCCACAGGTCGTTGCCCTCGCGGGTGCGTTCGCCCACGCCGGCAAATACAGAGTAGCCGCCGTGGTTCTTGGCCACGTTGTTGATCAGCTCCATGATGACGACGGTCTTGCCCACGCCCGCGCCGCCAAACAGGCCAATCTTGCCGCCCTTCAAAAACGGCTGGATGAGATCGATGACCTTGATGCCGGTCTCGAACATTTCCTCGTGCGTCGTCTGCTCGTCAAAGAGCGGCGCGGGGCGGTGAATGGGCATGCGCGACTTCTCGCCGATGGGGCCGAGCTCGTCTACCGGCTCGCCGATCACGTTGATCACGCGGCCCAGCGTCTGCTTGCCCACCGGCACGCGGATAGGGCCGCCGAGGTCAATGGCCTTCATGCCGCGCACCATGCCGTCGGTCCCTTCCATGGCCACGGTGCGCACCCGGCCCTCGCCCAAGTGCTGCTGCACCTCGAGGATCACGTTGATGGGGGTGGGCACAGTAAAGCCGTCGCTGACAACCCGCAGCGCCTGATAGATGGACGGCATGGTTGCTTCTTCAAACTGAACGTCCACGGCCGGGCCGGAGACCTGAATCACTTTGCCGATGTTTTCTGCCATTTCAATCGCCTTCTCTGCCGAGGGTGTATTCCCTCAGGGGCTAAAGCCCTTCCGTTTTTATGAACTCTTTCGGCACGACTAAAGTCGTGCCCTGTTACAAAACTCCGCGTACAAACCACGCGCTGTCGCGGGTCTTACAGCGCCGCGGCGCCGGAAACAATCTCGATGATCTCCTTGGTAATGGCCGCCTGGCGCACGCGGTTCATATACAGCGTGAGCGAGTCGATCATGTCGGAGGCGTTGTTGGTTGCCGAATCCATCGCCGTCATGCGGGCCGCGTGCTCGGCGGCGATTGACTCCGTCATGGCGTGGTAGAGAACGGCAAAGATGTACTGCGGCAGCAGGCCGGCAAACAGCTCCTCGGCCGGCTGCTCGTAGATGTAGTCCACATTGGCGGTGCCGAACTTCTCGGCTTCCTGCTCGGCTTCGGCGGTGTCGGCCGGCTCCAGTTCGATGCCCGCCGAAAGCGCAGCGTGCCCGGCGCGCTCGCGTTCCTCGGCGGAGGGCTCGACGGCGCCAGCAATCTGCTGGCTGCCGATTTCGAGCAGCGGCAGCAGCCTTTCCACCACCAGCCGCTGCTGGATCACCGACTTGAACTCGTTGTAGACAATATAGGCGGCGTCGATCTCCTCGCGCTGATAGCGGGAGATGATGCTGTGCGCCAGCTCCATTACGCGCGAGGTTTCAAGGTTCAACAACAGCCCGGGATGATCGCCCGTTACCTCGACCTTGCCCTTGCGCGTTTCCCGCGCCTGGACCTTGCCGCCGTGCTCGTCGGTTTTCTCGGTGTAGACCGCGGCCGGGTAGCGGCGGCGCATCTGGTCGCGCGCTTTGCGGCCCACCGCCTCGATGTCGATTTCCTTGTCGCCATTGCCGGCGATGAACTGGTAGGCGGTTTTGAGAATGTTGGCGTTGAATGCGCCGGCAAAGCCCTTGTCGCCGCTTACCACAACGACCAGAACGCGCTTTTCAGGCCGGGTGACGAACAACGGATTGCGCAGGTTGCCGGTGGCTTCGTCGTAGGCGTCCACGCGGCCGATGAGCGACTGCAGCACGCTGGATATCATGCGCGCATAGGGCCGCGCCTGCAGCGCCCGCTCCTGTGCGCGGCGCAGCTTGGCCGCCGAAACCATCTTCATGGCCTTGGTGATCTGCCGCGTATTCTTCACGCTGCGGATGCGGCGTCGTAAGTCTAGAACATTGGCCATTGCTTAGCTCTCGGGGATCAGGGATCAGGGTTCAGGGATCGGTACCCTAACTCTTGATCGATTCAAGTATCCCAAAAATCATCTTTCCTACTTCGTGTGATAAACCTTCTGTCTCGTTGAGTAGCTTCGGATCGCCTTTTCCAAGAGCACGCGCAATCTCTATTTGTGTCTGCAACTCGAAATTGGACCCTCGGGCTATTCCCAGAAACTGCTTGTATTCACCGGTACTCAGGCGGCCATGTCCTTCCGCGATATTGCTTGGGACGGAAACCGCAGCCCGCCTCATCTGACTGGTTAGCCCGTAAATCTCTTCCCGCGGAAAATCTTGAGTCAATCGATAGACCGCAACTGTCATTTGGATCGATCTCTGCCATACCGTTAAATCCCGAAACGACTGGACCATCGTTCTGACCCCTGATCCCTGACTACTGACCCCTGCCTTTACGCCGTTGCCGCTGCTTCCTGGTGCTCGGCCTTGAAGTTTGCCGCATACTCCTTCAGCGCCGCGTGCAGTTTGCCGCGCAGGTCGTCGTCGATCTGCTTCTTCTGGGTCAGATCGTCCATGAACGCGCTCTGGGCTGAGGCGAAGTACTTGTACAGGCCGTCTTCAAAGGCGCGGATCTGGGAAACCTTCAGATCGTCCAGGTAGCCCTGGGTGCCGGCGAACAGCACAATGGCCTGCTGCTGCCAGGTGAGCGGCTGGAACTGCGGCTGCTTGAGCAGCTCGGTCAAGCGCTGGCCGCGGTTGAGCTGCTTCTGGGTGAGCGGATCGAGGTCGGAGCCGAACTGGGCAAAGGCCGCCAGCTCGCGATACTGCGCCAGATCGAGCTTGAGCGTGGAGCCCACCTGCTTGACCGCCTTGATGGCCGCCGAAAAGCCCACGCGCGAAACCGAGAGTCCCACGTTTACCGCCGGCCGTACGCCGGAGTTGAACAGGTCGGTTTCAAGAAAGATCTGTCCGTCGGTAATCGAAATGACGTTGGTCGGGATGTAAGCCGAAACGTCGCCCGCCTGGGTCTCGATGACCGGCAGCGCGGTCAGCGAACCGCCGCCGCGTTCCTTGCTCATCTTCGACGAGCGCTCGAGCAGCCGCGAGTGGAGATAGAACACGTCGCCCGGATAGGCTTCGCGGCCCGGTGGACGGCGCAGCAGCAGCGAAATCTCGCGGTAGGCCATGGCGTGCTTGGAGAGATCGTCATACATCACCAGCGCGTGCCTGCCGTTGTCGCGAAAAAACTCGCCCATGGCGGTTGCCGCGTAGGGCGCCAGATAGAGCATGGGCGCGGGCTCGGATGCGGACGCGGCCACGATGATGGTGTGGCCCATGGCGCCGGCTTCGGTGAGCGTCTGCACCACCTGGGCAATCGACGAGCGCTTTTGCCCGATGGCGCAGTAGATGCAGATCAGGTCGTTCTTGGCGTTGTTGATGATGGTGTCGAGCAGTACGGCGGTCTTGCCGGTCTGGCGGTCGCCGATGATCAGCTCGCGCTGGCCGCGGCCGATGGGGATCAGCGAGTCGATGGCCTTGAGGCCGGTCTGCATCGGCTCGTTGACCGATTTACGCGGAATGATGCCCGGCGCCTTGACTTCCACGCGCGTCATCTTGACGTCGCGCAGCGGACCTTTGCCGTCGATGGGATTGCCGAGCGCGTCCACCACGCGGCCGAGCAGGCCCTTGCCCACCGGCGCTTCGACGATGGCGCCGGTGCGCTTGACGATGTCGCCTTCGGTGATCGTGCGGTCGTCGCCGAAAATGACGACGCCGACATTGTCGCTCTCGAGATTGAGCGCCATGCCTTTGACGCCTTTCGAGAATTCCACCATCTCGCCGGCGCGCACGTTATCGAGGCCGTAAACGCGGGCGACGCCGTCGCCGACCGAAAGCACCTGGCCGACTTCGGCCACTTCCGCCGCCGCGCCGAAATGCGAGATCTGTTGTTTCAAAATCGATGAAATTTCTGCCACGCGAATATCCATAA
>DATAVZ010000031.1:0-38041 GCA_036267475.1 Occallatibacter sp.
GCCCTGGCTCTGGCCCTGGGCCTTCCCGCTCAACTGCCCATGCGCGAAGAGATCATTACCATCAGCTTCGGCGTGGTAGCCTTCACTTTGTTCGTGCAGGGCCTCACCATGAGCCCGCTGCTGCGCAAGCTGGGAGAAATCAGCTAGTGTAGTCCGCCAAACAGATGGCCATTTAAGCTCTTTGAAAGGGCACGGCTTTAGCCGTGCCGTAAACGCCGCAGAGTGAGTGTGGGCTTTAGCCCCTGAGGGAATGCCGCTTGTACCATCCGCCAATTTTGGCTCGCAAATAGCAGATGCTATTTACGGCAGACACCGCTAGCGTGGCCGTCGTGCTGCAAGACCAATCGCCATTTCACCGATCGCCATTTCAAGGGAGTGACATCGAATGCTTCGTCTTTTTGTATGCGCCGCATTGCTGGGAGCAGGACCATTGTGGGCACAGGCCGGAGCGCCGGCTGCAACTCAGACACAACCCGCGCCTGCCCCAGCGCAGCCGGCCCCGGCCCAGACGCAGCCGGCAATGGTCCCGGCTCATCCCGCCTCGGTCCTCCCGCCTCCCGATGCCAAACAGATACAGCACATGCAGGCGCAGCTCGCCGACTGGCCCGACCTTGACCGCTATCGCGCCGCCAACGCCGCGCTGCCGCCGCCCGCCGCCGGCCAGCAGCGCGTAGTCTTTATGGGCGACTCCATCACCGACGGCTGGGGACGCGCGGCGAACACTGGAGAATTTTTTCCCGGCAAACCGTATGTCAACCGCGGCATCAGCGGCCAGACCACTCCACAGATGCTGGTCCGCTTCCAGCAGGATGTAGTCGATCTGCATCCCGCGGTCGTGGTCATCCTCGCCGGCACCAATGACATTGCCGGTAACACCGGCCCGTCCACGCCGCAGATGATCGAGGACAACTTCACGTCCATGGCCGATATCGCAAAGCAGAGCGGCATCAAGGTGGTGCTCGCTTCCATCACCCCGGCCTATGCGTACCCATGGAAGCCCGGCATCCAGCCGGTTGAGGAAATCCGCGCGCTCAACCAGTGGCTGCGCGAGTTCTGCACTACCAACGGCTATGTCTATCTGGACTACTACGATTCCATGGCCGATGACAAGGGCGCCATGCTGCCCGGCTACGCCAAAGACGGCGTGCATCCCACCTCGAAAGGCTACGGGGTAATGGCGCCTCTGGCCGAGCAGGCCATCGCCAAGGCGCTGGCCCAGTAGCCAGACAACACAAGCGGAGACACTCGTGACGGATGGATTCAAAGCAAAACCCACGCGCGCCAACCGGCGCACATTTCTCAAGGCGTCCGGCCTGGCCTCGCTGGGCGCTGTCTTAACCGGCCAAGCGCCGGCACAGACCGAAGAACATACCGCCAGCCGGGCCGAGTCCGCTGCGCCATTTCCACACGACCCGGTGGAACTGGTGAATCTGCTTCAGGGCGCCAACTCCACAGAGGAGTTTTCGCGCGGCAATACGCTTCCCATCGCCACCCATCCCTTCGGCATGGCGCACTGGACGCTTCAGTCGCACGACCGCACCCCCTGGATGTTTCAGCCCGCTGTGCAGCGCATTCAAGCACTGCGCTGCACGCACCAGTTAAGTCCGTGGCTTGACGATTACGGCTATGCCGCGTTTCTTCCTTTTTGTGGAGAGATTCGTCCCGAGCCCGCCAGCCGCGCCTCATCGTATGACGCTCCAGACGCGCGTCTCAAGCCGTATTCGCTCGAGCTGTTCTTGCTGCGCTACCGCGCTCATGTGGAGCTGGTGCCGACCGAGCGCTGCGCCGTGCTCACCGCAACCTTCGACAAGAGCGATGCGGACCAAACGCCGGGGCTGCTCATCGATATCCCGAACGCCAAGGGCGACATCCCGGAAACGGAAAGCAAAATCCAGCCCCAGCCCGGGCAGCGCAGAATTTTATTCACCTCGAAGAAGAATTCGGGCGGCGTGCCGGAAAACTTCGCCACCTATTATGTCGTCGCGTTCCCCGAAAGGTGGACCAGCTTTGAAGTGAAGCAGCTCGGCGGCCAACAGGTGGCAATCGTACGGTTCCAACCCGGCCAGCAGGTCGAGGCGCGGATCGGCACTTCGTTCATCTCCTTCGATCAGGCCGCGCTCAACCTTGAGAAGGAGCTGGGCAACAAGTCTGTAGCCGCGCTGCGCGAAGCAGGCGCGGCAAAGTGGAACCAGCATCTGCGCAAGATCGAGATCGAAGGCGCATCGCACGACCAGCAGCGGACTTTTTACTCCTGCATGTACCGGGCGCTTCTGTTTCCACGCATCTGGCATGAGCCGGATGCGCATGGCGAACTGCATCACTTCAGCCCCTACAACGCCACCGTCATGCCCGGCATCATGTATGCCGACCACGGTTACTGGGACACCTATCGCGCGTGGTATCCGCTGATGTCGATCGTCTTTCCCGAGCGCCTGGGAGAGATTCTCCAGGCCTGGGTCAACGCTTACAAGGAAGGTGGATGGCTGCCGCAGTTTCCCGCTCCCGGGTACCGCGCCGCCATGACCGGCAGCCTGATCGATTCCGTCTTTGCCGACGCTGCGGTCAAAGGCATCTCCGGCTTCAATCTCGAAGAGGCATACCAGGGAGTGCATAAACACGCCACCACCCCCGGCAACCCCTCCAAGGGGTATGGCCGCAAGGGCATCGAACAATACCTCGCGCTGCACTACGTGCCTGCCGACCGCATTTCGCAGTCGGTGGCCGAAACCACCGATGCCGCCTATGGCGACTTCTGCGTTGCGCAGATTGCGAAGGTCCTGGGCAAGCAGGACGATTACGCCTACTTCATGAAGCGGTCGGAGTACTGGCGCAACGTCTTCGACCCTTCCGTCATGTTTCCGCGCGGCAAGAATGCGGACGGCTCGTGGCTGTCGCCGTTCGACCCGTTCACCTGGGGCAGCCCCTACGTCGAAGGAGGCCCATGGCAGCACCGCTGGGACGCTCCGCACAATGTCCCCGGACTCATCGACGCCATGGGAGGCAAGGTCGCCGCGGCTGACAAGCTCAACGAAATGCTGGCCACTCCACCCATTTTTAACGTCGGCGTATACGGCAGGGAAATCCACGAAATGTCGGAGATGGCCGCCGTGCCCTTCGGCCAGTACGCGCAGTCCAACCAGCCCTCGCACAATCTGCTCTATCTGTTCCCGCACGCCGGCCGTCCCGAACAGACTATGTTGTGGGCGCGCCGGATCATGGATGAGCTGTACAGCCCCGAAGTCTTCCCCGGCGACGAGGACACCGGCTCCATGGCCGCCTGGTACATCTTCAGCGCGCTGGGATTCTACCCCGTTTGTCCCGGCAAGCCGGAATACACCCTCGGCAGCCCGCTGTTTTCGCGCGCCACGGTGCACCTGGGCAACAACAAAACCTTCGTGGTCGAGGCGCCCGGAAACGCTCCCGAGGCGGTTTATGTTCGCAGCATTCGCTTGAACGGGCAGCCGCACCGTGGCGTGACCATTGACCATGCCGCCATCCTGCGCGGAGGAACCATGCAATGCGCCATGGCTTCAAAGCCCGCCACGCCGGAGACCGCTTATTGATCTAGCAACTAAATGCTGTCAGGGTGCCCCATCCATTTCCGCGTTTCTTGCGGAAATGGGTGGGAATTACGATGTCACTGCCTTATTGCCGGATCAATAAGAGGCTTTCGATAATTCGTCCCATTGCACCGGGATTTCATTTCCGACCGCAACGCAGGCGACGGACTTCCCAGCCGCACCATCAGTCCGGCGGAGGGTAAAACGGCAGCTTCTCGTTCTTCTGGTTGGCCCGCTTCACCGTGGCGTCCTCCAGCAGCAGCGCCGGGGCAAGCACCGTCTGCGGCACATCGCCAAAGTAGTTGGCCACCCACAGGTCTTTGCCGGCCGCTTCCACGCTCGAGCGCAGCGCGCGCTGATCGATGTCGTCCAACTCGGCGCCGCGCACCAGTTGTCGCTTTCCGTCGGGCATCACGCGATAGAGCAGCCGCGGCGTCATTTCGCCGCCCATGGTGGCCACGTAATAAACGCTCTTGAGGCCGCGGTCCTTGGCCATGGCCAGCAACTTGCGGTTCAGGTCGTCGTCCGACAGGCCGTTCTCCGCGCTCACCTTCAGCACGCTGATGGAGGGACGCGCCGCTCCGGTAATGCCGGCTCGGCCGTGGCCGTTGGACTGCGGAAAGTCCTTCACCGGCTGGCGTCCAATGAGGTAACTCACCAGCCGGCCGCCTTGCACCAGCTTCACATCCTGCGCGGGCACTCCCTCATCGTCCATTGAGTAGGCGCCCAGCAGTCCTTTGCCGTTGTATGTCGCAGTGCTCGGCGTATCCTCCACGTTCATGAACTCCGGCATCACGCGGGTCTGGTAGCTCGAAGCGAACGACCCGTTGGTGCGCGCCTCGGTGCCCAGCGGCGGACGCGTGGCGATTACCGATCCGGCCAGCAGCGAGCGCAGCACGTCGGTGTCGGCATCGGCGCTGAGCAGCAGCGGTCCGTGATACTCGTCTTCCACAATCGGCGCGGCGCGCAGCGCGTTGAGAGAAACAATCTCGCTCACCGCGTGCTTGTTGAAGGCGTCCTCTGGATCGAGGTCGGCCAGCGACGGCCCGGAGGATGCAAAGGAGCGGTCGAGGTGCATTCCATCCCCGGCCTGGGTTCCTGCGCCAAAGGTTTCCTCGTACTCGGTGGCCGATTTGCGCACGATGGTCCCCTCGCTCGTCACCAGCCATGTGGTAATGGCGCGGGCGTGAAAGCCGGCGCCCACATACTGCACCTGCCGCTCGTCCGCCGCCAGCGACGGATCGGTGCGGTAGAGTCCGCAGGCGCGCGCCACCCGCGCCTGCCAGGCGGCCTCGTCGAGGTCCAGATGCGCCGGGGCAAATTGCGCCGACTCCTGCTGCGCGGGGCCATCCAGCCAGATCACCGGCTTCTCGTGACTGAAGTCGTCGGCCTGCGGCGGCGTCTGCACCTGCTTTAACTCAGCCTGTTTCTGCGCGTAAGTGGCCAGCGCGGCTTTGTATGCCTGGTCGGTGGCCATCCACAGCGCCGAGCGCAGCGCGATCGGGTCGTCGTCGATTCCGGCCAGCTCCAGCGATCCGTCGCCGCGCCCGCCCGAGCTGTCCGTTTTGTAGTCGCCAACCCGCACCGTCACCCGCGCCACGCGCTGGTGCGCCCGCTCCGAGCCCTCGGTCGCGCCAAACTCCGCCTTGGTCTCAAAGTCATCTATGTCTTCAATGCGGTATTGGATAAAGAATGGCCGGGCAAAGCCCTTCAACTGCAACTGGCTCATGCTGCGGTCCATCTCCGTCAACATCGCCTTGAGCACGGGATCTTTCTCCGCATCGGCGCGCGTAGCCTGCGTCCTGGCCATGCCTGTAGCAGTGTTATCCTGCGCAGCCATTCCCGAGGCCGCCCTGGCCGGCGCCGCCATGCAGGCCGCCAGCAGGCTTGCTGCGGCAAAATAGGCAATCACCCGAAGCCTCCTCACAGCGCGCCTCCATTCTGCTTTGCAGCCGTGCTCCCCGCGTCGGCCCCGGCGCCCGGAATCGGCAATATCGGCGGCCGTGCCGTGCCCTGCGGCTGGCGCTGGGTTTCAAGATTGCTCAACAGCATGGCCGGAGCCACCGCGCTCACCGGCACCGTGCCCGACTCCGCGCCGCACTCCCCGTTGAACACCTCGCTCTGGTCGCCGGTAGCCAGAATGCTCTTCATCGCCGCCAGGGGCGTGCCCACAATGCTCACCCCGCGCACCAGCTCATCCGGCCGCCCGTCCACATACACCCGCCACACCACCAGCGGAATCACCTGAAAGGCCTGCGGCGAGCTGCGCGTGGTGACCGCGAAGCCGGAAGAAATGTCCTCGAAGTAGAGCCCGTAAGGCTTGCCCTGCTTCTTCGCTTCTTCAATCAGTTGCTTGCGCAGCTCGGCCTCGGGAACGCTCTTTGTCGATGTCACGATCAGGTTGCCCTGCCGGCCGGTGGGCATGTGGCCGGTCTCGGCGCGGCCGTGGCCGTTCGATGCGCCAAAGCTGGCGATGGGCAGCCGCGACATCAGGAAGGTTTCAAGCACGCCGTCCTTGATCAGCTCGACCCGCTGCGCCTTCTGGCCCTCGTCGTCGTACTGGTAGCTGCCGCTGAGCCAGGTGTTGCCGAACTTGGTCTGGGTGGGATCGTCGGCAACGGAGAGAAAGGTGGGCAACACATCCTTGCCAATGTCTTTGGTAAAGGTCTGTCCTTCCTCGTCGCCGCGCTGGCGCTGGCCTTCCAGCCGGTGGCCGAGCACTTCGTGGAAGAACACCGCGGCGGCGCGTCCTGAAAGAATCGCCGGTCCGTCGAAGGGCTGGGTCACCGGAGCCTTGCGCAGCGCTTCAAGATTGTCGGCCAGCGCACGCAGATCGGCCACAAGCTCGGCCTGGCGGGGCAGTTCATCCACCGTCTCGGCCTCAAAGGTGCGCTCCCGGAACAGGTCCATGCCATCGTCGGCGCGGGTCACCGCCACCACCACCAGCCGTGCGCGGGTGTGCGGCATCACAATCTTCGATCCCTCCGACGAGGCGAAGTAGTCGGTCTCATTCTGCGCCGTCAGCATCACCATGTTCTGGTACACATCCGGATAATCGCGGAAGACCTTTGACAGCGCGCGCACCCGCTCGCCCCACGCGGCCCGGTCAAGTTCCACCGGCGGCGCAGTGGCGCCGATATGGGTCTGCGGCGGCTCCTGGCTGAAGTCGGGCGAGTTGTCTTCTTCCTTGGCCCGCACCTGGGCTTCGGTCTTCACCCGCAGATAGCTGTCCAGCGCGTTGCCGTAGCCGGTGTTGGTGGCCATCCATAGCGTGCGGGCAATCGCCTGGCGGTCGTCGGCCAGCGGGAGCTGCACGCTGGTCACGGCGGAGTTGCGGTGGTCCCCATACGTGTTGTCGAGACTGGGAGAGCCCACGCGGACCTGCACATCGGCCACCCTGGTGCGTCCGCTCGAGTTGTCCACCAGTGCACCGTACTGCGCGCGGATGGTCACATAGCTCGCGTCGGCCACCGAGTAGCTCAGGAAGTACGGTGGTGCAAGCTTGTCGGCGCCCGCGCCCGCCGGCTTGCCCAGCGCGGTAAAGGCGCGGTTCAGTTCGCCGGTCATGGACTCCAGCAGAATCGGCGCTGCCCCGGAGCGGCCCTTGTCTGCGGGCTTTGTGTCTGCGGGCTTTGCGGCAACCGGAATGGCCGCCAGAACCGCCAGCGCGGCAGCAGCCGGAATGCGCCAGCGATTCATACCTGGCCGGGCGCGGCCAGTCGAAGATAGAGTGGACATTCGCAGAGAAATCGGACGCGGGGAAATCAGGATGGAAAGCATCGGTACGCTCGATTGTCTCAAAGTTCCATGCCCCACGGAGTTCGCCGAATGACATTTGCTCATCGTCTGCTGCTGTTTCTGCTGGCCGCAATGATGTATGCCGGCTGCGCGCCGCAGCCTTTATCCGCGCAGGCTCCGGCCACAACGGCCTCCGCCACAACGGCTTCCACGGCCAGCCCCATAAGCAGCCCGCAGCCGGCCTACCATCTGCCGCCTGCCCAACTGGCCCGTGCCGTCGCGCTCAGCCGTATTCGCAACCTTCTCGATATCGCCGGGTCGCTGTGGGCTATCGCCGTGCTGTGGCTGCTGCTGGCCGGGCGCATCGCCGCTCAAATGGAGAAGCGCGTCGCCCGCATCACCGGCAGATGCTGGCTGCAGGGACTGCTGTTTTTTGCCGCCTTCCTCATCATCACCACACTCGCCGGGCTGCCGCTCGATCTCTACGGTCAATATGCCGAGCGCAGCTTCCAGATCAGCGTGCAGGGATGGCCCGGCTGGTTCTGGGACCAGGCCAAGAGCCTCGGCCTCACCCTGGCGCTGGGCGCGCCCTTGCTGCTGTTCTTTAACTGGATCGTGCGCCGCTGGCCGCGCCGCTACTGGCTGGGCGCGTGGCTGGCAACGCTGCCCATCCTGGTGGCGACGGTGTTTGTCGCCCCGCTCATCGGCCCGCTCTTTGACACCTTCGAGCCGCTCTCGCTGCATCATGTGCAGTTGGTTCAGCAGCTTGAAAAGGTGGTCGCCCGCACCGGCACCCGCATCCCGCCCGATCGCATGTTTCTCATGCAGGCCAGCGCCAAGACCAACGGGCTGAACGCCTATGTAACCGGCATCGGCGCAACCAAGCGCATTGTGGTGTGGGATACCACCGCGGGCCGCATTCCCAACAACGAGATCCTGTTCATCTTTGCCCACGAAACCGGCCACTACGTGCTACATCATCTGCCCAAAGGCATCGCGCTCACCGCCGCGGGGCTGTTCTTTGTCTACTGGGGCTGTTCGGCCTGTGCGGCATGGCTGGCGCGCCGCTGCGGAGCCCGCTGGGGCGCAACCGATCTTGCCTCGCGGACCGGCTTTGTGGTGCTGCTGTTCACCATCGCCGTGGCCGGCTTTCTGCTGCAGCCGGTCTCCAACGCCGTCAGCCGCCACTTCGAGCACCAAGCTGATGTCTACGGCCAGGAGGCGATTCACGGCATTGTGCCCGATCCGCAAAAGACCGCCGTGGCCGCCTTCAACGATCTCGGCCAGGCGTGGCTCGAAGATCCCAGCCCCAACCCGCTGATCGAGTTCTGGCTCTACAGCCATCCCAGCACCGAGCACCGCGCCGAGTTCGCGCAGCACTACAATCCCTGGGCCAACGGCGGCCACGGCAAGTTCTTCGCGCACTGACGGGCATCGCTGTGCGCACTGACACTTCAGTTGAAGGGTACGGGCTTCAGCCCGTACATCAAGCCCCGCAAAATCAGCGGGGCTTTAGCCTCTGAGGGACTGCCGGCTACGCTACCGCGCCATCGGTTTGGCGCTTGGCTTGAGCACAAAACCCTTGCGCACCAGCGCAAAGCCCGCCTGCGGCAGCTCGGCCTGCAAAAGCTGATTCTCCGGGCCGGAGAACAGGTCGGTCTGCCCGCCGGCAATGGTGGCGATCAGATGATGGACAGCGATCGGCTTGCCGTCCAGCGTGCCCTGCTGGTCGGCATAAGTGGCCAGTTGCACCGGCTCAATGGACCCGCTGTTTTTGGGCAGAATCGCCCACAGATCCCGGTTGTCGTGCTCCACGGCCAGAGTCAGCAGGGTTTCCAGAGCGCCAGGGTCGAAGTCGGGCAGAAACACCGTGGCCGGGTGCGCGGGCAGCCGCACCGTGGTGCTTTTGCCGCTGGCGGAGATGTTGAGCAGAAACTGCGCCGCGTCCGGCTTGCACACCGCGGTAACTGCCTCCCCGTTAACCGTGGCGCTCAGCAGCACGTGCGTCAGCTCATTGGCGGAGGAAAGCTGCCCGGTGACCGACAGGTCGTAGTCCAGCCCCGGCATGGCCACCCGGACCAGCGAGCTGGCGTTGTAGCCCTGCGGCGCAGCCGTGAACCCGAAAGAAGCCGTGCCTACCGTATGGCCATTCTGCGCCACTTCAAAGCTGGCCGACTGGGCAGCAGCCTGTTGCAGAACGAAAGCCGGAACCAGTGCGCAGGCTAGGAAGAATGAGAAACGTGTCACGCTGGATTAGACGGAGAAGACAGGGAACCGGGAGAGGGAACAGGGATCAGGAATCCCTGACCCCTGCTTTTTCCCTACTTCTTGGCTACGCCAAACCGCCGGTTCACTTCTTCCCAGTTCACCACGCTCCACCATGCGGCCAGGTAGTCGGGGCGCTTGTTCTGGTACTTCAGGTAATAGGCGTGTTCCCACACGTCGTTGCCCAGAATCGGATAAAGACCCTGCGAAAGCGGCGAATCCTGGTTGGCCGTGGTCATCACCTTGAGTTTGCCGCTGGTGAACACCAGCCAGCCCCAGCCGGAGCCGAACTGCTTGGCCGTAGTCTCGTTGAAGGTCTTCTTGAAAGCGTCAAAGTCGCCAAAGTCGGCGCTGATCTGCGTGGCAATGGCGCCCGTGGGGCTGCCGCCGATGCCCGCTGTTCCCGCCGGGCCCATCAGCTTCCAGAATGCGGAGTGATTGGAGTGGCCGCCGCCGTTGTTGCGGACCGCGCCACGGATATCCTCGGGAATCGCGTTCAGGTCGGCGATCAGGTCGTCGACGGATTTGCCGGCCAGGTCGGGATGCTTCTCCAGGGCCGCATTCACGTTGTTGATGTAAGCCTGGTGATGCTTGTCGTGGTGGAGTTTCATGGTCTCGGCGTCGATGAAAGGCTCGAGCGCGGAATAGTCGTAAGGAAGCGGTGCCAGTTCGTATGCCATAAGGGGAAATTTCCTCCGTTCCGATTGTACTCGGGGGTTTGGGCCGGTCTCTGGGCCCGGCAATGCAAAAAAAACACAGCGGCGCGCGGGGCTGCGCGCTTTTTCCCGCCGCGCACTTTCACTTTGGATGCGGGCACAAACGGGAAGGGTGCGCCGAAGAACGTCCGGCGACTGCCGGAGCCCGGTTGCCTGAAGCATTATGATCGTTGCGTGAGACGGTCGAAAAAACTTTCACGCGAAATCAACATTCCGCGCAACCACTGTGTTTTTCCATTCTCTCGGTAGAGAGGGCAGCAAAAGAGGGGAAGGCAGCCGGCAATCATGAGCGAACAACCCATGTACAGGTGGCTCGATCAGCAGGGCGAGGCATTCGGCAATCCGGGTATGAAGCCGCGATGGACCTCCAGCGTGAAAGACGCGGTGGGAACGTCCTACGCGGCATCGAGCCGCATCTGGTTCACCTGCTCGCACGGAATTCTGAACGAGATCTATCACCCCACCATCGACCGCGCCCAGATTCGGGACATGGAGTTTCTGGTCACCGACGGCGAAACCTTTGCCCACGAGGAAAAGCGCGACCTGATCACCACCTTCGAGTATCTGCACCCAGAGGCGCTTGGGGTCCGCTACATCAACACCGATCCCGAGGGCCGCTACAGCCTCATCAAGGAGATTCTGTGCGACCCGCACCACTCGGTGATCGTGCAGCGGGTGCGGATCGAGGGCCATGCCGAGCTGGTCAAGCGGCTCAAGGTCTACGCGCTGCTGGCGCCGCACCTCGACGGCGGCGGAGCCGGCAACTCGGCCCGCGCGCTCGATCTGGCCGGGCACAAAGTCGTCATGGCCTGGAAGAACGAGTGGTCGCTGCTGATGGCGGCCAGTTGCGGTTTCTCGCGCGTGAGCTGCGGATTTGTCGGCGCCAGCGACGGCTACCGCGACCTGATGGACAACTTCCGCATGGATTGGGAGTTCGGCTCGGCGAGCAACGGCAACATCGCCGTAATGGGCGAGCTCAACCTGCACTGCAAGGACGGGATCGCCGGCGAGGGAGCCACGGAAGACGAAACCGGCGCGCTCGAGTTCACCCTGGCCATCGGCGTGGGACAGGGCCATCACACCGCGGCGCAAAAAACCGTTGGCTCGCTCAGCACGCCCTACGCCGAGCTGCGCGACCGGTTCATTCTGCAGTGGGGACGAGCCGCCAATCCGACCTGGCTGGCGGCCAAATCCTGTGACGGCGGCAAGCTCATGCGCGCCAGCCACAACGTCCTGCTGGCCCACGAAGACAAAACCTACTCCGGCGCATTTGTGGCTTCGGCGTCCATTCCCTGGGGCCAGGCCAAGGGCGACGACGATCTGGGCGGCTATCACCTGGTGTGGACCCGCGACATGGTGCAGACGGCCACCGCGCTGCTGGCCTGCGGACGCGCCGAGACGGCCCGCCGGGCGCTGGTTTACCTGGCCTGCACCCAGCAGCCCGACGGCGGCTTTGCGCAGAACTTCTGGATCGATGGCGAGCCCTACTGGAGCGGCCAGCAGCTCGACGAGGTGGCGTTTCCCATCATCCTGGCCTGGCGGCTGTGGAAGGCCAACGGCCTCGGCGAGCTGCAGATCTTCCCCTTCATCGAGCGGGCGGCGGGATTTCTGGTGCGTCATGCGCCCATCACCCACCAGGAACGCTGGGAAGAAAATGCCGGCTACTCGCCTTCCACGCTGGCTGCGGTCATCGGCGGCCTCATCTGCGCGGCCCAGATCGCCCGCGCCCACGACTCGGCCGAGCTGGGCGGCTTTCTCGAAGAATTTGCCGACTGGATCGAGCATCATCTTGAAGACTGGACGGTGACCGACAACGGCGTGCTCCACCCGGACATCAAGCGCCACTACATGCGCATCCGCCCGCCGGAGTGCGGCGAGGCCTACGCCCATGAGAGCTGCGGCAAAGAGATGGTGACGCTCTCCAACCGGCCTCCCGGCGCACAATACCAGTTCGAAGCCCGCGAGATCATCGACGCCGGATTTCTGGAGCTGGTGCGCTACGGCGTGCGCCGAGCCGACGATCCGCTCATGGCCGACTCGCTGAAGGTGGTCGACGCGGTGCTCAAACGCGACCTGCCGCAGGGAGCCGGATGGCTGCGCTACAACCACGACGGCTATGGCCAGCGCCCCGACGGCGGACCCTACCTGGGCTGGGGACAGGGCCGCGTGTGGCCGCTGCTGGGCGGCGAGCGCGCTCATTATGAGCTGGCCGCGGGCCATGATATTGCCCCCTTCATCGCCAGCTATGAACAATTTGCCACCGGCGGCCAGATGATGCCCGAGCAGGTGTGGGACGAGGCCGACCGGCCGGACCACTCCATGCGCCTCGGCCAGCCGGCGGGCTCCGCGGTGCCGCTGGTCTGGGCCCACGCCGAATACCTCAAGCTGCTGCGCTCGGCCGCCGATGGCAAGGTCTTCGACCGCATCGATCCGGTCTACCAGCGCTACTCCGACCCCGAGGCGCGCAAGCGGACCCGCCGGGATCTGGAATTTTACAGCCGCCATCGGCCCATCCAGAGCATCGAAGCCGGAGAGACCCTGCGCATCCTCGAAGATGCGCGCTTTGACCTCATCTGGACCTGCGATGGATGGCGCACCCGGCACACCTCCAGCGGCAAACCCATGGGCAGCGCCGGATACTACGTCGATCTGACGCCGCCCAAGGAATCCCCGCGGATGGAGTGGACCATGCACTGGCCCGATCGCAATGCCTGGCTTGGATACAATGTAAAAGTCACGATCGAACCGGTTGCTTATTGATCCGGCAACTGAATACTGTCAGGGTGCCCCATCCATTTCCGCGTTTTTTGCGGAAATGGGTGGGAATACGATGTCACTGTTTTATTGCCGAATCAATAGGCCCTGGCCCGTTTGCCGGGCATCGTTGAACGGGTGCTGCCAGCACCCCAACCGAAAGGACAAGTTGAACGCATGACCACCTCAAGTCTGGCGTCTCTCTCCCTCGACCAGCTTTCCATCGACACCCTCCGGCTGCTCGCCGTCGACACGGTGGAAAAAGCCAAAAGCGGCCATCCCGGCGCCCCCCTGGGCTGCGCGCCCATCGCCTACCTGCTGTTTCACAAGCTCATGAAGCACAATCCGGCGCACTCCAAATGGGTTGACCGCGACCGCTTCGTGCTGTCCAACGGCCACGCCTCCGCGCTGCTCTACTCCTCGCTGTTTCTGTCCGGCTACAAGCTCACGCTCGACGACCTCAAGGGCTTCCGGCAGTGGGGATCGATCACGCCGGGCCATCCCGAGCGCGGCGAGACCGATGGCGTGGAAGTGACCACCGGCCCGCTTGGGCAGGGCATCGCCATGGCCGTGGGCATGGCCATGGCCGAAATGCACCTGGGCGCCATCTACAACCAGCCCGGCTACAAGGTGGTGGATCACCACACCTTCGCGCTCTGCGGCGACGGCGACTTGATGGAAGGCGTATCCCACGAGGCCTGCGCGCTGGCTGGAACGCTCGGCCTGGGCAAGCTGATCGTGCTTTATGACGACAACCTGATCTCGCTCGACGGCCCCACCGCGCTGAGCTACACCGACAACTATCTTGAACGCTTCGAGGCCTACCACTGGCACGTGCAGCGGGTGGCCGACGGCAACGACCTCAACGCGATCGAAGCGGCCATTGAAGCGGCCAAAGCTGAAACCGGCAAGCCTTCGTTCATCGCCGTGCGCACCATCATCGGCTACGGATCGCCCAAGGCCGGCACCAACAAGGTGCATGGCGAAGCTCTCGGCGCGGCCGATGTGGCGGCGACCAAAAAATTCTTCGGATTTCCCGAGGACCAGAGCTTTTACCTTCCTGACGACGCGCTCAACAACTGGCGCGGAGCGGTAGAGCGTGGCGCCGCGTTTGAAGCTGAATGGAACCAGCTCTTCGCCGGTTACAAGGCGGCCTTCCCCGAGCTGGCGGCCGAGTTCGAGCGCACCCAGGCGGGCAAGCGCAAGGCCGGATGGGAGAAGGCGATTCCCAGCTATCCGGCGGGCAAGCCGGTGGCCACGCGCAACGCCGGCGGCGCGGTCATGAACGCCATTGCAGACGCCGTGCCCGAGCTGTTCGGCGGCGCGGCCGACCTCACTTCTTCCACCAAAACGATCTTCAAGCCCGGCGCCAGCTTTCACGTCGACCCCGCGGGGCGCAATGTCTTTTTCGGTGTGCGCGAGTTCGGCATGTGCGCCGCGGTCAATGGCATGGCGGCGCACGGCGGCCTGCTGCCCTTCGGGTCCACCTTCTTCACCTTCTCTGACTACTGCAAGCCTGCGCTGCGGCTGGCCGCGCTCATGAAGGTGCATGCGTTCTTCGTCTTTACCCACGACTCGATCGGCCTGGGTGAGGACGGCCCCACCCACCAGCCCGTCGAGCAGTTGATGATGCTGCGCGCGCTGCCCCAGCTCACTGACTTCCGCCCCGCCGACGGCAACGAGACCGCGGCCGCCTGGCGGCTGGCCATAGAGCGCACCGGTCCCAGCTTCTTCGCGCTCAGCCGCCAGGACCTGCCGGTGATCGATCCGGCCGCGCACGACGCCTATGCCAACGTAAGCAAGGGCGCCTACGTGCTTGAAGATGCGGACAACCCGCAGGTGGTGCTGATCGGCACCGGGTCGGAGCTGTGGACCGCCGTCGACGCCGCCAAACTGCTGGCCGGTGAAGGAATCAAGGCCCGCGTCGTAAGCATGCCCAGTTGGAAAATCTTCGAGGAGCAGACCGCCGCCTACAAGGCCGGCGTGCTGCCCGCCGGGGTGCCCAAACTTGCCGTCGAAGCGGGCGCGACCCTGGGCTGGTGGAAGTATGTCGGCCTGGACGGCGGTGTGGTTGGCCTCGACCGCTTCGGCGCCTCGGCTCCGGGAGCGATTGCACTGAAGGAACTCGGTTTCAGCGCCGAAAATGTAGCCGCGAAGGCCAAGGCGCTGATCAAGTAGCCAGAAGCCGGAGATATCCGCGCTTCGCGCGTGTGAGCGGAGCTGGCGGAGTTAGAAAGCCTGAGTGGAAAGTAATCCCGCTAACTCCGCTAACTCCACTAACTCCGCTCTCTGAAGGAGTAAGCAATGAAACTGGTCATCAGCGCAGATCATGCCGGATTCCCGTTGAAGGAAGAAGTCCGTGCCTACCTCGGCAAAAAGGGCCACGAGATCGTCGACCTCGGCGCCTATGACGGCAATCATCCAGACGACTATCCCGACTACGCCGAGAAGGTGGGCGACGCCATCAAGACCGGCGTAGCCCGGCGCGGCATCCTCATCTGCGGATCGGGCGTGGGCGTCTGCGTTGCCGCCAACAAGATTCCTGGCATCCGCGCCGGCATGTGCCATGACACCTACTCCTCGCATCAGGGCGTGGAGCACGACGACATGAACGTCATCGTGCTCGGTGCGCGCATCATCGCCTCAGCCCTGGCCTATGAGTGCGTGGACGCTTTCATCGCTGCGCAGTTCATCTCCGGCGAGGAGCGTTTCACCCGGCGCTTCAAAAAGGTCATGGCCATCGAGGCAAAATACATGTGCGGAGACGGCTCATCGAACCCCGCCTGACGAATCCACAGCTTGAGCGCGCACCGGATTGCGGGATTTTTCATCGGCCGGCCCGCGTAATTTCATCCAACCGCAACCGAATCTGTTTCTGATCATCCATGAGTTAGCGGCCGCACTTCATGTGGCCACCGGCTGCATCCATCGTTCCCCGCAACCTTGGCAGCACCTGATTCAGGCAATCTCACCGAGGGCCGATGTTCCCTTTCGACGTAATCCTCTTTGATGTGGGCGGAGTCTTGCTGACCAACGGCTGGGACCGCCGCGAGCGCGCCGCGGCCGTCGAGCGGTTCGGTCTGGACGCCATCTCGTTTGAGGTGCATCACCTTGCCGCTGTGGACCTGTGGGAGCGCGGCGCAACCACCGCCGAAGCCTATCTGGACGCCGCCGTGTTTTACGAGCCGCGGCCCTTCACGCGCGAGGAGTTTTTTTCTTTCATCCTTGGCCAGTCACAGCTTCTGCCCGGCGGCGCAATGGGAATCCTTGCCGAGCTGGCGGCATCCAAAAAATGTACGGTGGGCGCTTTGAACAATGAGGCGCGGGAGACCAACGAGCATCGCTTTCAGCACTTCGGCCTGCGCCGCTATTTTGATGTCGCGTTCAGCTCCTGCTACGTGGGGCAACGCAAGCCGAAGCCGGCCATTTACCGGCTGGCACTCGACGTTATGGGAGTAGCGCCGCAGCGGGTTCTGTTCATCGACGACCGGGTGGAGAATGCGGCAGCCGCGGCCGATGCGGGCATGCAGGCGATTGCGTTCGCCGGCGAGCAGACTCTACGCAGCGAACTGGCAAGCCGCGGCGTTTTGTAGATACCCGGATGCACAAGCCGAGCCGGCCGACTGTTTACTGACCGCTGTTCACTGTCCACTGTAAGCTGTTCACTGTAAGGAGACGCACATGGCAACGATATCGATGAAGGTGATGCCGGAGGACATGTCCCAGGTTCCCGCGGGAGCGGAGCGCATTCCCGAGCCGGGGGTTCTGGTGATCTTTGGCGCCTCCGGCGACCTGACCAAGCGCAAGTTGCTGCCGGCCCTGTTTCATCTGCGCCAGGCCGGCCTGCTGCCCACCCGGTTAGCAATCGTAGGCGTGGCGCGACGGCCGCTGGGCGGCGAGTTTGCCGCGGACATGCGCGAGGGCATCGTCGAATTCGGCGGGGCCGATACCGCCGATCCGCGCCTGGACGAGTTCGTGAAGCACATCAGCTACTACGCGCTGAACTTCGACGATCCGGCAAGCTACGCCGGCCTGAAAACGGAGCTCGATCGCATCGCCGCCGGGCAGAATATCGGCGGCAACCGTCTCTTCTACCTGGCCACGGCGCCGGAGTTCTTTACCGGCATCATCGAAAATCTGGGCGCGCAGGGCATGGCGGACCCCGAAAAAGGCAACGCGGCCGTGGTGATCGAAAAGCCCTTTGGCCACGATCTCGATTCGGCCCGCGCACTCAATCGCGAGGTCAACGCGGTCTTCCGCGAGAGCCAGGTCTTTCGCATCGACCATTATCTGGGCAAGGAGACGGTGCAGAACCTGCTCGTGTTCCGCTTTGCCAACGGCATCTTTGAGCCGGTGTGGAATCGCAACTTCATTGACAACGTGCAGATCACGGTGGCCGAGACGCTGGGCGTGGAAGGCCGCGGACCGTTCTATGAGAAAGCCGGAGCGCTGCGCGACGTGGTGCAGAACCACATGATGGAGCTGTTGTCGCTGGTGGCCGTGGAGCCGCCGGCCAGCTTTGAGGCCGAGAGCGTGCGCCGCGAAAAGCTCAAGGTGTGGCAGGCCATTCCGCCCATCCCCATCCACAACACGGTGCGCGGCCAGTACGGCCCCGGCATCGTGAGCGGCCAGCACGTCATCGGTTATCGTGACGAGGAGCGGGTCAGCGCCGACTCCGGCACGGAAACCTTCGCCGCCATGCGCCTGGAGATTGAAAACTGGCGCTGGGCGGGCGTGCCCTTCTACCTGCGCGCCGGCAAGCGGATGAAGAAGCGCGCCACCGAGATCAGCATCCAGTTCAAGCAGCCGCCGCTTTTGATCTTCAACCGCCTGCAGCAGGACGGCCCCTGCAAGGGCATCGAGCCCAACCTGCTCACCATCCGCATCCAGCCCGACGAGGGCATCGCCCTGCGCTTTGGCACCAAGGTGCCCACCACGCCGCAGATGTCGGTCTGCCCGGTCACCATGGACTTCGACTACGAGACGGCCTTCGGCAAATCGAGCGCCAACGGATATGAGCGGCTGCTGCTGGACGCCATGCTGGGCGACCAGACGCTGTTCTCGCACCGCGACGGCGTGGAAACCACCTGGGCGCTCTATACGCCCATCCTCGAAGCCTGGGCGGAAAAGAAACCGGACGTCTTCCCCAACTACTTCGCCGGTACCTGGGGCCCGGAGTGCGCCGACCACCTGCTAGAACAGACCGGCCATGCGTGGCGCAATGATCTGGGCCGCAAGAGCTGAACAGGGCAACGAGCCAGCCGCAATCCGAGCGCCGGTGCTTCAAACGGAAGCGCCGGCCTCCAGACTGACTCTACCGGCGACATCTTGCCGCCAGCGAATGCGCGGCAAACTCGCAGCCTCACTCCCGCACAATCTTCACAAACACCCCGTCCGGCAGCTCACCTTCGAGCAGATGAACCACGCCATTCTTCACATAGCCTTCGAGCACCTGCCGCGGAGCCTGTGCAACCGGCCTGGCAACCGGCTTCGCAACCGGACTCCGGACAGACGGATTCGATGCGGCATTTCCTGATCCCTGATCCCTGATCCCTGACCCCTGATCCCTGACCTCTGACCCCTGTTTCCCCGTCCCCCGGTCCATCGCCTCATTGGCCAGCCGGTCGGCCTCCTGGTTGCCCCCGCGCAGCGTATGCCGCATCTCAAAGCGTTCCAGCCGCGCCGCGCGCCGCCGCGCCTCTTCCCACAGCGGCTTCAGAGTAGGGCTGCCCACCTTATAGCGTCCCTTCATCT
This sequence comes from Occallatibacter sp., assembly GCA_036267475.1. Taxonomy (GTDB): domain Bacteria; phylum Acidobacteriota; class Terriglobia; order Terriglobales; family Acidobacteriaceae; genus Telmatobacter. The sequence continues at coordinate 18,788 of DATAVZ010000031.1, forward strand.
GGTTCACCATCAGCTCGGAGTCGGAGACCACCCGCAACTGCTTTGCCCCATTCTCGACGGCCCATTTCAGCACCGCCAGCAGGCCGGAATACTCTGCGTAGTTGTTGGTTTGCCGGCCCAGATACTCGCCCAGCCGCGCCACCACCCGGCCCTGGCCGTCTTCAATTACCGCGCCATAGCCGGCCGGCCCGGGATTGCCCCGGGAGCCGCCGTCGCAGTGGGCTGTAAACCAGGCCGCCGGCTCGCCGGACTTCGTTTCGTCAAACAGATTTCCAGTCATCGGTTTCCAGTGTAGCGGAATCGGCCCGGCTTCCCAGCCCGCTTCCCGCTCTGACCATCGCGTCGCCGCAGCCACGCGAAATCCGTAAAACACCAAGCCGGGAATCGAAGCTCCGGTAACAAACAAATGGATTACCAAACCCGTCATGCATCGTCTAGACAATACGCGCAGAGTCAATCGGAACGGAGAGATCGATGGCAGCGGATGCGGCAGTTTTACCCATTTCCACGGTGGGGATTTCCGGAACTTTGGCCCGCCCGGCCAGCCGAAGGGTACAATCCTCAGCAGGCATGGCTGCGTCGAGGGCAATGGGCGGAATGAATCGGGACGGGACGGCCCAGGGGCCTGAGCGCCTGCAGGCCCGCGAAGCCGAGATGGACCTGATCCGCGAGGCGCAAGCCGGCTCGCGCGCCGCATTTGACGCTCTGGTCAGGCAATACGAGCACCAGGTGCTGCGCCTGGCGCTGCATCTCACCGGCTCCGAGCACGACGCCGAAGACATCTACCAGGAGGCGTTTCTCAAAGCCTACCGGTACATCGGCAATTTCCGGTTTGAGTGCTCGTTTTATACCTGGATCTACCGGATTGTTACCAATCTCTGCCTCGATCAGCTTCGCCGCCGCAAGACCCGCCGTGAAGATCACGCCGTGGTGCTGGACCGTTCCGGCGAAGAGATTGACCTGCTCGCCGCCGTGTCCGACGACCGCTCGTTTTCAAACCCGGCGCGGGAACTGGATCGCAAGCTGCTTGCCGGGAGAATTCAGGATGCGCTCGGCAAGCTCACCCCCCGCGAGCGTATGGTTTTTGAGTTGAAGCACTATCAGGGTCTCCGCCTGCGCACCATCGGAGAGATGTTGAACACCACCGAAGAAACCGCCAAAAATACCCTGTTCCGCGCGACCAAGAAACTGAGAGCGCAACTGGCGGAGTTGAAGTAGATGCAGGCTGCGGGCCGGCTCCCGAAGAAGGAGTGGGCGCAGCGAAAGCTGATGGAAGACAGGAACTGAACGTTGAACTTTTTTTGAGGCTGGAAGGGCGTAGCGATGAACTGCGAATTGGCACAGGAACGGATTGTGACAGCGGCGTATGGCGAGCTCGCAGACGAACAGGCCCATGAGCTGGAGCGGCATGTGGCGGGATGCGAGCGGTGTGGCCGGGAGCGCGAGCAGGTGCTGCTGGTCAAGGCGATAGCCAACCTGCAGCCGGTGCAGGAGCCGGCTCCGAATCTGGTGGCGCGTGCGCGCCTCCGGCTGGAAGAAGCGCTGGATGCGCTGCCGCCCAAGCGGTGGTACGAGCGCTTTGGCCAGCGCATGGTAAACAACTTTGCCAGCCTGCAGAGCGCGCCCGTGGCCGCCATCCTGCTGCTGGTGGTGGGCGCCGGAGCCGGCTGCCTGGGCCAGTATGAATATGCGCAAAGCCGCGCCGCCCGCGCCGCCGTCAATCAGGCCGCGGCGGCCGCGGTCGCCGCCGCCGCACAACAAGCCGCCGCGCCAACCCAATCCGATCTCGGCAATGTAGCCGGGGTTTCAGCCATTGTGCACCATTCCGACAGCGGCATGGTGGACGTGAGCTACAACCAGCTTGTGCCGCGGCGCATGGAAGGCACGCTCGACGATCCGCAGATTCGCCAGTTGCTGATGCTGGCCACGGAAGATTCAACCTCGGCGGGCATTCGCGACGATTCGGTGGCGCTGCTGGCCGCCGAGTGCCGCGCCGGCCACAGTTGCCCGCCCTCCGGCATTCGCGACGCGCTGATGGTGGCGCTGCGCTACGACAAAAGCCCGCAGGTGCGCGCCAAGGCCCTCGAAGGCCTGCAGCCTTACGTGGCTGAAGACATGCGCGTGCGCGATGCGGTGCTGGAAGCGCTGATGAACGATCGCGACCCGCAGATCCGCTCCAACGCAATCAGCCTGCTGGAGCCGGTGGAGGCCGACACCAGCGTGCGTCAGGTACTATATTCAGTTTCGAACTCCGATGACAATCCGCAGATCCGGAATGTATCCCGGCAGGTTTTGAGCCAGGTCCCCGAGATTCAATAGATTTCCTTCATTGAGATCTGCCTTTTCACCGGTCGAATGCGCCAATTCTCAACAGAGCGCGAAGCCCGGCGAAAGTAAAAATGGAGAACAGCGATGAAGCACCTCTTGAGGCCTTACCGAAAACTGCATCCGCATGCGCAGCGGATAGCGATTGCCGCCGCAGGCGCGTGGCTAGCCATTGTCCTGGTCGTTGCTGTCCTGGTTTGTGCCGCTCGTCCTGGGCGGGCGCAGACCACCGCGGTCATTCACTTCCTTCACCGGCCCTTCCCGCTGCTGGCCCATTCCAGCTCGCAGGGTTACCTGGGCGTTTCCATTACCGATGTGGATGCCGACAAGGCGCAGGCGCTCAAGGTCAAGGAAGCCCACGGCGCGGTTATTACGCTCATCGATCACGACGCCCCCGCCGGACAGGTCGGGCTCAAAATCAATGACGTGGTGCTGGCGCTCAACGGGCAGACGGTAGACGGCGCCGATCAGTTGCGCAAGATGCTGCGCGAGATTCCGCCCGGACACAAGATCAGCCTGGAGATCAGCCGCGACGGCAACATTCAGACCATGGCCGTGGAGCTGGCCGAGCGCAAAACCCTCGACCACGACGTGTGGGACAAGATTGACAGCGATGGCGACGGTATTGCCCCCGTGCCCGGCATGGCGATTCTGCCCGGCGGCTCGGGCGGCGGAGACGAGCCTTATTCGAGCGGCTTCCATCTGCCCTTTTTCGGCAGCAGCCTGAACGTGGGCACGCTGGTTGAACCGCTCACCTCGCAGATGGCGGATTACCTGGGCGTCGCCGGCGGACTGATGGTGAAGCAGGTCACCCGCAAGAGCGAGGCCGCCACGGCCGGCTTCCGCGCCTTCGACGTCATTCTCAAAGTAGGCATGGACGCCATCACCACCTCCGCCGACTGGGAGCGGGCGCTGCGCTCCAACCAGGGCAAGCCGGTGCAGGTGACCATCCTGCGCGACAAAAAGCAGCAGACCCTCACCCTGCAGGTGGACTCCAAACGCCACGGCGCGCTGGAGCGCGGAAAGCTGCCACACCACGGCCAGAGCGGCCAGTTGGCCACCCTGACCATCCAGCCGAACCCGCTTTCTTCGCCTAGGCCTTCGACCGCTTGAACATGTACCAGCTTGGGTGCCCCAGGTCCCGATTTTGGGACCTGGGAAAGCACGAATTCACACGGTCGGAAACCTGCCCTGAGCGGAGTCGAAGGATCTGCGGTTTGTTCGCGGTGCCGCAGATCCTCATCGGAATCACGCCCGTTGGCTGGCCATCGCGCCCGCGCAGCCAACGCCTGTTCGGGCCGCTTTCGCATTCCGCAGCCGCATCTCCCCAGGTTTCCTTCCCCCCGCCGCACACCGTACACTACAACTTCGAGGAGCCGAATTCCCGGAGCCGAATTTCAGGAGCCGAAAAGAATGCCCTATCCGACCAACCTCCGCTATACCCGCGAACATGAGTGGATCTCGCTCGAAGGCGCCATCGGCGCCATCGGCATTACCGATTACGCGCAGAACTCGCTGGGTGACATTGTGTATGTGGACGTGCCCAAGGTGGGCGACTCCGTAACCGCCGGCGCGACATTTGGCTCCGTGGAAAGCGTCAAGGCGGTCAGCGATCTGTACTCGCCTGTTACCGGCAAAGTGGTCGAAGTGAACGAGGCGCTGAAGACCGAGCCCGACAAGATCAACGCCGCCCCGCACCAGACGTGGATTCTCAAAGTGGAGCTGTCGAATCCGGGCGAGTATGACGCCCTGCTGGACGCCGCCGCGTACGAGAAATTCATTTCGGAAGAGACCGGAAGTTAAGCAGCGAGCCGCGGCGAACCCCGCCACGTCACAACCCCTTGTCTGCGCTTCGCATGTTCCATCCAGAATGAAATAGACCCGCCCGGGCCGGGAACTGTTTGCCGCACCCTGAGAACGGAGCCCCGAGGGACCATCATGCGCTACTTGCCTAAATCGCCCGCCGAGCGCCAGAAGATGCTCTCCGAAATCGGCGCGCAGTCCATCGACGACCTGTTCGCCACCATTCCGGCCGAGTACCGGCTGGAGCGCGACCTGCGCATCCCGCGACAGCTCGCGGAGAGCGAGATCCTCGACTATTTCCATCGCGTCGCACGGCGAAACTCGGTCGGCTATCACAGCTTTCTCGGCGCCGGCGCCTATCGCCATTACCGGCCGGTCATCATCGACTCGCTCGTCCAACGCGGCGAGTTCCTGACCAGTTACACGCCCTACCAGGCCGAGATCACCCAGGGCACACTGCAGGCCATCTTCGAGTTCCAGACCATGATCGCCGAGCTGACCGGCATGGACGTGGCCAACGCCAGCATGTATGACGGCTCAACCGGCGCGGCCGAGGCGGTGATGATGGCCGTCCGCGTCACCGGCCGTCACAAGGCGATCGTGGCCACAACCGTCCATCCCGAGTATCGTGAAGTGCTGGCCACTTACACCAAATACCAGGGCCTTCCGGTCTCGCTCGTTGCTTACGATCGGCAAACCGCGCGTATCGATCTGAAGGCGCTCGATGCGGCGGTAACCGATGAAACCGCTGCCGTGCTTGTGCAGAGCCCCAACTTCTTCGGCGTCATTGAAGACATCCCGGCCATTGCGCAGATTGCCCACGCCAAAGGCGCGCTGCTCATTGTGGCTATTACTGAAGCGGTCTCGCTCGGCATCGTGCGCCCGCCGGTCGAGGCCGACATCGTCGCCATGGAAGCGCAATCGTTCGGCGTGGCCATCAGTTATGGCGGCCCGTACTGCGGAGTCATTGCAGCCAAGGAACAATATCTGCGTCAGATGCCCGGCCGGCTCGCTGGCCAGACGGTGGACCGCGACGGCTACCGCGGTTTCGTGCTCACGCTCGCCACCCGCGAGCAGCATATCCGCCGCGAAAAAGCCACGTCGAACATCTGCACCAACCAGGCGCTGGTGGCGCTCATGGCCACCATCTTCCTCACCGTCTACGGCAAGGAAGGCATGCGCGAGCTGGCGCTGCACAACCTGGCCAAAGCCGATTACGCGGCCAGGACGCTCTCGGCTCAGCCCGGTGCGCGGCTGGTCTTCAACGGCGCTCCGCGCTTCAACGAGTTCGTGCTTCATACCGACGAGCCACCCGACTTCTGGACGCCGCGGCTGCTCGATGCAAACATTGCCGGCGGTGTTCCGCTCCGGCGCTGGTATCCGGAGTTAGGCAACGCAACCTTGTGGTGCGCCACAGAAGTGGTGACCCGCGCGCAGATTGAGATCGCGGCAAAAGTAATATCTGCCGCGTCGGCGGAGGTTTAGTCAAATCCATGGCATCCGATACGAAAAACCTGAATCCAGCATCCGATTGCCGCGCCAACGGCAAGGTCCGCTCTCACCAGACGCAGAATGAGGCGCTCCTTTTCGAGAAGTCCTCCCCCGGCAAGCGCGCGTACAAGATGCCTCCGCTCGATGTGCCGGAGGTGGACCCGGCGGCGCTGCTCGGCGAGGCCTGCCGCGAATCGACCGGTCTGTTGCCCGAGCTGAGCGAGATCGAGATCATCCGCCACTTCACGCGCCTCTCCACATGGAATTACGCCATCGATCTCGGCATGTATCCGCTCGGCTCCTGCACCATGAAATACAACCCGCGCGTCAACGAGGTCGTCGCGCGCATCGCCGGATTCGCCGAGGCGCATCCCTACCGCCCCAACTCGCATGCGCAGGGCGCCATGGAGATTATCGAGCTGCTGCAGAAGTGCCTGCTTGAGATCACCGGAATGGACGCCATCACGCTGCAGCCCGCCGCCGGCGCGCACGGCGAGTTCACCGGCATCCTGCTCACCCGCGCCTGGCATGAGTCGCAGGGCAATCCGCGCCGCACCGTCCTCATTCCCGACTCGGCTCACGGCACCAACCCGGCCACCGCGGCCACCTGCGGCTACAGCGTGGAAAACCTGAAGTCCAGCGCCGACGGCGGTATTGATCTCGAAGCCCTCGCCCGCCAGGTGAACGAAGAAACCGCCGCGCTGATGCTTACCAATCCCTCCACGCTGGGAGTCTTCGAGAGCCAGATTCACAAGATCGCCGACATTCTGCACAGCAAGGGCGCCCTGCTCTACATGGACGGCGCCAATATGAACGCGCTGGTCGGCAAGGTGCGCCCCGGCGACTTTGGCGTGGATGTGATGCACCTGAACCTGCACAAGACCTTCTCCACTCCGCATGGCGGCGGCGGACCGGGCTCCGGCCCAGTGGCGTGCAAGGCATTCCTGGAACCCTTTCTACCCATCCCGGTGCTGGTGCGGGAGGAAGACGGTACCCGCCACTGGAACTATGACCGGCCGCATTCGGTGGGCCGTGTGCGCGCCTTCTACGGCAACACCGGCATGTTCATCCGCGCGCTGGCCTACATTCTGGCCAACGGTCCCGACGGGCTGCGCCAGACCACCGAAGACGCCGTGCTCAACGCCAACTACATCCGCAAAAAGCTCGAAGACCTGTACGAGCTGCCCTACAACACGCCCTCCATGCACGAAGTCGTCTTCAGTGACAAGCGCCAGGCAGCCATGGGCGTAAAAACCGGCGACATCGCCAAGCGCCTCATCGACTACGGCTTCCATCCCTATACGGTCAGCTTTCCAATGATCGTTTCCGGCGCGCTCATGATCGAGCCCACCGAGAGCGAGTCGCTCGAAGAGCTTGACCTGTTCATCGCCGCCATGCGCTCCATTGCGCGCGAAGTCGAAGAGACGCCGGAGCTGGTCAAGACCGCGCCGCACTCCACGCGCGTCTCGCGGCTCGACGAAGTGCAGGCCGCCCGCAAGCCGATTCTGCGCTGGAAGCCTGCCGCAAGCTGAGCTTTTCCGCTCTGCCGTAAGCTGAGCCTTTCGGTTGTCCGCACTGCGCGGACTTGCCGGCCGTTCTGCTTACGCTTCCCTGTCATTGGGCAGCGTAAAGTAGAAAGCCGCCCCGTAATCCACGCGGCCCTCAGCCCAGATCCTGCCGCCGTGACGCGCCACGATGCGCAGCGCAGTCGCCAGGCCAATGCCGGTGCCGGGAAATTCGTTTGGCGAGTGCAGGCGCTGGAAGGGCCGGAAGAGCCGGTCCGCATAGCGCGGATTGAAGCCGGCGCCGTTGTCGCGGACAAAGTACACCGTTCCCTCTCCATTTTCGGCATAGCCGAACTCGATCTGCGCCACCTCGATTTTCGACGTGTACTTCCAGGCATTGCGCAGCAGGTTTTCAAGCACCACCACCATCAGCCCTTCGTCGGCAAAGGCCTGCGCGCCCATGGCCACGCTGAGCTGCGACTGGCGCAATGGCTCGTCCGCCCGCAGGCTGTCCAGAATCGCCTCCGCCATCACGCTCAGGTCGATGGCGGTGCGGCGTATCGGCGCGCTGGTGGCGCGGGAAAGATTCAGCAGGTCGTCGATCAGCGCCGACATGCCGTTGGTGCCCTCCACCAGTTTCCCCAGCAGCGCCTGCGCCTCTGCACCCAGGCTGGCAGAGTTTCCGCCCTCCAGCATAAAAGCGATGTTGGTAATGTGCTGCAGCGGTCCGCGCAGGTCGTGCGCCACCGTGTAGGAAAAAGCCTCCAGCTCCTTGTTGGCCTCGGTCAGCTCGGCGGTGCGTTCGCGCACGCGCTGCTCGAGTTCGTTGCGTGAATCCTCGAGCGCGTGGTCGCGCTGCTGGATCTGTTCCAGCATCTCGTTGAAGGACTGCACCAGCAGGGCCAGTTCGTCGCGGCTCCTGGGCAGCGGCGCCCGAATCGAGTAATCTCTCTCCCGGCTCACCACCTGTGCGGTGCCGGCCAGCTCGGTAAGCGGCCGCGTCACCAGCAGCCGGAAGTTGGACGTGGCCACCACCGCGATGATCGAGCACAACACCAGGATCAGCGCCGAGAGCAGCCCGAACTGCCCCGCCCGGTGGGCCAGTTCACTGGTCTCGGCCAGCAGATACACCGCCCCCAGGCTGCGCCCCTGCAGAACGATCCGGCTCCCCAGCAGCAGGTTCGAGCCGCGCGTCCAGTAGGCCATCGACTGCCTCGGCCGGAGCGATGTCTTGAGGTCCGGCGAGGCCTGTCCGGTGTGCGTGTAGCGCGCAAACACGCTGCCGTCGGCGCGCTCGATCACCGCCCAGCGAATGTGCGGCGAGTGCTCCAGCGCCGAAAGCGTGGCCTCGGCCGCCTGCTGATCGTCAAACACCAGGGCCGTCACACAGTTTTCGCCCACAATGCCGGCTTCGGTGGCCAGCGAGCTGATCATGTCCTTGCGCAGTGTGTAAAGGTCATAAGCCAGAAACGCAAGATAAGCCAGCACCAGCGCCGTGCCGGTAACCTGAAGGTTCAGCCGCATCAGCTTTCCGGCGATGGTGTGCCGGTTCCATAGCTTCATGGCTGCGCCTCCGCCGGAGGCCTTCCTGTGACCGACGAGGCCACCCGCAACAGCTCCGAGCTAAGCACGAGGTGCGTGCGGTTCACCGCCTCCAGATTCACGGCAAAGCGCACGTGATTGTCCTTTACCACAAACTGGATCATGCCGCCGTACTTGAGAAAGTCCGGCGAGTCGCCCACCGTCAGCACGTCCGCCCGGCCAATCGCGTCCAGATCCAGCGGAATGCCGTCGCCTTCATCGGGGCTGATGAATACGATGTCGCACTCCGAGGCGGCATAGGCGTCGGCCACCCTCAGGATGCGGACCGGCCGCCCGTCTATGGATTGGTTGGCGGCAAGGTCGTCCAGCACCTGGCCCATGTAATCGTGGCCCAGAACGCAGATATCGAAGGAGGCGCGGCGCGGCGTGATCGCATCGCCCGAGATGCGCAGAAATTTTCCAAAGTTGAAAAGATACCCGGCCTTCACGTCGTAGTCAGCCGGGCTCGGCTGCCCCAGCGCCGCCAGCGCCATGAGCCCCGCCATCGCCAGGCACACCGCCGCTGCGGCCTTTGTTCTCAGGCCGCGCCGCAATGCCTGGAATGAATGCGTGGACAACATCGTGCTCCCGCAGTATAGCGGCTGGCGTTCAAGACGGGGTTCTCAGACCCTGGCGGCTTCTCCGCTCAGCAAAAAACGGCCCACCACTTCGAGCAGCCGGGCAGGCTGTCCCTTGCGCACAAATCCATCCACAAAAGGCGCAATATCTTCGGGCAGACTCCACAGGTCAGACAGCACAACGATCGGCACGCCCGGATAGAGATCGCGAATCTCGCGGGCAAAATCGGTTGAGGTGCGCAGCGACTGCAGCCGGTAGTCCAGCAGCACCAGCCCGATGTCCGCATCGCGCGGCAACTCGGCGCCCGCAAATTTCACCTGGGTGGGCAGCGGCTCATAGCCAGCCTGCCTGAGCAGCAGGCCATAAATCTCCAAATGCGATGGATCATCGTCGACGATCACGACCTTCGGGTGGTGCGGTGCCATCGGTTCTCCTCTTCCGGCACCCGCCGTACGAGTGAAGTCAGAATATCCACGCTCTCTAAGACGGTCAAACCGGCGCAGGGTGAGTGGCGGCAGCCGCCGTTTTCCTAAGAGCCTGTCCAGAAACCATCCTTCTCAGAACCGTTTTGAAAGGGCACGGCTTCAGCCGTGCCGTAAAGAGCTGAAAATAGGTTGGGCTTTAGCCTCTGAGGGACGATTTTTTGCCCACGTTCGACATCTCCTCAGAGTTCCTGGACAGGTTCTAAGGCATCCCCGAATCAGCCCACGGTTTGAAAGATACGTCAGATTGAAGGATACGCCGGCCGGACGGATACAACGGCCGACGGATGCCAGATTTGGAAGGGTACAAGCTTCACCTCGTACCTCAACCCCCGCAAAATCAATGGGTCTTTAGCCCCCGAGGGACTGGCCGCCGCGCAACAAGAGCGTATTCAGAGCTCTCCACACAGGCGATACGCCCACCGCGGCCCCCCGGTTCCTCAAAAATCGCACAACTTTCTAACCAACGGCGGCGCCGCCTGTTTCGAACCAGGACAGGTCGCGGATTTTTCGGCAAGAGTCTGCTCACGCGTCCGCTGTTTTCCCTCAGCCTTTTTCAACCATGCGGCCAAGGTTTTCAGGCTCGAATGTCCAGCTTCGATACAACCCGCCCGCTCTTTCAGTTAGACATTTCAAAAGATATTGCCGGTTAGCCGCTCCTCATTACTTGTAGCTCACATTCTCCCCGCTCCTTCGCAAGTGTCTCGAAATCGTGGCCGATTCGCTCATTGTGTGAGTTTTTGCTCACGCAATCACGAGACGCGCCAACGGCATCGCCCCGCGCGCTCCTTTCGAGGCCCTCATGCCGGCAGCCGATTCACAGTCTTCCTCCGAACCCATCTCCTGGGCCCGCGCCGAAGCGCCGCGGGCAGTCCTCATAGCGGCCTTTCTTCTCTTCTTCCTTACTCTCTGCCTTGGCTGCTCCGCGGGTCCGCATCCGCTCACCTCCGGCGCCGCTTCAACGGCCGGCTCCGGAGCCTCGTCCGGCTCGGGCAGCAACTCAGGCAGCAACTCGGGCTCCGGGTCCGGTAACTCCGGGTCCGGTAATTCCGGTTCCAGCAATTCCGGTTCAGGCAATTCACAACCCGCGCCGCTAGTCCTCTCCCCGGCCAGCGCCACCATCCAGACCTGGCAGACCATTCAGTTCTCGCTGAGCGGGCAGAGCAGCGATGCCGCCTGCGTCTGGACCTCTTCAAGCACCGCCATTCTGCCTTCGATCGCCGATCAGACCTTTCAGGGCCAGCAGACCGGCAACGCCACCGTCTCGGTGACCTGCGGCAGCCAGAGCGCGCAGGCGGTGATCGCGGTCATTCCGCAGGCCGCTTCTGGACCCATCACCATCACCAGCGGTGGAACTTACTCCGGCAACTGGAACAGCAACGACCCCCGGACTCCGGCGGTCGCCATTGCCACCGATGAGCCGGTCATCCTCGAAGACTCGACCGTCACCGGCCGCGGCAACCTGATTCAGGTCACCGGAGTTTCAACCGGAGCCAATGTGACCATCGAAAACGTCACCGGCACGGCGCTCGATCCACAAGTTGCCGGCCAGCAGCGCGGACAATTCGTCTCCGCCTCGAAGATCAGCTCGCTGGTGGTCCAGAACTGCACCATGACCGGCGTCTCCTTCGGCGTCAATGCGCTCAATTCCTCGGTTTCAACGCTGCAGATTCTCAACAACAAGGCCGTCAATCTGGAAGACCGCGCCAGTGACGGGCAGGGCGGCTTGCTCAACACCGAACCCAACGCCGGCCACTTCATCCTCCTCAACTCCATTGCCGCTCCCGCGGGGGCTGAGATCGCCTGGAACCAGGTGGTGCAGACCATGGGCCAGAGCTCGACTACCGACGTGATCAACATCTACCGCAGCCAGGGCAGCGCCGGCCACCCCATCTGGGTTCACGACAACTTCATCGACGGAGATTCCTCGCCGGTGTCCGCGAACTTCAGCGGTGTCGGGATCATTGCCGACGGAGGCAAAACCGCTCCGGTAACCGCGTTTGCGCGCTTCGAGAACAATGAGATCGTACACACCGCCGGCTCCGGTGTGGCCATTGCCAACGGCCACGACGTAACCGCCACCGGCAACCGCATCGTCTCCTGCGGCCGGGACGCTTCCGGCCAGTGGTATGCCGCGTCGTCCGCGGTCGGCGTGTATCTCTGGGACGTGTACGCAACCGGCCCGTCGCTCTACTACAACAACACCGTGACGCAGTCGGCGGGTGGCCTGGTAAGGCTCGGTTCGTCCGGCACGGCGGTAGCGTCCGATGCATGGGGCAGCGCCGCCAGCTTAACCTACCCCGGCAACTCGATGAGCGGCAATTCCTTCACTGACCCGTGCCTGGCGAATGGCCGGCTCAATTCCGCAGCCGAGGACGCCGAGCGTGCCTACTGGACATCCAAGGTGGCCGCAGCCGGTGAAGCAATCGGTGATCAGCACAACGCCGCCGAATAAGCCGATCGGCAAAAGGCGATGGCCGGTCATACCAGGCCGGCAATTTTCCCGGTGCGGGCATTCTATGTCGATGAATATCAACTCACCTCCGGCGCTTCGGCAAGGGCGGCCAATGCGCTGTGGCCCTGTAACAGGGCACGACTTCAGTCGTGCCGATAAAGGCTTCCTACTCAATCTCCGGCTTCAACCGCTGGGGGAACCTTTCCATCTCAAATCGATTTTCTCCGCATCCACTTGGGAATCTCCGAATAAGTCGACGGCCTGAAGGGCACGGGCTTCAGCCCGTACATCAAGCCCCGCAAAATCAACGGGGCTTTAGCCCCAGAGGGACTGCCGGCTGCGCAAGAAGAGCTTGTTCGGAGATTCCCCATGTGCAATAGGGTGCCCCATCCATTTCCGCGTTTTTTTGCGGAAATGGGTGGGAATACGATGTCACTGTTTTATTGCCGGATCAATGCGCCGCTATCCCTTGCCGCGTTTGCGAAACACGATCTTCAGCTCGCGCCGCCAGTGTTCGCCGAGCGCGATCAGCTCCCACTCCATCTGCGGCGCAAAATAGCGCAGCACCGTCTCGTTGGCGGGATGGATGCGCAGCGCCGGCGCCGCCAGCACCAGCTTCGGCTCCAGCGCAGACACTGCAGCCCCTTCAAAGTAGCCCTGGCGCTCAAAGGCGGAAAGCGGCCGCGCACTGCCGGCCACCGGCTGCCGGTCGGCATTGAGCGCCCGCACCCGCATCCAGTAGTCCAGCGCCTGCAGCGGCAGATGAAGGTCTTCGTTGGCCTTGAGCTCCAGCACGTTCAGCCGGCCGCCGGCGTCGAGCGCCAACAGATCCAGCATGCCCCGGTCGCCGCTCGAAAGCGCCGGCACCTGCGCATAGAGCAGGTCGGCGCGCAGGCCGGGCAGCAATTGGCCCATTCCGCGCCGCAGCTCCGACTCCAGCCACCGCTCCGGCTGCATGCGAAACAGCGGATCGGTGTGCTCGCCGTCCGCGCGACGGCTCTCGAACAGGCGCGCGAACAGCTCGCGGCAAAGCGGTTCGGTGTCTTCCTGGAGCGGCGTTTCATGGGCGCCGGCGCCAAAGGTGATCTCATCGCGGCGGCCAAAAGAGTCGGCTGCGGCCCTCTGGCGGACGCGGGCAAACTCCAGGCCGTGCAAATGCAGCCCGGCTTCCGACGGTGAGCCGGCGCGCATCTCAACCCGCTCGCGCGCAGCGGCTGGAACCAGATCCATTAGTCGCTCGATCCCGGCCTGGCAGCGCTCAATCGCCGCGGACGCCGAAAAGGCATGTACCAGCCGCGCGTCCAGATTGCCGGTGTCGCGAAAATCCACGGCGGCAAGCTCTTCGTTGCGCTCGTCGAGTGTAAAAAGCTGGAAGTCGGCCGCGCCATGATGGAGCCAGGCCATGCGCTCCGCGGTGGTGCGCCACGCTGCGGCGGGCACAATCACCTTCAATCCGCCGAAATGGCGGCGCGCCTGGGCTTTCCCGCGGCAGTAGTCCAGCCACAGAATGCCCAGCGTCAAAACGCCGTCCACCATGGCCGCCGATTCCGCCTCACCCACCCCGATCACCGCGTCCGCTGCCGTGCCGCGCAGCAGGCCGCCGCGCGTATATGCGGGACCAAAGCTGTGTTCGAGGTCGGTAGCCGAACGCAGGGCGTCCACCCTGGCCCCCGGAAAGGCACGCACCAGCACCCGCTCCAGCAGCTTTTGATAGTTGCGGCGCGCCGCATCGCGGACCGTGGGCGTGCGGCGGTCGCTGCTCGGCGCCAGTTCCAGAGTTTGCGGTTTGGCCGCGCCCATGCGCCGGGTCATCAGCAGCAGGGAGTGAGCGCGCCGCCGCACCTCCACCACCGTGCGCACCACGTTGCGCTCCTCGCTCCACAGTTGCAGCAGGCAGCGCCCATGCGACTCGGAGACCGCGTAGCGCGCCCGCCGCATGTCGAACAGCACGCGCCCGTCTTCAAGCAGCGCAGCGGCCGGGTGGTCCTCAAGATAGTCCTGAATGGACTGGGCGATGGACTGGGTAATCGACGGCAACAGCCGGGCAGACGACTGCCCCGCTTCCTGGCTCACCTACCAGCCCTCGCGCTCGCGCAGACTGGTGATGTGTGCGGTGTGGTGACGCGAGTGCCAGGCGTACAGCGCCAGGGCGTACGCCAGCGTCTGCCGGCCGTTTTCCGGATGCACATAGCCGCGTTCGAAGTCGGCCTCAGTCAATGAGGCAAGCAGCGCCACCCAGCGCGCGTGCAGGGCATCCAGAAAAACCAGCGAGCCGTCGATGGCCAGCGCGTTGCTGTCGGGCAGCCGGGCCCACGCCGCCTCGTCATACGGCTTCACCGTGGGCCAGTCCTCGGTAAGCGCCAGCTTGAAGCGGATCACCGAGTTGGCGTGGCTGTCGGCCAGGTGATGCACCACCTGGCGAAGCGTCCAGCCGCCCTCGCGGTAGGGAGTGTCGAGCTGCGCCTGGCTCAGCCCCGTAACCGCGGCACGAAGCCGCTCCGGCAGCAGGCGCAGCGTTTCCACCTGCGCGGCGCGCGTGTCGGCCGTGCTTGCGGCCGGCGGCTGAAATCGGCCGGCTGGATAGCGAAGAATGTCCGGTTCAGTCATGTCAGAAAGGGAGCAGGCGCAATGGCTCGCAAAAGTAGCTGGCAAAAAAGTAGACGGCCTGAACTTCCGGATCAGGCGTGGTGATGGTGATGGTGGTGATGACGGGCATGATGGTGCCGGGCGGCAAAGGCGGCCGGCGCAGACACCACAACCAGAAGCAGCGCGACAGCTAAAAATCTCTTCATGGGCAAAATCCTAGCATGATTTCCGGCGCCGTGGAACCACCGCCAAACGCCGCACCAAAACCGCCAATGCCACAGGGCGCGTCGCCAGCTAGGGCAATCCGTAACTGCTTGATATATATAAAAACTGTCATCCTGAGCGGGTGATAAAACTTTTGTATCAGATTGTTTTAATTGCAGATAATCTGCCCATTTTGGCTGTGTAAGTATTGTGCAGGTATATTGTGCAAGTTCGACCAATTTCGCTGCTGAGGGTCTGCAGCTCATGCATGCACCTCCACAGCCTTTGATGACGGCAGGCCGGATCTGCTCCTTCAAGGCTTACACGCAACCCGAGATCCCAAGCGACATTCCTACTTCACAGCGAAAATATCGTAGACAACACCAGTAGCCGTTTTCTTGCCTACGCCTATCGCAACCGTTCGGTTCAGCCACGCAAACTTTTTTGATCCCGTCTCAAACACTGGACTGATACGAAAGTAATAGAGGTCGGGCGAAACATCTTCTCCCTTCGCAATGCGTGTGCGAATCTCCGGCGATATATCCACGATGCCACGATAACTCACAAAAATCAGCGAACCGTCGTCGCATCGAAGCGTTATCCGAACATCCAGATGCGAGACGCCGTCTTTGTCGGTCAGCACCCAATCCCCACCACCCGGAAGAACCTCGCCTTTCAGACGCGGCCCGGCAAACTCGCCTCGTGTCACATAGTAGATGCGGCGATTGCCGACTGGCGTCACCCCAATCTCCTGCGGCGCCGCCAGCTCCGCACTCAACCGCATCAGCAACTCGGTCCGGGGAGGAGCCTGTTGCGCTGGCAAGCAGTTTGCAACGCAGCCGAAGAAAACGCAAATCGCGAGCATCCGAAACATGCGGAGAATTCTCTCATAAATTCCGCGTTCCTCTTGCCGTTGCTCTTGCCGTTGCCCTCGAATAGTCGATAACCCCGTCATCCTGAGCGGAGCTTCTCGCGGTTTTATAGCGCCAAACGCAGTCGAAGGGCCTGCATCTGGGGCCTCCGCTTATGCGATGAATCTCGCGACACCCCCTCCACGCGACGAAAGCCGCCCATCCTCATCTAATTAGCAGCAGGAGGTACACTGGCAACACCATGAGCACACAGCCAGCTTCCACACATCCCGGTCACCGGCGCTACTTTTTTGAAAAGTTCGGCATCACCGAGCGGTTGCTGGAGCGCTGCCTGGGCCAGGCGCTCTCGGCCGGCGGCGACTATGCCGACCTTTACTTCGAGTCGGTTACGGCCACCGCGCTGGGCGTCGACGAGCAAATCGTCAAATCGGCCAGCCAGGGCACCAGCGCCGGGTGCGGCATTCGCGTGCTCAGCGGCGAGCGCACCGGCTACGCCTATACTGACAATCTCAATCCGGATCGGCTGCTGCACGCCGCGCGCACCGCGGCCCTCATCGCCTCCGGACCGGCCAAGCAGCCCATTCAGGGATTTACCGAGACCCCGGCCGCCGATCTTTATCCCGTTCCCCTGGGCGGATTCGACCTCGACCTGGCCGCGCGTCTTGAGCTGATTCTGCGTGCCGACCGCGCCGCACGGGCCTACGATTCGCGTATCGTGCAGGTCCGCTCCAGCTACAGCGAAGAGCTGCGGCGGATTCTCATCGCCGCCTCCGACGGCGCATTCGCCAGCGATACCCAGCCGTTATGCCGGCTCAACGTGTTCGTCATCGCCAAACAGGACGCGAACACCACCCGCGGCTCGGCAGGCTGCGGCGGCCGCGCCGGGCTGGAGCAGTTCATCCTCTCCAAAAGTCCTGAAAATCTCGCCCGGGAAGCCGCGCGCGGGGCCATCCTGCAGTTGGGCGCGGTGCCCGCTCCGGCCGGTGAAATGCAGGTGGTTCTGGGCCCGGGATGGCCGGGAATCCTGCTCCACGAAGCTGTGGGACACGGACTCGAAGCCGACTTCAACCGCAAAAAGACATCGGCCTTTGCCGGCCTCATCGGCCAGCCCGTGGCCAGCCCCAAGGTCACCGTGGTAGACAACGGCACCATCGCCGGACGGCGCGGCTCGCTCAATGTGGACGACGAGGGCTCGGCGACCCAGGAAACCGTGCTCATTGAAAACGGAGTGCTCAAGGGCTACCTCTCCGACAAGCTTTCCTCGCGCCTCATGGGCATGCCCAACACCGGCTCCGGTCGCCGCGAAAGCTACCAGGCCATCCCCATGCCGCGCATGACCAACACCTACATGCTGGCCGGCGAAGACGACCCCGGCGACATCCTGCGCAGCGTCAAGCACGGCCTCTACGCCGTCAACTTCGGCGGCGGCCAGGTGGACATCACCAACGGCAAATTCGTCTTCTCGGCCTCTGAGGCCTATCTGATCGAAGACGGCAAAATCACCGCCCCGGTCCGCGACGCCACCCTCATCGGCAACGGCCCCGAAGCCCTCAAATACGTCTCCATGGTGGGCAACGACCTCAAGCTGGACGAGGGCATAGGCACCTGCGGCAAAGACGGCCAGAGCGTCCCCGTAGGCGTAGGCATGCCCACCATCAAGCTAGACAAAATGACCGTAGGCGGCACCGGACGATAAGTAGATGAACCTCGCCTATATCGGCAGATAGATCTACCGCGTGCCCCAGGTCTCGGGGGAATTGAAATCCACCACGGAAATGGGTGCGCCATGCCTGGATTTTCAGACATGGGAGGGCGCCTAATTCTATTCGGTCTCCCATGCCTTCTGGACTTGTTCGTTATCAACAGGCGGGTGTTTCCACTTCCTCAGCTTCAGTTGCTACCGCCGCTTGCCTTATCCAGGCACGCCGGCGGCAAAAAGCCTCTTTGAGTCCGCGATCGAGCGCATTCAAAAGCGATACAAATTTGTCGTCGCCGGCTATGTCGTGATGCTCCCGGAGGCGCACAGAATGAGGAATTTCAAGAAATCAACACGAGCCGGGTGGTCCGGTATAAACTGATCAGAATTGGGATGCCAAAATGGAAATCCCGGCTACCATCTTTCTGGAGTATTCGTGCGAATGTTCCCGCGGTACTCAATAGGGATTGTGGTGCTTGCCAGGCGAATTGCCCCCGCTGTGGAGGAAACACGGGAGTGAACTGCGGCCATGCACTGACGATCTCGGCGTATATATTCCGGACCAACCCTCGCAAATGCGGCAAAACACGGCACGTCAGGCGCAAGAATTCCCTGGCTGACGTTCCCGCTGTAAAGGCGGATCCGGCCAACGCATTCAACTTTGCCGCCTTTTTGCCGGGATCGCCATGGGCAGAGGCGTTCGACCCGGATGCGCTATAGTCGACAATCCAGCGCGAATCCTGCAGGCAATTGGAAGAGGACCGTAACATGAAGGCAATTAGGACGGTTCGAGCATTGGCCTCGACCTTTCCATTTTTGAGGCTAGTCCGGAAATTGGATGAGTCGGCTACCCCTGCGAGCCTTGTGAGCGCCGCCATGGAGTGCCCCGCAATTGCGCCCCAACAGATTCCCTCGGAGTTCGTCGAGCTCGCTCAACTGGTGAAGGAAGGGGAGTGCAAGCGCGTGCTGGAGATTGGCACCTATCGAGGCGGCGCGCTGTTTGTGTTTTCTCGGCTCTCGGCGGCCGATGCCACCATCGTCAGCATCGACTACGGTTTTTCGCTGCTTGGCAAGATCGTGCGCGGCGTCCAGGCTCCGTTATTTCGCCGCATCGTCCGGCCGGGGCAATCGCTCTTCCTGCTGCGTGCTGATTCGCATAGCCAGGAGACGCTGGACAGGATCAAGTCGATTCTAAAAGGCCAGATGCTCGACTTCCTTTTCATCGACGGCGACCATAGCTACGACGGTGTGCGGCAGGACTTCAACATGTATGCTCCACTGGTTCGCGCTGGAGGCCTTATCGCCTTCCACGACATCGCGAGGACGACCGGTGTCGAGGAGGTCTATCGGTTCTGGGACGAGGTCAAGTTGAAGTACAGGCACCGCGAGATTATGCATCGGACAGACAGCGGCGCCATGGGGATTGGCATCCTTTGGCCGTGAGGCGCCACGCTCTGCGGCTCCCATCGCCCCAAGGCGGTGTCAGGCCGGGCAGCCCGGCGGTCAACCTGCCGGGAATGAGTTCGTCCTCACCCTAAGAACCTGTCCAGAAACCATCCTTCTCAGAACCGTTTTGAAAGGGCACGGCTTCAGCCGTGCCGTAAAGAGCTGAAAATAGGTTGGGCTGAACAGGCTGCGGAAAAACTCGTGTATCTGGGTTCAGTATTGCTTTCGG
>DATAVZ010000032.1:0-12172 GCA_036267475.1 Occallatibacter sp.
TCCGCTGTGCCAAAGTCACATAACTGTACATCGCCGTCTGCTGCTCGTCTGATCCACGCATGCTTCTTATCTATACCCAATCCCATGTAAAAAAAAAGTAACTCCCTTGAGGAGTTTTTCCGCAGCCTGTAAAGCCCGTACATCAAGCCCAGAAATCCAAAGGGCTTCAGCCCCTGAGGGAATGCAGGCTTCGCAACAAGGACTTGTTCAGAAATTCTTTAGCTGAACAGGTCCTTCATCTTCTCCAGCAGGCTCGGCGACGAGGGTTTGTTCTCCACCGTCATGGATTCGGCCAGCTTGGCCACCAGCTCCCGCTGCGCGCGGCTCAGCTTTTTAGGAATCTGCACCACGACTTTCGCGATCAGGTCGCCGTGGCCCTTTTCGTTGAGATGGGGAACGCCGCGGCTGCGGATGCGCAGCTCCTTGCCGCTCTGCGTGCCCTCGGGAATGCGGATGGGAATTGGACCGTCGACACCCTCGATCTCGAACTCCGCGCCCAGCGTTGCCTGCGGAAAGCTGATCGGAATCACGCAGTGCAGGTCGTAGCCCTGGCGCTCGAAAAAGTCGTGAGGACGGATGGCAAGCACCACGTAGAGATCGCCCTTGGGTCCGCCGACGCGGCCCGCGTCGCCCTCGCCGGAATAGCGAATGCGGGTTCCGTCTTCCACTCCCGGCGGAACCTTCACGTGCAGTTTTACCTCGCTGGCGGCGCGGCCTTCGCCGCGGCAGCCCTGGCACGGATCGCTGATGACCGAGCCGGTGCCGCCGCAGGCGCTGCAGGTGCGCGCCACCGAGAAGAAGCCCTGCTGATAGCGAAGCTGCCCGCGGCCCTGGCACTGAGAGCATACGCTCGGCCCGCGGCCTGAGGAGCTGCCACGGCCCTGGCAAACCGCGCAGGCATCGAGACGCCGAATCCGGATCTCGGTTTCTTTGCCGAAGATCGCGTCTTCGAATTCGATGCTCAGGTCGAAGCGCAGATCGTCGCCGCGATGCTGGCGGGAGCCGCGCTGCGACCCGCCGCCCATGTTGAACATCTCGCCGAACAGGTCGCCGAAGATATCGCCGATATCCACGCCGCCGGCAAACGGGCTGCCGCTGAATCCTCCGCCGCCGCTCAGGCCGGCGTGGCCGTAGCGGTCGTAGGCCGCGCGCTTGTCCGCGTCGCTCAGCACCTGGTACGCCTCGCTGGCCTGCTTGAACTTCTCTTCGGCCGTGTGGTCGCCGGGGTTGCGGTCAGGATGATACTTGAGCGCCTGCTTGCGATAGGCGCTCTTCAGCTCCTGGTCCGAAACCTCGCGCGAGACACCCAGAACCTCGTAGTAATCTGCTTTGCCCACACCTGTATTAGAACTCATTTGCTTCGCCGTTCAAACCGGTTTGCGCCGGATGCGCATTTAGGGCCTGTCATCTGATTCTGACGGCAGGCTCTAGTCATTTGTCTGTTTGGGATTGTCGACCACGCGCACCAGCGCCGGCCGGATCAGGCGATCGCGCAGCCGGTAGCCGCGCCGTATCTCCTCGGCCACGTGCTGGTCAGGCAGGTCGTCGCGCTCCACCGTGCCCAGCGCCTCATGCACGCGCGGATCGAAGGCCTCGCCCACCGCGGGCACCGGCAGCACCTGCATCTGGCGCAGAATCTCTTCCATCTGCTTCACGATCAGGGCCACGCCGGAGCGCAGTTGCTCGGCCGATCCGCTGGACTTGAGCGCGAGATCGAAGTTGTCCACCACCGGCAGAAACTGCTCCACCACGCTGCCGGTCGCGTAGTCGCGAAACTCGATCCGCTCACGCTCGGCACGCTTGCGGGCATTATCGAACTCGGCCTGCAGACGGGCCAGCCGATCCATCAACTGGTCGCGCTCGGCCTTCAACTGCTCCAGTTCGGAGGGCGCCGCGGCCATCTCGGCCAGATCGCCGGCGGGCTCCTGGCCTTCCGCCGCGCCCTGCGAAATCTCCAATGGCTCCATCACATTCAACTCTTCTGTCTTGTGCTTTGCCATACTTCTTGGACTTTCTCCTTCTCTTCAATTTTAGCCAGAGCGGCTCACGGTAGCGGACTCAGCCGCGCCGGCTGCATCTGTGATCTGCACTCTGTGGCCGGCCGCAAATTGCGCAGCCGCCTGCAAACTTCGGTGTCTCGCGGGAGCGCGGCAGAGCCTAATCGGCGGGAACCTCAAGCAGGCGCTCGGACAAACGCGCAATGTAACTCACTGCCTGAATCATCTCCTGATATTGGATGCGCGTGGGTGCGATTACGGCGACCGTTCCCAGGCTTGCGCCGCCCAGCCGGGCCGGTGCGCCAATCAGCACCAGATCCTGCATCGCCGGCGAGGCCTCGTCAAGCCCGACCACCACGCGTACCTCCTGCCGGCGGCCGTCGACGTAGGCGTTCAACAGCTCGATGAGCTGCTGCTTGGCTTCGAGCGCCAGCAGCATCTGGCGCAGCCGCTCGCGATCCGCTTCGGCCGAGATCAGGTTGGCCATTCCCTCCACAAAAATGGACGGAGCGGCGATCACGCAGGCCAGCGCTCCCTTACGGCACAACTCCTCCACCGAGGTCATGAGCTGCCGGTAGGCTTCGCGCTCCACATCCACGCGGCGCGCCACCTCAGCCCGGATGCGCTCGATGGGCCAGCCGCGGAAGTTCTCGTTGAGGTAACGGGCCGCGGTTTCCAGCTCCACATGCGTCATCTCGCGGTCCAGCACCAGCACCCGGTCCTGCACAGCGCCGGCCTGGGTAACCAGCACCGCCAGCACGCGGCCCGTGGCCAGGCGCGAAAAGTGAATGTGCTCCAGCACCTGCCCGGCTGCGGAACTGGCCAGCGCCACGCCCAGGCCGCTCGAAATCAGCGCCAGCACGTGCGAGGTGCGCTTCAGGTACTCGTTGGAGCTGGAGACGCCGGAAAAGCTCTCTTCAATCTGGCCGCGGCGGGCCTCGCTTAACGGCGCGCTCAGCGCGGCAGCGGCCCGCGTCATCGCATTGCCCGATTGCGCGGCCGCATTCAGGCGGTCGGCCTGGGTAATCTGTTCCACGTAGTAGCGGAAGGCGGCCGCGGTGGGAACCCGGCCTGCCGAAGTGTGCTGCTGTTCCAGAAGTCCGGCGTCGCCCAGAGCAGCCATCACGTTGCGCAGTGTGGCCGAACTCAGGCCATCGCGGTCCGCAAAAAACCGCGCCAGAGCCTGCGACGCTACCGGCTCGCCGGTGGCGATGTACAGGTCGATGATGGCCGTAAGAACCAGCCGCTCGCGCGGACTCAGGCGCACATCAGACATGGTTACCGTTCCCCCTCGGCACTTTTCCGTCGTGTCTCGCAGCCGCCCGGTAAAGACTGGGCCAATCGCATGGCCGGAATCGCCAGCCGATTTTCAAGCCCTTTCTTTCCCTCTATTTGAATACACAACCGGCAGATTACTAGTTCTGATTCTAAGAACAGGATCGGGCGCTGTCAAGGCTGGTGATGTCAGGGCGTGGTCGGACGCGCAGCGGCTCAGTTTGCAGCGTACGGGCTTTGGCCCCCGAGGGAATGTCTCCTTCCGCTGAGCCACTACCGCCGCACACCGTCAGTTCGAACCGACCAGGGAAGGTTGATTGTAGTACCCCGTATTGGTGCGGGCAGTCAGTCCCGGCTTGTCGAGCTTTACCTTCAGATCGTGGTATTCATTGGGACCGTCTGCGGGCGGTGGCTGAAAGGTGAGGATATAGAACGCGCCCGCATCCCGCACGCAGGCAGCCAACGACGCCGCAAGGTCGTTGGTGGGATTGAGTACCAGCCCGCCGCTCTGCACCGCGAGCACCTTCAGGCTCAGGTTGGACGGTGTGGCCTCGCTCGGCTTCTTCACGCCCTTCAGGAAGGACCCATACATGAAAGTGAACGGATCGGGCATTCCTTCCGAAATACTGTCGAGTTCGATATGGCCTTCGCGCAGTAACGTCGACAGCGCGACAATCTGGCCGAACAGCACGCGCTGGGTCTTGGCGGAGTAATCGAGACCCGGCGCATTCAGCATCGGCCATCCCGGACCGGCCCAGATAAGCAGCTTTCTGCCCGGCTTTCGGGATTCGTCCCCAGCCAGATCGGCCAGCAGCCGCACCGAGAACTGAAAGCGCTCGATGGCCCCGTAGACTCCGGCCGAACGGCGAATGGTGCGCAGCCGGCTGTCCGCGGCATCCAGTTGCGCCGCCAGCGCATTGCCGTCCCGCGTGGCCTGCGGCTGCGCCTGAACGCCGTCGTTGGTGAGCCAGTAGACAGCTAACGGAATCGGAAGATGTCCACCGTTCTGGCGCAGATAGTTCTCCACCTGCTGGCGGGCGTAGGAAACCTCCGTGAAGGTGGTGTTTACCGTATCGAAGACCACGACCGCTGTCGTAATCGGGTCGGCCTCCTCCGCCGCGCCGGTATAGGCGTGAAAACCCACGATCCGGCTGGAGTGCTTGTCGTCGAGCAGCGTAAAGTCAGCCGCGGTCAGGCCGAAAACCGGCTGTCCGCTCTTGTCCGTCACTGTAACCATCAGGCTGATGTCTCGGTTGCCCGGCCCGGCAGCCTGTGGCTGCGGCGCGGCGGGCACGGTCTGCGCCAGTACAGGCGAAGCGGCCACGAAGAGCAACATATTCAGAGACACCCGCGCCAGAGACACCCGAAACTGCCGTTCCATCCTTGAGCCCTCATCTTGCCGCAAGCCACCCATCATACTCCGCCCTCCTGCGCTCGTTCCACGGCGCGGCGGAGGGTTCCTTTCGGCACCAGAAGCTTTTTCGGGACCGGCAATCGCCAAAAATCTCCCCTCCGCGCTCGGCACGCGGCTGCATCTAATGCTATTGTTAAGCCGTCCGCCGCCTGCAACGCGGGACGGCGCTCCACCACGCAAGGCCCTGAACAAGTTCGCAATCCTCCCCGTTTTGCGTTCAGATCCGTTTCCGATCCGTCTTCGATCCGTCATGGAGGGCCACATGCAGTCCATCTTTCACAGCAGATCCGTCATTCGATTCGCGCTTGCCCTGCTTCTCGCCGCCATCGTGCCGGCGTGCATGGCTCAAGCGGCATTCCCTGCCGCGCACACCCTCGACAAACATGCTCGCAGGCTGCACAAGCGGCTCACCCGCTATTCCTCGGGAACCTACGTGAGCGTGGTTCTGCGCGACGGCTCCCACACCGCGGGCGCGCTGGGCGCGGTCGACGCAGCCTCGTTAACCATGACCAACTCCGACACCAACGCTCCAGAAACGCATGCCTACATGGAAGTTGCCAGCGTGCAGAAGAGCCGCGAATACATCGGCGAGGGCTCGCAGCGCCACATCCACTGGGTGCGATGGGGTCTGGTGGGAGCCGCGGCTGCGGGAGCGGCGGTAACGGCGGTCGCGCTCTATTGACGGCTGCCGCGATCTCATTGGCCCTGTCCCGACCGGCCCGGTCGAACCTACGGTGGTTACCCGGCCCGACACCTGTCATCTTCTGACGGCTGTCATCTCTCGACAGCCGTCATCTCCCGAGCTGCGGACTAAACCGACGCGCTACGCAATCCCCCTGCGCCCGATAAACTTTCCTGATAAATTTTAGACAAGGCCACCCTTTGCGATAACTCGCTGAACCGGGCGGCCACGCGCTTTGTTTTTCGCGGCCTACGCGAAACAGCGGGATGGCGCAGCCCACGCTTTGCCAGGAAAGAGTTCATGTTTCACACCACAGAAGACATCCGCATTAAATGGACCAAAGTCGTCCTTCCCCCCGTTTTCCTTGAAGAAGATCTGCCCGTTACCGAAGCGGCTTCGACCACCATCTTCGACGTCCGCAACCAGATTGGCGACATTCTGGCCGGCCGCGACGACCGCCTGCTGGTGCTGGCCGGCCCCTGCTCCATCCACGACGCCAAAGCAGCACGCGAGTATGCGGGACTGCTCAAGGCGGCCATCGAGGAGTTTTCCGCCAACCTGCGCATCGTTATGCGCGTCTATTTCGAGAAGCCGCGCACCACCATCGGCTGGAAGGGGCTGATCAACGATCCCTATCTCGACCAGTCCTACAAGATCAACGACGGCCTGCGCATGGCGCGCAGCCTGCTGATTGACCTGGCGGAGACCGGCGTGCCCACCGGCACCGAGTTTCTCGACATGATCTCGCCACAGTACATCGCCGGACTGGTGAGCTGGGGCGCCATCGGCGCGCGCACCACCGAGAGCCAGGTGCATCGCCAGTTGGTCTCCGGCGTCTCCTGCCCGGTGGGCTTCAAGAATGCCACTTCCGGCGACGTGCAGGTGGCCATCGACGCCATTCTTTCCGCGGCCTACTCGCACACCTTCCTGGGGCACACCAAGCACGGGCAGTCAGCCATCTTTGTGACGACAGGCAATCCGGACTGCCACATCATTCTGCGCGGCGGCCGCAACCTGGTGAACTACACTGCCGCGTCCGTAGCCGACACCGCCGCCAGAATGGAGCAGGCCGGCGTCGCCCCGCGCATCATGATCGACTTCAGCCACGCCAACAGCAGCAAGGATTACCGGCGCCAGGGCGAAGTCTGCCACGACGTTGCCCGGCAGATCGCCGGTGGCGATACTCGCATCATGGGCGTGATGATCGAGAGCAATCTCGTCGCCGGCGCGCAGAAGCTCGAAACCGGCAAACCGCTGGTCTACGGCCAGAGCATCACCGACGCCTGCATCGACTGGCAGGAGACGCACAAACTGCTGGGCGAGCTGGCTGCCGCAGTGCAGGCGCGGCGCAAAGCTTAGGGCCTGTCCCACAAGTTCGCAGCAAAAATAAGCTGTCATCCTGAGCGAAGTTTGGCGCGCTTTTGCGCCAAACGCAGTCGAAGGACCCGCAGTTCGGGGCTTCGTCGACGGCTTGAAGGGTACGGGCTTCAGCCCGTACATCAAGCCCCGCAAAATCAACGGGGCCGGGTACCTCATGTATGACAGCGTTTGCTCCTGTCAAGCAAAAATGCGCATGGACTGCCCCGGCCACTTCCACAATCGACTTGGGGACGAAGCTCGGATGTTTTTTCCGAGCTTCGTCCCATAGTTGGAATTCGGCTTGCACGGCTAAACGACCCAGACTCGCACGTTGAATCTCAATCACCTTCGATGGCGCCTTGCGGTTCCATCAACCATGTATTCGGCCTGCTACTGCACCATGATTTCCTGTTCAAACTCTCTGGCCCTGGCCAGAGAGGCGGGCGTCCAATCAGGTCCTCGGCATCGTGCCGCAACCATTAGGGCACACGGACTGCCCCGCATGCGAACCGGGGTACCCATCAACAGGTCTTGGTCGATGGGGTAGAGAACCGCGCTCCTTGATCTGCTCATAGTTCTGCCCGGAGCGCAACATCCAATACAGCCTCACCGCCAGCTTGGGGGTCACTCCAACCCAAAGTGGATGGCACCATTACCGAATCATGCGGTCATGGCCCTAGTTCGATCCGTCGTCTTTCAGCCCGCGGAATTTGAGCATGGGATCGATCGTCGGCTTGCCTCCCAACCACGTGTCGTACATCGCCTGCAGGTCTTCGGTGTTGCCGCGCGACAGCACCATGCGGCGGAAGCGGTCACCATTGGCGCGGGTGAGGCCGCCATGATCCTCAAACCACTGAAAGGCGTTGTCGTCGAGCATCTCGGTCCACAGATAGGCGTAGTAACCCGCGTCGTATCCGTTGGCCCAGATGTGCAGAAAGTAGCTGGAGCGGTAGCGCGGCGGAACCGTGCGGATCCACAAGTGCGCTTTCTCCAGCGATTCCTTTTCGAAGACGTCGGGCTTCTCAAGCGGCGCGCTGGCCGGCAGGGTGTGCCACTTGAGATCAAGTTCGGCGGCGGCCAGCAACTCGGTCATCATGTAGCCCTGGTTGAACGTCCGCGCCTTGTCGATCTTGGCCACAAGCTCGGCCGGCATGGGCGCGCCGGTTTTGTAATTGCGCGCGTAGTGGTTGAAGACCTCGGGGTAGCTGGCCCAGTGTTCATTGAACTGCGACGGAAACTCCACGAAGTCGCGGGCCACGTTGGTGCCGGAAAGGCTGGGATACTCGGTGTCGGCAAACATGCCGTGCAGCGCGTGGCCGAACTCGTGGAACATGGTAGTGACATCGTCAAAGCTCAGCAGCGCGGGCTGGCCCGGCGCGGGCTTTTCGAAGTTGGCCACGTTGAAGACGATGGGCAGCGTACCCAGCAGCTTCGACTGGCCCATCAGAATATCCATCCAGGCGCCGCCGTTCTTGTTGTCACGCTTGAAGTAGTCGCAGTAGAACAGCGCGAGCGGCTTGGAGTTGGCGTCGAAGACCTCGAAGACCCGCACGTCGGGCTGATAGACGGGAATGTCGTGGCGCTCCTTGAAGGTAAGGCCGTAGAGCTGATGCGCGGCGTAGAAGACGCCGTTTTCGAGCACGCTGTTCAGCTCGAAGTAGGGCTTGACCTGGGACTCGTCCAGATCGTATTTGGCTTTGCGAACCTGCTCGGAGTAGAAGTTCCAGTCCCAGGGCTCGAGGGTAAAGCCGCCGTGCTGCGTGTCGATGAGCGCCTGAATCTCTTTCGCCTCGCTGGCAGCCTTGGCCGTGGATGCGGGCACCAGGGCCTCTACAAAGTGCAGCGCGGTCTGCGGCGTCTTGGCCATCTGGTCGGTCAGGTTCCAGGCGGCGAAGTTGGGATAGCCCAGCAGCGCGGCCTTGTGCGCGCGAAGCTGCGCCAGCCGCGCAATGGTGGCGCGCGTATCGTTGGCGTCGCCGCGCTCGGTGCGGTTCCAGGAGTTCTCGAAGATCGTATGGCGCGTGTCTCGGTTGGTCAGAAAAGTAAGGTCCGGCTGCTGAGTTGTGTTCTGCAGCGGAATCAGCCATCCCTGCTGCTTGCGGGCCTGCGCGGACTGCGCCGCAGCGGCCAGTTGTCCCGCATTCAGTCCGGCCAGCGGAGTGGCGTCGGTGGCGGAGTAGGCGCCGTTTTTGGTGGCGGCCAGCAGCTTGGTCATGAAGTCGTTTTCGAGCGTCGACTCTTCTTCGTTCAGTTTCTTCAGCTTGTCCTTGTCGGCGTCTGAAAGCTGCGCGCCGGCTTTCACAAACTGCTGATAGTACCACTCGGCCAGCTTGAGCGATTCCGGATCGAGGTGCAGCGAGGCGCGCTGGTCATAGATGGCTTTCACGCGCGCAAAGAGCCGGGTGTTGAGGAAGATGGCGTCGTTGTTGGCAGCCAGGCGCGGCGCCTCGTAGGCCTGCACCTTCTGGAGCGTGTCGTCGGTGTTGGCCCCGGTCACGCAGTTGAAGGCGTACATGGCGCGGTCGAGTAACTGGCCAGACTTTTCAAGCCCCACCAGCGTGTTGTCGAAGGTGGGCGGCGCCGGATTGTTGGCGATCGCATCGGTCTCTTTGAGTTGCTGCGCCAGGCCGGCGTCGATGGCCGGTTGATAGTCGCTGTCCTTGATCTTGTCGAAGGGCGGCGCTTGAAAGGGCAGCGTGCTGGGCGCGTAGAAGGGATTGGAAGGCGAGAAGTCCGCGGTCTGCGCGTGCACTGCGCCACAGGCCAGCATGGCGGCGGCCAGGGCCAGCCACAGTTGCGTAAAAGAGCGCGTCGTTGCGATGCTGCCGGGATGCAGAACGATCATGTCGGCGAGTCCTCCCGAGTTGAGCCTTAGACACCGATTGTATTGGATTGGATGAGCCAATTGTCCGGGTGTAAGCGCCGATTGCATGCGCGGGGCCGCGGTTGGGGAAAACCAGCCGGGCGGCGCGATGTGTCATGCTCTTAGCAGAACCGTGCTCTTATTGATCCGGCAATAAGACAGTGACATCGTATATCCACCCATTTCCGCAAAAAACGCGAAATGGATGGGGCATCCTGACAGTATTTAGTTGCCGGATCAATAGCCGAATATCGAACAGGACGTTGAAGGATTCATGGATCCTGTCACTCACTTTCTTACCGGCGCGTGCATAGGCCGCGCGGGATTCAATCGCAAGACCGCTTACGCCACGCTGGCTGCCGTGCTGGCGGCTGAAGCTGCGGACCTCGACATACTGTGGAGCCTGGCCGGCCCGGTGGAGGAGTTGAAGCACCATCGCGGCATCACGCACACGTTCGTCGCCATGCCGGTGGTCGCGGGCGCGGTGGTGGGCGCGGTATGGCTCTTCGATCGCTGGCGGCGGACGCGGCGGGCGAAAGCGCCGCAGGCGTCCGCTCCGCAAAAAGTGCAATGGGCATGGCTCTATTTGACTGCCGTGGTTGCGGCTCTGAGCCATCTGCTGCTCGACTGGACGAATAACTACGGACTGCGGCCGTTTTTCCCCTTCAACCCGCGCTGGTATGCGGGCAGTTTTGTCTTCATCGCCGAGCCGGTGTTGTGGGCCCTGCTGATTATGGCTCTGGTGATGCCGTGGCTGCTGGGTCTGGCCGACCGCGAGATTGGTGCGCGCAAGAAAGCCTTTCGCGGCCAGGGTTGGGCCATCTTTGCGCTGGTGGGAATGGTGACGGTGTGGTGCTGGCGATGGGCGGAGCACGCCCATGGCATGGCGCTGATTGAAAATATGCAGGTCACCAGCGAACCATTAACGCGGGTGGCGCTGGAGCCTTATCCGGTGAATGCGTACCACTGGCACGCCATTCTGGAGACCAGGGACTTTTACCAGACGGCGGAAGTAAACACCTGGACCGGCGACATCGATACGGAGCCGGAGCGCGACGTGATGTACAAGCCGAAGGATACGCCCGCGGTGGAAGCCGCCAAGCAGACGCCGCTTGGCCGGGTTTATCTGGACTGGGGCACATGGGCGGTGGTGCGCGACCTTGGCCCCGAGCCGGTTGCCGGCATGAGTCCGCCGGTGCTGCCGCCGCAGCGGCGCTGGACGACGGTGGAGTTCTCGGATCTGCGCTTTGATTACAACGTCCTGCCCACTCTAAATACGACAGCGCGGTCCGCGCTGAGCGGCTGGGTCTACATTGTGGACGGCCACGACGATGCCGGCGAGGCAATGGGCGGACGACAGCAGCATTGAAGAGATGATTCCGGTCCCGCATGATCTGGAACCGCGTGATCTGGAACCGCATGATCTGGCAATCCCTGATTGCGCGCGCCTTATTTCGCCTGCGGCCAAAAGATTTGTTGTGTTCGTGAAAGAGATTCGGTTGACCGCAGGGCCCCTGAACCGCACAATGAATGCAGCATCACTTCCAGTCCGGCTCCTCGCTCAGGAGCCATTCAGGGAAATTGAGACAGGTCGAGGTTATTTTTATGATTGCTTATCTGCTGATTCTGGTTGCCGTGTTGAGCCGGGTTGTCGTGATGCCGCATACTGCGTGGCTCAATTTCACCGCGGTGGGCGGCGCGCTGCTCTACTTTGGCGCGCGGCGGCCGTGGCGGGAGATGGTTGCGCCTCTGGGCGTGTTCATCGTCACCGATTATTGCCTCACCGTGTTTGCCTATCACTACCAGTTTCACTGGCAGAGCTACATGATTACCTGGGCCTGGTATGCGGCGGCGATTGTGCTGGGGCAGATCCTGCTGAGCGCGCGGACCAGCGGCACACGGGTTGCGGCGGCCACGCTGCTGGGGCCAACCTCATTCTTCCTGGCGTCAAATTACGCGGTCTGGGCCGCGGGCGGGATGTATCCGCATACCCCTGGCGGACTTTTGGTGTGCTATCAGGCCGCCATTCCGTTCTATCGCAATGACGTGATTTCGACCGCGATCGTGCTCGGAGTGGCCTTTGGCGTTCCCGCGCTGGTGCGGCGGATGCACACGCAATCGGCCCAGGCTGTCACCGTCCGCTAGTGGTGTCCGCCGGAAATAACATCATTTCCCAAACCCAGAAAGCCAGCAGGGGCTAAAGCCCCAATTTCATTTTGCAACCGCTTTCGGCACGACTGAAGTCGTGCCCTGTTACAAAACCTTATCTTTGCCGGACCAGATGGCCGCAACCATTGACAACGATTAAATGACCATCTGTTTGGCGGACTACACTAGGTCTCCGACCGCATAGTTTTGTTCCTTCGATTCGTGCTTTCCCAGGTCTCAAAATCGAGACCTGGGGCACACAGCAGTCACCGTCTGCTAGGCTGGCCCTGCTTCTAAGAACCTGTCCAGGAACTCTGAGGAGATGTCGAACGTGGACAAAAAATCGTCCCTCAGGGGCTAAAGCCCAACCTATTTTCAGCTCTTTACGGCACGGCTGAAGCCGTGCCCTTTCAAAACGGTTCTGAGAAGGATGG
>DATAVZ010000033.1:0-80200 GCA_036267475.1 Occallatibacter sp.
GACTCTCCAATTGGTCCATCCAGTTTCTCCTTGTCGTGTGCTTTGGTCGGCTCACGCTTGGAGTTTCTTGGATGGACTCCCGTAAATGTCAAACTGCTACTGCCACCCCGGCAGAGCCGGGGGATCTCCTCACCCTTTAGACTCAAGTGCGATTGCTGCGCACCTGTTTTTTCCCCAAGGAGACTTTTCATTGAGCAACGCATTCGGTATGGAAGGCACGTTCCTGTCGCGCCGCGAGTGGCTTGGAAAGATGGCATTGCCCGCCGGCGCACTTGCAGTAACCGGCCTGTTTGAAAGCGAACCCGCCGCGGCGCGCAAAAAACCCGCTGCCGGCCCCGACGACGGCGGCGCGCGCATCTACAATATCCGCGCGTATGGCGCAAAGGGCGACAAGACCACCATCGACACCGCGGACGGAGGCGGAACTGTGCTGGTTCCCGGCGGCACATTCGCCATCGGCACAGTCGAGCTCAAAAGCAATGTCACGCTGCACATTGCCGCCGGCGGAACGCTGCTGGGCAGCGGCGACGGCAAACAGTACCACGCGGTCGAGGCGATTCCGCTCCACGGCGACACCACTCTCAATGACGGCAACTGGGCGCTGTTGTTCGCCGTCAAGGCTCAGAACATCACGATCGAAGGTCCAGGCACCATCGATGGACAAGGCGCGCAGTTCCACTCGCCGATGCGCGGAACGCCGCCGCCGAGCGGCATCGGCGGCAGCCGGCGGCCTTATCACATCCTCATCTACCAGTCGCAAAACGTCACCGTCCGCGACATTCAGCTTCTTGACTGCGCCTATCACAGCGTGCGCATCATCGAAAGCGAGCGCATCCACCTCGACAGCATCTACATTCACAATCGCGTCAATGGCAACAACGACGGATTTCACTTCATCAGTACGCAATACGTTACGGTCAGCAACTGTATTGTGAAGTGCGGCGATGATGCATGCGCCATGTTTGGCTCCTGCCGCTACATCACCGTCATCAACTCCTACTTCAGTACACGCTGGTCGGTGTTTCGCTTTGGCGGCGGCCATGCGGGCGACATCGCCATCTCCAACTGCGTGCTGCACCAGGTATACGGCTGCCCCATGAAATTCCAGGGCGACCCCGGCTCGGTCTTTGAAAATATCTCGTTCTCCAATCTTGTGCTGGATGACGTCACCGGCCCCATCAGCATCAGCGTGGGTAAAGGGCATCGCCGGGCCAGCGGCGCCGACCTGCCGGAAGAGCTGCCCCCCGTTACCGTGCGCAACATCTCCTTCAGCAATATTCATGGCAACGTCACAACCAATCCTCCGCGTCAGCTTCAAGAGTCCACGCTGGGCATCGGCGACCGGCCCGGCGAAGGACACTCCGCCATCGTGCTCAACGCCATCGACGACGCCGTGCTTCAGGACATCAGCTTCAGTAACGTGCATCTTACCTTCGGCGGCGGCGGCACAGCCGAAGAGGCCTCGCGTGAGGTGCCGAAAACCTTCGGCGAATATTTCGCCCTGGGCCCGATTCCCGCCTACGGCCTCTACGCCCGCAACGCGCGCGGCCTCAGCCTGCAGGATGTGCGTTTCCAGGTAAGCACGCCAGACCTGCGCCCGGCCATACTCTTCGATCACGTCGAGAATGCCGTCTTCAACGGCCTCAGCGTACAGGGAAACAAGGACGCCGAGTCGGTGCTTCGCTTCATCGATTCGAAGCAAACCCTCATCACCGCGCCGCGCGTGCTCACGCCCTCCGCAACGTTCCTGCAAATCGAAGGCGATGCGAATGAAGGCATCATCGTGGAAGGCGGCGATCTGTCCCGCGCCGCGTCGCCGGTCGCGTTCAAGAACGGCGCGACGGAAAGCTCCGTCAAGCTGCGCAATGTCTCTTGAAAGATCGCTATATCGCTGAGATAATCGCCTCGGGATATCAGGCGAAGGGAGGTTCGGCCATGCAACGAAGGACGATTGGAACATTGTGCATCGCGCTGATGGGATTGGCTGCACTTATCGGTGCAGCACCCAGG
Source organism: Occallatibacter sp. (assembly GCA_036267475.1). Lineage (GTDB taxonomy): Bacteria > Acidobacteriota > Terriglobia > Terriglobales > Acidobacteriaceae > Telmatobacter. The sequence continues at coordinate 2,011 of DATAVZ010000033.1, forward strand.
CTCGTTCGTGCGCAACAATTGCCGCCTGCGCAAAAGATTTCGAAGTCTGCGCCACTTGCGGGGACAAAATGGGTGCTGGCGGAGTCGGCGGGCCAACACGTTGCGCGGCGGAGCCGACAGCCATACTTCGAGTTGAAGGCGCTGGAGCGCTACGAAGACGGCTCGGCAGGCCAACTACAGGACGCAACAGACTCGTGTGGCAACCGGCTCACCGGAGTTTATCGCACAACCGGCGACTGGCTGCACTTGCGTATCATCTCCAGCACGTTGCTTGCATGCAAAGTAACGGAGGGCACGCCGCGCGGTCTGGGCGCCGCCCTCACCGGTGATCAGCGGTTCCGTATTCGCGGGGCCGAGCTCGACCTGCTCGATAACAGCGGAGCAGTGAGGGCTCGATTTATTGCTGCCAACGGAGTGTAACCGGAGTTGGAAACGGTGAAGCAAAACGCGCCCGCCGATTCGCCAGCGCTTCAATTGCCTCCCGAGTAAACACGGAGCCCATTCGCTCGTTGAACTCACCTGATGGTACCCTGTTGATACTGGCTCTTTGTGCGCTCATGATCGAACTCTCCCGTCGATGTTTGCGGTGACAGGCAAACCACCTATTGAGGAGTTAAACAGGATCAATCAGCGCACGGCCGACCCGAAATTGTTCGTTTGAACCATGGCCCCGTAGCTCAGGTGGATAGAGCAGCAGTTTCCTAAACTGTTTGTCGGAAGTTCGAATCTTCCCGGGGTCACCATTCCCTGCCCTTTTTGACTTCACCGCATCGCGGCAGCTATAAAAGTTCATAGGATGGAAGTTGCTTCCATCTCGCAACGCAGCAGCGCCTCGCGCGCCGCTGCTCAATCAAACTATCGCCAGGATACCTGGGAAGGCGGTGTAATTCCGCCACTGCCCCGCAACTGTGAGCGCGCCCGCTCGGCCAGCCGTCGTATCTGCGACACGCCAGTGGGATGAGTCAACCCGGTCCGCCGTCGTATGGCGCGGTCCGCAAGCCACTGAAGGCCATCTCCTGCCGGGATGCCTTTGGGAAGGCGGCTGATTCTGAGCGCAAGTCAGGAGACCGGTCCACGGCGTTCTCAATCGCTTACGTTCCGAGGGGGACGAAGGAGCTATCGATGGTTATCTCCGCATTTCTGCGCCGCGTTGGCCTGCGCGCTATCACCGCCCTGCTGCTTTTCCTGTCCGTCAATCTCTGTTTTGCCGGCTCCGTTCGCGGCGTCGTTACTGACGCTACCGGAGCTAAGGTTTCCGGCGCCAGCGTGGCGCTGGTCAGCAAAGGCAAGGTGGTCGCCTCAGTCGTCTCCGCATCCGACGGCAGCTTTCAGCTCACAACCGGCACCAGCGGCCGTTATTTTCTGGTGGTCTCGGCGCGCAGCTTCCGCCAGCTGCAGACGCCCGACTTTTACTCCGGCCAGTTCGACTCCATCCAGCGCAACCTGGTGCTGGAACCGGAATGGGTGCGCCAGTCCATCGTGGTCACCGCCACCGGCACGCCCACGCCGCAGCCGCAGACGGGCGCCGCCACCAGCGTTCTCAGCCCCACCGATCTCGCCCTGCGCGACGACTTTGTGAGCGCGCTACGGCTCATGCCTGGCGCCTTTGTCACCCAGTCCGGCCAGCGCGGCGCGCAAACCTCGCTCTTCATCCGTGGCGGCGACTCCGACGACAACAAGGTGCTGCTCGACGGCGTGGACGCCGGCGATCTCGGCGGACAATTCGACTTCGGCAACCTCTCCACCACCGGAATTCAGGACGCTGAAATCTATCGCGGACCCGACTCCAATCTCTACGGCGCCAACGCCGACAGCGGCGTCGTCAGCTTCACCACGCCGCACGGCACCACCAGCTTTCCCTCGCTCATCTTCGCGGCCGATGCCGGCAACTTCAACACCACGCGCGAACGCTTCGAGCTTGCCGGCGCGCGCGGCAAGCTGGACTATCTCGGCGCGCTGAGCTGGTTCCAGACCTCGAATGCGCTGCCCAACGACGAGTACCACCTGGGCAGCGGCGCAGCCAACCTCGGCTGGCAACCCAACGGGAGCACCCAGATTCGCGGCGTCGTGCATTACAACGTCGCCGGAACCGGCGTGCCCAATGCATGGAATTTCTTTCACATCGCCGACGACGCTTCTGAAAAGGATCAGGACCTCTATCTGAGCGCGTCCATCGACAACCAGACCGCGGCCAGTTTTCACAACACCGTGCGCTACGGCCTCACCCGCAAGCGCGAGCAAAACAATCTCTGGACGCTGTCCGGCAATCCCGCTGACTACGTCGACTACTGCTACGGTCCCGGCACCTTCGGCAACGTGGTCACCATCACCGGCGCCAATGGATACTCCGCCACCGGCCAGGCCGCGCTCGACTGCTCCACCTACGGCTCCCAACTGGTCTCAAACCGCGATGCGCTCACCTATCACGGCGACGTCACCATCACCCCGCACCTCGGCGCGCTCATCGGCTTTCAATATGAAGACGAGCGCGGCGCAGAGCCCGGCAGCAGCTACTATCCGCCCGTCGAGCGCACCAACTACGACTACATCGCCGCCGTCCACGGCGACTTCAAGAACCGCTTCTACTACACCCTCGGCGGCAGCCTGGAACACTACTCGCTCTTCGGCACCCAGACCAACCCGCGCGCCGGCATCTCTTGGTTTGTGCTGCGCCCGCGCAGCGGCGTCTTCAGCGGCACGCGCATCCTGTTCAACTTTGGCGACGCGGTGCGCGAGCCCTCGCTGCCGCAGCAGGACTACTCGCTTTACACCTTCCTGGCCCAGAACGGCGGTCAGGACACCATCCAGCAACTGCACATCGGCCCGCTGGCCGCGCCACAGGCGCGCACTTACGAGGGCGGCGTCGAGCAGTCCTTCCTCGGCGAGCACATCATCTTCCGCGCCAGCTACTTTCACAACCAGTTCGGCAAGGAGATTGAAAGCGTCGGCCTCGATCTCATCCCCGCGCTGCTGCCCAATCTCTCTGCGGCGGAGCAGCAGCAGCTTGCGCAGATTCTTGAAGCCAACTACGCCTATGAGCTGGACCTTAACTCCGAGGCCTTTCGCGCCCAGGGCGTTGAGGCCACAGTCGAGAGCGGCATCGGCAAAAGCCTCTTCTTCCGCGGCGGCTACACCTATCTCGATGCCGTCGTGCAGCGCTCCTTCACCAACGACGATGAGACTTTGCTAGGTCCCATTCCCACCTTCGACGGCATCCCCGTCGGTCCTTACTCGCCGCTCGAAGGCGCGCGCCCGTTTCGTCGCGCTCCGCATACCGGCTTCTTCACGGCCACCTATGCGCAGCGCAAGCTCACCGGCCTGTTCACCGCTGCATTCGCCAGCCGCAGCGATGACACCACATTTCTTGAAGGCGAAGACGCCAACGGCGGCAACAGCCTGCTGCTACCCAACCGCAACCTCGACTTCGGTTACGCCAAACTCGACCTCGGCGGCAGCTTTCAGTTGCTGCCGTTCCTCAGCATCTACGGCCACGCCGAAAATCTGCTCAGCGACCAGCACATCGCCCCCATCGGCTATCCCAGCCTGCCCTTCAACTTCCGCACCGGCCTGCGCATCGACTGGGGCCCAGGCAGCAGCCACCAGCATTAGTCTCAACACGATTCAGGCAGCGTCAGCTTTAAAGCCCACCCATTGACTCGCACCACCCCATAGGTACACAGTGGAGAATGGAATTAATTCGCTCTTGGGACAATCGCCAATGCCTGCCTCCCGACTCACCCGCCGCCATCTCCTCACCGGCACGGCGCAGCTTGCAGTGGCTGCCGCGCTGCCCACCGCCCTCGCATCGGCACAGCAGCCACCAACTGCGGAACCCGCACAGCAGCAGCCCAACACCGGCTCAGGCCGCGCCACATGGATGCAGAATCCGCGCTACGCCTGGGGCGTAATGACCCACTACCTCGCCGACTGGCAGGCCCGCGTTCACCAGCTTGATATCGATAGCGATCAGTGGAACAGGATGGTCGACGGCTTCGACGTTGAGGGCATGGCCAAACGGCTCGAACAGGTCGGCGTCGGCCATTACCAGATCAGCATCGGCCAGAACTCCGGCTACTACCTCGCGCCCAACTCCGTCTACGACCGGATCGTCGGCAACACGCCCGGCAAGTGCTCGCGCCGCGACCTCGTCGCCGACTTCGCACAATCCCTCGGCAAGCGCGACATCAAGCTGATGGTCTATCTGCCCTCGGGCGCGCCCGCGGGCGACCACCAGGCCTGCGCCGCGCTCCAATGGCTCAACGGCCCCTACCCCAACCGCGGCTTTCAGCAGAAGTGGCAGAGCATTATCGCCGAGTGGTCCCGCCGCTGGGGCGCTCGCGTCTCCGGCTGGTGGTTCGACGGCTGTTACTTCCCCAATTCCATGTACCGCTCCACTCAGGCGCCCAACTTTGCAAGCTTTGCCGCCGCTGCGCGCGCCGGCAACCCTGCCTCGGCCATCGCCTTCAACCCCGGCGTCATCTACCGCCTCATCTCCATCTCGCCCGACGAGGATTACATCGCCGGCGAAATTGACCACCCCGAGCAGGCCTCCGTTCATCGCGGCCACGACGGCCTGATGGACGGCGCGCAGATTCACATGCTCAGCTTTCTCGGCACCAGGTGGGGCAGTGGCACGCCACGCTTCACCACCGATCAGGTCGTCGAATACACAAAGAAGATTCGCGACTACGGCGGCTCGGTCACATGGGACGTTCCCGTCGAGCTGGATGGCTCCATAGCCGATCCATTCCTTCAGCAATTAACCGCGCTCAGCAAAGCCTTCCCGCGAACCGGCGCGTAACCGCCGCGTGCGAATACGTGGCCGCCACACAAGCGTCCTGGCAAGGAAGAGGGACTGCCGGACAACCCATCATCCGGACGGAATTGGGAATTGGATTATCTGGACATGGCTGGAGTTGGGCTTCGATGAGTGCATCGGCGATGATGCACTGAGGCTGGCATTCGTGTCGGGGAACAACTCATGAGTGTTCAGTATCCAAGATGGGTGTTATACGTCCAGATGGAATCGCAGGAGCCATATTGAAGGGCCTAGTGGCCTGTCGCAGTGAATTCGTTACCAAAAGAGACAATGGGTGCCCCATGTCTGGATTTTGAGACGTGGGCTCCTCGTATCTCGAGTACCAACGTTTTCTCCGCGACAGGCCACTAGCTTTCCTGTACCACCGTCAGTGCTAGTCTTCGGTGGTTTAGGAATACTGAGGCTCATCAGTCTATGCGGGGCTGAATTCGTAGGTCCACTTGCCGTTCGCAACCGGCTCTTTTGATTTGAGCAATATCCTGTAGACTTTTTCGCCCAAATCGTGGCGCAAGCGCTTGTCGGACAGAGGGATCTCTTCAGTCTCGAGCTTGATGCCCAACGAAGGCTCGAATCGGAGCCAACACGGTTTGCTTTGCGTTGCAGGGGATACCAACTGGAATGTATTAGTCGCATCGGCCTTAGTTATTCTTGGCGTCATCAGCGAAAGGCTTACCGGCACGGCCCGCTCGAGCTCGAAGTTTTCTTCGAGAACAACTTTGTTGCGAGTGCGGTCAAGGGTCACCGTGCGCACCCAGCTCTTTACGCCCGCCTCTTTCGGATAAGCCGAAGCGACATTGAAGGAAAAAACCGCCTGCTTGTCGTTCGATTGGTACCTGTGGCCGGTTGCGCGGTAATCAACCCCATCGTGCTGCATCACGCCGTCAATGGTAGGAAGATTATGATATGCCGACTCCATCGTCCAGATCTTGTAGCGATCGGCGCTAAAGGTTTTGGCATTGTACGTTTCTACTCCCACGTCGATGATCACCGGCATACCATCCTGAAAAAGGATGAAGCTGCCCGTGTCGTTGTGGCTGTGGCTGCGGCCGTTGTTGGCGGCCAGACAGGCCACGTACATTCCATCGCTTGAGTTGGATTTATCGCGTGCTGTCATCAGACCGAGGCTCGGATACCACACATCGCGCACCAGGCCTTCATCCTGCTTCGCGCTACGAATCTCATTCGCGCTCAGAATCGCCGGGATCGCGCGCGAAAGGCTGATAAGATCGCTGTTCATTACGCCGTCGAGCCCTTTACCGTTTGCAGTCCAGCCGCCCATGGACGCGCAGTATGCACCAAAGCCAGCCAGTTGATCATCGTGCACCATTTTGCCGTAGCGATAAATCAAATCGCCGTCGGGATTCAGGTGCATGTCCGCGTCGCCATAGTTGATGAAGCAGTCGCCCGCAATGTGGGCATTCATGATGTATCGTCCCATGGCGTCTATGAACGGATTGGTAAAAACCTGCGTAGAGTTTCCCGTTGCCGATTCAAGCCAGTAGAGACACTCGAAGAGGCAGAGCGGTGAGCGCGTGTAGTAAGTTGGTCCCTCTTCTTCGCCCGCATCGGGCCAATACTGGTTCAGATAAGCGTCCACGCTGCGCGTAATCCTCGTCATCTCATGCAGGCGAAGCTTAGGGTCTTCCTCAAGCAGCAGGTTGGTGACGATGAGGTTGGAGTTGATCCACGGAGTCCAGTTGTTGAGCCGGTGCGTATGCGCGGCGCCGGCAATCAGGCCCATCCACTGGAAGTTATCACGGTCGCGGGCCGGCTCAAGAATGCGCCGCTCGCACTCGAGTGCGATGCGCTTGCCGATCAGAGGTGAAACCCGGTCAAGCTGCTCGCCGATCAGGTAGCGCGTCCAGGCAAGCGTCGCCGAAGTTTCGGCGGCGAACAGATCGACAACCGGTTCGCTTACGTCAGGCAGGCCCACGCCGGCGCGCTGCATGAACATGTGCGCATTGTCGCTCCACGTGGTTTCTTCGCAGATGAGCCAGATCCCGTTGGCAATGTCGTCAATGAAGCGGCCCTTGGCTTCAAACATTTCGGCCACCAGCAACTGCTGCATTTGCGCCCGCCGACCCCAGTTGGCGGTCTGCCAGTCTGACTGATTGCCTGTGCGCTTGAATTCGAGAAACGTGGTGGCCGTCTCTACTTTCCAGCCGGTCTTCTGGTCTTGTTCCGCTCGCGCGACGATGGCTGCGCGCAGATCACCCGGCACCGCCTCCCACGGTTCACGCTCATTGTATTTCGGGAAGGGATGCCACTGATTCACCGCGACAAGTTTCTCAGCAAGGAATTGTTCGGAATATGTAGTGCCGAGAAGATCGTGCGGCTGCCTGCCCAGGTCATCTCCGAGCATGGACAGAGGCAGACCGCGAAGCGATTCGCGCTGCGAAGCCAAGCCGATGCTGCCCGCGAGAAATTCCCGACGATTCATGGTGACGTTTCCTCACTTTTCGTGCGAAATTGCGTACAGTTTTGCAGTTGCGGGCAAGTATACAGACGCTAGGCACTAACTTGCATTTCTCTCGCGCATTCATGCTCGGACCGCGTAGGGTATTGAGAAGGCCCTTAGGTTGATAAGGAGCCGGCATCCTTACAAATTCCAGCATCACTCGGAATCGACCAACCACATCATCACCGAGTAGCGGAACGCGGGAAGCTCATTGGCGATGCAGAGATTGTCCAATATCCTTAAATTAATCCTCGATTTATGAGAACAGGCCCAAAGCACATTTCCAGAACTAATCGTTTTGGAAACGCGAGTTGGCGAGGATGCACTCATTAAGATTGTAGTCGGGTATGAGAGGGACAAGGTTACATCGAATCATTACGCTTCACTTCCGCATCAACTGGCATGACAGCCGCTGCGTTGGCGCATGATCCATATTCACTCCGGATGGCGATGGTTGATGCGAGGATTCGTGGAGAAAGCCGCTATGCGTGACCCCATTCTCGGAAACGAAAGAGCGCATGGACTTCCGCCGAACAGGCATCGAAATCCGATACCCACGCCATCCCGCGCGATCTCAGCAGTGCGGCCGTCTGCTCGTCCGGACGGTACTCCGGCCGCGTGCGCCGATTGCCGCGCCATGCGAAATTTGCAGCACAGCCGGTTGCCACTCCTGCAAGCTGGAGAGCGCGGCGGATTCGGCCTTTGTCGCGGCCAGCGAGCAGTTGCGCGGCTTCCAGATGAAGCGCCCATCCGAACCACATCAAGTCGTTTTCGATAATGTGCCGGCCAGCGGTCGATTTGCGCCAGTCGCCGTCTGAGATGCGGGCGTCGCGCTCCGTTGCCGGAGGCAGCGAATCTATTGCGCAGCGAAAAATCGCTTCGAGATAGTCATCCTGCACGATCGAATCGGATGCGTCTCCAAAGTATTTTTCGAAGAGCCGACCAACCAGGGCATCCACTTCCATTACAGCGGCAGATACGTCGGGCACTCGAATTTGTTGAGAAAAGGACTCAGCGCTGCCGATTGCCAGCGCCCATTCCGTCCACGCAGAAAATGCGGGCGGTCTCTGCCGTTGAGGTAGGAATTTTATGAGCAGACCATCTTCATCTGCGCTATTGCCGAAGTAAAAACGGCCTTTTGTCTCCGGATGATAGATATCCCAGTACTCTGTCCAGGCATCCAGCTCATGGAACCACGCGGCATATCTTTGTTCGTCGTGTGGTTCCCATGAACTGGATCGCTTCTGTTCATCGTCCTGGGCCGAGCCATCGATCATCCCAGGATGACCGTCCCCGAACCTTCATTCAAATGGCCCTGCAGTTCCTTGGAAAGAAAATCCGATACTACCTTGGTAGCGGCCTCTGCCAGGCCGGGTGTCTTCAATCGACTGGCTTCTCGCATGATATTGAGCGCCGCGCTTACTTCCTGCAACCGATCCACTCCCCAACCACCAACGTGACGCCAACTGTGCCCGTCCCATACCCAATAGCCCGCGTCGCTCCCGATGTTTCCGATCACGATGTAACGCATAGATCCTCCTGTCGGGTCTAGTTTCCGTGCAGAGCCGCAGGCTGCCAACCAGGACAGCCCGCTATCAGACATAGTGATCGAAGGGTGACAACCGTATCAGAATTCTTTTTGACCGTTTGTCCTTCGCCGGCACAGCCGAAAACCGCCGCGAGCGAAATAGAAACATCAAGGCAATCCATCCATTTCAGGAAGCCGCATTCACCGCAGTCTGCGCCGACGCCGGCTGCGGCTGCTGCACCGCCGCAAGCGGCAGCGTAAAGTGGAACGAAGCTCCGCTGCCCAGTTCGCTTTCGGCCCACAACCGGCCGCCGTGCGCCTGCACGATGTGCTTCACGATGGCCAGCCCCAGTCCCGTGCCGCCCGACTCGCGCGACCGCGCCTTATCCACCCGGTAGAAGCGCTCGAAGATACGCTCCAGGTGCTCCGACGAAATGCCCGGCCCAAAGTCCTGCACCGTAAACTGCACTTCGGACGCGAGCAGCGCCGCGCCCACTCGAATCCGCTCGCCTTCCCGGGCGTACTTGAGCGAATTCTCAATCAGGTTGCCGAATACCTGGTTCATGGCATCGGGATCGGCCATCACCAGCGCATCGGGCGCGCCCGCCGCCTGCAGCTTCACGCCGGAGTCCACCACAATGCCGCCCAGCGAATCGATCGCGTCCTTCACCAGCGCGCTGGCCTTCCACGGTTGCAGAATCAACTTGTAATCCGGACTTTCCACGCTGGCCAGCGCCAGCAGGTCCTCGGTCAGCCGATTCATGCGCGAAGCATTCTTCTGGATGATGCCGAGAAACTCCCGCGTCGTCTCCGAGCCCGGATTGGGATCCTCGATCAACGTTTCGACATAGCCCTGGATGGAAGTGAGCGGCGTGCGCAACTCGTGACTAACGTTGGCCACAAACTCGCGTCGCGACTTCTGCGCCGCCTCCGTGCCGGTCACGTCGTGCAGCACCACCAGTGCGCCTCCCCGCTGCAACGGAGCCGCATTCACCTCGAACACCCGTCCCGGAGCCAGCACGCTGGCCCGGCCAATGCACAGCTCCCCACGCTCCAGCGCGCCGCGCACGCAGGCCAGCAGTTCCGGATCGCGCACTGAATGGATCAGCGGCCGCCCGGGGCGAATCTGCAGTCCGGCAATGCGCTGCATGACCGCATTCGACCACCGCACATAGCCCTCCGGCGTAACCGCAACCACCGCCTCCTGCATCGAGTCCAGCATCGCAGCCAGCTCCTGCCGTCCGCTTTCCAGCTCGGCAAAATCCTTGCCCAGCCGCGCCGCCGTCTGGTTCAGCGCCTCTTCCATCGGCGAAAGCTCATCCCTGCCGCCAATCTCGTCCAGCCGCGCCGTCCAGTCGCCATCGGCAATCCGCCGCGCAAAGTTCATCACCCGCTGCAAACGGTCGGACACGCGCATGGCCACCCACGCCGCCAGCGGCAGCGCGATCAGCAGCGCAAACAGCCCCGACCAGAAAGCCTCGCGTCCCACCTGGCGCAGTGTGCCGCCCGCCGCATGCACCACCACGCGGTGAAACAGATACTCCATCACCAGCGTATGGAAGACAAGCAGCAGCAGAAACAGCCCGAGCAGCTTGAGAAAAACTTTTGAGGTCATCGCGCCCTCAGCGCATCCGCGGCATGGAAATTCGAGGAAGCAGGCACGCCGCCGTTCAGCCCTGCCTCCAGAAGCCGCAAACCTACTCCGGTTTCGGCAGCTCGAACCGATAGCCTGCTCCGCGCACCGTCTTCAAATAGCGCGGATTCTCCGGATCGACCTCGATTTTCTCACGAATACGCCGCACATACACATCCACCGAGCGCGGCGTCACAAACCGCGCGTCGCCCCACACCGCGTCCAGCAGGTGATCGCGGCTATACACGCGTCCCGGATGCCGCGCCAGATAATCCAGCAGCCGGAACTCGGTTGCCGTGGTCGTCGTCAGCTCGCCGCGCACCTTCAACTGCATCGCACTGGCATCAATGATCACCTCTTCAAAGCTGATCAGCGAGGGCGATGTCGGCCGCTCGAACCGCCGCAGCACGGCCTTGACCCGCGCCACCAGCTCGCGCGTTGAAAACGGCTTGGTGATGTAGTCGTCGGCGCCCAGCTCCAGGCCCAGCACGCGGTCGTTTTCACCCGCCCGCGCCGTCAAAAAGATAATCGGCACCGTGGAAAGGCCATTGTGGTTGCGCAGCCGCCGGCATATATCCAGCCCATCCCCGCCCGGCACCATAATGTCCAGCAGAAACAGCGCCGGAGCCTTGCGCTCCGCGTCCCCAATCACATTTGTTGGCGTGTGGTAAATCCGCGCCTCAAAGCCTGCCGCCTCAAGGTGATGCTGCACCAGACGAGAGATGTCGGTGTCGTCTTCCAGAACAAAAACGGTTTGGCTCAAACGGTAAGCCCTCGCCCCGGCGCAGGTGGAGTTTTTGCGATCAGTAGCCACCGGGAACCATTAACAGACTAATGCAAATACGCAAACAAATTGCGAACGTTTGATGAATTTGAAGACGCCTCGCACAGTGCATGCACCCGCTACGCCGCCGCTCCGGCCCGCCGCGCCCGCCGCCTACGCACCTCGTGCGCAGCCACCAGAATCAACGCAATGAAGGTGATCACCAGCAGCAAAAGCGCTGAAATCCCGTGCAGTTGCTCACTGGGCCCACCCACGTCGTCGCCCACATCGCGCACCAGCAACGCCAGCCCCACAAACACAAACACCAGATGCGTGCAAAACACCCGCAGCGAGGCCTTGCCCAGTGTGAGAAACGGCTCAATCGCCACCACCTTCATCAGGTGCCTCCGCAGCCAGTACACCACCACGGAAAACGCCACCAGGTTGATCACCCGCAACGGCCCGATATGCCACTTGTCCAGTTGCAGTCCCAGAGCCTGCTCGGTCAGGTGCGGCCCCAGCCATCCCCAGCGCACGCCGACGAAGCTGAGGCACAATGCGCTGCACAACACCGCCAGCCAGCCCGGCGGATCGGGAAAGGTCTGCTGGCGCGTGGCCGACCGCGCACCCACCCAGCAGCCCACCGCCCACACCGCCTGCCACGCAAACAGATTGAACGCGCCCGTCTCCTGCAGCGGAATTCTGAGATGCGTCAGCCCCACGATCCAGTTGTGCACCACGTCGCGCAGCCCGAACTGCGCCAGCAGCCAGATGCATCCGCTCACTGGCAGAATCCTTCTCCATCCGAATCGCACCGCTGTCCTGAGCAGCAGCGGCGTGAAGAGTAGAAACGTTACGTACATGGGCAAAATGTCGAGTAGCGGCGGACAATACAACAGCAGCACTGAGCCGATAATCGCCACAAACGGATGCGCCAGATAAAAATCCAGCAGATTGCTGATGGCTGCCCTGTGCGAGTGCACGGCAAAGGCCGCGGCCACCGTGAACAGCAGCGTCAACATGATCAAGTGATAGCCATAAATCTGCAGCGCCCGCTTCCACAGCCTCGTGCGCGCTCCCGTCGTATTGGTGTAGAACTCGCGAATATAAAGCCGTCCCACCAACAGCGCCGAGACAAATACAAATCCCTCCGCCGAGGAAACAAATCCGAACGGCGAGTTCACAAAATCGCTAAACCGTGTGGGCAGATGCGTCAACGTCATCCATACAAGAAAGACCCCGCGCAGCGCATCAAGCTCAGGCCGGCGCTCCAGATGTGGAAGCAACTGCATGGAAAGAACAGTACCTCATGGGCTGTGCCGTTGCCTCATTAGACGCGTTCAGCCAACCCAGGTTGCACCGGCCCGTCACCATGAAGGGCCGGCGCGCCCGTCGGCACAGTTGGTCAGCTTGTCAGCTTGCTTTCTTTGCGGTAAACAGCCACCCGCAGCCTCGGTGCGAAGATGTGCGCCACAGATTCCGTCTTTGAAATCTAGGAAAGCACAAACCTTAGCGCGCCACCGCCGCCTCGTCCTCGTCTTCCGCTGGCGCCGGAACCGGACTCGCTCCCCTCAGCGTACTGAAGCCTGAGGTCTTCGCCGAAACCCGCACCGGCTGAATATCGATCGCCAGCTTCTCCATCTGCTGCCAGTCCGGACGGAATCTGTCGTCGAATCCAGTGCAATCGAGCACCACAAACGGAACCACCAGGTTCGGGTTCGTCTTGTTGCAGATCACCATTCGGTCGGAATCGCGGTAGCCGGTCACACACTGGCTCCAGCTACAGCGCGCGCACAGGTGCTCGCCGCCCACCGGTGTGCCGTTTTTGATCTTCAGTTTGCTCATCGCAACCCTCCTGCTATCCGGACACACCGGAATGTTGAGGCCCGAAAAAACGCAAAGCTCACGCCGTGGAATCAGCGAAGAAAGCCGGACATCGGAGTCTCCGATTCGCGGTGCCTTATGGGTCGGGACTACGCCTCCGCCCCGCGAAGTCATCTTCTCCGATAGATTGTCTTGATCCGCGCGTCCTCGTTTGACAGACGAAGTAACTCTCTTCTTTCGCCACCAGCGTAAATACCCAGCCAGGTTAGAGACAAAGCTATCCTTCCCTCTCGCCTTCACTTATAGGCAGCGGCAAAATAACCATGCGGCTCAACTAATCCAGAGTTATCCCAAGGGAACAAGCAAACGCAGGGGTATTCTCGATGAACAGTCGATGAACCTGTGCTTTACGCCACTCGGGGTAAAGTTGATTGTGTGTGCCTGATGCGCAGGAGAGAACAGACAGGCCGATCAGAGGCAATCGAAATGGGGCACCCGGAGGCCGGTAACTTCCAGCCATCGCATCGAGATTTGGGTCTTGGTGCTCATCGGGCGTTTCTCCTACGCAGTTAGTACTTTGCCATAAGTCGTCCTGAAAAATCAAGTGCATGGCAAAAATATATCTATCGGCCATGGAAGAACATGTCCCGCAAGTTATACCAACCTATCGGCGATCCATCCAATTTATTTCCGGCTTGCTTAGCGCGTTGCCTCAAACCGCAGCCGCACATAATCCGCCGTCCAGTTCCCTTCCTCGTCGCGCAGCGCCTCGGCCAGCAGATCCACCGTCTCCTTCACCACAGTTTCGCGCACCTTCTCCGGCAGCGCATCCAGCACGCCTCTGCGAAACGTTCTCAGCCACTCCGCCATGCCGCCTTCACTCAGCGGCGTGGGCCGCGGAATCAGCGCGATCCGCTCCACGCGAAATCCATGCCGCTCCAGCCGCCGCGTGTAACCCTCCACGGTCGGATAGTAGTTCACCCCATCTTCGCGATCCGCCAGTCCATGCCGCGCCAGCGCCGCAATCAGCGCCACGCGAATGGCCGCGATGTTGCCATGGCCGCCCATCTCCGCAACAAACCGGCCGCCGGCGCGCAGCACCCGATGCACCTCGGCCATCATCGCGTCCTGGTTGCTTACCCAGTGCAGCGCGGCGTTAGAAAACACCGCGTCGAACGCGCCGTCGGCCTGCGCCAAAGCCTCGGCATTTCCAGCAGCCGCCTTCACCCCGCGCGCGCAGGCTCCGGCCACCATCTCCGCCGACGCGTCCACGCCTTCCACCCACGCCCCGGTGGCCGCAATGCGCGCGGTAAGCTGCCCGTCGCCGCAGCCAAGATCCAGAATGCGCTCGCCCGGCCGCGCCGCCAGCCACTCCAGAACGCCGCCGGCCAGTTGATGCACGAATGCGCCATTGCGCGAATAGACTTCCGGATCCCAGGTCTGCGTCATGAAAGCAAGAACCTCCACTTCCAGTCTGGAGGCAAAACGCGTATAAGGCAATGTTATTTTATTTTGTATTTTGATAAGTAATTCTTATGCAGAAAATGCGCCCTAAATCGACTGCACCGGCACCAGCGTCAGGTCGTCCACCAGCCCGACCTCCTTCTGCACAAACGGCTCTCCGTAGCGCACCCCGGCCAGCAGGCCATAATGCCGCGCCTCGGCGAAGGTCCGCTCGCGAATCTCCTCCTCGGGCACAAACAGCGCGCTGCCCGCGGGCTGATTCGCATACTGCGACCGGTAGGCCATCAACGCCTGGTGCCGCTGCTCGACAAACGGCGTAATGTCCACCACAAAGCTCGGCCGCACATCGGCGTAAAGGCTGGCATACACGATTTTGAAGGGCCGATGCGGCTCCGCTCCGGTGTCGATCTTTTTCAGGCCGGCCACAAAGCACGCATCGTAGCCCAGCGCGCCCACGATGGCATGGTCCGGATGCCGCGCCTGCCAATAGGGCAAAATCACCACCCGCGGACGAAGCTGCCGCACCACCCGCGCAATCTCCAGCCGGTTTTCAAGCGTATTTTCAATCGCGCCGTCGGGCATTGACAGCGCCTGCCGCCAGCCCACACCCAGAATCCGCGCAGCCTCATCGGCCTCGCGCGCCCGCTCTTCCGCGGTGCCACGGGTTCCCGCCTCGCCGCGCGTCAGGTCCAGAATCGCCGTGCGAAGACCGCGCGCCGCCATGCGCAGCAGCGTGCCGCCGCAGGTCTGCTCCACATCGTCGCGGTGCGCGGCAACGGCCAGCACATCGGCGCGAAACTCTGCGGCCAGCTCAGCCATGGGAATCAGTAAACGGTGTTATTGGTGTCGGTCACCGCGTCCATATAGGCCACGTCATAGGCCGTGCCGGTCACCGTAACGTACTGGTTGTCGATCGAGGAGCCGTCCTTGGTCGAGTAGATATACACCTGCCCACCCTCAGCCGCATAAATCTTGTGCAGCCCGGTCACCGCGGCAATGCCCGTCGCATTGCCGATGTACGGCTCCAGCATGACCACCTTGCCGGTGGACGTGTTGTACATCGTCAGGCAGCCGTATCCGCTGGCCGCGTTGGTCGCGTAGCGCACGCCGGTGGTGCAATCGGTCATGCCGATCCATAGTGTGTCGTCGTCGGCCTCGATCATCCGGCTCAGCGCCCCCGGCTGCCCGTCGCTGATGGCCACCGCGCTGCCGGCAGTATTGTTCGACAGGTTCAAAAGCGTCAGATTGCCGCCAAACAGCGTCTGCCCGTTGATGACCTGCGGCGCCTGGCCCACCACATACATCTGGTTGGTATTTGAAGTATCCACCAGCGCATTGCTTGCGCCGCCCGGCACAGGGATGCTGACCATGGCCTTGGCATTCCCATTGGAGCAGGGTGCGGAGTTACAGGGCAACAGGCCCGATCCCTTGCCAAGCTGGAAGATGAGCGGCGCCACCGGCACCAGGGAAACAGAGGAGGCTGTGCCGCCGCACTCCGGCCCGCAGCTCAGTACATACGCGGTGCTGCCATCGGCTGAAAACACCGCCTTCACCGGCCGGTTAAAGACCAGCGGAGCGCCGTAGTAGGTCTGCGAACGGCTGTCGAAATGGTCAGGACTCTGCACCTGCAGCAGGCACCAGGTCGGCGAGTTCTGCGGCTCGCAATCCTCAGCCGCGGGCGGCCATGTCGAGGGTCCGCCGGAAAACGTGATCGACTGCGCCGTGGAAAGCTGCTGCGGATAGTAGGCGTAATTGGAGTTCTGCGCAAAGGCCAGCGCCACTGAGCCGCCCGGGTTCACGCTCACCCGGTAAACGCCCGGCAGGCTCAGCGGAATCGACGAGCTCGTGCTCTGGTTCACAACGGTGAGCACGTGGGCCTGCTGGCTGGCGGCAAACACAAATCCCTCGTTGCGCGTAATAAAAATGCTCGATGACGGTCCGTTCAGTCCGCCCACCGTGCCGCTGGTTTTTTCCGTCTGGTAGTTGGCCAGCGTAAAGCTGCCGTCGCCCGCGCCATACACCACGCCCAACTGCTCTTCCGGCATGTTCTGGATGGTGATCGGCTCAGCGCCGCCGAATCCGGAGAGCGAGAACGCCGCCGGCTGCCCGGTGTAGCCGCTGCGAATGTCGTAATAGGCATCCACAATCTGCAATGCGCCTTTGCTCAGCACTCCCGGATTCTGGATCGCGATAAGGACGCGGTTGACAAGGCCACTGGGCGGAAGCTTGCGACCGGCGAAATAAGTGGTGCTGCCACAACCTGCCAGCGCTGCCGCGGCCACCAGGGACGCGGCGGCGCTCATCCAAAGACTTCTCTTCTTCAAAATCCTTTACCTCGATCGAAAGCGCGGAGCGAGCCCGGGCGCGTGCAAATTAGTGGCGATTCGAGGCCCCCGGCGGAGCGTAAAATCTCCGCGGCCGACACCCGATTCTGCCCAAGTTATGACTCCCGAAGTATAACAAAGCAACCCTGCGCCGCGGCGCGCCGCAAAGGCACCCACGCCGCCATGGCCGATTGCGCTTCGGATACGGTTTTGCCGTGGATACGATAGCATCTGAACAGCATGACCCAGTTTGCCGACATCTTTGCCGACCGCCCCGTGCTGGCCGATGGAGCCATGGGCACCGTGCTCTACGCGCGCGGCGTTTTCATCAACCGTTGCTATGACGAGCTCAACCTCTCCGACCCCGGCATGATTCTGGGCGTACACGAGGAGTATCTGCAGGCCGGCGCCGAGATTCTTGAAACCAACACCTTCGGCGCCAACCGCTTCCGGCTCACCCGTCACGGCCTGGGCGCCCAGGTGCGCCAGATCAATACCGCCGGCGTCCAACTGGCCCGCCAGGCGGTCGCAAATCTGCGCCAGAAGCACGCGGGCGATGCCTGGGTGGCCGGCTCCGTCGGTCCGCTCGGCGTGCGCCTTGAGCCGCTGGGCAAAACCGGCCTCGATGAGGCCCGCGCCGCCTTCGCCGAACAGATCGCCGTGCTTGCGGAAAACGGTGTCGACCTGCTCATTGTGGAAACCATGCCCGCGCTCAATGAGGCCCGGCAGGCGCTTGAGGCCGCGCGCGCCATCGCGCCGCAACTGCCGCTGCTGGTCATGGTCACCGTCGACGATGAAGGCAACTGCCTCGACGGCTCCTCTCCCGCGCAGGCCGCCGCGCTGCTCACTGAGTGGGGCGCAGACGCCATCGGCGTCAACTGCTCCACCGGCCCCACCACCGTGCTTACCGCCGTGGAGGCCATGCGCGCCGCCACCACCCTGCCGCTGGCCGCCATGCCCAACGCCGGTCTGCCCCGCGCCGTCGAGGGCCGCAACATTTATCTGTGCTCGCCGGAATACATGGCCAGCTTTGCCCGCAAGGCCATTGCCGCCGGCGTGCAGATGGTGGGCGGCTGCTGCGGCACCACCCCCAACCACATCCGCGCCATGCGCTCGGCCATTCGCGCACTCGACGCCCAGGCTCGCGTGGCCGGCCATGAAGCCGCCCCGGCGCTCAATACTGAAACTCCGCCCGCGCCGCTGGCCGAGCGCTCCCGCATCGGCTCGCTCATCGCCGCCGGCAGCTTCGTCACCCTGGTCGAGATCGTTCCACCCAAAGGCATCGACTGCTCCAGCGAAATCGAGGGCGCCACGCTGCTGGCGCGGCTCGGCGTGCACGGCATCAACGTGCCCGACTCGCCGCGCGCCTCGGCGCGCATGAGCGCGCAAAGCCTCGCCGTCCAGATCCAGCAGCATACCGCTATCGAAACCGTTCTCCATTACACCTGCCGCGACCGCAACCTTCTCTCCATCCAGTCCGATCTGCTGGGAGCCTCGTCCATCGGTCTGCGCAACATCCTCTGCCTGACCGGCGACCCGCCCAAGATGGGCAATTATCCTGATGCCACTGCGGTATTTGACGTTGACTCCATCGGGTTGGTCAACATCGTGCGCCGCCTCAATCACGGTCTCGACATCGGTTCCAACTCCATCGGCGCCAGCACCAACTTCACCATCGCCATGGCCGCCAATCCCGGCGCGCCCGACATGGAAAACGAGCTTCGCCGCTTCGCTTACAAAGTCGAAGCCGGCGCCGAATACTGCATCACCCAGCCGGTCTTCGACCTGCGGCTGCTGGAAAACTTTCTCGAACGCGCACACGAACGGGTCAGGAATCTGGTTAAGGATCGCGGCCGGGACGGAATCGATGGCGGCAACATCCCCATCATCGCCGCCATCTGGCCGCTCACCAGTCTCCGCAATGCCGAATTCATGAAGAACGACCTGCGCGTCTCCATGCCCGAAGAGATCATGCTCCGAATGGCCCAGGCCGACACCCCCGACGCCGCCGCCCGCGAAGGCATCCGCATCGCTCAGGAGATGCTCGAAGCCGTCCGCCCCTACGTGCAGGGCATCCAGGTAAGCGCACCCTTCGGCCGCTATGCCGCCGCCGCCGAGGTGCTCTCCAGCGTGCTGCCGCCAACCGTCCGGCCCACGGAGTAACGCCATGCCGTCCTTTGAAGAATCGCTCAAAAAGCTCGAAACCATCGTCGCCCGCCTGGAACAGGGCGACCTGGCCCTTGAAGAGTCGCTCAAGCTCTTTGAAGAAGGCGTAGGCCTGTCGGCCGCCTGCAAGCAGGAACTCGACGCCGCCGAAGGCAAGGTGCAGATTCTCGTCAAGCAGCGCGACGGCTCGCTCAAAGCCGAGCCCTTCCTCACCGAAAAATCCAGCTAGCGCCGCGACCGGATGTCGCGACCGCACGATTGTGTAATCGTGCCGATCTCGCGCGTGCCCCAGGTCTGGATTTTCGGCACCAACGTACCTGCCTCAGCAGAGGCCAATCGAGAGGCAATTCTAGCGGCTATTGAGCACCTTGAACGGCGAAATAAGGAATGGGAAGCGGCATTCAAAGCCGAAGACGACTTTATCGCTAATCCCCAAGAAGGATTTTGCGCAGCGCTTCAAGGTCTTGAGGCAATGATGTTGCGAAGCGAGGATCGCGCCGCGCTTCTGCTTCTGCGCTCTCATACTTCTGACGGATCGCCGCATCTTCCAGAAAGACTTTCTCAATTGCCACCTGCTTTGCGCTGAGGTCTTCGATTTCAATCTGGATTAGCCGCAAAACTGTGAAAAGGCGCTTTGCTTGCTCATTGTCCATGTTAGCTCACCACTGAAAGTATAGGAGATAACCGATGAAACGCGAAAAGATAGAAGAGTTACCTGCCTCAGTGGAAGCGTCTCACCGCGTAACCGTGCCTATTGAGTACCGCTATGTCTATCGCCAGGAAGTTCAGGAACCTGAAATCCCATTCGGAACAGAGATTCTCTACTACCGGGGAGAATCCGAACATCCACTTCCATTCCCTCCGCAAGCGGAGTCCGACAATACAGGCAATAGTGGCGTTGGGAATTGATCGAACGGCGAAGGACTTCCAAGTTCTCAGTTGTTGAATTGATTGCATCCTTCCGTACCGATGTGAGGCAGCAGGACATGCAAACGAATTCGACGGTCACGCCAAACCAATAGGGATGAGCCATTCTGACCCCTTAATCAAATATAGGAGGAAAATTTATGGAAAACGAAAGGGAACAACTCGTACCTGCTTCAGCAGGTGTTGTTGGAGAAGATCGGAAATCTAAGATTCGGAAAGAACTTGGACCGATGAAAGAGACGATAGGAGAAATGAAAGCAATCCTTGCAAGTATCAGGGTGCTCCTGCAGGAAATGGAGGAAGAGGAAGAGGCCGCAAATGTTAAGCGTCGGAAGCGTCCTCAAGTGCGGCGACGCGCCGTTCGAGTTCGGCGACCTTCTCCTTTAGCTCTGCCACTTTATTGCCGCCTTTTTGCTTTACGTCTTGTTTTTCAAGATATTCCTTCGTGTAACCGATATAGTGCCCCTTTTTAGGCGTCGTCATTTATGACCATCCTCGTCGGGTGCTTTCGGCTGATTCTCTGTGGGTCGTTTCACGGCGTCGGAAGCGGCCATACGCCGCTTTAATTCTTCGGGCGTGACCTTAATAACTTTCCCCATGAAATCATCGAATTTCTTTTGCTCATCGCTCATGGGGAAAATGATACGCTGCCACCCAAAAAATGGATAACCTGCGCTTTTACCCTCGGCTAATCAACTCCGCATAGGTAAGCCGCTTGCCCGTAGTTCCATCCAGCAACTTTGCAAACCGCTGTTCTTCCGTAACGCCTAGCCTCTTCCGTGAATTAAACCGGAAGACCTGCTCCGCGACATAGCCATTCAGGTGCTGCGGGGTGACTTGGATGTAAGTTCCCTTAATGCAGCGTTTTAACAGACTCCAGAAATTCTCCAGTCCGTTTGTATGCACGCGTCCGGAAACGTATTTTGTCATGTGATCTACATAATGATGGACGTAGCCCGGTAGGCTTCGATAGGAATGCATGTCATCCGTATAGAGCGTGGACCCTGGTGCAACGTGTTTCTTGATCTCTGTGTGGAGATGGACGCGCTTGTTGTTCTTCACAACCATTGCGCGAACGGTTCCGCCACGCTGCAAAATCCCCATGACTGGCGTTTTATCGTGGATGCTTGGCTTTTGCGGGAGTTGGGCTATTTTCTTGGCGTGTTTGAATTTTGTCTTTCCACCGATATAGGTTTCATCGGCCTCTACTTCGTCGAATAGCGGTTCGGAGTGGTTATCGTCCTGCGCAGCCGCTCTGAGCCGATGGAGCATAAACCATGCGCTTTTCTGAGTGACACCGATGGTTCGGCCAACTTCATAAGAACTAATGCCGTTTCGGCAATTTGCCAGCATCCAGCCAATGAGAAGCCATTTTCCCAGCGCGATAGGACTATCCTCAAAGATCGTTCCCACCTTGACGCTGAATTGCATCTTCGGATGCCGTGCCTTGCACTGGAAGAGTGCCCTAGACGGCATCCATGTAACATCTGTACCGCCGCATGTAGGACAAGTGACTACACCGTCTGGCCAGCGTAGACGAATCATGTAGTCAATTGCATTATGCGAGTCGGCAAAGTGGTTCATGGCGTCTTGGAGCGTCTTTAATTCAGTCTTGCCGTTCATTGGTAGAATCCTTTCCAGCGGGGATTATCGATGAATTATCAACTTGATTTTGCGATTTGCGGGAAAGGCCACGCGACTCCAATCCAGATTTCCACGCATGAGTCAGTAGAAGCCTATCGAAAATCGATAGAAACGGATTACGTGCCGTTGTTTGTTGCATGTAGCGTATGTAATCGTGTTTATAAGGCTCTCCGACTAGACAGTCGTCCATCCATGCACGGACTTCTTCCTTACCACGACGTAGCTCTACTTCGCGTATTTCAAGAACCCGCTGGATGCGATGACCCAGCCCATGAATTTCAGCGAATAATAGTGGGAGTGCGGAATTACAATACCAGCGTCGAAGACGCAATGAAATTGTGGCGCTGGGAAGACGAAGAAGACTCGGAATGCCCCGATGGGCACGAGATTCTCCTTCCCCCGCTTCGAGACTAGGATTTGACTTTCCCCCGTCCTGCTGAGTTAGGTATGTCATTGCCGGATTTTCAGAC
This sequence comes from Occallatibacter sp., assembly GCA_036267475.1. GTDB lineage: Bacteria > Acidobacteriota > Terriglobia > Terriglobales > Acidobacteriaceae > Telmatobacter. The sequence goes on from DATAVZ010000033.1 coordinate 24,031, forward strand.
CTGGGAAAGCACGAACGAGCGTCCGCCCAAGCCCCCCCTCTCAAAAAATTCCAATCAAACCGTCCCAATATCGGGCATAGGCATGCCTTATCCCTCGCGCAGCCCTTCCCCGGCGCAGCCATGCAGGAGCGCACGTTGAACCACGCCAGCCCGGCCACTCCGCAATACGCGCAACGCTTCGCCTGCATCGGCTCAGCCTGCGAAGACACCTGCTGCCAGGGCTGGCAGGTGCCTGTCGATGAAGCCACCTTCGAGCGCTATCACAATCTTGCTCCCGGCCCGCTGCCCACGCTCATCGCCGCCAGTCTGGAACAAAAAAGCACCGCCCAGGCCGCAAAAAATCCTGCCGTCTTCGCCATTATCCGCATGACCGCCGAGAACCGCTGTCCCATGCTCTCTGCGGACCGCCTCTGCCGCATCCAGAGCGCCTACGGCGCGGAACTGCTGTCGCACACCTGCGCCACCTACCCGCGCGTCATCCATGCGCATCCGCAGGCCGTGGCCGGCGAGAATCCGGCCGGGGACCTTACCGCGCTCGCGCTCTCCTGTCCAGAGGCCGCGCGGCTGGTTCTGCTCACTCCACATCTGCTGCTTGAAACCGGCCCGTCTGCGAAGCCGGCGCGGATGTTGGCCGCTCCTACTCCAACCCACACCGAAGCCACACTCGGCCCCTGGGCTGAGCCCATTCGCGCCGCGATACTGGGCACCGTCACCAATCGCCTGTATCCGCTCTGGCAGAGACTCTTTCTGCTCGGCATCCTGGCCCGGCGCCTCGACGACATCCACGACGCCATCGTGACCGGCAAGCTCGACCCCAGCCCCGGCGATTTTCTTGCCGACTTCAACGCAACCGCGGCCCGCGGCTCTCTGCGCGTGGCCATGAACGCGCTGCCCGTCGACCCGCTGGCGCAGATGGACGCCGTGCTGCGCCTGGCCGGACTCATGCTGCACCGCTCCAACGTCGGCCCGCGCTTTGTCGAGTGCGTCAACGCCTTCACCAGCGGAATCGGCAACGGACCCGGCGCAACCCTGGCCTCGCTGGCCGCGCAGTCGCGCACTGCCTGGGAGCGCCGCTTCGCGCCCTTCTTCGGCAAGCATCCGCATATTCTCGAAAATTATCTGACCAACGCCATCCTGCGCCTCAACTTCCCCTTCGGCTCCGCGCGCAACCCCGACGAGGCCGGCCGCACCATCAGCCAGCGCTTTGCCATTCTTGCCGCCCAGTTCGCGCTCATCCGCGGCCTGCTCATTGGCGTCGCCGGACACCACGGCGACCGCTTCTCGGCACATCACGTGGTCCACACCGTGCAGGCGGCTTCGCGGCACTTCGAGCATCACCCCGAATTTGCCAAGCAGATTCTCGCCCTGCTCGCCGAGCTCAAGCTCGACAGCGCCAACGGCCTCACCATTCTGCTGCGCGAACCCGTCAAGGCCGGCGCCGCCGCGCACCCTGTTCCATCGCTGCTGCCGCCGCCCAGTCCGCGACCCAGCACGCAGCCCAACCGCCTGCGTACCACCTCCTGAAGTTCAAAAATCTGTCCCACGCCACGCGCTTCGACCCTGCCCTGGATTGTATTCAAGACGAACCCCAAGGCTGCGCGGATTGCCGTCCGTCCTGTTATCGTGTTGCGCGGGGGATTTCATCATGCATTTGGGGACGCGAATTGTCAGTGTGCTGGCCGCGGTTGCCACGGTCGCCTTCATCTTTGGATTTCCCGCGCAGGCGGGCGCCGACTCACTCACCGTGAAGACCGCGCAGGGCAAGGTCCATGGCAAAACCATCAACGACGCCAAGGTGCGTGCTTTCCTGGGACTGCCCTATGCCGCGCCGCCCGTGAGCGGGCTGCGCTGGAAGGCTCCCGAACCCGCGGCCAAATGGAAAGGGACGCGCGAGGCCACCGCCTATGGCGCGCACTGCTATCAGGGGCACGTGTATGACGACATGGTCTTTCAGGACAGCGCGCCAAGCGAGGACTGCCTCTACCTGAATGTATTCACCCCGGCCGATGCGAAGAAGAACAGCAAGCTGCCGGTCATGTTCTGGATTCATGGCGGCGGATACTCGGGCGGATCGGGTTCGGAGCCGCGCCATGACGGAGATTTTCTGCCGCTCAAGGGCGTCACCCTGGTCACCATCAACTACCGGCTCGGGGTCTTCGGCTTTCTGGCCACGACAGACCTGGCCAATGAAGCCGGCGGCTCGGCGGGAAACTACGGGCTGATGGACATGGTGGCCGCGCTGCACTGGGTCCATGACAACATCGCCAAATTTGGCGGCGATCCCGGCAATGTAACCATCTTTGGCGAGAGCGCGGGCTCGTTTGCGGTGAGCACGCTCATGGCCGCCGAACCGGCGCGCGGGCTGTTCCAGAAGGCGATTGGCGAGAGCGGCGGCGCGCTCAGCCTGGGCGATCCCGATCAGCCTTCCACCGCCGACCGCGAGCAGCAGGAGCAGGCCTGGGCAGAATCACTGGGCGCCAAATCGCTGGCCGACCTGCGCGCCATGCCCGCCGACGCGGTGCTTGCCGCCTCGCGGGAGCACGCAGCGCCAAGATTCGGGCCGGTCATCGACGGAAAGTTCCTCACCGAGCCCATCGCCGCTACCTATGCGGCCGGCAAGCAGGCCCACGTTCCGCTACTGGCCGGGTGGAATCGCGATGAGAGCCCGGCCATGGCCCAGGGCATGACCGCGGAAAAGTGGAAGGCCTTTGCGGCCGAGGTCTACGGGGACCACGCGCCGGAGTTCCTCACGCTGTTCCCCGGCGACACCGATGAGCAGGCGGTGCGGTCGGCCATCGACTACGGCAGCGATGCCTTTATCGCCCTCAGCACCTGGAGATGGATCGACGCCGACACCAAAACCGGCGACTCGCCGGTCTACCGGTATCACTTTGACCTGGCCGCGCCGCCCAGCAAGTTCCATCTCGGCTCGTATGCATTCCACTCCGACGACATCGAGTATGTGTTTGGCACCCTGGACACCCGGCCCGGCGCAGTGTGGCGGCCTGAAGATCGCAAGCTGAGCGACGCCGTGATGGACTACTGGACCAACTTTGCCAAAACCGGCGATCCAAACGGGCAGGGGCTGCCGCAGTGGCCGCGCTTCGACAAGGACGGCATGACCCTGAATCTGGACAGCGAGATCGTCGCCAGCCCTGACACCACGCATGCGCGATATGAGTTCCTGATGAAGTGGATGCCGAAACGGCAGCGATAAAGGACTACTGGCTCACGCCCGAGGCGGTCGTGAATCCGGAATCCTGCGGCGCCGGGATGCTGCTGTCGGAGGGTGGCGGCGCAAAATTCGAGTTCTTGGCGTTCAGCGCATTCGAATAATCCGGCCCAAGGCCAAGCTTTTTGAGTGCGCGCGAGTCCGGCATGAGCTTGGTCTGCCATCCCTGGTCGCCCTGGAACTTCTTCATCGCGGCAACTGTGCCCGCGTCCCAGTCGCCGCTCGGCGCGCCGGTCATGTAGTGCTCGCGGATCAGCGCCTGCTGAATCTGGGTTACGCGATCTGAATCGATGGCCTGCTGGCCGTGAATCCGATGAGACCTGCGGTGCGCATACGAAGCCCGGTGGCCGCGATGCGTTTTGCTAGAGGAAACATGATGCTTCCGCACTCCGAACGCGGGCAACGCAAACAGCCCGGCGCAAACCAGTACGGCGATTGCAGATCGAAATGAACGCACGCGGTTACCGCCCATGACAGAAAATATAGTCCACTTGTGACTTTCGTGCAGTGTAAAAAGATTACACCAGTTACGGCAATAGGAAAATCGATCGGACGCCCGCATTGGGGCCGAACCAGTCTGCGCCGGCCCAAAATTGCACAGCCGGCGCAGTAAAGTTTGTTCGGAGGCTCAAGCGCTTCCCGCAAATCGGAAACCGACCTACAGCGTGCCTCCGATGTAGTTGATGCCCGCCTCCGGATGATGCGGGTCGATGACCTCGAACACCACGTCATCGCCGGTCTTCAGCTTGCCCACAATCGTGTCGAACTCGGCCTTATTGGGCGTTGGCTGCCGGTTCACGTGGGTAATCACCAGTCCCGGAGCCAGCCCCTGCAGGTCGGCGAATGACCCGGTGCGAACCGAGTCGATTTCGACGCCGGAGATGTGTATCTTGGCGGCCGTCGCGGGAGTAATGTCATGCACCACCAAGCCCAGCTTGGCCTCGCCCGCATCGCCCGAGCTTTGCGGATTTTGAGGCGCCTGCGGATTGCCCAGGTTGGCGAACACCTTGTCGCGGTCGCCGATTGTCACGGTTGCATCATCCGGCTTGCCGCTGCGCAGGAAGCCGAGCCGCACCGTCGAGCCGGGTTTGCGACTGGCGATCTCGTTCACCAAGTCGTCGCCGTCCTTTACCGTCCGTCCGTCGATGCTGGTGATGATGTCGCCTGGCTTCAGGCCAGCCTTGTCCGCCGGTCCGCCGGGCTGCACTTCCTGCACCAGCACGCCGTTCTTGAAGCCATAAACGCGGTTCACCGCGCCCGACAGCCCCTCACGGAACGAGATGCCGATCGAGCCGCGCGTCACTTTGTGGCTGGGACCGATCAGGTCGTTGTAGACCGACACAACTGTGTTCGATGGCATGGCGAAGCCGATGCCCTGATAGCCGGCCGACTGCGTGTAAATAGCGGTGTTGACGCCGATCACGTTGCCGTTCATATCCAGCAGCGGGCCGCCGGAGTTGCCCGGATTGATGGCCGCGTCCGTCTGGATGAAGTGCTGGAACTGACCGCTGGCGCCCGGCTCGATGGTGCGGTTCTTGGCCGAGATAATGCCCGCGGTCACCGTCTGCGAAAGCGCGAACGGGCTGCCGATGGCTTCCACCCAGTCGCCCACCTGCGTCTCGTCGGAGTTGCCCATCTTCACCGTGGGCAGCGGGGTGCTGGTGTCGATCTTGATGACCGCCAGGTCAGTGGCCTTGTCTACGCCGATGACCCGCGCCGGACGGCCCAGATCCTGGGTGTCGGGATCAGTGGAGAGCTTCACGTAGATCTTGTCGGCCTTGTCCACCACGTGATTGTTGGTGATGATGTAACCCCTGGAATCGACGATAAAGCCCGACCCGAGCGACTCCTGCACGCCCTGGTCGCCGCCATCGGGCTGCTGCGGATTCTGGCCGCCGAAGAAGCGGTTGAAGAAGTCCTGAAAGTTATCGTCGCCGCCGCCCTGGCCCTGCTGCTGCTGGTCGTTGTCTCCCTGGCCGTCGTCCGGAGCCGGGTTGGGCTGAGACCGCATGTGGAAGTTGCGGCGGCCGTTATTGTCAGACTGCTTGGGCAGCGTCTGGGTGTTGATGTTCACCACCGCCGGACCCACCTGCTTGGCGATCTTCACAAAGGCGTTGGGAGCGATAGTGGAGTTGACGATCTTGAGCGGCGTAGCATCGGTGCTGGAGTTCTGATCTTCCTGGCCGCGCACGCCATGGGCCGCGAAAGAGCCCACTACGATGGCAGCCGAAAGAGTGGTAAGCACCACAAATGCCGAAGCAAGACGGCGGGAGCGCAGCCGTTCAAAAAGCGATCTCATATTCGTTCCGTGACCTCGTAGGGGGTGGCCGGCCTGGCGGCGGGCGTCTGGATACTTCCGTTCTTACCGTCTCGATGTTTCCGTTCTCACCATCTCGACACTTCACTTCTCGCCGGCTCCATACGCCGGTTCTCACTTGGATGCACCAGTACCCAGTATAGTCAGTTGCCCGCCGCCCCCGCGCCGGTGCAGGTTGCTTTTTTGCGCCGCATCACCCTGCGCCGCCGCAACTTGGTCTCCAAAAAAGCGTGTCTCCAAGGCGGCCTCTCGCGAGCGCCGCCTTTGCGAGATTAGACGCGAGGCGGCAGAAACAGTAGCGGCTACAGCCGCCTGCGGGGAATAGGACCCGCACGAAATGGAAATGTTTGAGGCGGTTGGGAGACAGGGCCGGCCGCAATCCCTCAGCCCATGCAGCTTACTGCTCCGCGGCCCACTCCGTCATGGCCAGAATCAGCAGCAGCACCCGGCGCAGCCCGTGCTCCCGATGCCGGGCCGAATACCACTCCGCCAGGGTGTGCGCGCCCCCGCCATCGCCGCCCGCTCCCATTGAAACAGCCGGAACGCCCAGCGAAAGCGGAATATTGGCGTCCGTCGAGCCCAGCCGAAGGTCGGTGCGCACGCCCAGGTGCCGGTCCACCGCGCGCAGCGTGTCCAGCAATGGAGAATCATGTGGCAGGTGCGCCGCCGGGCGGTCGCCGATTTTGGCGATATCGAACCTCAGCAGGCCGCGTCCATGGGTTCCGGCGGCCAGAGCTTTCGCGTTCCACTGCTCCACCGAGTCTTCCACCGCGCGGTGCAGCCCCACTTCAAGACGCAGCAGCTCTTCGGCGCGGGTCGAGCGAAAGTCGACCGTTGCCTCGGCGCTTTCCGGGATCGAGTTCACGCTGGTGCCACCGCGGATGGTGCCCAGATTCAGCGTGGTGCGCGGGTCGTCGGGCACCGGCGTCGCGGCCAGCGCAGCCATGGCCGAGGCCAGCGCCGCAATGGGATTGGGCGTGCCCGCGTCCGTAAAGCTGTGGCCGCCGGGGCCATAAATGCCGATTTTGTAGCGGCGGCTGCCCAGCGCCTGGGTCACGGCCGCGTCTCCGCCCGCGCCGTCCAAAATAATGTGCGCCGCAATGCGGCCAGCCAGCGGGCCTTGTCGATAAAGATGGCGGACGCCGCTCAGATCGCCCTCGCCCTCTTCGCCCACGTTGCACACCAGAAAAAGCGGCGTGGCCAGCTCCACCCGCGCCTGCAGCAGCGCGTGGACAATGGCCAGCACACCGGCCAGCCCGGCACCGTTGTCGCAGGCTCCCGGAGCCATCAGCCGGTCGCCATCCACAACCGGATCTAGCGCCGTATCCGCCGGAAACACCGTATCGAGATGCGCCGACAGCACCACCACCGGCCCGGTGCTCTCCGGCGGCAATCCGGCAGCCGGCAGAATCGCGATCACGTTGCCAACAGCGTCGATTTCCACCTGGCTCAGTCCCGCCGCCTTGAACTGATCGCGAAACCACGCCGCGCGCTGTTGTTCGCCACGGAGCGGCGCGGCAATAGCCACCAGCTCCGCCTGCCAGTCCATGATTTTCATCGGATTTGCGTGCAGCCACGCAAAGGCTGCATGCACCGGCCGGCGTGCGGCCAGACTGGTCACGCGGGTAAAAGCCGTGTTGCGCGAAAGGAGCGGCATGGCGCTGGATTCAGGGTAGCAGGGTGCGAGCAGCCAGGCGCGCTCGCGGCAATTCGATTTCAGTCCGACGTGAGCCGGCGCAGCAGCAGCGACTGCAAATCGCGGCGGCCATCCGCAATCAAATGAACGATGATTTCCGTGTCGGCAATCTCGTAGAGGATGCGATAGGGCTTGAAGTAGAGCTGGCGATAGCGGCCCTCCGTGCCGGCAGGCAACTCTCTGGGACGCGAGCCGCGATTCGGCAGAGCGGCAATGCTGGCCAGAACTTCATTCACTCGATTCAGCACGTAATTCGCTTTGGATGGAGCGTCATGCTCGGCGATCCAGTCGAAAATCTGCTCGAGATCGAGCGAAGCAGAGCGGGTAAAACGAACCGGATAGGTCATGTGCAAAACAACCTGCTGAGATGGGGGGCTCGATGTCTATGCTGTCGCCACTTCGCGAGACAGGCGTTTCCGGATGTTGGCAATCACCTGGTCAGCCGGCAAAGTCTGGCCGGCTTCCACCTGCTTGCCGCCATGCGCCAGTATCCGCAAAAGTGCCATCGTCTCCTGGGATTCTTCGTAGCTGTGTACGTCCACGAGCACCGCGCGGGCTTCACCGTTCTGGGTAATGACAATCGGCTCCCGCTCTTCGGCAATGCGGTCAAGCAGTTCGGCGGCGTGGGATTTCACGTAGCTGATGGACTTGATCTGGCTGGAATAGCGCATCGAGAGTCCTCCTGAATGCGACGTCAGTCTAAATATAGTCTCTTTTCGGTCCGTATTCCAGGTAGTGGCTCAGTTTGAAAGAGACATTGCCTCTGGGGCTAAAGCCCGCGTTGCTTTGAGGCCAATTATGTACGGGCTGAAGTCAGTACCCTTCAAACTGAGCCATTACGGTATTCCAACTGAATTCAGCCTTTAATCCGTCCGCCCATATTCCACCGAATGCAGAAACAGGCCACGCGCCGGAGCCGTCGGACCAGCCTCCGAACGGCAGCGCGCGGCCAGTATCCGGTGAATCGCATCGACAGGCAGATCCCCGCGACCCACCTCCACCATGGTGCCCACGAGGTTGCGAACCATGTGATGAAGAAATCCATCGCCCCGCACGCGATAGACCAGCAGTGGCACGCTGCCCGTGTTCTGCAAGCTCCATTCGGAGGCATAAATTGTCCGCACCGTGCCCGCAACCTGCGCCTGCACGTCCAGGCCCTCTTCGCTGTCCGGCTGCAACGTGCGCGCAGCCAGATCCGGATCGTTGGCGGCAAAGCTGCGAAAGTCGTGCTCGCCCACAAAGACACAGGCAGCCTGCCGCAGCGCCTCCAGATCCAGCACCCATGGGCAGCCGTACACGTAGCGGGCCAGAAACGGAGAGCAGGCGTCACTCCCGATATCGCCCCCGATATCGTCCCCGACATCGCCACCGCGGTGCGGAAAGACGCGGTACTCGTAGCTCTTGGCCGTGGCCGAGTGGCGAGCGTGGAAGCCGGGGTCCGCCATGATCGCGGCCTCCAGAATTCGAATCGAGGAAGGCAGTGTCCGATTCAGTGCCCGGCGCAGGTTCTCCGGCGGAATGGGAGCCCGCAGCGGGAAGCTGGCCACCTGCGCCAGAGCGTGAACCCCGGCATCGGTGCGGCCCGAACCCTGCGGCAGCGGCGATTCGCCGGTGATGCGGCCCAGAGCGGCCTGCAACTCGCCCTGGATGGTGAGCCTGCCCGGCTGCACCTGCCAACCGGAAAAGTCAGTGCCGTCATAAGCCAGCGTCAGCTTCCAGGTCTGAGCCTCATGTGAACGGGCCTGGGGTGTGCGGGTCTGGGGTGCGGATTGAGTGGATTCGTTCACGGCGCATCTGCTGAGTAAAGGGTACTCGACCAGCACGGATTCCCGGCGCCCTCAATCCTGAGTGAGATATACTCAGATTTTCGCGTTTCCCGTGAACCCAGCGGCCACCCGTCTCGACCAGCGTGGATCCGCGCGGCGCCGGGAACACTCAGCCATCGGTCCGCGTATCACTACCTGAACCTTGAAAGACTGTACCCAGGCTTGAAGCGCGAGCTGGCGGCAAAGTTGGTCCCTGCGGGGCACAAATTTGCATCCGGAAGGGTGCGCCAGCCGTCTTGAAGATTGGCATTCCAGATGTCGCAGCTATTTGTGGAGAGGAATCATGCATTTGTCCGCTGTACGTGTGTTCACGCAACGCCATCCCGCCGCTCACAAGACTCTCAAGCAAACCGGAAGTACGCTGAGGGCGGTTGCCGTGGCCATGTTGGGGCTGGCCTCCGGAATGCCCTCCGGCCTGGCGCAGCAGGCGCCCACTGAGACCACCTCCAAGACCGCCTCGGCGCTGCCGTCGGCCCCGGTGCCCGTTGAGACCGAGCCGGTCAAGCTGCGCCCCTCGGCGCGCGACTTTTCCAAGCCCGCGGGACCAATCTGGGGCGATCCGATCAATATGTACCGGCCCACCACCATTGCCCGCGCGGACTTCGACAATTCGGTGCGCCTGCAAAACCTGGTCAAGGACGGCAAAATTTACCTCAGCCTGTCTGACGCCATCGCGCTGGCTCTTGAGAATAACTACGACATCGCCATCGCCCGCTATTACCTCGACATTGCCGACACCGACATTCTGCGCGCCAAGGCCGGCTCCACGCTGCGCGGCGTGGGCGCCACGGTGCTGCAGAACACGCTCGGCGGAACCTCGCAGACGCTCAGCGCCAGCGGCGCGCCCGGCTCGGTGAGCGGCGCCACGGCGGGCAGCTCCGGCTTGGTGCTTTCCAGCGACGGAGCCGGTCCGCTGCCTGAAAATCGCGACCCCATTGTGGGCGGCACCATCCAGTTCGAGCGGGAAAAGTCGCCCCAGACCAGCCTGTTCGTTCCACGTTCTTACACCAACACCGACTCCTACGACTTTACCTACAACCAGGGATGGGTCACCGGCACCTCGGGCACCCTGGCCTGGAACAACAGCCGCACCACCAACGACGGATTCAACAGCTACAGCCCCCAGCTTTTTTCCAACTTCAAGGCCACCGTCACCCAGCACCTGCTGCAGGGCGCCGGCATCTGGGTCAACAACCGCTTTGTGTACGAGGCGCGGCTCGACCGCCGCATTACCGACTCCACCTTCCGCCAGCAGATTCTCTCCACCGTCAACCAGGTGGAAAACATCTACTGGGTGGTGGTAAGCGCCTATGAGGATGTGCAAGCCAAGGAGCAGGCGCTTGACCAGAGCACAAAACTGGACAGCGACACCCGCAAGCAGTTGCAAATTGGCACCATGGCGCCGCTGGACGTGGTGCAGGCCGACTCCACCGTGGCCACTGACAAGCAGGCGCTCATTACTTCGCAGAGCAACCTGAACTATCAGCAACTGGTGCTCAAGCAGGCCATTGCCCGCAACCTGAACGATCCCGCGCTGGTGGCCGCGCCCATTATTCCCACTGACCGTGTCAACCTAGACGAGCTGCCAGAAGAAAAGCAGTCACCCGATGAGCTGACCCGGATCGCCTTCAAGAACCGTCCCGAGCTGGAGCAGGCGGTGCTGGCCATCAAGAAAGACGAAATCACGCTCCGGGGCGCGCGCAATGCCCTGCTGCCTACCTTCGATGTATACGGCTTCTACGGCGGCGAAGGCATTGGCGGCGCGCCGAACAAGAATTGCAGCATCTTCAACATGCCCTGCGGTGCAAGCAGCAGCAGCGACTATCCCGACGTGCTGAGCACGCTGGTGGATGGCAGCTCGCCCGACAAGGGGGTTGGCTTCAACTTCCAGGTCACCCTGAGAAACCGCACCGCGCAGGCCGACCAGGCACGATCGCTCATCGAGTACCGCCAGGCGGAGATGCACCTCGAGCAGCTCTACACGCAGATTCGCATGCAGGTGGTGGCGCAGCAGTACGCGCTGTCCAACGACCGCGCCCAGGTGCGGGCTTCCATTGCCGCCGAGGATTACGCGCGCCAAAGTCTTGACGCGGAGAGAAAGAAGCTGAATCTCGGCGCTTCCACCGCGGCCAGCGTGCTGCTCCAGGGCCGCGACCTCGCCGTGGCTGAGAACAATCTCATCACCGCCAACCTCACCTATGCCAAGGACCGCGCGCTGCTGTACGAAGTGCTGGCCACTACGCTGCAGAATTACGGCATCAACCTCAACGATGCGGCAACCGGCAACATGGGAGCGTCGCCAGTGATCCCAGGTCTGGAGCCCGCAAAGAATACCGATGTAGCGCCGACAACGCCACCAGCAGGCCAGTAGCTCTCATCCAAGCCGTGCGATCAAGGCGTGTAATCGTGGCGTTAAATCTTGGCGTTAGATCCCGGCGCGAAACATAAACCGCTCCAAAAACAGAAACGGCCCGGCGATTCGCCGGGCCGTTTCCTTTTGGCGCTCCCGCCGAATAAGGCCCAGCGCATCAACCGACACATTCAGCCTTACAAATTCAGCCCAACGCCGCTTCCAGGCCGATCTCTGCCGGATTCGACACCCGGCGATCTTGTAACAACTGATGAGGAGGAACCTGGCCATTGCGATACCGCCGCCTGTCCGAAAAGGCCGTTACGCGGACAAGCGGCCTTCAGGCTGGCTGCCACGATGCTTATAGTTAACAGCAGCTCTACTTGGTCATGGGAGTAGGGCGGACGCTTTCGTTGCGAACGGGATGCTCCGCCGGGGCATTCCATTTGCCGGATTCGGGCCCGCTAATTAGGGGACGGCTGCTCGATATGGTCGATAACGATGCAATCTACCGGAGCCTTCCTCGACTGGAGCTGCAATCCAAGTTGTTCTTTGAGCGCAGTAAAAAGCGAAGGCCCGGATTCATCGATGGTGCTTTCATCGGATGGCCGGCGGTTCACTGGAGCCCAGGTTAAGGTGAAGTTGTACTTGGCTAGTAAACCGGTTTGATCCAAAACAAGTCGGCCGCCAATTTCGGGCTTGCTGCTGAGCGCATTCACAAGCATTGCAACCGGCGCATCTCGCCCTTCCGTCCGCCCAGGTTTTGGGTTATGAAGTCCAGTCCACTCGTTGGGAGGTGTTGGTGTATCAGAGGCAGATAGGAGTTTGGGTCCGCCAGCGGCGACTACAAGAGCCAAAACTGACAGGACGCGAGTTTCATGATGGACGATCAGGTGGAAGCGGTCAGCGAGCAGTACCTGCACCATCTGCCTTATTGCAGCAACACGTTCATCCGATTTCATGTTTCTTATTTTGATCGTTGTATCCTCGTCCATCTTCGCGTTGATATCAAAGGGCACAGAGGATACCCACGCTGGCATCCCTACCAATTGGTCCTTCGATCCACCATTCAAGTCGAACGCAAACTGAAGGAGGAACAGTACCGGAAGATTAGTAGATTGAACTCCATTCTCACCAAGGTTGAGATTTGAAGACCTTGCGTCCGGTTTTGCCGGTTTCACGGTTGACACTTCGAAACTGAGTGAAGCGTGTCGCCCCGTTTGTGCGAACATTGGGGTGAAAGTTGTGGAGAGCAAAAAAATTGGAAATGTGATAGCTCTGCGACTGCTCAATCTCATTTTCGGAACTATACATGAAAGGGGTAAGTTGAAAAAACTAGCCGCACCACATGTCCGAGAAGTCCTTATCGGACAAGTAGACTTTCAGTTGGCTACAACAGTTCAATGCCCATTTCCAGACCGATCCTCGCTCAGGCGGGGCGCAAACGCGGACAGAGTGAAATCCGAACCGGACCGCCTCACGCGAGTGGGCAAGCTTCGTATTTCTTTTTTGTGCCGCGTATGCTCGCTGAATTCTGGTAGATTTGCAGTCAAACGGGGTGAAGCGATATGACTTCCGAACTGGAAGAGGCACGACGTGCAATCGCGTCTGAAATCGGACCCGACATCGGCGAGTTTACGCCTGCAGGTGAAAAGCACCTTTTCGGATGGGATGACATGCTGGCGCTGGGAGGCGTTTTTCTAATGGCCTTTCTGGCCGCATTCGCCAAGAGCGCGGGAGAAGAGGCTGGGAAGAAACTCGGCGCGGCGCTTGTCGATTATATTGCAGAGCAGATTAAGGCCTGGCGCTCCAAGAGTCCACAAGAGCAGTCTGCCGCGCTGGAAAACGTGACATCGGCAGCAGCAAAAATGGCGGCTGCAAAACCGGAATTGATGGCGGCAGTTTCAGCCGCGGTGGAGAGCGCGCTGGCCTCGGTCCTGGGCAAGGATGCGGAGTCCGACATTGCGGACCGCATATCGGCGAAAGTTCGCCAGCAAGCGCTGAAGCTTCTATCACTCCAGGCGGCAGCGTGATGGATGCCCTGGAGCGGAAAGCGCTGGCCTATGCGGCATTACAGAGACTATGGGTAACGCTTGACCCGGCCTCGGCGGAGATCCGCTGGCAGCAGGAGTTTGCCTTCATGAACCTGCCGGCAGAGCTCAAAGCCCCAGGCCACTGGTACCAGCATCAGGGGGATAGCGGATATATCGAATATTATCCATCGGGTGACGCGGGAGAGTTTCACGCTGAACTTCCTGCCGGGATTGATGCGGCTTCGATCATCATCATTCCCCAGGTTCCGGGCTTTCCTTCGATCTACGAAGACATGAAAGGGCTGCTGCTGGACTCGGCAGCCGTGCAGGGTGATGTAAATGTCCAGCGGATCATTGCCGACATGGACGAGTTGCGAAGCCCCACGCACGCGAGCCGTATCAAGTCCATAATTGCAGCAGACGGATTTGGCGCGCTGGCGTCTGGCAAACAGGCGATTGCGGATGATCTGGCCAAGAAGCTCCAGGCATTCTCAACCGTCGAGTTGCAGAGGAACAAGGTTACAGGGTTTGAAGCCGCGGCGGTCATGCTGCTCTACTCCCTGTATCGACAGCTTGTGACGGCTACCCCTGCAGCGCCGGCGAACTTGATTCCCAAAATGTTCGATCCCTCCGGCGTAAGCTCTCTCCAGGAAATGACCGCCCGATTCATCCACGATTGTTGTGCCGCCGGTATGGGAAACGCCGCGAGTCAGGCCATCGACGATATTCGCCTTGGAGGAGATGCCACACTGGCGGCGTCGCGTTCCATGCTGCCCGGAAATCTGGATCCAGGCGTCTATTTGGATAGCTATTATGCGGGCCTGCAGCAGGCGGCCCTTCGGTTTCTGGCGGTTCGTTGGGGCTGGCAAAGTGTGCTTGTGTTTGCCGGACTCAGCGACGACGACAGGCAACGCGCAGAGAAGCGCGTGAACGCAGTTGAAGAGAAGCTGGTTCGTTGCGAAACCGCTCTGATGTATGCGGTGAAGGATCTCGACGGTTCGAGATACCGACAGCAGCAACAGGCGATCCGCGACGCAAGAGCGGCTGGTGATGAAGAAAAGGCCGATGCCGTACTGTCGAACGTCTTTGACTCCGTGTTCTTCTATCCGGAAGCTCTGAAGGACGTGATGAGCAAGGGAGCCTGATTGGCGAAGTACTCCCGTGGCCAGCGCGAGTACCGCGACCGCATGATTAGGGAATCGTGCCGATCATATCGGGTACCATCCATTGTGGGTGCCCAGGGTCCCGATACCGGGGTCCCCAGCGACAGGTCTTCGTCGCTGGGGTGGTTTGAGACCTGGGAGACTACCAACATTTGCAGTCGCAGTACTACACCGGCCGTCATCAGAGTGGGAATGGGAGAAGCAGTGCGTCTGCCCACTCCGGTTCAATCTCGCTTCCACTCGGCGTCACGCGGTCCGCTCAACCCATTGTTTCCGCCACTCAGGCGCTTCGAAAGGATCGGCGAAATACTGTGTCTCATGCACCACTTTGCCGTTGCGGAACTCCATGATGCTCACCGTGAATGCCGGCCGGCCCTGGTAGGTGATTGTGTATTCCGTGACCCAGAGATCATCTTTTCCCAGCATGCGCTTCACGGTGAAACCTGAAGGCTTGCCAGGATGATGACTCCGCAATGCCTGCAAATTGGCCCGCCCCAGAATTCGCTCGCCTGACTGTGGATAATCGCAAATGGCATCGTCGTCGTAAATAGCGTGTTCCGCGTTCCAATCGCCTGCTGCGGATGCGCGCCAGTGCAGATCCAGCGCTTCGCGTATTTGTTCTTCCGGAATCGACTGCTCGGGTTGCTGTTCGGTTTTCATGTTGACCTACCTCCACTGAATGCCGCCGCTACCTGCACACGCTGTCCAACTGGTCTGCCGGCTCAGGCCACACCGGCGGAGCGTTCAAATGCCGCGCCGCCAGAACCTCTTCCACAAGCGTGCCTCCGTCGGGCAGCTCGGCAGTTGCGTTCACAGCGTAGGCTCGGTTCTTTTCCACCCTGGGCAGTGTGGCAAAGCGAAAGCCCTCTTGCTTGAGCAGGCGCATCAGGCTCGGCAGCATCAGCGTGGTAAATTCGGTGGCGTGAAGCAGCAGCACGTTGGGAATTTCATGGCCATAGGCGATCTGCTCCTCCTCGCGTTCCTGTGGAATGGACTGCGCCGCGCTCTCCAGATAGGTCTTCTGAAGCCACGCAATCTCCGCCTGGTTGTGTTGGGTAAGGCAGCGGAGATAGGGATCGCCCCAATCATCGTCGTTAAAGTTCAGTGTGACCTCGGCGATGCGATAGCCATGTTGATGAAGCCAGTCGCGCACGCCGTTTCGCTTCTCCATCGTGCCACCCTCTTCGAGATACGGGTAGCGGAACCAGTGCCAGTCGCGTCTGCCCGCATACTGACGCAGCGCCGGCTCGTCGAGCGCAATGTCGTGCTCGAAGGCGTCCGCGGTGTCGCTGGAGAGTGAGGGATGCGACCAGGTGTGGTTGCCGATGTTCATGCCGGTGTCGATCCAGATCCGCAACGCATGCTGGGCGTCCGGATCGCCGCCGAGGTCCACCGCATTCACAAAGCCGTAAACGCCTTTCAGGCGGTTGGCCCGCAGCTCCCCGGTAAGCCTGGTGGCAATGCCGACGCGCGTGATGCCAGGGCGCACTCCGCCCGCCGCCGGCAGATCGTCAAACGTGAGCGCGACTACTGGGTGAGGCTTGAGAGGCAAAAGCCGAGGTGTCGTCGAGCGGTTCTCCGGCATGGTGCCTGCCGCGCGCGGCGAATGCCCTCGCGCAGCCAGCGTGCCGGCTGCGCCCAACGCAAAAATGATCCCACACACCAGCCAGCGTTGCGCCATGCAGCCATTCTCTCTCATGCGACGCGAGACGAATCCCTTTCACAGCTCTCGTGTTTGCAGGATCAATGCGCCGAATGGAAAATGTATGCGGCGCGGCCATGCCGTCCCAGCTACAGTTTCTTGATCTTGATGTCCCGGAACCAGAGCTTCACTCCGGGTTCGCCTTTCGGCTCCGTACCCTGCAGCGAGATGTGTCCGCTGTGGTACTTGCTATACCCCGGCATCTTCGCAAACTTTGTTCCGGCGATCAGCTTATTCCAGTTGTCGTCCCACAACTGCGTGGTAATGACCTCATGTCCGTTCTGGAACAATTGCAGGTGGCCCTGGTTCGCAATAATCTCAAACTGGTTCCACTCCCCGGCGGGCTTCACCCACTCAACCTTGTCCGAGATCATGTCGAAGATGTCGCCGGAGCGCTCCATAAGGATGCGGCTGTCCGGAACCGTGCAGGCCAGGTCCGCAATCTGCATCTCGATGCCCGTGTCGTAGGAGTCGCGATACTGGGGCGACTCGTGTACATAAAACATCACGCCGCTGTCGATGCAGGGCTGCGCCTTCCACTCCAGCTTCAGGTCGAAGTTCGTGTACTCTCCGTCGGTCACCATGTCCGCAAAGTCGGCTGGCGGATCCTGGTTGGTCTTCTTCAATTGGATCGAACCGTCCACCACCGACCAGTCGCGGCCCGTTCCCTTCTGCAGGTACGAGTGCCATCCATTCAGGTCATGCCCGTCGAACAGCAACTGCCATCCGTCCTGCTTTTCCTGCGGCGTCAGCTCGTTCGGAGCCTGCGCACACGCCATACCGCACAACAAAATGCAGCCGGCAGCCGCCATCCATCGCTTCTTGCCGTTCATCATTCCCCCCCACAAATATGCCCGCGCGCGCAACCGAAAGCGCCCGTGATGCACTGCTAAACACTATACCCGGCTCACGCAACAGAACGTTTGCACCCATTGGGATTCCAGTGTTCCGGCCGGATCGTCATCCGCTCTTCAGTTGCCGCTGAGTCAAGTCCGAGCAGGCAATCGCTCGGAGGCTACTTTTCGCAGGCTGGTTAATCGTGGCGTCAAGCGTTGCCCCGTGCAAGGCAAGCGCGGCCCGCGCGCTATCGCTCCGCCACCAGGTCGAGCAGATCGAAGAACTCCGGAAAGCTGATGGCGGCCGACTCCGCGCCTTGAATCAGCGTTTCGCCCTCGGCCCGCAACGCGGCCACGCTGAAGGCCATGGCAATGCGATGATCACCGCCGGAGTCGATGGTGGCGCCGTGCAGCCGCTGGCCGCCGGGCACGTCCAGGCCGTCTTCAAACTCGGCAACTTCGGCGCCCATGGCGCGCAGATTCTGTGCCACCAGCGCAATCCGGTCTGACTCCTTGACGCGCAATTCCTTTGCGTCGCGGATGCGAATGCCGCCACGCGTAAAGGGCGCAATAGCCGCCAGCGCCGGCAGCTCGTCGATGAGCTGCGCGGCCAGCGCGCCGCTCACCTCGGTCGACCCCAGCCCCTCGGCGGGCGCCGACACCTGCACCGTGCCCACCAACTCCGCATGCTTGTCTTCGAGATTGAGCACCGCGATGTGAACGCCGAGCGCCGTAAGCACGTCAAGCAGCGTGGCGCGCGTGGGATTCAGCCCGATCGAGTCCAGCACCAGTCCGGAGCCGGGAAACAGCGCCGCCGCGCACAGAAAGAACGCGGCCGAGGAGATGTCGCCGGGCACCGCGGCCTCAATGCCGTGGAGCGATTGCGGCCCGGCAATGGAAACGGAGTTGATGGAGCGGGTCAGGGTTGCCCCAAAGGCGCGCAGGGCCAGCTCGCTGTGGTCGCGGGTGCGCACCGATTCGCGCACCGTGGTGATTCCCGCCGTTTGCAGGCCGGCCAGCAGAACGCAGCTTTTCACCTGCGCGCTGGGCACCGGCGTGGCATAGTCGATGGCCGCCAGCGGCGTGCCTTCAATCGTGAGCGGCGCGTGGCCGTCGGTGAGCGTGAATCGCGCGCCCATGTCGGCCAGCGGCTTGCGAATGCGCTCCATGGGACGCCGCGAAAGCGAGCCGTCGCCCACCAGCGTAAAACTGCCCTGCTGCGGCGCAAGCAGGCCCGACATCATGCGCATGGTCGAGCCGGAGTTGCCGCAGTCCAGCGGATGCGCAGCCGCAGAAACGCGACCCCCGACCCCGGTGATCTCGATGGCTTGATCGCCAACCCGGCTGACCTTTGCGCCCAGTGCTTCCATGCAGGCAAGCGTGGAGGCGCAGTCGGCTCCGGTAGAAAAGTTGGTAAAGCGCGAAACGCCTTCGGCAAATGCGCCGAGCATGACGTAGCGGTGGCTGATGGACTTGTCGCCAGGCAGACGAAGGCTGCCAAGAATGTTGCGGGCCGGGCGGATAACGCGTTCTGTAATTGCAGTCTGCAAAGGAACTCCGGTTGCTTAGGCTCTGCTATTAGTTTAGCGAACAGACGCAGGCGCGGTTCCTGATCCCTGATCCCTGCTCTCTGTTTCCTGATCCCTGACCCCTGAGATCTGTTCTTCACCGCACCCGCAGCACAATAATCGTCTCATCGTCGAAGCGCTCTTTGCCGCCCTGAAAGCGGGCCACGTCGGCCAGGATCGCGTCGGCAATCTCGCATGCGGGCAGCTCGCGGCTGGCGCATAGCAGCGCGGAGAGATTTTCCTGGCCGTACATCTCGTCCTGTTCGTTTTCGGCGTCGAGAATTCCGTCGGACACGAAGATGATCACATCGCCGGGCTGCGTAGCCACGTTGAACTCTTCATACGTCACGTTGGGAAACAGGCCGAGCGGAAAGCCTTCCGCCTTGACCGTGAGCGACTCGCCGGAACGGCAGAAGACCGGCTGAATAGCGCCGGAGTTGGCCACCTGCAGAGTCTGGTTCTCGTCGTTCCACAACGCGTAAAGCAGCGTCACATATTGCGAGTCGAGCTTGCGCTCCTGCAGCGCGTCGTTCAGGTGGGCCAGCATGTCGGCTGGGCCGGGCTGCTGCTGCGCGGCCGAGCGCATAATGCCGCTCACCAGCGCGGCAAACAGCGCCGCCGGTGCGGCCTTGCCGCTCACGTCCCCCAACACAATGGCGGTTCGATCCGGCCCGTAGTCGATAAAGTCGTAGAGATCGCCGCCGATCGAGCGTGCGGGCAAAAAGCGCACCGCCATCTCGGCGTGCGGATGCGAGGGCGCTTCCGGCGGCAGCAGACGCAGTTGCACTTCGCGGGCCATGGCGATGTCGCGCTCGAGCTGCCGCTCCTGGCGGCGAACCGCCTGGTAAAGCCGCGCATTCTCAATCGCGATGGCGATCTGCGAGCCCAGCGTCGAGAGCATGCGCTCGTGGCCTTCATTAAAGAAGCCGGCGCGGGTATGCTCCAGGTCCAGCACGCCGATCACGCGGCCCTTGTAAAACAGCGGCACAATCAACTCGGAGCGGGTCTCGCCGTTCATCTCCAGATAGCGCGAATCCTTGCTCACGTCCGGCACATTGATCACCCGCCACTCGCGCACTGCAGCGCCCACCAGCCCGCTGGTCACCGGAATACGCCGCGTCGGCGCATGCGTATAGCCAAAGCGCCATGCGTAGCGGGTAATGAGCACTTCGCCCTTGTCGTCCATCAGCATGATAGTGAACATCTGGTAGTCGATCAGCCGCCGCAGCAGTTGACCAATGCGCTCCAGCAGCGGATTGAGATCTAGGATCGAAGCCAGCTCGACGGCAATCTCATTGAGCACCTGCAGCGTCTCCGCCTGGCGCGAAACCCGCGCGTACAGGCGGGCGTTCTCAATGGCCTGTGCAATGCGGGAGGCGGTAACGGTCAGCAGTTGCAGGTGTTCGGGGCGAAAGTAGCCGGTCTCCTCGCTTTCAAGGTCCATCACGCCGATGAGCCGGTTCTTGGCGATCAGCGGCACCGCCAGCTCCGAGCGCACAGCCGGATTGGCAGCGATATAGTATTCCGACGACGCCACGTCGTTGAGCAGCACCGGCTGGCGGGTCAGCGCCACCTGGCCCACTACGCCCTTGCCCATGGGGACGCGGGTGCGCTCGATCTCCGGCGTGTGGCCGATCTGAAAGCGCATGCGCAGCTCGTGAGAGCGGTCGTTAAGCAGAAAGATGGCAAAGATGCGGTAGTTGATGACCGCGCGCACCAGCTCGGAGACCCGGTTGAGCAGTGTCTGCAGATCGAGCGTGGTGTTCAGCGCGTCGGTCAGCTTCATCAGGTAGGCGGGATCCACCGGCTCAATACGCGCGTTGATTGCTTCGGGACCGGAATCCGGAGACGCCGGCGCAGCCGGGCGGTAATCGCCTTCGAGTTCGTGAGGCTGCGGCGTAGAGGGTGGCGAATCGGGCATGGGTGTCGTAGGAAATCATAGCAAAGCGGGGAAAACGGAACGGGAACAGCAGCGGGAACGGCCAGCCCGATTGGGAACGCGTCAGCCCGGGCCTGTCCTCTATTTCCAAGTCAGTCAAGGTGTCTTTGGGTGATCATGCATCCAGGCGAATATTGATCCCCCTTAACGATTTAGCTATTATCAAGTGGCTCATCACCCGGGAGTAGACTATTGGACGTGATCTGCGAAGATTTTGGGCCGCAAGATCGGTACCCGGACACATGCTTTGGAAAAGGGGACACATAGTGTTCGGAGGCACCCTTTGCGGTTTAGCTGCATTTGTGCTGGCAATCCTTCTTGCGTCTCCGACGTCAGCCCAGCCCATGACACAGAATTTAGAGCCGGGCATTTCCGGTGCGCGGCCTCTCGCCTTTGATGTTGCCTCGATCCGGGAGAACAGGTCAGGCTTCTCGGCTTCCGGCGATAAGCCACATTCCAATTTCCCTATCGGATCGGACGACTCCTACGCTCCAACCGGCGGCGAATTCTCGGCCACCAATCTTCCATTGATTTCCTACATCATTTTTGCCTATAAGATCACCACGAATAATCGGGATGCCCTCATTGCCTCCGTTCCCGACTGGGTGCTGAACGATGGCTATAACATCGAGGCGCGCACAGACATCGAGGATGTAACCAAGGACCAAATGCGGCTCATGATGCAGTCGCTTTTGGCTGATCGCTTTAAGCTCGCCGTTCATCATGAACAGCGAGACGTTCCGGTATTTGCGGCTATTCTCGAGCTGCCAGGAAAGTTGGGGCCGCAACTTCGCAAGCATTCACCGGACGCTCCTTGCTCACAACCGATCTCAGCTCCGCAATCTGGAACCTCCGCCGGAACAACTTCGTCTCCGACGACCGATCCTGCTGGATTCCCTGTCGTGTGTGGCGGGTTCGCCAACTATATGCGCCCGATTGCGCCGTATCATCGGCGGTTCGGCGGAGGGAACGTAAGCATGGCCACGATCGTGGGGTCGTTTTCAGGGCTGGGAAAGCTCAGGCGTCCTGTCGTGGATCAGACCGGGCTCACCGGAGGCTATGACTTTTTTCTTGACTATTTACCCGACCCACCGCCTGGGAAGGAGCTCCCAGCCGATGCATCGGGCCCGGACTTTGTGGGGGCTTTGAGAGTCGAGCTTGGAATAAGGTTGGTTCACCAACGGTCCACCATCGACTTCGTCATCGTCGATCATATCGAGAGACCTTCAGCGAATTGAGATGACTTGAAGGGTACGGCCTTCACAAGCTGCGGAAAAACTCTTCAAGTAACGCACGAAGTGTCAGGACACCACTTCAGTCGTGCCGATAAAGGCCTCCCAATCAATTTCCAGGGCTTCAGTCCCTGAGGGAATGCAGGCTCAGCAACAAGGGCCCGTCCCGGGATCTCCCCGATGGGCCGCTGGCTGCGAATCATGCGGCCTTACTGGTTGCCGTAGAGTCGCGGAGAGTCGGCGAGATAAAGATCGACGAACGCGGAAAAGCTTTGCGCGATCACGGGCCGCGTGGGGAAATCGTGCAGGATCACCCGGTTCTGCAGAAACGGATCGTCGCCCAGGTAAATCGCGTAGTACCAGGTCCCGACCATATAGTCTGCAAAAAGAAAGTAGCGGTTGGTTTCGATCAGGATCGATGAGGACGATTTGAGCGGAATGAGCTTGGAAAGCGGCCAGAAACGAAACAAGTGGCCGTCCATGTTCACGCCGTTGAGCCGCTCGAAGTATTCGCGCAAATCGGCGGGCAGGTTCACGGCGTTGCGCTGCTCGAAGGCCACAATCTCTTCCCCTGTGGCGGGTTCCGGTCTGTCCAGCCCGGCCACGGGCGATCCGCCATGCCAGCGTTCCTCCAGGCCAATACAGAGAGCCGAGGGAGAGTTGGCCAGTGGCGCGGCGGGCTCCATCGGTCCTTGGTCAACGCCGTGGCTGGGACTTTCCTCCACGCGGACAGCGACGTGCTCGGCCGCCCCGTCCGAGCCAGGCCGCCGCCCGTGTGACGGAATCTCGAAGATGCTTGTCCAGCTTCTACGCGAGCGAGTCATAGACCTCGAATCCTGAAGCGATGGTGCAGGCCCTAGTGCGCACCCAACTCGCGAACGATAGCCACCGAGGCGGATGCGCCGATGCGGTTGGCTCCGGCTTCGAGCATGGTGGTTGCGTCGGCCAGCGTGCGAATGCCGCCCGAGGCTTTTACGCCGCAACGCGCCCCGGCCACCCCGCGCATCAGCGCAATGTCGGCCGCGGTTGCTCCGCCGATTGAAAAACCGGTGGACGTCTTGATAAAGTCGGCGCCGGCCTGAATGGCGATCTCCGAGGCGCGCAGTTTTTCTTCCACCGTCAGCAGCGCGGTTTCAAGAATCACCTTGAGCAGCGCGCCGTGATGATGCGCCATGTGCGCCGCGGCGTGAATGGTGTGATGCACCGCCTGGTGGTTGCCGCTCTTCAGCAGCCCGATGGGGATCACCATATCCAGCTCCCTTGCGCCCAGCCGGATCAGCGTGGCGGACTCCTGCCGCAGCGTGGACACCAGCGACGCGCCGAACGGAAATCCGATCACCACGCCGACAGGAATGCCGGTCCCGGAGAGGCGATTGACCGCCGTTGCGGCCCACACCGGGTTCACCATGGCGCAGGCAAAGCGATACCGCGCAGCTTCGTCGCAAAGCGCTTCCACCTGGGTCTGCGTGGCCTCAGGCTTGAGCAGCGTGTGGTCAATCACCGCGGCCAGCGACTGCCACTTGGCCAGAGTCAGCGCGGTAAATCCAGCCGCGTCAAAGCTGCCGTTGTCAAATTCCAGATCGGAGGTCTGAATCGGCGTAATCGCTTTCATTGGGTCAAGCTCCTTGCTGGCAGGCGCGTCACTCTCGGCACCTTTTCGGGCAGACTCCGGGAGATTGAGTATAGAGGATAAGGTCCACGCGGCCAAATGAATGGGAACTATATAGATGACTCCCTTATGGGAATAATTTCAGACTGGTTAGGTATTCTAGCTCCGGGGGTGAATGCCCGAGGCAGACATTCGACCCTTCTGTTCCCCGCTACCGGAATTGCGCGCTAGCCCCGATTATGAAGCCAGTTGTGACACATCTCTACTTACCCTTGCGAGTTGCAGAGATGGGCCATGCCTTCAGACCGTAGTCCTTCGCGTACAAGCGAACACCATTCCTGGTGATCCATGCACGGAAGTTACAGCCCTTGGGCTTGCCTGTATTAGCCAATGTTGGTTCCCTTTCTGAGTAGACCGCCAGAGAAAAAGAACGTGCCTCACGTCCCAAAACGCTAACGGCCACGGAGTCCGCTTTGCAGCGGGCCTAGAGGCTGCTGGAACAGCCTCTAGGCAGTTAAGATCATAGCTCCATGTAAGAACGCCCGCTATTTAACAATGTGGAAATTGGGGCAAAAAGAGGGCGAAAGACGTAGTCAAAATAGCGTGAGTGGTATTTGACAAGACACTCCGCAGGAATTTAAATAGCCAAAGCCAAAGTTGGGAGCCTTGTCTGAGCGTTGTTCCCTCCACTGAAAAACGTAGAACCAAAAATCAAGAGAGCCACAGGGCTGGAACCTTGTGGCTCTCTTGATTTTTGGTGTTGTTGTGCTATTGGCGAACTGATTATATTCGGTAATGCTTAATCCGTATAAACCATTATGAAATATGTTGATAAGTGCAAAGATAATACTTGACTACCTCAAGGGAGTCATCTACTATTAATTCATGAGCCAGAGCACTATCAGCACCTTCCAGCTTTTCGCACTGATTCCAGACGCGGAAACCGCTCGTCTCTACCTTGAGATTAGGCTCTGGCCTAACGGTGTAGTCTGCCCTACTTGCTCCGGGCAAGATCGCATCACAACTCGTAAGGGCGGCTATTATCGCTGCAACAAATGCAAGCTGGATTTCACCGTGCGCACCGGCACCATCTTCGAGCGGTCGCATGTTCCGCTGCACAAGTGGATTTATGCGATGTATTTAGTGGTGACCGCCCGCAAAGGCGTCAGCTCGCTGCAACTCGCCAAAGAGATCGGCGTGACCCAGAAGACGGCATGGTTCATGCTGCAACGGCTGCGCGAGGCTTGCGGCGGAATAACAGGCAAGCTGAGTGGCGTAGTTGAGATTGATGAGGCTTTCGTCGGCGGCAAAGAAGCCAATAAGCACGAATCCAAGAGGCTCAATATGGGACAGGGCGGCGCTGGCAAAACCAT
Organism: Occallatibacter sp.; assembly: GCA_036267475.1. Classification (GTDB taxonomy): domain Bacteria; phylum Acidobacteriota; class Terriglobia; order Terriglobales; family Acidobacteriaceae; genus Telmatobacter. Next base: position 48,907 of record DATAVZ010000033.1, read on the forward strand.
CGTCTTAGGTCTCCGTGAGCGCGGCGGTCGCACCGTTGCCATGCCGGTTGATGGTAGGGACAAAGAAACCCTGCAAAACGCTATCTATGAGAATGTCGAGATCGGCTCCACTCTCATGACCGATGAGCATAATGGGTATTCGGGACTGAATGGTGTTTTCTTTAAGCACAAGACAGTCAACCACATGGGTGGAGAATACAAGCGTGCTGAGGCTTCCACCAACGGAATTGAGAGTGTGTGGGCGCTCCTGAAGCGCGGAATCTACGGAACATGGCATCAGGTTAGCGTCAAGCACCTTGGCCGCTATGTGGATGAGGTTAGCTTCCGGTTGAATGCCGGTGATGTGAAGCGGCATACCATCGAACGGTTGGACAGCTTTATCGCCGCCGTTGACGGCAAGCGCCTCACGTATGCGAGGTTGACTGCATGAAGGATGTACCAGAGATTCTGAATAAGATCACAGACGTTGTGCTGGCCTACCGGCCTAAGCCAAAGTCCAAGGCCGCGCGGAAGCGCAAGAAACTGAAATCGAAGATCGAGAAGGAAAGGAGGCCCCAATGGCAACCATGGAAGTAATGCGCGCAATTGAATCAGTTGCATTTGAGAGGGATCAGCAGGAGTTCGCACTTGGTGACACCCTCGACATCAAAACCGGCCTAATACTCACCGGTCTGACATTCCTAGCCATCTTGACTAGCGACCTGATGAAGTCAACGGGTATCTCGCATATAGAAGTATGGTCCGTATTGAGGGGCAGCGCAGCCATCAACATCGCGTTTTTAGAATGGATCGCCCTATTTGTTTCTGTGCTGGCAATCGTCATCGGAGGGATTTATTCGGTGCGCGTGTTAGCCCCGTGCGACTATGACCGGGAACCTGCGCCTAGTAAGTACCTGAATTGGATCAACGATACGGAGAAGTACCGCGAGGCTTATCCTGAAGCGGGAGCTGCCCCTGTCACGGCTGAGAATTTGATTGCCAAACGGGTAGAGAATGCCGTTGCAAATGTGCAGACTAACCTTGCGCTCAACGAGCGGAAGTCATCTCTAATGTTCATAGCCTTCAACTGTATGGCTGTGTCTTTCGCGGTAAACGTCTTAACACTAGCTATGCGCCTTTTTTGAAGGGGTCGCTCGGTGGTCCACATGGAGGCGGTGGCGGGGGCAGCGGATTGCCGCGAACCGGTGGTGGCTGCGGCGGTGGATTAGGCTGTGGTCTGCTCGGCGTTGACATAGAACTCCTCGTCAATCATATAACACCCAAGGGAGTCATCTATATAGTTCCCAAATGAATAAATCCCCCAGTAGTGTCCTAATTTGCTTCTGCTTTGAAAGGGCACGGCTTCAGCCGTGCCACAAATGCATAACTTGCGACTGTGGCTTTAGCCTCTGAGGGAATGCGTGGGATGAAATTAGGACACTACCAAATCCCGCAGCCGGTCACAGCGCCGACCGAATGCCACCCAACTCCGGGCACGCCCACCCTCTCGGCGCTCGCCGGCGCTACTCGATATCCATCCGCGCAATCAGCCCATCGCGCATGGTATAGACATGGCGCACCTCGGTGTCGAGCAGCAGTTTGCCTGCCAGGTCGCGCACCACCTGGTGTACGCGGACAACATAGCGGCCCGCGCCGTCTTCCACAATCTCCAACGGTTCCACATGCGGATCGATTGCCGCCCACTGCCGCGTCCAATAGGCGCGCACCGCGTCCATTCCCGTTACATGGCCGCCTTCCATCCCATTGGCCCACTCCACGTCCGGATGCATGCGGTGCAGCACCGCCTCCATGCGGCGGCCGTTGAAGTCGCTGTAAGCCCTGAATAAAACATCCCGCTCGTCGCCGCGATTCGCCTTCACTGCTACTCCAGATGCTCGGGGCTCATGATGCAGATGTCCGGCAGGTTGCGGTAACGCTCCGCGTAATCCATTCCGTAGCCGACCACGAACAGGTTAGGAATGGAAAAGCCCACATAATCGGCGTCGATCTTTTCAATCCGGCGAGAGGGCTTGTCGAGCAGCGTGGCAATACGCAGCGTCCTGGGACAGTGCTGCAGAAAGATCTTGCGCAGATAGGCCAGCGTGAGGCCTGTGTCCAGAATGTCTTCGACGATCAGAACATTTTTGCCCTCGATCGACTCGTCGAGGTCCTTGATGAGCTTCACGGCGCCGGAGGAACGCGACTCCTTGCCGTAGCTGGACACGGCCACAAAGTCGAACGTGGCGTCAGCCTGGATGCTCCGCGACAGGTCGGCCAGAAATGGCGCCGCGCCCTTGAGCACGCCGACCATCACCAGCCGCTCGCCGTTAAGGTCCTGGGTAATCTGCGCGCCCATCTCGCCAACCCGCTCGGCGATCTGCTGGCGCGAGTAAAGAATTTCGATGCCCTCAATTTCCCGGCCCTGATAGGTGGTGGTAGCCATGCACACAGTATCGCGCGATTGACCCGGTCCGCGGTTGTGAGTTTTTGAAAAGGTTGCAGGTTTTCGAAAATGTTATGGGTTTTTGAAACGGTCGTGGATTTTTGAAAAGGTTGTGGGTCTTCGAAAAGGTCGCGGCTTCTTGAAAAGTTTGTGGCTTCTTGAGAATGTCCTGATTTGCTTCTGCTTTGAAAGGGCACGGCTTCAGCCGTGCCACAAATGCATAACGCTCGATTTCGTCCCGGAGGGACGGGCGAGGATAGCCCAGGACAAGCGAAGCGCAGTCCTGGGAAGTGGAGACCTCAGCACAAGGCAGCCCCATAGGGGCGGCGCGAACCCACTGCACAGCTCTTCGCACGTTCATGTGCTTGCCGGGCTGACCCATCCTTCACGTTTTCCCAGTCAACTGCAGGAAAACCACCACCATCCCGAAAGGCAAGCCGCCATAGGCGGCTGACCCAAACCACAGCAAACCGAATCCCCCAAAAAAGCGCCCCACAGCCTTCCCCAAAACCCCAGCGAACCCTTTTGGGGCCAATGCGCGTCTATACTAGAAGAGATATGTATCCGTTTATTCATATCGGGCACTTTAACCTGCCCACCTTTGGACTCATGTTGTGGCTGGCGGCCGTGGCTGCGGCTTTAATCGTGGATCGCGGCTTCAAGCGTGCGCACATTGACGCTGACGCCGTGGGCATTGTGGCCATCACCGTGGTCATGGGCATTATCGGCGCCAAGCTGTGGCACGTCATCGATACCCCGGCCGATTTCCGCGAGCTAGGCTGGCGCGTTCTCTATGATTCGGCGGGCTTTGCCTGGTACGGCGGCCTGCTGTTCGGCATCTCCGCCCTGGTCTTCCAGGGATGGTGGTCCAAGATCGGCGCCCTGCGCATTCTGGATCTAGCTGCCCCGGCGGCCGCGGTCGGCTACGGCATTGGGCGCATCGGGTGCTTCCTTTCCGGCGACGGCTGCTATGGCATTGCCACTAATCTGCCCTGGGGAATGAGCTTTCCCAACGGCATCGATCCTACCCTGGTGCGCGTCCATCCCACCCCGCTTTATGAGATGGCCGCGGGCCTGCTCATCGGCTGGTGGCTGTGGCGGCGTGCCGGCAAAAAGCACGCGACCGGCGCCATCCTCGGCCAGTATTTACTGCTCAGCGGTCTGGCGCGGTTCCTGGTCGAGTTCATCCGCCGCAATCCCAAGATCCTGTGGGGCATGTCCAACGCGCAACTGGCCAGTGCGGGAGCGGCGCTTGCCGGAGTCGCCATCATGTTGTGGGCCTCCAGGCAGCCAGCTCATCAAATTGCCGCGCGACCAGTGGCAGCCGCGATTCAAAAACCGGCCTGAGCCCGAGGCACCGAGCCGGCGTTCTCATGCCGGTGAGAGAGTCTCGCAGCCGGCAACGGAACCGCCTGCGATGTTTCCCTCAAATTCCCTTCTCAATTCGCCGTCGGCTGCTCCACATGATCGATCACCAGCACCTGCACCGGTCCTTTTGCCGGCTCGAGCTTAAGCCCCAACTGATTCTTCAGTGCCTCGCGAAATGTGCCGCCCGTCTCGGTGTTGTTCACTTCGCTCGTGTCTTCCGGCGTCCACTCCATCCAAAAGTCGTATCCGCCCTTCAGTCCCGTCCTATCCACCACCGGCCGCGGCAGCGTTACAAGACCCGTCTGCGCCGGCATCGACGTGCCCAGCATCGCGAGCGTCACGTTGCGCCCTCCAAAACGCCGCGATCCCGGCCCGCTCGCCGGCAGATGCGCAATCCAGCCGCACGGAATCGGCAATGCGGAAAGCAACGGCGCTGAAGCTGCCGTTTTGGCCGCACTCTCCGGCAGATCGGTCTTCGCGCAGTCGTCGCTCGCCCGATGCGCCTCCAGTTGCGCTCCCACGTTGCCAGGCTTCTCCTCCACCAGCGCAAACACCGGAACCTCGCGCGTCTCCCAGTGCGCTTTGAACTGGAACCGCTCCGCCAACAGGCTTTGCATCATCAGCCGCATCTGGTCCTTGGTCGCCAGTCCCGGCGCGCGCGCATCCATGTCATACCGGTCGTCTTTCACCCACGCTGGAACATGCGACCTCAACCCCTCATAGAAATCGAAGCGCAACGCCAGCTCCTGTGTTCCGCTCAGCCTGTACGCAAAAACGATGTAGCGAATCAGCGGGATATTCTTCGTTGTGAACAGATCGCCGCCGGGGGCCAGCGGATCGTGTCGATCGATCACCCAATACGCGTTGCTGTCGCCGTCCAGATTGAAATTGCTGTACGAATCTCCTTCGCTTTTATTCTGCCGCACACTCGCCACTTCAAATTGCTGTTTGCCGCCCGCCGCCTTCTCCCAACCCTGCCCGGCACTTTGTGCGCGAACTGAAACTCCCAGGCACGCGAAGATCCCTGCAATGAGAAGAGGCGCGCAAACAAGGACAGACAAACAGCGCTTGCCATTCAGACCGCACATCATCTCTCGAACCTCCGAAAAGACGCCATCGTCTACCCTATGTAGCATTCTACTTTAAGGCTTGTCAAATCGATCTCGGTATAGCAAAGCCCGGGGCCATCTCCACACCAATCCACTCCCGCCGGCTGACAACATGCCGCGCCGGATGATTTACTTTTCAGGAGTTCGATTTTCCCTGAAGGGAAAATCTAAATCTCCGCTATTAGAAGCGAGATGGCTGTCCCACAAAGGGCCCTTTTCGGGACTGAAGCGAAGTTGCCGATAATACGTACGTTGCGGGAACTACCTAAATGGCGAAAGACACCTAAAAGTGCTAAGTTGTGAGGGTGAAACGATACCCTAAATACCTCGACTGGCTTCGCTATATTTGTGCGGTGCTGCTGTGCTTCTACGGGGTTAGCAAACTCACTGGCCATCAACTCGTTGTTCCCTCGTGGGTGGCCCAAAAGCCAATTGGTTCGCTCGATGGTTACACACTGACCTGGTACTACTTTGGCTACTCGCACACATACAAATACATCCTTGGTGCTATTCAGGTCATTTGCGCGGCGCTGCTGCTGTTTCGCAAGACCGCCCTGCTTGCCGCTGTGATGATGGTGCCTATGATGGTCAACATCGTGCTCATCAACATCTTCTACTCGATTACGTTTGGCGCGGAGCGCACCGCTGCGTTCATTCTTGGGTGCATGTTGCTGTTCTTATGGCATCAGCGTGAGGCGCTTTTCGAGACACTCTGGACCACTCAACCCACCGAGTCGAGTTCCGCGCAGAAGCGCCATTGGGTCGCCCGTGGGCTAGTGCTGCTTTTCGTAATAGGGGAAATCATATTCGGCACTGTGATGGGTCATCTTCATTAGGATCATTTCTACTAGGTCTCTGACCGCTTGAACATGTACCAACCTGGGTGCCCCAGGTCTCGATTTTGAGACCTGGGAAAGCACGAATCGAAGGAACAAAATCATGCGGTCGGAGACCTATTGACAACAATTAAGCGTTCAGGTCAGCAACAGATCGACAAGTTGCGCAATGGCTCCGAGACCCACGAGAAGTACGCCAGCGATTGCCACGCGTTTGAGCCTTTGAGAATACGTTAACTCCTGCACAAACTGTAGTTCTACTCTTCTCCGAATATCAGCCACTAAGTCAAGGGCTTTTTGCGTTTGCTCCGGCGAAGCCAGCTTCTGCCGCGCTTCCAGAAATTTCGCCACGGCATTATGGCGCAGGCTTACCTCAGAATGCCCATAAATATAGCGTCTGATCTTATCCATCTCGGGGTCGGTGCCTTCAACTAGGCTCTTTCCCTGAGCAGTCTCCTCCTTCACTTCCGCTTCGATCTCAAGGAACGACAGGTACCCCCCGAGAAAGGCTGCCATAGTGGACAGACCTTCGTTCATTCGAAAAGTGAGTTCTTGAGATGCAATATCGAGTTCGTCCTGAAGGTGCTTAAAGTCTTTAATCGACTCTTCTACGCTCTTCGATTTCAGAAGGTCAAACGAGAGCGCTGCTGTTCCGGCGATCCCAATAACCGCCGCGGCCACAGCTATCCAATGCTCTTGCACATAAACCTCCTCCGGCAACTATCGCGTCCACTGTACCACACGCCAAAATAACTCGGCAGTTTCCCACAAAGGGTAAGTTTCGGGATAATTCGCGGAGCCGCTGAAAGCGTGAAACGGCGCTTCCCGAAAGCCTGTCCCGCAATGAAGGCATGAAATACGGCTATGCACGAGCATCGACCGACGATCTATCTCCGCACCAATCCACTCCCGCCGGGCTGACAACATGCCGCGCCGGATGATTTACTTTTCAGGAGTTCGATTTTCCCTGGAGGGAATAGATGAGTGATTTTACTGTCGATGATCCGGGACGCCGCTGGTTCCTGCGCGCCGCTCCCGTTGCCGCCGCGGCCGGCTTTGCGCTTGCGGACGTGTCGCTGTTGGCCGTCTCCGCGGCTGCCCAGGCCAGCGCGCCCACCTTTCAGGTGTTCACCGCCGAAAAGCTGCATGACGACATCCAGGCCCTCGAGGCCAGCCCCGGCAACAACAACCTGGTCGACGACAAATCCTTCGTCATCATGCTGACTACGGAGAAGGCCAAGAGCGCCCCGGAGTTCGAGTGGCACGAGAACCGCGACCACATCTTTCAGATCCTCGATGGGTCCACCGTCTACGAGCTGGGCGGCACGCCCAAAAACGGCCGCAACATCCGCCCCGGCGAGTGGCTCGCGCCCGACTCCGAAGGCGCAACCCGCGTCACCCTTCACAAGGGCGATATGCTGGTTGTTCCCCGCGGCACGCCACACCGCCGCAAGACCGCCGACAGCGTCACGCTGAGCCTCATCTCTCCACAGGGCAAACTGAGCGCCTGAGCCGGATGCGGAGGCCCGGCGTTCAGCCGCGCAGCGCGCGTCTTCAATCGCCTTATTCAGGCTTAGCGGGCTCGTTTGTGCATGGTTTGCGACCTTAAAAGGGCTTGTTTTTTACGAAAATGTACACATGAAAGCGGACCAAAGCACCACGGGGCGCTCGCCGCACCGCACCGCGGACACAAAAGAGCCTTCGCTCCGCGCGAAGGCTTTTTCATCTGCAAACGCTGGTTCAGCCGGCTTAGTTGCGGGAGTTGATCTTGGAGAGCAACCGCAGCATCTCCAGGTACAGCCACACCAGCGTAACCAGGATGCCGAAGGCTCCATACCACTCCATGTACTTCGGCGCACCGGAAGTAACCCCCTGCTCGATGAAGTCGAAGTCCAGCACCAGGTTCAACGCGGCCACGCCTACCACCACCAAACTAAAGAGGATACCAATCGGCCCCGAGCCATTGATGGTGGCAAAATGAACTCCGAAGAAGCCCAGCAGGATCTCCGCGAAGTAGAAAAGCATGATGCCGCCGGTAGCCGCCACAATCCCCAGCCGGAACTTCTGCGTAACCCGGATCAGCCCCGACCGGTAAGCCAGCAGCAGCACAAACAGCGTTCCAAACGTCAGGCTGACGGCTTGAATGGCAATGCCCGGATAGCGCATCTCGAAGATGGCCGAAATACCGCCCAGCGCCAAGCCTTCCAGCAGCGCATAGATGGGCGCGGTAACGGCCGACCACTCCTTCTTGAAGATCGTGACAAAGGCGACGATCAGCCCGCCGAACGTGCCCACCATCAGGCGGCCCGCTATGTCGCTGATATCACGCGTCTGCAGGAAGTCGCTCCAGGTCCAGGCAGCGGTAGCCAGAGCGCACAGCAGCAGGATGCCGGTCTTGTTCACGGTGCCGCTCAGGGTCATGCGTGCAGAGGCATCAATGGTTCCGCCATACTGGCTGTCCACCAGGTTGCGAAAGGTATTTTGCCCTAAAGCCGGATTGGAAGTCTTAAGGAGTGGCATACGATCAAATTTCCCCCGATCTTTCGATGAGCGGCTTTCTGAAGCTCCCGCAGCCAAACGGAAGAATCGAGCCGCTTCTTTAATTCTAAATCCACCGTACTTAAATCCCTTTGACTCAGCCCCTTTTAAGTAGACGCGGACCGCGGCTGGAAGTTGCTGAATCGGCGGACGGCCGGCCATGCGTCGGCTGCAGCCGCCTTCTCCAGGCCACAAAAGATTTTTCGCGCTCCCCCTAAAGTCTTTTTGCAGAGTGCCGATAGAGAGAGACAAGGCGGTCTCCGCATTAGTTTCTCGACACGGGAGGGTCCCATGGGAAGCATCAGTTCGGCTTTGTCCGCGGGGCAATTGAGCACCTCAGCCCTTAATCCGCTGAGGGTCGATGTGGGTTTTTCCACCAGGGTATCGGGTGAAACCTACAGTGCAGACGTGACTTACTCCAATAGCGAATATCTGGCTACGGACACCCACATCATTGGAGCCGAGGCCACAGGCACCAGTCTGCCCTCGGCGGAAAACAACCTGATCACGCGGATCGACGAGCTGGTCTAGAACCGCAGAGCCTTTTGCGCAGGCGCAGATTCGGCAAGTGGCGGACGGCGCAGCCCGCTACCGACCAGAAGTCCCGCCAAGGCCGCACGGCGCCGCGCCTGCTCTGACCCGCGAAAATACCCCATGAAAATGACCCATGAATATGGCCCGCTGGAAAGTGTGCGGCACGACGGTCGTCGTCCCCGAATACAACGCTGCCCGGCGGAATTTCCAGCGCGCGCGGTTCTGAACTCACACCCCGACCGCGGGCGCTTTGGTTCTCAGGCGAACCGCTTCAGCCACTCGGTCATCCACTCCGCCACCGGCTCGGGCTGCTCGTAGGCGGCAAAGTGGCCCGCGTCAGGCAGTAGATGCCAGTCGCAACCGCCGGGTGCTGCGCGCAGGGCCTCCATCTCCACAGGCGTAACCGCGGGGTCTTCGCCGCCGGCGATGGCCAGAATATGACTGTCGATGGTGGCCACAGTAGCCATGGAGTCGGGACGGGTGGCCAGTCCGGCCTGCACGGCTACCAGAGCATCGGACGTGAGGGTCATGCGGGCGCGAACTTCGGCCACAATCTCCGGCCGGCGGGCGCGCACGGTTGCGCCCACCAGCGACTGGGCCAGGCCATCGAAAACCTTTGCCGCCTGGCCTGCGCGGGCCTGGGCAATGGTGGCGGCGCGTTTGTCGAGATTGGCCTCGGCGTCCGGTTGCGGTTTGGAGCATAGCAGCGCCAGTCCGTGTATGCGCTCCGGGGCGCGCCGCCACAACTCCAGCAGCAGATAGCCGCCGATGGAACAGCCGCAGAAGATCGCGCCGGGCAGATGCAGATGATCGAGCAGCGCCAGAATATCCGCGGCAAGCTGCTGCATGCCGAGCACTGGCGCGTCGGGCACGCGGCTGAATGCGCCGGCGGGCAGCCGGTCACCCAGCTCGGAGAGTCCGTGGCCGCGCAGGTCGGGCACAATGGCGCGCACGCCGCTGAGTCGAGCGCAAAGTGGACGCCAGTAGCCGCGGTCGAGCGGAGTGGGATGAAGGAAGACGACCGGCAGGCCGTCGCCGGTGACACTGTAGGCCAGTTTTGCGCCGTCGGAGAGATAGATCCCGTCCATATATCCCGTTTATACACCCGGCTTGCTTACGACTCGTTCACAGGCCAGATGGTCACATGCCAGGCGGATAGACGCCGGGGAAGTTGGCCGTCTCCTCGGGTATGCCGATCCAGGCGGCAGCATAAGCCACGCCCACCAGTCCGCTGGAGACGAAGAATCCGACCACGGTGAGAATGCGGACGACCGAAACATCCCATCCGTTGGACTGCGCCAGCGCCAGGCACACGCCGGCAATCTGACGTCCGCGCAGCGGCCGGATGAGCGGACGGCCGGGGATTGGCTGTCCCATGAGAATGGTCGCGCCGCAGCTGGAGCAAAAGCGCGCGCTGGCGGGCAGTCTGGTTCCACAGCGATTGCAAAAGACGGCCATTGTCTTACTCCTTTACCCGGCGGATGGGCGATCGCACCACGACACAAACCCGCAATACGAATCAACACTACGAATTCCGGATACAACAACTTGAGGATACGAACAACGGGCGGCCGCGGTTCCACCGGGCCACGGGCCGTCCAGCACCATCTGACGCCGCCGTCTCACATTGGGTTCGCTCCGGGTCGGTCCGGTCCGGTCCACTCCGGTCCGGTCGGGCTCAGTTGCCGCTATAGGGCGCATGCAGATACTTGCGCGCAGTGTCGGCGCGGGAGGTTTCAGGGCCGGCGTCGATGGCCGCCTGATAGTCCTTGACCGCCTCGGCGCGCTGGTTGAGCAGGTCGCGGCACTGGCCGGCGTCCAGCAGCGAGCGGATTCTAAGCTCGGCGCCGGCGCCGGGCGTGGCGGCGGCCTGTTCGTAGGCCTCTGCTGCGTCGGCGTAGCGGCGCTGGCCGCGCAGTGCGTCGCCGAGCCCAAAGTCGGCCAGCTCCACTTTGGCTGAAGCAAAGTAGCCGGGCTTTGCATCGTCGGCCAGCAGGCCGCGATAGGCGTTGACGGCGGCCATGCCCTCGCCGGCATCCTTGCGCAGATTGGCCTCCTCAAGCCGGAAAAGGAAGTTGCGCGGGTACTCGTTTTCCAGGCCGCGGACTACCTGAATGGCTTGCTCATATTTGCCATCGCGGCGCAGAAACAGCGCCATGGCGGTGCGGGCCTCCACGCTGGTGATCACGCCGCGGCTGCCCGCATCGCGCAGCAGGGCCATGCCGGTGGACTTGGAGCCGGTGATGCCGACAAAGCCGATCATGATCTTGAAGGGCCAGGGCAGCGCTCCGACCACATATTGATAAACACCGAGAATCAGCTTGGCGTCCACGTAATTTGGATCGATCTGCAGGGCGCGCTGGGCATCGTCCCTGGCCTTGTTGGCCAGATGGAATCCGGCGCTGAAGCTGCGCTCGGCCATGGCCACGTAGGTGCAGCGCAGGCTGCGCACCCAGGCGCGGGCAAACAGCGCATCCACGTCATTGGGATTTTTGCCCAGACGCCAGTCCGCCTCGCGCACCGCCTCGTCGGCCAGGGCAAAGATGCGGTCGCGGACCTGCGGGTCTTCATCGACTGCATGATGGCCGCTTAAAAAGCCGTCGTTGGCGTAAAAGGTGGTGTCGAGAAGGTCCTCGCGGTAGAGCTCCTGAAAGATGATGGCGTTGAGCAGATAGGCCGTGGCCTGCGGATCGCCGGGATGCTCGGCATGATAGCGCTCAAAGCGCTCCACCGCGCCAGGATAGTCAAGGTCGTAGAAGTGCTGAAAGGCCTGGCGCACCGCGGGGTCGTAATTCATGGGATTGGTATCGACGTCAGCTGCATGGGCCACGCTGCCCGCGCCAGTGGCCAGAATGCCGGTGGCCAGAATAAGGATCGCCAGAACGAGCAGGCGTACGGACAGAACGGCCGGGCGCCGGACGATACAGGCCCGGGACGCCGCACTCAACCCCGATTCCACGCTGAATCCTGATTCCGCGGTCAACTGAAACGCGGTCAATCGAAATGCACGCAATCGAAATTCGACTCCCAACCGTGATCCCACCTTGCTGACCGGAGCTATGGGCATATTTTCCACTTTTACCACTCTTGCCCCGTTTCGTTTGATGTCTTACGCCGTAAGACGCGTCTTACGCCGGGCCAATCCAGGCACCGCTATGACCGCTGCGCAGGCCGCCGTACGGCTCGGTTGCGCAGGATTTATACCTTTTCTTTGAACTACTTGGCGCAGGTAGTGCATGTAAGACTTGCGCTTGCCGCCGCACCTCCAGATTAACGGATGCTGCCACAGCCGGGAAATGCCGTAGCATGAAGGCATGTCCCTGTCTGAGCGAATGCATGCGGGCTCCGGCGACGCGCCGGTTGCGGCGGATCGAGTTGCCGGACCGACGTCGGCGCGGATAGAAGAGGCGCGCGACCGGATCCCTGACCGGCTCCAAGACCGACTGATTGTCGCGCTCGATGTTGCAACAACTCCAGCGGCGCTCGACCTGGTCAACCGGCTCGAAGGCCGCTGCCGCTGGTTCAAGGTGGGCATGGAGCTGTTCACGGCAGCCGGGCCGGCGGTGGTCGAGCCGCTGGTGGCGCGCGGATTCTCGGTTTTCCTCGACCTGAAGTTTCACGATATTCCCAACACCGTGGCCGGAGCGGTGCGGTCGGCCGCGGCGCTGGGCGTGCGCATGATGACGGTCCACGCCGGCGGCGGTCCGGTCATGCTGGAGGCCGCGCAAAACGCGCTGGCGGGCATGGCGAATCCGCCGCAACTGCTGGCGGTGACGGTGCTGACCAGCATGGATAAGGACCAGACCAGCGCCGTGGGCCTGGGCCGCACGCCCGCCGAACAGGTGGAACTGCTGGCGCGGATGGGTCTGGCGGCCGGGGTGCGCGGGTTTGTGTGCTCGCCGCAGGAGGTGACTGCGCTGCGTGCGCTCACCGGGCCGGAAGGCGTGCTGGTTATTCCCGGCATTCGCCCCGCCGGAGCGCAGACCCAGAACCAAGCCGGCGACCAGAAGCGCATTGCCACTCCCGCCGACGCGCTGCGAAGCGGAGCAAGCTACCTGGTGGTTGGCCGCCCGATCACCCAGGCCGCCGACCCGGCAGCGGCAGCGGAGGCCATTCTGGCGGAGATGGATGAGGCGCTTTGAAGGCGGTTGTGAAGGAAATAGAAAAGCCCGGCGCATGCCGGGCTTTTTCCTGTTCGCAATTTGAATCAGCGCTTAAAGTTTTTCGTAGAAGTCGCACACGGAGCAGGAGATATAGACGCCTCCAGGCACGCCGCGCTCGCGGTCCTTTACGCGCTTCACAATACGCGTCGGTTTGCTGCATTTGGGACAGTCGGTCGACTTGGTCGTGTCCATTACCTTCTTGCGGTCACCTGTTTTTGCAATCTTCGCCATCGGTCGAGTGTTTCTCCTTCATAGGGTGTCTCTGCTCTCACGCGCAAAATTTCAGGCGCGCGGCTTCAACGGCGCGGTCGTTTACTGGCCCTTGCATCGCGGTTGGACTACGGGCAGGCAGCGGACTCGCTCGTTCCAGTTTACCTCAAGGCTCATTTACCTCAAGGCTCAGGCTCCGGCGCTGCTTGATTTTGCGCGGGAAGTGTCCTAATTTCATCCCACACATTCCCTCAGAGGCTAAAGTCACAGTCGCACGTCATGCATTTGCGGCACGGCTGAAGCCGTGCCCTTTCAAAGCACAAGCAAATCAAAGCCCTACTTTCCCGCGCGGGCTTTAGCCTCTGGGGCAATGTCTCCTACAAGCTAACCACTGACGCAGTGCATGCTCCGTCGCGGCTTCCGTTCGCGGCTTCATTTTGTGTCTGGAGACGCGGACTGGCTGCCGCCGCTGCCCGATGCCGTGGGCGCGCTTGAAGAAGACGGCGCGGGCTGGCTGCCCGAAGACGGCGCTGCGGGTTGGCTGCCGGAGGTCGGCGCTGCCGGCTGCGTTTTGGCGGGCTGCTGGCTCGCTGGCTGCTGGCTCGCGGGTTGTTGATCGTCCGGATCGTTCCACGGCGCATCGTCGGGGCGCTGTTTGGGGAACTGCACCGGGCGCATCACGCCGGTGTTCTGCCGCTGATCCTGCTGGTCCTGTGGCTGGGACTCGCCGGGAGCGCGCAGGCTGGGCGGGGCGTCCGGCGCTTCGCGGTTGGGGTCCTTTTGTACATCGCCCTCGTGGATGATGCGGGTGTCGGCCGAGGCAACCACGGGACTGCCGTCGCTGCGCATCAGCCCATCGACCTGATCTTTGGTAAACACCTGCAGCGGCAGGCCCACTTTGGCGATCTCCACGCGGATAACGCGGTTGCCGTTGATGCGGACGAAGTCGACATCCTGCGGCGGCCTGCCGTAGATCCACTCCTCGAAGGGCATCTGGCCGTCCATCTCGCGGACCTTGGTGCGCGGCTGGCCCATGGCGAACAGCACCATGTCAGTGCTCATTCCGACCCATACCTGGTGGTCCAGGATGGCCTGTTTGAGCGGGGTGGGCAGCGTGTCTGTAAAGGCCTGGATGGGGGTCTTGACGTCGAAGGAGATCAGCGGCGCCAGCAGCGCCTTCATCTGCGCGGCGGTCATCTCCGGCAGGTGCCCCTTGAAGACCAGCGTGAGGCGCGCGCCGGTGGGATCGGCCTCATCGGGCACCACGGAGTTGGAGTAGTTGGGGTCGGTGCCGATCTGGATGTGGCGCAGGAAGCGATGCTTGAAGTCGGGGCCGCCGTTCAGCGCGAAGATGACCTTGTTGTGATCGAACCGGATATCGGTGATGACCACCCGGTCGCCCGGCTTGGCGCAGATTCCTTCGCTCCCGGCCATATTGAGGTAGGCTTCACCGGCCGGCTCCAGCTTGCCGTTGGCCACCAGCGTGAGGCCTTTGTGGCCGCGCGGAAAGGGACGCATGGCAAAGCCCTGCTCGGCCTCCATCACCCGCTCCAGTTGCAGTCTGGATTTGGCGTTCAGCTCCGCTTTGGGCAGCGCAATGTTGGTGGGCTGAATCTGCTGATAACGCCGGTCTACCGGGCCGTTGGCGGTGATGGTGCCGTTGCCGCTGGTGTCGATGGTGAGAACCTGGGCGGCTGCGCCTGCAGCCAGCAGCGCCGCCAGCGCAAAGCCGGTGGCCGCAATCCGCAGCGAAGGCAGGAACGACAGACGTGGCCTGGTTAAAGAAGCCGTCACTCGAAACGGCGTCGCTGATGAAGTCTCTGCTCGAAAAGTCGTAGTTGGAGAAGTCATGGGGACCCTCCCTCGTGCACGATAAGCTTGACTCAAAAATGGGGTTCGGGCAAGTGGAAAGCGGCGCGGGCTTTGACCACGTGGTACCGCTATCCGTTACCCCGAAAGATGCGCGCCCCGAAAATGATGCGCCGTGACCGGGATGGGTCTACCCGGCGCGATCGGAATCGTCTTCTTCACGCCGCGGCAGCGGAGAAGGCGCGGCAATAATCTGAACCAGCGCCGGCGCGGCGGGCTCCTGCGCGCCCATGGCCTTCTCGTGCTGTGCGCGGGCGGCCGCGTCCAGGTCCACGGGAATGCCTGCCGGCTCAATGACCGGCGCGTTGTACTGGAAGTCGAGATCGCGGGTGATGCGAAACACCAGCACCAGGGCGGCCAGCAATACGATAACGGCAATCCAGGTGCCGTCCAGCCCGAAGGCTCCGCCGGTCAACCAGAACGGCCCCATGGGGTCGCTCTGCACAACGGAGGAGTGGGTGCCGTCGCCGCTGACGGCAAGCCCGAACAGCAGGGCGCGGCTGGCCTTCCAGCCAAAGTTGAGGCCCCAGCTTACCCACAGCGCGCGGGTGCGCAGATAGGCCGTGGACAGCACCAGCGCCAGCACCACCGCAACCAGGACGCTGGCGCGGCCGGAGCCGGGAATCGCGGCCTGCACCAGCGCGTAATAGGCGGCGAACACCAGCGAAGCGCCCACCGGCCCCACCGCATCGGCAAAGCGCTGAAAGCCGTAGCCGCGGAAGGCGACTTCCTCAGCCAGCGCGGCCATGGCGAAAAATGCTGCGTCCACCAGCAAGCCGATCCATGCCGGCCACTGCAGCGTGAGGGTGACGGCGATGCCGCCGATGACCACCATGGGCAGCACGCAGGCCAAGGCCAGTCCCCAGCCGGCGCTCAGGCCCAGCGCCCACTCGCGCGCCCAGCCCGGACGTCGCGGAAATCCCTGGGCGCTGATGGGATACATCTGGCGATCGATCCAGAAGCCCATGGCCGCATAGCCGAACAGCAGGAACAGGGCGAACATGGTCTGCTCGATCAGCGGCGAGCCGAGCGCGGGAAACGGCCCCGAAGCCAGCACGTAGGCGCCGTGACGGGCCAGGCCGCGCGCCACAAAGAAGTAGAAGATGGCCGCCAGGAATTCGAGATAGGAGCGCATACGGCTGCGCACTACGGGCTGCCCGCTCATGCGCGCCTCCGGCCAGCGGCTTCGGCATTTCCCGAGTTGCTGTAGACAGAAGCCTCACAGCCACACGACTCTTTGCTCATCCGCTGCCCATCCGCGCAAGGCTTGGTCCGTTCGCGTATTTGCGGGAAACGCTCGATCGCGAGAGATCTCCAGTACAGATTTACCATGGTCATCTTGTGGGCCGGATACACGGATCGGCGCGCCTCAGGCCGATCCGGTTTTTGCCGCCGGGCTCTCGGTATAAAACTGCGCGATGTTGCGAAACTTGCGGTGCCGCTCGGCCAGCATGGCCTCCGGCGTCATGGCCTTGAGGGCCGCCAGATGCCTGCGGATGGCCGCAACCAGCAGCTCGGTTCCCTTCTCCGGATCGGCGTGAATGCCGCCCTCGGGCTCGGGAATAATCTCGTCCACGCAGCCCAGCGCGGCCACATCTTGCGCGGTCACCCGCAGCGCCGCCGCGGCGCGGGCCTTGTGCGCCGTATCCCGCCACATAATGGCGGCCGCGCCCTCGGGCGGAATGACCGAGTAGACCGCGTTCTCAAGAATCAGCACCTTGTCCGTTACCGCCAGGGCAAGCGCTCCGCCCGAACCGCCTTCGCCGGTGATCACGGAGATGGTGGGCACGCGCAGCCGCGACATTTCGCGGATGTTGCGGGCAATGGCCTCAGCCTGTCCTCGCTCTTCCGCGCCCAGGCCGGGATAAGCGGCGGTTACATCGATAATGGCAACCACCGGCCGCGCAAATTTTTCGGCCAGCTTCATCACGCGCAGCGCCTTGCGGTATCCCTCCGGACTGGGCATGCCGAAGTTGCGCTTGATGCGCTCCTTGGTGGTGCCGCCCTTGCGGATGCCGATCACCAGCACCTCTTCGCCATCCAGCCGCGCCATGCCGCAGACGATCGCCTCGTCGTCGCCAAAGGCACGATCCCCGTGAATCTCGCTGAAATCTGTAAAGATTCGCTCGATCAAATCCATGGGATAGGGCCTTTGGGGATGCCGCGCCCGCTCTACTCTGCTCCATGCCGCCGATGCTGCCTGCGCTTCGGCGGAATTCCCTGCTTCCTGTTCGCTCATCATCACCTGAAGGCCGCCACGATGCACGCGGACGCCCGTTCACAATTCTAAGTGCCCGGCCCGCCTGGGACAAACAGAAAGAAGAATGGGCGGTGTGCTGATCTGAATATCCATTACAGATGCGAGCGTTATGAGGCGGGCATGATGGAGGGTGGAACTCGCGCAAACTCGGCGGCGTTAGCCGGCATTTTGATTTCATGTGTCCATAGCGGAGCATCCTTGAGTTGCGTGGCGCATATAAAACGTCAGGAGGCCCTGGGCTTCCGGTTTGGGATAAGGGATTTCTTTTTCTGCGATCGTGGCTCGGCTAAGAATTTGCTTCTCCGATGCCCCTGCTCGATCCTGATCCATCGCATGCAGGGGAATTGTGGGCGATGCCGGTATGAAACGTTTTCTCGTCAGTCCAATCGATACGGGCGAAAATGGAGCGGTGAGTTGTGCCCGGATTTTCTTCGAGTTGCTGGAGCCACTCCTATATGTATCTCTGAACAAGTCCTTGTTGCAAAGCCTGCATTCCCTCAGGAGCTGAAGCCCATACCCTTCAACGGAAGCCCGTAGTCTTTAAGTCGTCGGCTTATGCAGAGATTCCCGAAAGAAACATCGAATGGACTGGAACGGCTTGAGGAATTGGTGGTATACGTATTCCCGAAGGACTTTACGGATATGGAACAGTTTGAAGCAGAGATAAGAATCCTCCTCTCTGCTCGTGGGCGGAATAGACTTGGCAACGCAGACAGGATAAACGTGAAAAACAGAATCAATCTTGCACGGATGCTGGCACTGGCGCTTACGATGGCTGGCGCCGGATGGACAATGGCGCAACCGGCCGGCGCGGGCGCCAACGCTGCTCCGCCCAGGCCGCAAGGCCCTTGTGACATCTACGCCGCCGGCGGCGACCCCTGCGTGGCCGCTCACAGCACCACGCGCGCGCTGTACGCCTCCTACAACGGCCCGCTCTACCAGGTTCTGCGCCAGTCGGACGGCAAGACCCTGGATATCGGTGTAGTCCAGCCCTCGGCTTCGCCGGCGACGGGCGCGGGCGGATACGCCGATGCAGCTGCGCAGGATAAGTTCTGTGCCGGCACGTATTGCTGGATCACCACCATCTACGACCAGTCTCCCAAGCACAACGACCTCACCCAGGCTCCACGCGGCGGATTCAACGGCCCCGCCATGGGTGGGTTTGACAATGTCCCGATCGCCGACATGGCGCCGGTTACGGTGATGGGCCACAAGGTCTACGGCGTCTTCATCGAGCCGGGCATGGGGTTGCGCAACGACGACCCGAAGGGCACCGCGGTCGACGATCAGGCGGAGGGACAGTACTGGGTGGTTAACGGTCTGCACTTCAACGGCGGCTGCTGCTTCGACTACGGCAACGTCGAGATCGATAGCCGCGATGACGACAACGGCACCATGGAAGCCGCCTACTACGGCGACAACGACGGTCCCTGGTTCCACGGGAATGGCGCTGGCCCGTGGATCATGACCGACCAGGAGAACAATCTGGTTGGCTGCGTCAACGCGAACGGATCCAAAACCTGCGCAAACCTTCCGACCATCGACTGGCGATTTGTGACCGCGATTGCCAAGGGCGAACCGCACCACTGGACATCCATGGGCGGCGACGCACAGCGCAACGACCTGTCTGTGATGTACAGCGGACCACGCATTAATTCCACCTACGACCCGATGCGCAAGCAGGGAGCCATTGTTCTGGGCAACGGCGGCGACAACAGCAACGGCTCGCAGGGAACCTTCTATGAAGGGGCGATGACGGCCTCAGGCACATTCCCGGCGGACGCGACCGACCAGAGTGTGCAGGCCAATATTGTGGCTGCCGGATACAACGTGGCTGCGCTGAGTGTTGCGCCGGCGTCGGCAACTGCCACTCCGCCAGGACTGCAGACTTTCTCCCCGCAGTCCTCGCAGGATACTTCAGTGACGTTCACCAATACCACGGGAGCGCCCGCGGCGGGCGTCACGCTGAGCCTCTCCACGCCCGGCAGTCAGTGGACCTGCTTCGTCGCGGGCACCACCGAGATCTCGAAGACGTTCGCGGAGCCGGTTGCGCCGGGCGCGAGCGTGAGCGCGGAGTTCAAGGTCACCTCAGGGGCGGCGGACTTCAACGGCGATCTAATCGGCAACGCCACGTGGACAAACCAGAGCAGCGGCGCGAAGCAATTTGAGACAGCAGCGGAGAAGGTGCGGAACGCGAGCCCGGTCAAGATCAACGAATTCCGCATTGGCTCCGGTTCTCCAGCCAACCCGACCAACTCCTTCATCGAACTCTACAACGCCGGTGCCGATAGCGTCGACATCTCCAACTGGACCATGACCGCGCGTCCGACTCAGCAGGCTATCTTCTCGACGGTCAAAATCCCGTCCGGGACGAAGCTCGCAGCCGGCGGTTTCTACCTGCTCGGCCTCTCCAACTCAGGGCTCGCGGCGCCCGCACACGCTGGCGATGCCACCATCCACGTCAGGAGCACGACGGGCATGGCGGCTGGCGATACGATCGGCATCAGCACGGGCTCCAACATGGAAACGCGTAAGATTCTAAAACTTGGCACAGCCGCCAGCGAGCATACAACACTGTGGCAGCCCGTCCCCGATGGTCCGCTGATCACGATCCCCGCGGGCTCAACCAACGTGCCGGTGACCGAAATGACCGGATTCAAGGTTGGCGAAAAGATCGCGTTGGGTTATGGCGCCACCTATCCCGCCGTGGCACTTGGCATGGAGAAGTACGAAGTGGCCACGGTCACAGCAGTCGGCAAGCCGGGCACGCAAGCTTACCTGGAGGCCGACGCCGCAGTGGGTGAAACCAACATCAAGGTGAGCTCCATCACCGACATCTCGACCGGTGACAAGATCAGGTTGGACATCGATAGTGTCGGCCATGGGATCGAGACCGTTACCGTGGCACACGTAGGCACCAAGGCTAGCCAGACTGACCTGGCAGCCGATGCGAGCGTGGGCGCGACCAGGATCAAAGTCCGCCGGGCGGACGGTTTCGCCGCCAACGACAAGATCGTGATTGGCACTCCCGCAAACAAGGAAGTCATGACCATCACTGCCGTTGAAGGCGCGGGACGGGACGGCGGCACCATCGCCTTTACACCTGCGCTGACTAAGGCCCACATTCGCGACGAGTGGGTAGTTTCTCCAGGTACGGGCCTCGGCCTGGCCGCTCCGCTGCGGTTCAACCATGCAGCCAATCTCCCTTTCAGCGACCGTGGAACGGGGATCAGCTTTCAGCCTGCGACGAGCTTTGCTCATTCGAGCAATGAGCCCATCCAGGCGCTCGGCACCGGCATCCAGCTCAACGCGCCGCTAACCAACGACCACGCGATGGACGCAGTGGTGCATGACGCCGCGGTTACGACGGCCGGCTACCAGGGAACTCCTGCGCCCAGCCAGTGGTTCGGTGGGCCCGAGCTTACCACCACCGAGGTCCTCTTCGGCAGGTTCACTATCCCACTAAGAGAAGGCAGCATGGTGCTGCGGGACTCCTCTGGCCTGGTTGTGGACAGCCTCAATTACGGTGCCCTTGTGGACCCATGGGCAGCCGAGGGTTACCAGGCCGCATCCGGCCCAAAGGCGAGCGGCTGCTACGCGCCTTCACCCGGCGCAACGCTGGGCTTCGGTTCACCCGCTAATGCCGCCAGCGCTACCAATACCAGCGCGGGCCGCTTCCCCGACGGCGCCGATACCTACAGCAACTGCACCGATTTCCTGACCCAGTCCGCTGCCACTTTGGCCGCCGCTTCAGCCGCCGGCGCGAGCAATATAAAAGTCGGCAGCGTGAAAGGTTTTGACACCGGCCAGAAGATCATGATCGATACCGGCGCGAACCTCGAGACCGCCGTCATCGCGACGGTTGGCACCGGAGGCGCCACCACCGTACGCACCGCCATGGGCGCGGGCGCAACCGTTATCCCGGTTACCGCTATCGCGGGCTTCAGCATCGGCCAGACCATCAACATCGGCAGTGGAGCGAACCATGAAACGGCGGTTATCGCATCCATGAATCGATTCGGCGCCATGATCTCCGTCGCCGCGCCTCTCACCCTTGCACACGCAGCCGGTTCACAGGTCTCGGGCACCGGCATTACGCTCACCGCTTCATTGACCAGGGAGCATGCCATCGGAGCACAGGTCACCGACAACGTTCCCACGCCCGGAGCGCCCAATCAGTATCAAAGGAAAGCTCATTGACGGAGCTTATTATACGAAGCATGTTTTGCGGAGCCTGTGGAACTGAATTGGGCCGCTTGAGCGATTACCGTCTGGCACGACTCAAACGTCACCTTTGACTGTGCGCTCTTTCCATACCCCCGCGTTTTCCCATTGGCCAGCGATGGACTGCGCGCATCCCATTCCCGCTGGCCAGGACTGTCTATTGAATGTGCCTAGAATGTTTCCGAGAGTTATGGATCGGGCAACCACAGCGTTTCCAGCCGGGCCGGCCTTCTTCGAATTCGCCGCTTTTGAGGTCTTCGGAATATCCGGCGTCGCGCTTCTGGCGAAGCCGCGTGTAGAGCCTGAGCGCCATGCACTCCTTCCTAGAGCAACATGCAATCTGGCGCAACATTGCACGCTATCGCACGACTCGTTACCAGCAAAACACGACCGGCAAATTGAATGTGTAACTCGCGGTTGCAGTGGCACTCTGGTTGAATCCGGTTCCCGTTGCGTAGGCCTGGATGGTGGCTAGACCATTTCGGTAAACAGGGATAGGGCCAATCCGTAGCATCGGGGTCGAGAACTGACTTCGCAAGCTTCTGAGGAAAGACGGGGCTGGTAAGAATGTGCGCGAGGCCGTGGCGCGCACGCATTGAATTTGGCTCGCAGTTCAACTTCTTGGTGCATTTTCTACCATCGATCACTAAAATCGGTGCAGCTTTTGTCGTTAGAACTTGTGCTTCAGGAATTCAAGAAGGATATGACCCGAGAACCCGCTGGCGCCAATTCAATTATGAGGAGCATCCCACGAGTGCTTCTCCTGTTCATCTGGTTAAGCATTCCGTCCGCTGCATCGCACAGCGCAACCGGATCCTGGCCCATGATCAACCTTGATCCCGGAGCCACCCGCTATTCTCCGCTGGTTCAAATCACGCCTGCAAATGTCCGTCATCTGAAGATCGCATGGATTTACCACATGAAGCCAGCGCCGGCCGCAGGTACCGCGCTGGATAACGGATGGCGTCTCTCTGAAGATCAGCCGCTGGTCGTCGGAAACACCATGTTCGTGGTAACGCCGTACGGCCGCGTCGTCGCATTAGATCCGGCCACCGGTATAGAGAAATGGGTCTTCGTCATTCCCGGATCAGATCAGGCATCGCTGCGCGGAGCCGCATATTGGCCCGGTGACACATCCACCGGTCCCGCCCTCTTTTTCGGAACGAATCATGGCTTCCTGTATTCGATTAGTGCGACGACCGGGAAGGAAGACACAGCTTTCGGCGACAACGGAGCCGTGAACCTGCGTACCGCCGAAGTCATGAGCACCGGCGCAGACCAGCACTACATTCTGCCCTCGCCACCCGTCATTTACAAAAATCTGGTCATCACGGGCGCAGGACCCGGCGAAGGGCATGGAGGCGCGGGTGGCGGACTCGGCCCCGCCGGAGATACGCGCGCATGGGACATACATACCGGAAAGCTTGTATGGACGTTCCACTCGGTGCCGCGCCCTGGCGAGGTAGGCCACGCTACTTGGGGCGGCGATAGCTGGAAACAGCGCTCCGGTGTGAACGTCTGGGGGTACATGACCGTCGATCAGCAACGGGGCATCGTCTACATGCCGTTTGGAGCCCCGAACTACGATCGCGTCGGAACAGACCGGCCCGGCGACAATCTGTTCGGCACGTCTGTGGTTGCCGCAGACGCGGCCACAGGAAAATTGCTCTGGTATTTCCAGGCGGTCCACCATGACATCTGGGACTACGACACCGAGGCGCCTCCCACCCTCATCGATGTCCATCGCGATGGCAAAACGATCGCCGCCGTAGTCATCGTCAACAAGACTGGACTCGTGTTCGTACTCGATCGAGTCACGGGAAAACCGCTGTTTCCGGTCATTGAAAAGCCTGTACCTCCAAGTGACGTTCCTGGCGAGCATGCCTCCCCTACGCAGCCTTTTCCCGTAGAGCCTGAACCGCTCGCCCCGATGAGCGTGCAGTTGTACCACGACCTGCCGGAGCACGCGGCATGGTGCAAGGCCTACGTGGAAGATAATCACATGCTGTTGGCGCAGCAGCCTTACACGCCTCCGGCATTCAATCGCTATTCACTGAACATGCCCGGAACACACGGCGGCGTGAACTACCCTGGCGGGGCGTTCGACCCCGCGCTCGGCCTCTTCGTAGTGAATGTCAACAATCTGGGCCAGCCGATGCGCATCGTACCCGACGAGACCGGAGGCTACACCAATTCAGGTCAGTTCGCAGGATATGCGCGTTTCTGGGATCCTGAGAAACGCCTTCCCTGCACGGAGCCGCCGTGGGGAGAGCTCGTGGCCGTCGACGTGAATAGCGGTAAGATTGCCTGGCGGTCGACCCTGGGTATAACCGATGACTTTCCCGCCGGAAAGCAACGCACCGGCCGGCCTGGCCTGGGCGGGCCCATCATCACCGCGGGTGGGCTGACATTTATCGGCGCCACGGACGACGCGCGCTTCCGGGCCTTTGATACAAAAACAGGACAGGAGGTCTGGACCTATCATCTGCCCGCGTCCGCCGAGTCGATTCCGATCACCTACACGGACGAACATGGAAAGCAGTACGTCGCAGTTGTTGCAACGGGTGGAGGTTTGCTGCGTGCGCCGCTGCTCGGCGACGAACTCATCGCATTTAAGCTCGATGACGGTGCGGGCGGCGGACCAAACATTGTTCACGCAAGTCCCAATCCCGCAGCATCCCAGCCGTCATCCGCCCCATTTTCCATCACAGTCGCGCACCAGGACCCGAAGTGGAAAGCGATGCTCAGCCGCCAGGCCGCTTTGCTACCTGCCGGACCCGGCCGCGACGTCACCATTCGCGCCTGCTCCAGTTGTCATGGCCTCGACGTTGTGACCAATGAACGCCTGAATCTCCCGGAATGGACCAATGTTGTACAGACCATGTCCGCCAAAGGCGCTGAGGCCACCCCCGCCGAGTTGAAGATGATTCAGTCTTATCTTGCCAACGCATTTCCACGATCAAGCGCTGAAAAACAATAGTGGGGTTTCTAGGTCGATACGCCCTAGAACTCTACTCTGAATTCGAAGGATGGCAGACTTTGAGAATCCCATCAGTGCAGCAGCATAAATTTTCCTGTGCGCGTCACGCGTTCGTTGTTCTTGCTGTTAGCCTATTGCTAGCGCTTCAAGCAGCGGGGCAGTCGGCTTTATCAGAATTCCAGGCCCCTAAACCGTGGGGCCAGAATCCGAACGGTATGCACATTTATATCTGGGCAGGGTTGAAATCCCATCTTGCCGGCCAGCATGACTATCCACAGTTTCTGGCCGACTGGAGCAAGTTGCTGACAGACCATGGCGCCGTCGTCGACGGCGCTCTGCACGCGCCGTCCGCGGTCGACCTTGAGCATACCGACGTCGTCGTCATTTACAAAGGAGACGCCGGGTACCTCAGCGATCGAGAGAAGTCCGTCGTTGAAGACTATGTCAAGCGGGGCGGGGGGCTGGTCAGCCTGCACGATTCGCTCTGCGGCCCGGATCCGACGTACTTTGCCACTTTGGTCGGGGGAGCCAAGAAGCACGGCGAAGTCAACTACACTCTCGGAGCGCCGATTCCCTACACAATTGTCGATTCTGCCGATCCGATCATGAAAGGCATGTCGAATTTCACCATCTTCGATGAGGCTTTTTACAAGATGACGTGGGCGCACGATCCTGGTATTCATGTGCTCGCGACAACGGTTATCCCCGGGACCCCGAGCGCTGGCTCTCACAAGGGTGAAGTGGTCCCTCAGATCTGGACTTATGAACATGCGACCGGCGGCGGAAAGCCAGCGCGCGCCTTTGTATGGATGCAAGGACACGAATACGCCAATTTCGACAATTATCAGATTCAGCAGATGCTGCTTCGCGGCATCGCGTGGGCGGCTCATAGACCAGTGGACACTCTGGTCGATTATGTCCCGCCGCCTTCACACCATCCCGCGCCGGCTGGCCCACCGCAATAGTGTTTCTGGACTTCGATGATCCCGGCTTAGCGCGCGGTCCAGCCGCCATCGATGAGAATGTCGGTCCCCGTAATGAAGCTCGCAGCGTCGCAGCACAGGTAGCAGGCGAGTCCGCCAATCTCCTCCACCTTACCCCACCGCGCCACAGGTATGTTGGCCACGAACTGCGCGTTCAGTTCGGGGCTATTCACCAGCGCGAGATTCATGTCGGTGCCGATGGGTCCCGGACTGATCCCGTTCACCGTGATTCCTTCCGTGGCCAGTTCCAAAGCCAGCGCCCTCGTAAACCCCAGCAGCGCGGCCTTTGCCGAGCTATAGGCCGTGCGTCCGGCAATGGAAACATGGCTCATGATCGAGCTCATGTTGATAATCCGGCCATATCCCGTACCTTGCATTCCCGGAACCAATGCCCGTGACATGAGAAAGGTCGAGATCAGACTTGCGTCGAGCACACTGCGGAACTCCTGCAGTGTGAAATCTACCAGATTCTTCCGCACGTTGGTTCCGGCGTTGTTGATCAGGATTTGCGGACTGCCAAACCGCGTTTCGATCTCCTCGGCCACCCTTGCGACATCTTCCTCGCGAGTCACGTCGGCGACATACACCTCAGCCACCGCTCCATTCGCGGCAATATCGTCGCGGACCCGCTCCAGGCGCGTACGATCACGCGCCACGAGAGCGATCTGCGCACCTGCGCCGGCCAACGCTTTCGCCATCGCCTCGCCCAGTCCTCGGCTTCCTCCGGTAATGACTGCTGTCCGGCCTTTCAAGTTGATCTCCATTGATCGCTTCTCCTCCTGCTACTGCTTTCTGTTCACAGCTGATTTCACAAAGACGTCGGGTTCGAACTGACGGCCGATGCTAAGCTCAGTTGATGCTCCCTGTCACGCGCCGGCGACTCCGGATCAATATACAGCCAGCATGCTGCGGAAACAGCCGACGCTCCCACCATGGAATAGATCAGCAGATTCCACCCGCCATGCCCGGTACCAACCCGTTGCAGAATGATTCCACCAACCACGGGCGCAACGAATCCACCCAGGTTTCCCAGCATGTTCATCGCAGCTGCAACGGTCGCCGTGTAAGCTCCGCCGATCTCCACGCAGGTGTCCCACGAAATCGGCATCGTCAGGTCGCTGGCGAAGCTGGCTAGACCCATCACCATCATCGCCGGCACGACCGCATGTATCCGCGTGCATGCGAACAGCAGGAGAGCCGTCGCAAGAAAGCCGCCAAACGCAATCGCCCGCCTCGGCAGTCGCCGCGACGAGATGCCTGCCGTCAGCGAGCCGAACCCGCCAAACAGAAGCGGCAACACTGCAAGCGCCGCTGCGCGCTGTGCCGACTGCCCCCATCCTTCGCGCAGATAGGTCGGCAGCCACGTAATGTAGAAATACCAGACATACGAGAAGCAAAAGTATTGCAGCAAGAGTGCTGCAACCTGCCTCGTCAACAACAGTGAAATCCATCTTCGTCCCGCCACATGCGTTGTCAGGATTCGGGATGCATGAAGCATCTCTCTTTCCGCCGGATTCACACCGCGATGGTTTGCCGGATCGTCCTTGAACCACGCGAGGAACACGATGCACCACGCCAGGCCCAGCAGCGCGAAGCCGACAAAGGCTCGTCGCCAGCCGAACCAAGTAATACACAGAAGTGTCAATGGCGGTGTTGCCGCGCCTCCCCAACGCGCGCACGCCCACATCAGGGATTGCGCTGTCACTCGCTCACGCGGTGGCAGCCACACGGTTAGCATACGTGTCAGGTTCGGGAAGCATCCCGCCTCGCCGGCTCCAAACAGGAACCGGATGGCCACCAGTGAGGTGACATTCCATGCCGCGCCGGTCAATGCCGTAAACGCAGACCAGGCCAGCACGATCTGCGCCAGTGTGCGCCGCGTACCAAGCCGGTCGCCCAGCAGCCCCATGGGAATCTCGAAGAGTGCGTATGACAGCCCGAAAGCGCCGAAGACCAGCCCCATCTGCTGCTTTGAGAGGTGCAGATCGTGAGAAATCGGCCCGGCCGCGCCTGAGATTGCCACTCTTTGGACGTAAGACAACACTGCGAGCCCAACCGCAAACAGCACGACACCATAGCGTGTACGGCTCGGCTTCATTTGCCAAGACTCCACGCATACAGGCTGTCACCTGCGCCGAATACGATGTACTGTTTCCCATCCAGAAGATAAGTGATGATGCCGCCTGATTCGTTGGCATTCAGTTCGTGATGCCATAGTATCTGCCCTTCATCGGCACTAAAGATAATCACGTTCTTCTGATCGTCGCCGGAGATGAGCAGATTGCTCGCAGTTGTCAGGATGCTCGGCCCCACCGTGGCCGGCGCACCGTCCAGGTTCGGATATGCGTGCTTCCAGACAGCATCTCCTGTGAGCGGGTCGATTGCCTGCAGCACTCTCACTTGGCGGCCTATTCCGACGCCTGTACCACCGTAGCCTGAAGGTTTGTCGCTATCGTCGGTCAGGTAATAGATCGCGTTGCCTTCTACGGAATTCACATAGACCATCCCTGTCTTTGGGCTATACGAGGGGGCAGGCCAGTTCGTGGCGTTAACGATGTTGATCGAGCCGCCCACCGACGGATCCTTGTCGGGAATGGGAATTGGCTCGCCGTTCGGCGACAGTCCAGACGAATAATCGAGCGGAACATACGGCTTCACAACCAGGTGTTGGCCCGTCACACGGTCCAGCGTCACGAAGAATCCATTGCGCGCGGCCTGGGCGAGCAGCTTCTCCAGCTTTCCGTCTACCTTGCGATCAAACAGAATCGGAGCTGTGGTGTTGTCGAAATCGTGCGTATCGTGCGGTGATACCTGAAAGTACCACTTCAGCCTTCCGGTATCAACATCAAGCGCAACAATCGATTCGGTCCACAGATTTGCGCCTGGCCTTCCTTGCCCCGCAAACACCGGATTCGTGTTCCCAGTCGGCCAGTAGAGCAGGTTGAGTTCCGGATCGTAAGTCCCTGGCATCCATGTCATCCCGCCGCCGTGCTCTGATGCTGTCTCGTCCGGCCACGTTGTCAATGTCGGATCCCCTTTGCGGGGGGTCGACCACCACTTCCACTGCAGATCTCCTGTCAGCGGGTTGAAAGAGTCGAGGAAGCCCGGCATGTCCATTGCGTCCCCACCTACTCCCACAATCAAGTGGTTCTTCACAATGAGCGGCGCTGAGGTGGAGAAATACTGTTTCCGCGCATCGGCGTAGTTCTTCTTCCACACTTCCTTTCCTGTATTCGCGTCGAGTGCGATCAACCAGTTATCAGGGGTCTGGAAGAACACGGTGCTCCTCCAGACCGCCACACCTCGTTGTCCTATAAGGTGACCCCCATGATCCACCCAGTCGTAGTGCCACAACTCTTTGCCGGTCCGGGCATCGAGTGCCCACACGTGATCCGGGATTGTCATGTACAACACGCCATTCACTTCGAGTGGCGTGCATTTGATGGTCGGGACCGGCGCGCCGCGCTGCACTCCGACGTTCGAGATGCGGTACATCCACTGCAGCGAGAGGCGATTCAAATTTGCGGTGCCTATCTGTGTCAGCGAGCTGTAACGCTCGCCGCTATAATCGCCGTTGAACGTGGTCCAGTTCGTTACGGGCGCCTTTCCGATCAAATGTGGATCAAGCGACACAACCGGCGCGTGAAGCGGCGTGGCCGCCACGGCCATCGTTGCAACCGTCATGCAGAGTCCGGCAAGCAGCTTCATTTCAGCGTCTCAAGATAGGCGGTTACGTTGTGCATATCATCGTTTCCCAGTGTCGTCACAATCTGCTCGTGCGCCGCAAGCGGATCGTTAATCTGCACCTCAACGCCGCGCCCCCGATCGATGATCTTCGCTTCGCCCGATTCCGTCACCAACCCGATCCGAAAATTGCTTATCTGGGTTACCCTGCCGGAAATGGTGCCTCCCGCTGTTTTCACCTCCGCTGTAATAGCCTCGTCGCGCGCCGGCCAAATCCAGTCTCGTTGTAATTGCTCCGGTGAGCGATACTTGCTCGCGATGTGCGCAAAGGTCTCAGCAGTGTGACATGACATGCAATGACTCTCCACGTACGCTTTACCTTCTGTCGCATTTCCAACCAGGATGTTTAACACCCGGTAGGTCCCGCGGTTCGCCACATCCTCCACCTGCAGGTGCAGAAACTCGGCAATATCCGTTAGCTGTCGTTCGGACATCGTCGCGAAGGCCGGCATGCCCTTTCCCGGAATTCCTTTCCTGAGGAATGGCGCCAGGTGCTCTCCATGGTCGTCGGCGAGAACCTGGTCGGAAGTAATCAGGCTCGGCCCGGTCGCTCCACGAGCTTTTTGTCCATGGCAGAACGCGCAGTTCTGCGCAAAAAGCGGAGCGCCTCGTTCAGCCGCGGCCTTGACCGGTTCGACCCCAAGTCCGAGAAACGCGCGTGTCGCAACTGCTCTCTGCGCTGGTGTCATGGTTTGATTTCCCTGCTGCACGCCTTCATGGACGCTTGTCTGAGACTGCTCGGGGGTGGCTACGACTGCCACACTTATGGCGCTTCCGACAAGCAATGTGGCGCATATTAAGGAGCGCACTTTACTCTCCCTTGACCATTCTGTTCCTAGCCCCATCCGGTCCCAACGCGCAAGGCACTATGTCCCCAAGCGATCTCTGTCGACTTCTAGAACATGCCGGCCGTGCTGGGGATTTGAATTCCGTGCTCAGTTCAATCCAGACATCCACCGCAGTATACAAATCCGCGACGCCGGACGCTTGATTTCCGCACGCTTGGCAGCCTTTGTCGGTGAGATCGCGTCCCACGGCCAGATCGGCAAAGGAATTGAAGCGCAGTCCCCGGTATTTTCCTCGGTATCGATGGACGATAGAAAAAATGCTAGAGCTAACTGATTGAATTGATTGGTGGACGCGGTAGGAATCGAACCTACAACCTGTCGGTTAACAGCCGAATGCTCTGCCATTGAGCTACTCAGGAACGGTGAAACGGAGCCCGTCGGGCGACGCGCTGCGCTGAACCATTAATAACAAAGACAGTTGCATTAGGTCAATGAACCGCTGAAAACAAGCGACTTTTAGGCTCGCCGCTTGCACTTCGTCACCACCGTTCCATTCGCCGCCTCCTCGCCGATTGCTATCGGTACGCCCTCGATTATGACCGGTTTTGAAAAACCGTGGTGACAAATTTCACTACGATTTTTGGCGGCCGATGAGCGACGACAGGTTGATCAGTAGGACCCGGGCGAACGCCATCAGCACACGTCCCACGCGTAAGGACGAATGGCACAGACCCCCGCTAAGATCGATCGCGACCTGAATTTGCGCAGTGTTGCATCAGCCCCACAAATGAACGAGGAAGAGCGCCAAAAGCAGACTCATCGCACCGTATATACCGACCAGTAGTATGACTCGGCGAACGAGATCATTCTCATTCTTTGCGCAAACGATGGCGCGGAAGCCAGAGATTTCTCCGACTGTTCCGACAAGGACCAGCGCCACGCCGAAAAGAAACGTAACGTATACAGCGTGATGCACTCTGCACCCTTTCTGTCTAAAGATCCCTGCCTGCATGAGCGAAGAGGCCAAGCCCTAGGTGGTCTCGACACCGCATAACGAAATCAAAACAGATCAATCGCCATGCCACGAATCATCTCGACCAGCAGATTTTAGTGGGACGCTATCGCCTAGGAGTCTGTCGGAGATAAGGTTTGGCGTTGCAGCATAGATGGCCAGGGTCGGCATGGGTGCCGCGACCTTCTAGACTTTCTTGGGGGCGTCCAGACTTGCATTTTCGCAGAGCAGCCTTTAAGCCTTCTGAAAGAGCC
>DATAVZ010000034.1:0-73824 GCA_036267475.1 Occallatibacter sp.
CTCTGAGGAGATGTCGAACGTGGACAAAAAATCGTCCTTCAGGGGCTAAAGCCCAACCTATTTTCAGCTCTTTACGGCACGGCTGAAGCCGTGCCCTTTCAAAACGGTTCTGAGAAGGATGGTTTCTGGACAGGTTCTTAGGTGAAGAGGGAGATACCGGTGGATGACGCATCTGCAATAATCATCGCGCGGAAGTATCACGCGGGACAACGGAATTTAGAGAATGACGATGCCGTCCTTGCAGCTAATTAAGGCCGGGCTGGCGCTTCTGCTGGCCGCCGGGGCTTATTCGGTCTCCGCGCAGCAGACGCCGGCAAAAACAGCGCAGCCAGGAGGCATCTCGCTCGGCCGCGAAACCTCGGCGCCGCCCGACTCCACGCTGGCAAATACCGAAGCGCGTCTTCGCGCCAGTCTTCAGCAAAATCCGCAATCGGCCGACACGCTGTATGAACTCGCTCTCGTGCTGCGCCAACAGAACAAGTCCCGCGAGTCCCTCGAAACTTATACCCGCGCCGCACAGATCCAGAAGCCTGACGTTGCGGAGCTCCGATCTGTTGCGCTGGATTATGTACTACTCAATGATTATGACGATGCCGTGCGCTGGCTGCGTATCGCGCTCGGCATGGAACCCAACAATACAGATGTTCTCTACAGTCTAGGTCGCTGCCTCTATACGCAGAATCTCTTCTCCGATGCCGAAAAAGTCTATCTTCGACTCCTAGCGCTTGATCCCACGCATCTGAAGGCCGAAGAAAATCTGGGACTCACCTATGACGCGCAAAACGATCCGCAAAAGGCCGAAGAAGCCCTGCGCACCGCTGCGCAATGGGCAAAAGAACGCGATCTCAAGGACCCTTGGCCCTATCTCGACTTAGGGATTTTTCTTCTTGATCAGTCCCGCGAAGCCGACGCGCAGCCCTTTCTCGAAAGGGCTGTGGAACTGGACCCGAAATCCGCGTGGGCGCATCAAAAACTGGGTATGGCATTGGTCGCTAACGGAAATTCCGCCCGCGGCATTCGCGAACTCCAACTTGCTGTCAAGCTCGCCCCCAGCGACCCCAAGGCCCACTTCGAATTAGGTCGTGCGTATCGTGCAGCGGGCCAACTGGAAAAAGCGCGCGCGGAGTCTGAGATCAGCAAGTCGCTTTACGGAAACCACAGTCAGAACTAAACGAGCTGCCGCAGGTTTACTAGAGCATTTCTCCGTCAGGTGTACACCGGAGCCCAAGCGTTCAAGTGCCGATTTCAACAAGAAATCGGCACCCGTACATCGTTCAAGAGGGCTATATCTAAAGGAGAAATGCCTTAGTCCGGCATGCACTGCCTCCGCTTGGCCGGACGGCAAAGCTCCTCTTACCGCGACGGACTTGCGAGAGGCTGGCCAGCAGGAAGCGCGGCGCCAAAGTTGGGCGTGCCGTCAGGGTTCCATGTGAAGGGCTGGATGCGTGGAGAGCGCTGCGGGCCGCAGCCCTGATTCTTTTGGGAGTTGGCGTGGTAGATGATCCAATCCTGGCCATCCGGCGATTGAAAGAAACCGTTGTGGCCGGTCGCATAGACGTTCGCTGCGGGGTTCTGATGGAAAAACGGGTGATCGTACTTGTGCCAGGATCTTGGATCGAGCAGGTCATCGGTGACGCGTGCGCGGAGCACGCCGAGCGCGTAGTAGTCGGTCCAGCAGGCAGACGCTGAATAGACAAGGAAGATGTCCTGGCCGTGGATGAGGACTTCAGGGCCTTCGTTCACGTTGACGTGAGGCATTGAGGGGCGGTTGAGCAAATCGCCAACCTCTTCCCACGGATACTGTGGATGGGAGAGCAGTGTGCGCTCGGAGTCGATGGTCCAGGGATTCTTCAAATGCGCGATAAAGATGTCCTGCTCGCCGTCATGGTCATCCTGCCAGCCGGACCAGATCATGTATTTCTGGCCATGAAGTTCGAAGGCGGATGCGTCGATGGCCCACTTATCGGTGCGGTCGGCGACCTGGCCTTTGAAGGTCCATTCTCCCTGCATGGGGTCTTCGGAGGGATTTTCGAGGACGTAAATGCGATGGGTTTCGTTCGTGCCGGCGTCGGCGGCAAAGTAGATGTACCACTTGTTGTCGAAGCGATGAATCTCGGGCGCCCAGATCTCATGGCTGTATGGGCCATTGGCGGGCGGTGTCCAGACGACGCGCTTCTGAGCGTGTGCGAGGTCGGTGATGTCCGGCGTGGCTCGGAGCGTGAGGTTCACGCCGGTCGTGGCCATGAAGTAGTAAATGCCTTTGTAAGACATGACCCATGGATCGGGGCCGGAGGGAAGCAACGGGTTGGTGAAAGTCTTGGAGGTCGAGGATGCGCGTGGAAAGTTCGGCTGCGCGGCAGGGAAGATGGTGAAGACAAGAAACATTGAAAGCAGCACAACGATTCGATACGTCGAACTACGAATGGACATCACTGTGGCATCTTCCTTGAAGGCGCAGTTATGGGCTGAGAGCCATGGAACGAATGTAGGGCGTGAGAAGCCTCTCTAGGTTACGGCGGAGGCTGCGGTGTGCCGGCTGCTGATGGCGGAGTAGCGTGCGTGCGGCCATCGCTTTGCTTAAGCTCCTGCTGGGCTTCCTTATCGCGGCCCAGGCGGGCCAGGGAGAGACCGCGATAGTAGTGCGGGCGAGTATAGCTGGGATCGGATTTTTCGGCGCGGGCCAGAAGCTGCTCGGCGGCGGCATAGTCCTTGCTGCGAAAAGCGAGCTCGCCGAGACCGGTGAGCGCACCGGCATGGTTGGGGTCGCGGGCAAGGACGCGCTCAAAGAGAGACCTGGCTTCGTCGTCGTGATGTGCGTCGAGAGCGAGCTGGCCAAGTTGATAATAGGACTCGGTCTGCTGAGGCTGCAGGCGGATAGAGGTCTCAAACTCGCGGCGGGCGTCTTCGGAGCGCAGGAGCGTGGCATAGATATATCCGAGGCCATAATGCGCGGTCGCATCGTTGGGGCGAGCAGCGAGGTAAGCTTTGTAGTCGCGCTCAGCCTCGGACATGTGTTGCTGTTCGGTTTCGAGGCGCGCGAGCGCGTAAACAATGGTGGGATTGGCAGGGGCAAGCTTCTGTGCGGCATGCAGAGCTTCATCCGCTTCGGCAAGCAGGTTGAGATCGAACGCCTGAAGGCCGCGGTCGAGCTGGAGATCGGGCGAATCGGGGAGCTTTTCGCAGGCATGGCGCAAGGCAGCGAGCGCGTGGTCCGGATGGTTGTCGCGGCGGCTGGCCACAGCGAGTTCTGTGGCGGCGGCAACTTCTCCTTCACGGGCGGCAGCATGATGCGGGTCCTGCGCGAGGATGGTTTCAAAGCGATCCATCGCTTCGGGGTCGCGGTGCTGAGAGAGCAGTATCTTGCCTACGGCCAGGTTGGCAGGGATGGAGTTGGGGTCTGTCGCGAGAGCATGAGCGAAGGCCTGGCCGGCTTCATCGGTTTGGTGAAGCTCAAGCAGAGTATTGCCAAGCAGAATGGAAGCGGAGGCGTCGTCGGGGTGTTGCGCAATGTAGGGGCGAAGAAGCGAGGCAGCTTCGCCGGGTTTGTGTTGCAAGCGAAGATGGTCGGCGCGAGCAAGAATAGGGTTGGTTTGAGTGTGAGCTGCAGCCTCCAAACCGATGAAGATCAGTGGGAAGAGAAAACGGTAAAGGTGCAAACCATGCATCCGATTCCGTTATGGCGCAGGAATGAGCCGGCGATTGAATAGACGGGCGTGCCTACTGGTAGCCGAGAGCTAACAACAGGCTCTCTTCGGCTTGGCCCAGGGAATGATAGCAAGAAAAGCGAACCGCAAAAGCAAAGATAAAGGCGGGGACAGCTTGGCCATCTCCGCGCTGAGTGATTGGCTAGAATGTGACGCGGCCGGAAACCTGCAAATTGCGCGGTCCGTAGTCTACGCCGGTGGGAATGCCAAATCCAGTGCTCTGCGAGGAGTCGGCAGGCGAAAGGTCTGGAAGAGCCATCCGGTGCCGGTTGAAGAGGTCAAAAACTTCACCTTTGAGTTGGAATGTGACTTTGTCCTTGACGGGAAAATCCTTCATGAGGCTAACGTCCTCGGCCAGGTACTTAGGTCCGGTAATGGCCTCAGTGACGCGAGCGAGATTGCCGAACGCAAACGGGGCGAAGGAGCAGGGCGCAGACGGCGTTCCGCAGTTAGCGGAGTACGGACGTGCCCAACCAACTCCTTCCCGATTCTGGTCAACGAAAGCAGCTTGCAACATGGGAACGCCTGGATCTGCCGAACCGTTTGTGCCGGGCACACGATACGCGGGCTTGAACCAGGACTGCCCGTTAAAGACGCTGGGGCCATTCTTCTTCGCCCTGTATGCCGCACTTGCGAAATCCGTTGCGCCAGTTGAGGCAGGTCCCGCACTGAAAGTCATGCAGTTCTGGTAGTACGGGATGCCTGACGCGCAACCGAAATCGATTGGCTGACCGCTGGAATAACGCTGAATAGCGCCGATCTCCCATCCACTGGCGATGAGAGCCAGAGCCCGGTTTTGGTTAAGCCACTTGCGTCCGTGGCCAAAGGGTAGCTGGTAGAGGTAGCTGAGTGAGATCTGATGCCTCAAATCCTGAACGCTGACCGCCTTATCGCCTTTTAGATCCGATGAGTATTGCGCCTGTTCACGCTCGTTGTTGTTTGTATAGCTGAAGGGAATCAGCGAGTCGGCATCGGTAAGGATCTTCGACCATGTGTAGGAGGCCTGCAGGTTGAAGCCGTCGCGGAAACGACGCTCCAGCGAAACCACCATGCCGTGATAGGAGGAGTGGCCGAGGTTCTCCAGGCAGCAATCGTCCGCGATGTAGTCATACTGCGGGAAAGGACGGATCGACTGACCGATGGGGCCTGTGAAGGTTGAGTACGGAGCACTGTATCCCTGACTCGAACCGCCCAGAGGGAGGTTGTACTGGGGATTGCTCAACAGATCTCCAAGGCTGAAATCAGACGGAGAGATATTGTTGAAGTTGGTGAGGAAGCCGGAGCGGAGATTTTGTGCCGTTTGGCCGATATAGCCAATTGAGAAGATGAGATCTTGAGCAATCTGGTCCTGCAGTTGAAGACTCCAGTTCATGGTCATCGAAGGACGGCCATCCCTCGCCAGGATTAAGTCGCCCGCGACCGCGTTGAATGTACCTGGACCATTCACGGCAGTCAGCTGCGTTGGGTCGGTATTTGGAGCGTAGCTATAGTTCGGGAAACCGATATTGGAGTTTTGCGGGTCGGCGAGCGAGGACGAGTCGAGCCGGAACGCCGGCGTGAAGGCGCCGCCCTGTGTAGCGGTGCCGCCTAGAGCAACTCCCTTGCTGATGTTATAGCCCTGCAGCATACTGCCGCCAAAGTCGTTGTACTGTAGCGGGCCATAGATGATAGCTCCGCCGCCACGCAGAGCCAACCTGCCATTTGTGCCCGGAAGTACGTAGGCGAAACCAACACGCGGAGCGATGTCTTTGTACCAGGTGTCCGCCCACGCGGTGTTGCAGTGACAGGTGGTGCCGAAGAGCAGCGCGCCCGGCCGATTGCCGGCGGCGGCATCCGGAGTCGTGAAGCTGAAATCCGAGGTTCGGTTGTGCCCTTCATGTCGGGGAAGATCGACGTCATATCTCAAGCCGACATTGACGGTCAGGCTGCTGGTAATCTTGATGTCGTCCTGAACAAAACCTGCCATATACCAGGATTTCCAACGTGGATTTACGTTGAATACCGTTTGTCCTCCGTAGCCCACTTCGCCCAGCAGGAAGCTTGCAAACGGGTTGCCCGAGCCGCAGCAGGTGTTGCTCACACCCGCCGTCTGGTCGCGGTAGAAGTTGAAATTGTCTACATTGTAGAGGTTGGTGGAGTATGCCTGATGCCTATAGTCCACGCCGAAGCGGATGCTGTTTCTGCCTTTCAGCCAGCTCACAATATCGTTAAAGCGAAGGCCGTTGTCGATATTGATGCCATTCTGCTGCTGGCCCCAGTTTGAAGGCGCATCTGGACTTGGAAATGAAATGGCCGGATAGAACTTGGAATAATCGTTCGCAAGCCCAGCAGCAGCCGCCGTGTTCGATGTGCCGAACTCAGAGGACAGGTTGACACTATTCGTACGGTTATACCCAACATTGAGATGGTTCATCCAGGTGGGCGAGAAGCTGAAATCCCAGCCGCCGCGGCCGTAATGTGTAGTAAAGGTCTGAACGTATCCGTTGTTATTAAACGGCTCAGGAAAATCCGGCACTCCCGTCAGCTTGAAGTTCTGGCGCGTGTTGTAGCTGCCGAATATCTTGTTGCGCTGACCGAGGTTCTGATCGATGCGAATCGTATAGGTCGTGTTGTCGTTCGGCGCAACGCCCGTGTAGACGAAATTGCCGATGTAGCCAAAGACGTCCGTGCTCTGTGGCGCCTGGTTCGGCGCAGGCAATCCTTTGGATAGCGCCTGTGCGGTGGGGCTGAACAGGCCGGACGGAACCTGGTTGTTGGAAAATGGCGTGCGGCAAAAGACACCTGGGCTCACTTGAACCGTGGTCCTGGGATCGTAGACCTGATTGAATTGCACAGGCATGCCGGTGCACGGATTCAACAGCACATTTTGCCCGTTGTAGGGCGTTCCACCTGGAACGTATCCCCCGAGGATGTCGCTGAAATCTCCGGTGCGCTCCGTAGCAGTGGGCACCGTGGAGACGATCACAGAGCCGGGAGTGTATTGGTATTTCTCCCACGCAAAAAGGAAGAAGGATTTGTCGTGGCCGTTCCAGACATGCGGAATCCACACCGGGCCGCCGAAGACCAAACCGTAGTCGTACTTGCTGTCCTGCGGCTTTTTGTATGCGCAGTCTATTTCTGCGACACCCTGGCAGTCGCGCACAGCGTAGCCATCGTTGAACCAGTTGTTCGCGTCAAGAGCGCGGTTCTTGACGATGGAGTAAGCGGTGCCATGGAAATCGTTGGTGCCGTTTTTGGTCGCAAAGCTTTCAATGCCAGAGGTGGTGCGCCCGAACTCCGCGGAAGGAGTTGAAGTGGTGACTTTGAACTCCTGCAAAGCTTCAATGGAAGGTGAGGTTTCGTCGAAGGAAGAGCCGTTTTCGCTGCGTTGGATGCTGGCGCCGTCAAGCAGGACCTCGTTGCCGTAAGCCTGGCCTCCGGAGAGGCGCGAGAAGAACACACCGTTGCCGGTATTGCCAGCGGTTCCGCTACCGGGGCCGGTGGTGCCGGGCAGAAGGAAAACGAAGGTCTCCGGCGAGCGCAGGCCGCCGATGCCCGAGGCGAGCGAGAGCGGCAGATCTTCGATTTGCTTATTGGAGATGGTGCCGTCGATCTCGGAGGACTCGGCTTCAACGCGCAGACCACTGGCGTCGACGGTAATGGTCTGGCTCACTTCGCCGGGCGAGAGATGGATATCTAATGCCGAGGTGCCGTTGATCTGCACAATGACGCCGGTCTCAGTAGCCGTAGAGAAGCCGGGAGCCACAGCAGTAACTGTATATGTGCCAAGCGGGAGAACCGGAAACCGATAGGCGCCGGCTGAGGTGGACTTGATCGTGCTGGCGGTATGGGTGGTGTCGTTGGTCGCGGTTATCATCGCGTTCGGAACGACTGCTCCACTCGTGTCCTGGATGCTACCGGCGATGGCGCCGCTCGAGGTTTGGGCAGCGAGATCGGCAACGGTGACGACAGCAAACAAAAACAGCAATAGCAGCCTGAAGTGGCTTCTTACAGCTCTGACCATGTTGGCATCTCCAAAGCGTTACAGTGAATTTGGTGGGGTCGTTCACTTTTTGAGGGAAAACGCTTTCATGTCGACGTCCATCTGAATGGATGGGCTTAGATCCCGCGATTAATGGTCTTGCAAATCCCGAGAAAACGTTAACCCCGTATCGAAGGCTGTGTCAAGAAGTTGGAGATTGAGGGCATATCGGAAGCCGATAAAAAGCTACGTGCGCTTGCTGACGGTGTTTTTCCAATAGCTCTCCGGCGGAATTGACGACTGAATCGTGCCTACTGGAAGCGAGTTCTTTTGCGACGGAGGTCCGATGCTAGACGAAGCACCGGTAAACACAGCGAGGTTTTTGGATACAGCTCCCCTCCAGGTTGTATCCGGGAACGGTCGTGAGGAACAATTGGATGCAGGTTCTTTCCGCTGCGTTCGCTGATGCACACATTTCATCGAATTTATTTGCGCACCTTGTTCCGCGGTGAGTTGTTGCAGCTGGTTTGATGGGTCGCCGATCGACGGAAAAATAGCTGAGTGCATTGCGTCCAGCAACGCAGATCAGAAAATCCTAATATTGGTGATGATGAAGGCTTCGAGAAAGCGACCGGCCGTCACTTTAATCCCGAAATCGAATGTCGATTCGTGACAACAGGCCGAATCACGTTTCCAGAACTGAGCGTCTGGAGACGAGCATTGGCGATCATGTGCTCGTTGAGAGCAGATGGCATTGCCCTATGGCGGAATTGCCTCGCCTATTCGGCACGGAGAGAGTCAATCGGATTTACATTGGCTGCGCGCATCGACGGAAGCAGACTGGCCACCACTGTGACCACTGCCAGAAGTAGGGCGGCGCCGGCGAGAGTGGCCGGATCGCGCGGCTTCAATCCGAAGAGAAGCGCGCTGGCCGCGCTGGCCGCAACCAGGGACAAGCCTGCACCCAGCACCAACCCCGCTGCCAGCAGCGTTGCGGCCTTGCCGAGAATTATCGCTGTGATGTCGCTGCGTTGCGCGCCAAGAGCCATCCGAATGCCGATCTCGTTCGTCCGTTCGGTTACCGTGTAGGACATCACGCCATAGAGACCGGTCATAGCAAGTACCACAGCGAGCGCGCCGAAGAATCCTGAGAGCGTCGCAAGCAGGCGCTCGGGGAGCAGGGATTGCTGGATCTGCTCTTGCAGTCCCTCGAAGTCGAAGCTGATTCCTGAGCTCATGTTGTGAATGGTCCAGCGGATCGCCTGCTCCTCTGCATTGATCGGCAGCCTGGATCGGACCAGCACCTGCATGGTGCTCCCCGCTTCTTTTTCCTGCGAGAGCGCGAGATAGGCAATTGGTACGGGAGGGCGCCGGATGCTGCTGTATTTCGTATCCTTCACTAAGCCGACGATCACGTTCAGCTCTTCGGGGCTGGAGGGAGTGGCCTCCCGCCAGAAGCGCGCCCCGATAGCATTTACGCCCAGCCCCAGCTTTCTGGCGAATGCCTCGTTCACGACCGCCGCGCGCAGGGATTGGGCCGTGTCATGGTCATTGAAATCGCGCCCGGCGACTATCGGAATGCGCAGCGTATTGAAATAGTCGGGGCTGACGTCACTGAAGTTAGAGTCCCACCGCTGGATAGAGTCATGGCCGTCGATCCACACTGCGTTGCCCCAGCCCTCGCCGCTCAGCGGCACGATGCCGGTGGCGGCTGCCGCATCCACACCGGGAATGGCGTGTATTCGATCGAGCAGCTGGCGCTGGAATGCACCCTGCCGATCGACAGGGATTTGCAGATGTGTGAAATTCAATGTCGCGATCAGTACTCCTCTGGACTGGAAGCCAGGGTCGTCGATCAGCAAGTTCCGCAGGCTCTCAGTGAACAGCAGGGCGCAGAACAGCAGCACGAGTGAGAGAGCCACCTGCGATACAACGAGCGCGCCGCGAAATCCGAGCCGTCCCCGGCCTGCCGTCATGCCGCGTCCACCGGCCTTCATCGCCGCACCCGGAGGCGTGCAGGAAGCCCGCAGCGCCGCAGCCAGCCCGAAGAGCAGGCATGTCAGCAGCGAGATCCCCAGCAGAAAGGCAAACAGCCGCCAGTCCAGCTTGAAGTCGAGAGAGATGGGATGGTCCTGTGTACTGAGATACGCCACCAGCGAGCGACTCAATGCTTGAGCCAGCGCTGCACCTGCCAGCACCCCTGCAAGCGACAGAAGCAGGCTCTCGCCCAGCACCAGCCGGATCAGCCGCCACCGCCCCGCGCCCATGGCCAGCCGCACGGCCATGTCTCGCTCCCGCGCGGTCGTACGGGCCAGCATCAGGCTAGCCAGGTTGGCGCATGTGATCAGCAGCACCAGGCCTGCGATCCCAAGCAGAACCCGGAGCGGATTGGAATACGTCTCGCGCAACATGGACACGCCTGCCGCGGAAGGCTCAACGGTGAGCTTCATCGCGAGATAATCCTTCACGCTCTCCGGGGGATAATCCGCCCGCAGAGTCGACGCGAAAATGCCACGCGACGTGGCTTCAAGATGCGCTGCCGCTTGCCGGACAGACCATCCAGGATCGAGCCTGCCGATGACCGAAAGCCACCACTTCGTGCTCGAATTCAGAAGGCTCCCCGTTTCGAGGTAAGGTTGCGAGCAAATCGGCACGGCCACGTCAAAAGCGCGGCCAACAGCCACCCCGAAGAAGTTCGCCGACGTGATGCCGATCACCTCCACGGACTTGTCGTTGAGCCTCAGCTTTTGACCCAGCGCCGGGCGGCCGCCGAACTCCTGCTGCCAGAAGCCATAGCTGATAACTGCGCCCGGCAGTCCGCAGCCGGACCGATCGTCCTCCGCCGTAAAGACTCGCCCGGCAGCAGGCCTGACCCCCAGGACGCGGAAGAACTCGCCGCTTACGTAGAGGCCATTCACAAAACGGGCATCGCCGCCGGAATCACGGGAGAAATCGACATCCCGCCACGCAGCGATTCCGGAGAAGCCCTGGTGATCCTCGCGCAGCCTCTCCCAAATCAGATTGGTTACCGCTGGATAGCCGCTGAGAAAACTCCCGCGCGCCTTGTCCATATTGACGACGCTCACCTGCGCCAGCTCCTGCGGATTCTTCACCGGCAGCGACTGCAGCAGCACCGTATCGAGAAGCTCAAATATGGCGGCATTGGCGCCAATGCCCAGCGCGAGTGTGGCGACCACGACGAGAGAAAAGCCCGGGCTCTTGGTGAAGACGCGCATTGCGCCGCGAACGTCGTCCCAGAAACTCCCAAGCCCGAGCGCGGCATCCTCGGTCCAGACGCGCTCGCGCATCACCGTGGGATTGCCGAATCGCCGGCGCGCATCGCGCTCCGCTTCTTCGCGGCTCATGCCCTGGGCCATATTGTCGTCGATGGACATGGCCATGTGCTCCCGCAGCTCCGCATCGATCTCCTGCTCCAGGCGCGCCCGCTTTCCCAGCGACAGAATTCTCCGGAAGAGTGCCATCGTTTACCTCACGCGAAACGCAGAACCGCGTCCACTCCTTTGACGACTTGCGCCCAGTTCTTTTCGCGGCTGGCAAGCTGTTCCCGGCCCGCGCGCGTCAGCGCGTACCACTTGGCCTTACGCCCATAGTCGGTAACCGCCCAACTGGCGCGCACCCAGCTGTTCTGTTCCATTCGATGCAACGCGGGGTAGAGCGAGCCCTCTTCCACCAGGAGAAGCTCGTCGCTGACGCGCCGGATGTGCATCAGGATGCCGTACCCGTGCATGGAATCCAGCTGCGAGAGGGTCTTGAGGATCAGGAGATCGAGCGCGCCCTGCAGGTCATTCTTTGCCATGTGTAAGCTCGTACCCTAGATAACGAGGGTAAGACCGAGAGTAGGCCGGAGACACCCTAGATGTCAAGGGAAGAACAGGAGAGCGCGCTGTCCTCCTGCGTCGCTTTCGCGCACCGATCGGGGATGACGGTTCGCAGCGAGTCGGCAGGCTCCAGGGAAGCGAGAGTCAAAATCTCAATTTACGAGAACAGGGCGAAGCACTCGTCCAGGCTTGCGACATCTCAAAACCTGGATTGGGCGATTCGCACAAGCCGCTTACCCAGCTACAATTCTCCCCGTGACTAGAGAACGTTGGGCTCAGATTGGCCCTGCCTCTGTGCATGGATTGACGGAACCCTTTGCACTCTCGCAGCAGATGATTTTAAAGCATATTGCCTGCCTAGTGCGGGCGCGGATCGTGATCAAGACGAAGCGTGGACGAGAGAGCGTGTGCGCGCTTAGGCCAGAGGCGATTAAGACAGTCAGCGACTGGGCAATT
Organism: Occallatibacter sp.; assembly: GCA_036267475.1. Taxonomy (GTDB): domain Bacteria; phylum Acidobacteriota; class Terriglobia; order Terriglobales; family Acidobacteriaceae; genus Telmatobacter. The sequence goes on from DATAVZ010000034.1 coordinate 11,961, forward strand.
AGCTATCGCCGATTTTGGGAAGAGAGTTTCGACAAGCTGGATGTGGTTGTGAATCAAATGAAAAAAGCGAAGGTCAGACATGACACAAAACACGAGTAATGAGACAGAGCGGATGGTTGTCACAAGAGTTTTCGATGCCCCACGCGAGTTGGTTTGGAAGGCGTGGACAGACCCGCAATATGTGATGCAGTGGTGGGGTCCGAAGGGTTTCACTGCACCTTTTTGCAAGATAGATTTTCGCGTGGGCGGAAAATTTCTCTGCTGCATGAGAGCACCGGATGGGCAGGAGTTCTGGAATGGTGGTGAATACCACGAGATTGTTCTGCACGAGAAGATCGTTTCCTCCATGTACTTTTCCGACTCAGAGGGAAACAGGGTTGAGCCTGCGCAATATGGAATAGAACATGAGGCCATAGACGATGAGCACGACGTGACTCTTTTTGAGGATATTGGAAACGGCCAGACGAAACTCACCTTCATTGGAAATGAGACCATGGAGAACGCGAAAAATAGCGGGCAAGTAGAGGGCATGAACCAGGTACTCGATAAATTTGCTGCAGTTGTTGCGGGGCTGACGCAGGCGAACTGAGAAGTTGACGTTTCGATGGCCGTTATGCGCGAGATACTGAACGCAAAGCAGACACAGGTCGATCCCGGTAATTTTGGCCAAGGGTGGCGGCGGAGGCTTAGTTCAAGCGCGCATCTCGTCATTTGGCCGAATATTCGCCTACTCGGACTTGCGGCGCGCATGGACCGCGATCGCGTTCTAGGAACTGGGTCCGGATCAACCTTACACACGATAAAGGACGTTATCGCGTGTAGCAGGGCGACAGTAAGAGAGAGTTGGTCATCGCATAGCGCAAGTATCGACGTGCCTTCTTTAATGAACAATCATGCGAAGTTGCGGCCAAGGCTTGGTAGGATTGCCGAATGTCGACATGCCTATATTGTCATCGACCGAGCCGGCGCCATTGAACTGAATGTGATTCATGAGACGCTCTCATCACTTGATTGAGGTGAGGCTTGGCTGCACCCACGAAAACAGGAAGTCGGTAAGCTGCGGGAAGAGCGTCGTCAGCAATCCGAGCACCGGTCCTGCTCCGAAACCCAGAAGCTTCAGCCAGAAAGCTCCACCCAGTTCACCAGGCTTTGTGTTCGTCACCAGACTCAGAATCGGGTCACGGTGAATCTGCGCGTAGACAAAGACAATGGCCACGGTGAGCACGCCGAAGAGCAGCACCATTGCTCCGCTGATGGTCGGACGCGGATCGAATGGATAACTGGCCATTGCGAACGTTGCGGCGATAAACAGCGACAGGATGCACATGGCAAGCGCGCGCATGCGACCCAGGACATTCTGGATGAATCCCAGGTAAACGTAGCTCACCAGTTGCTCCGCGTGGCGAATATGCGGGTCGAGCTTGGAGACCGGCGTCAGCTCTTCTCGTCCCTTTTCCTGGCCGCTTGTTCCGTCGGCGGAGATGTCCGTGGCCGATTGCTCTCCTTTTTCTGCGCGCCAGGCGGGCACTAGAATATTTGCGAGCAAGAAGCCCGCAAAATTGGCAAGCTGCTTTTGGACATACTCGACCGGCCGCTGGTCTAGTTCGTCCAGCTTTTTATCTGCCGGCTCATCGCCCGGCTCCTTCTGTTCGTTGTAAAGCCTGGAATACCATCGCGCGAATTCAATCCGGCTGCTTTCAATTTCTTGAATCAACGAATTCATCCCGGTCTCCGCTGGCCGGTGCGGATCGACCGTCAACGGGTCGCGCGCCGTGAGGCAGTTCTTCAGGTAGGACACGCATCGCAGCTCGCTGGTAAGAAGCTTGTAGCGCATGTCGAGTACGTTGCCGCTGATGGTCCAGACCGAATTCCACGAGACTCCCGGAAAAGCAGCCATGCTGCGGCGCAGAGGAAGACGGTCCAGATGCATCAACAGCCTTCTCAACCGCTGCCACACATTCACCAACTGCCATGCGTTCGCCATCATGATGCTGGAAAGCAGGCCCATCAAAAAGCAGATCACCACTGAATAGGAACGCGCTCCGAGGCTGCGCAGCGGGACTTCGAAGGGAAAGAGCGGGTGCCTGAATCCGAAAAGGAAGGCCAGAAGGAATTGCAACGCAAAAAGCAAAGCTGCCCTCTTAAGAACGCTGGGGGCGAAAGGACCGCAGAGCTTTTCAACCGGCTCAGCCGCACCTTCGTTGCTGAGCATTCGCAGCATGCTTAGGTACTTCTTCGTTGAGCCGGATGGATTATCAAATTCGATCCGCAGGAATTCCGGCTGTGGCAGGCGCGGACGGTCGCACCCGAGCAGGGCCAGACCCTGCAGAGAATACCAGAACCACAAATACGCACCCACGGCGATGACGAGCGGCGGTACAAGCGGCGAAACGCCGTCGGTAAAGTCCATCGAGCGCCAATACGCGGGGATGCGGTTGGCGACAGTAAGAATTCGCTCGGTAGAGAGATAGTAGGCGAAATAGAAGACGAGAGTGCCCAGTGCGAAGGCGATCATCGATCCCCATAGCCCGAGCCGTCTGCGCTCGCAGTCTGTCGCGCTTGCAAAGTATTCTTTCCACCCCTGTAAGCTCCACCATTTCAATGCGGCGGTCTTGCCCGCAGTGACGGCCTTTGGAGTGGCTGGCGCCGCATAGGATTGCTTCGCAACATTGATCGCAAGCGCAACGCACGCAACGCTCCAGAAAAACGGCTGTGACAGCAACCAAAAGCGAGGGCTTGCGAGCGGCGCCCCATCCGGCGACAGCGCTCCAAATCCCGATGCGAGCATGGTTGCAGTAGCGGAGATTATGATGCTGCCGAGCACCATCAGTGCCATAAATGACAGGCGATGACCTACGCATACGAAGTAGGCGCGATGGCTCGGCTTCTGTGTGGCCGAGGGGTAAAAGCAGCAGAGGAAATGAAAACCGCATGCAATCAAAAACCCTGCAAGCACAAAGCGAACGCTCATCGGCATGGGTTGCCAGCGAAGAATGCTGACCGCCGCACGGTCTCCTTTTGCACCGTTGCCGGCGGCGTGTTCTGTGTTGGCTGCAGTGGTGTCCTCGGACCCGTATGGCCGCGACGTGAACACGTTGAAAAGGCTGAGGAATGCGCGCCCCATTCCGTGAAAAGAGCCCGGCTTAGGCGCATCGGCGGCTGGGTGGTCGCGGAGAGACTTCTTGAGGATCGTGTCTCCCGCGATCGGATCATAACTATTAGTCAACGCCGCCAGCGGCCAAAAATCGTTGCGTCCCAGCACCGAGAGCCACGCAACAGGCCGCTCCGGGCCATCTTGCGCGGACCCTGGTGGATCAATCCAGAATGGAGCCCGGTAGTCGGGAATTGTCAGTTCAGAGTCTACCGGGGCAAATCCAGCGAGCCGCGTGACCGGAAGATGAAGCAGCGCGCGCGTAGCCACGTATACTCCCTCGCTGCGGTCCTGCGCGAAGACGCGGTGCGAGTGTGCGGTCGGGCCGTCGAGCCGCTGCGTCCAATGCGGCTCCCATGGCAGCAACGGATAAGTGGTCAGCGTCATGATGCCGCTCAGCCTTGTCGCACCGCTCTCCCTGCGCAGCAGTTGATCGGCGCCCAGAATCACAATGCGCCCTTGCGGATATCCCAGCCGCAAATAGTGGCTGAGAAAGATTTGGTCCAGCACATTGCTGCTGCGCAGCAGAATGTACTGGGATTGATGGATGCGCAGCTCGCTCACGATCTGCTGCAACACAGCTTCCTGCGAAAGCGCCTTCTGATCTCCGCTGTAGGCGCGAATCGAGTCGTGCTGGTCTCCCTGCGGATCGGCGATATCCGGCGCCAGCGTATGCTGTCCGGTGTCAGGTGAAGATGGGGGTGGGGCACTAAAGATCGACTCGCTTTGATAGGCGGCGCGCAGAGCAGAGATATCTCTGGGATAAAAGACCCGCAGTGGCCGGTGCCAGATTCGATCACCGTTGATTCCGTTTAAGTCAGGCGGCAGGAGACCCAGGTTGCAACTTGTCAGGCCGGCATCGGACCCTTCGGTCGGGTCCAGATCCGCATCGGAGCTCTGCGCGGAGGTATCGGTGGCGCCAGTTTGGGGGCGCGCAACTTCGCTTCCATACGCCGTCTGATCTTCGGAGAGAATGGCCAATCGCGCCAGGTCGAATTTCTCTCGAAGGAGATACTCGCAGTAGCGGCTAATGAGGAACCCGTCGCTGTGCTGAAAACTCGCAAACTTCGCCTTGGTTCCGAGGGCACCGGTGATCCACGCCATGGCCTTGTTGCCGGTTACGTTTCCACTGTAGATCCGTAGCTGTTCCTCGCTGGCACTTCCGGCGGCCGCGGGGCTTTGCTCAATCTCCGGATCGGAAACGAGACCGGCAAGAGAGTACACAGAGCCCGAAAACGAGGGCCCGAGGATGATGGCCGGCAGCCGGTGCTTGTTCGGGTCGCTTGTCTGAAGGGCTGCGATCCAGGCAGTCGCATTTTGAAATTGATCCCGGTGAATTCCCTGCGTCGGTTCCTCGGCCACGATGAAGACGACGAGGCCTTCCTGGTATGGCAAAATTGCTGAGGCCGATCCGCTCTGAGCTGAAGGCGCATCTGTTTTCCTGCGAAACAGGAGAATACCGGGCTGCTCCTCCTGCGCTTCTTTCCGGCTGTCTGCGGTGTCCTGGTCTTGAAGATTGCCGAAGGTGCTGTCCTTGGTGATCCAGGGAAGCCAGGAGGAGTCGTAGACGTAGCCCTCGTCGGATGCGCCTTGCTGGATAGCTTCCGACATGCGGTCAAATTCGAGCGGGAAATGGGTGTGGGTGGGGTCGGGGAGAGTGGCGATCATGAATCTCAGGTCGCTCAAGTCGTTCGAGGTTATGTTCTTGGCAGCATCTCGCAGCCTGTTCGCCGAATTCGCTTTCACAGGTCCGGTCACGGCGCGCTTCGGCAGACCGTAGCAGCTCTCGGGAACCACTGTGAGGCGCGAGTCGTCGATGCCAAGGAAGCTCCTGAGGTGTTTCTCGATCTGTGCGCAGGGACCAAGTGACAGGTCGACCCCGATGGTTGGGCCGTTGAGATCCCGCTGGCTTGCTGTCCGCGCAGACACACTTTGATCGCCCAGGGGCTTCTCGCCATGCTGCGACGTTACTCCGAGCGCAGCGGCTATTGCGACGGCGATAGCTGCGGTCCAACCGGCTTCCTGTCTCATTGAGATCCTCTTACGGCCGAGGGATAGCCGAGACGCGTGATGACTTATCCGGAGTGTTTCTACGATTTAGTGTCCCACGTCAGAAGTTCGTTGCAATGATTCCGGGCAAATTTTAAACGTATTAAGCTCGCTTCCTGCATACTGGCGCGCCAAGCCAGCCCAGTTAGCCTTCGATGCGGGCGCGCGTCCGGCGGCGTCATCAGCGTCACCACCAAGGCCGGGAGCAACAACTTTCACGGATCCGCCTGGGAGTTCAATCGCCTCACCGAGCGTGTGGAAATGGAGTTCTCTGGCGACGGCATCGATGCCCTGATCCACCACAATTTCTATACGAACACCTCAACCCTGGAATACGACGGCGCGACCACTTCGTCGCTCTATGTTCAAGAGCTAAGGGGCGGACTTGGTACGTTGGCTACGGGCGGCAACCACGATGAACGGCGATTTGGTCGATTCGCACTGAAAGTTGAATTCTAGCGATCAGCCAGCACTTTTGCCGAAACTTCCCCTGGGCTGCTTCGGCTGGATGCCGCGAACAAGACGTTACAATCGATATCGATGATTCGCTGTAGCCGTAACTTGGGGATCATCGGTTTCGACGCTGGCGTAATTGCTTCTGCCGGAGAATCAAATGTGGAAGAACAACTTAAGCATCACAGCATTCGCTATTCTGTTCTTTTCATCCTGCCCAATCTGTCTACGAGCGCAGGTTGAAAAGGCCCCCTATCCGGTCATGGCCCCTCTCGATCAGTATTTGATTCCGGACGAGAATGCTGAGATCGCACTGGCTCGCAGTGCTGCTCCAGCATCGATTTCGGATGCAGCCGAAGTGATGGTGCTGCGGCGGGATGGCTACGCGACTGCTGTGAAAGGCTCGAATGGCTTTCTCTGCATTGTGGAGCGATCGTGGGCGAACGCAAGCGATGCACCGGAATTCTGGAACCCCAAACTCCGCTCCCCAAATTGCTTCAATCAGGCAGCCGCAAGAACCTTCCTGCCGATCTATCTTATGAAGACCAAGCTGGTATTCGCGGAAAAATCGAAAGAGGAGAACAGCCTGGTTCGGCTAGACCGTCTTGACTCAAGTGCGCGGAACAGAGCCATATACTCCGCTGTCTTGCTGGAATTGTTCGAAGTCATAAAATAGAACGTTTGTTCTATTTTATAACGAAATACATGGTTTTGTCCTCGAAATGGAACCCAGGGAATCAATCAGTACTCATAAACGCGCATCTCTCCACAACCGGAGAATCTCCCCACGGTCTTCTCGCAGGCTGCGTGGCTCGTATCCATTGCCCCGGTGGCCGGCAGTCGCCAGCACCGTGGCGATGGGCCAGCTCGTGTCAATTGCCCTCAGTCAGAGGGACGAGGTTTTGCGCGGCGACGGCAATGTAAAGGCCCGAGGCGAGGATGAGTGAGCCGCCCACCAGGACGAAGAATCCCGGCTTGTCATGCCACACCAGGAAGGAGATCAGGGTGCCGGTGAGCAGTTGCGTGTAGTGATACTGCGAGACATTCGCTGCCGAGGTGTGCTTGACGGCGACGTAGAAGCAGAGCGTTCCAGCCGCGCAGAACAGCCCCATCGCGAACAGCCCGGCGGTGAGGCGCGCCGTCAACGGCGCGGCATGGAACAGCATGAGAACAAACCCCACCGCCGCCGTCACAAGGCCTGAGAAGAAGGCCAGGCTCTCCGGTGACTCGGTGCGTGTGAGCACGCGCGACCAGACCATATTCACCGAGAAGCACGCAACGCAGATCACGCATGCGGCGAACCCGATCCAGTCTACCTGGCGCGCTCTGCTCCAGGGAGCCACGGCGATGACCACGCCCGTAAATCCGACGACAACAGACGCACCCTTTCGCCATGACAAGCCCTCTTTGAGAAACACCGCGGACAGCAGAGCGATGACCATGGGAGCGGTGAAGATGAGGATATAAAACATGGTGAGCGTCAGGTGACGCAGCGCAATGACCACGCACACATTGTTTGCCATATCCAGGCAAGCGCGCGCTAATTGTGGCCCGAGGCGGTTCGGACGCAAGGCCTGCGCATTTCCACGCACCAGCGTATACGCGCTGACGAACATGGACATGAAGAGGCCCAGGAACGCCACCATTTCATACGGCGGCAAGCCCGACTGCCCGACAAGCTTGATTGAACTATCGGCCAGAACCCAGAAGGTGAACCCCGCGAGGGCGAACCCGATGGCTCCAAGTTCGGAAACAGATGGCTTCATCTCGTTCCTGTCGGCCTGCTTCGAGCGCGTAGACGCGCCGCGTGAGGTCAGTGAGCACAAGCCGATTTATCATTATCTATTGTCTATCCTCTGCGATTAACAGAGCCGCTTTTGACATCAAATACTCAATCCATGAGTGCATTGGCACTTCCCACAGCTCAAATACTTCCCCAGGATCATCAGCGTAACGGTCGCCGGGAACGAAATCAACGGGAATATTACGGCTTGCTGCACGCTTGAGACGTGCATCTACCCAAATTCACAAACCACTGATCGAACGCGAGAAGGCCTGGCTCACACAATTGAATCGTTTCGCCGCGCCTTCCACCAAGACACTCAATAGACACCAGGAATCAGCCGCTTTGTGCTACGGCTGTAGTCTTCGTAATCGGCTCCAAAAGCCGAGCGGAGTGCAGTCTCTTCAACATGAATGCGATATAACACAGCCAGAGTCGATGGAACGAGGACAACGACGAAACAGGCCCATGTGCATGCGTGAAGCGCGAAGGCCAGGAGAATCAGTTCCAGGCCGAGATAGGAAGGATGACGGACGAGGTGATACAGTCCGCTTCGTTCGAGTCTCTGCCCTGCGCGCATCGCAACATTGGTGCTGAAGGCGTTGCCGAGCGTGACGATTGCTATGCTACGAACTCCCAGACCGAGGAGCAGAATCCCAAGGGCCGCCGGCGGCAGCCAGCTATGACTCCCCGGCATGTCGATCAGGAAGAATTTGTGCATCCACTCATCGATCTTGATCGATGCAGCAATAACCACCAGGAGAATGATCTGTGTTCCGCGGTCTTGAATCTTGCCCTCACCCCGGCGCGTCTGGGTGAGGACGATGACGAGGATTTCCCCGACGCCCCATACAGTTGTCAGCGCATTGAAAAAGAATTCGAGATTCATAGTCTCCTGATTTCCTCCTTATCCCGTTTGGTGCAGTTTTTGGACTTTGCCCGGGCTCTCCCTTGGTGACAAAAGAAGAATGCGCCGGGCGGACGAGGAAAAACAGTAGCTGCCGTCATCGATGAGAGATGACAAGTATCACCATGACACCTGCCATGCTTTCCTTATGACACTTCTGAGTACCAGGACCGTTTGCGTGGTGGGATGATGAAGGTATGGGCGAAGAGCAGCTATACCCGCGAGAACGAAATGCGGCAGCGTCGGGAACGCACATTAACGACTCGAAGCGGGAGTTTGTCCGTGGCCGCTGGATCGCGCGCGCGGTGGCGTTGCTTTATTCAGCTTATTTCTTTTTCGAGCCGGCTTACCGGCACTCGTTTGCGGTCTGGATGGAATTCGCAATTTTTTACGCGGCGTTCCTCATTCTTTTTTTTCTGGTCACGGAGCTTACGGGACGCCGGCAGGTTGTGGCGTTTTTGCTGTTCTTTCTCATCGTCTTTCTTTATTACCCGCTCAACCAGCAAGCCTATGTAGTATTTGTCTACCCTTTCGCGGTGCTTTGCCTTTTCCTCGGCCGTTTGCGCACACTGTTTCTGGCGCTTGCTGCGGTGATGGCCGGAGTCGTGGTGGAGATTCGATACCTCAGTCATCTTTATGACACAGCCGAAAGCGTCCTCTTCTACTGCGTGTTTTTTGGGCTCAGTAACTTCGCCTTTGCCCAGCAGGCACGAACCAATTCTCTTCTGGAGCATGCAAATTCCGAGATCGAACGTCTGTCTCAGGAAGCCGAGCGCGAACGCATTGCACGTGATCTGCATGACCTTCTTGGCCATACCCTAACCGTCATCGCCGTAAAACTCGATCTTGCGCGACGGCTTCTATCCCGCGACCTATCCTCCGATCTCGACCGCGCGCGGAACGAGATTGCGGAAGCGGAACAGACTGCGCGGAATGCCCTTGCCGATGTTCGGGAAGCCGTGTCCGGCTATCGCGCCGAAGGACTTGACGCAGAGATCGGCCGCGCCAGGCGAACCCTGCTTTCCGCCAATGTTCAACTGGCCACGGCTCTTGCTCCGGTGAATCTCACTTCTCGCCAACTCAACGTGCTTTGCCTCGCCCTGCGCGAGGCGGTAACGAACATCGTGCGTCATGCTCACGCAACCGTCTGCCAGGCGACGCTCTTCGAAAAGGACGATACTGTCCATTTCTCAATTGAGGACAATGGATTGGGCGGGCAGATTCGTGAGGGCAATGGCCTGCGTGGCATGCGAGAGCGGATTCAATCCATGGCTGGGACCCTGAAGCTGACAGGCTCCGCGAATGGTGGAACGAGCCTTGAAATAACCTTGCCCCTGACGAATGAATCACCAGCACAACCGCCTTCACGATTTGTGGGAGAGGCGGATATCCTTTGACGCAAAAGATACACGTGGTGCTGGCGGAGGACCAGAGCATGTTGCGGGGCGCACTCGCTGCACTGCTCTCGATCGAACCCGATATTGAGGTGCTTGGGACTTTTTCAGATGGAGAGCAGGCTCTTCAGGCCGTTGGAAAGCACCGGCCGGAGGTTCTAGTTGCCGACATTGAGATGCCGAAGATGACCGGACTCGAACTCACCGCCCGTGTAAAAGAGCTTTACCCAGACACACGGGTCCTAATACTAACGACCTTCGCGCGTCCGGGATATTTACGGAGAGCACTGGAAGCTGGAGCAACCGGCTATCTTCTCAAAGACCGTCCCTCGGAAGAACTCGCCGACGCGGTCCGTGGAGTCAGTCGCGGAACTCGCATAGTGGATCCCCAATTGGCTTCGCAGATATGGAGCACAGAGAAAGATCCGCTCACCGACAGAGAACGCGTCATCCTGCGTCGCGCGGGCGACGGCGAGACGACCGCTGAACTGGCACATTCGCTGAGACTGACGGAAGGGACCGTACGTAACTATCTCTCCGAGGCCATCTCCAAGTTGCACGCTTCCAACCGGTTTGAAGCGGCCCGGATTGCTCGCAATAAAGGGTGGCTTTGAGGCACGATGGCAGATGCGCTTACGGTTGTCGAGCGGGCAGTCGAACGCTGGTTGTCGAATGATGACAGACCAATGCGCTCATCGAGGGGTTGTGGGAGGATTGTGCGCTTTCCTGAAGGAGATGCGGGCGAGATTAGGAGTCATTGAGCGCATTCAGACCGTGCTGCAGACGGGCGGGTCGGCGCCATAAGCTGAACGACGCGAACCGACGGCGAGTTGTAATGAACGCACGGTGTCAAGGCAGCGACCCTTCCTTCGTTCTGCAATATTCATATGCCGCGATTCTGAGCCTGAATGGCTCATCGATATGGGAACAATAGGCAGATTCTGGGAACGCTGAGGGAACAGAAATCTGTTCCAGAGGCGTTTGCAGAGCTTATGGAGCGACCAGGACCCTGAAAATACAACGGTTAACAAAAGCAGCCTAAAATGGCATGGAATAGCTCATCGGTTCGATCCCGACCAAGTCCACCAATTCATTTCAATAACTTAGACCGCACATTCTGGGAACTGAGCTACTTTCGTGGGAACAGTATGGGAACACTCCATATCCACCCCCTTATCGGAAGCATTCTTCGGTTTCCGACCCAGCAAAAGATCAACGGCTTTCCGCTGCGCGGCACGTTTTTTCTCCATGCCCGCCTGTGCGTAGACCTCCATTGTCGTGCTGATTTTGGAGTGCCGCATCAGCTCCTGCACTACCTTCACATCGTCGCCGGTTGCAGCCAGCAGCGAACTGTAGGTGCGCCGAAAGGTGTGTACAGGCTTCCAAATTGATAACGTGGCCGCTAGAACTCGACTCGGAATGTCCCTTGTCCCTGGCGGTTGCTGATCTGCGAGCTCAGATTGGTGATCTGCCCGAAAGTGGAATCCAGCGAGTTGTTATCCGGACCCTGCAGTTGGGTCCGGTTGAAGGCGTTGAAGTAATCGAGCCGCAAGGTGGCCTTCACATGTTCGCCGATATTGAAGCTCTTGATGGCATTGAAGCTTTCGAGGCGCAACGGGGGGGTCCGCAGAGCCGCATAGGAGCGCACTGCAGTGCCCAGTGCCCACGGGCCCGTGTTCTGAAATGCATTGGTAGAGAACTGCACCGGCTGCGTTGAAGTCTTTCCGGTGAAGAACGCTTTGGAGCGGCTATAGCTGTAGGTGGTCAGCGGCACCCCCGGGACGATATTCGGCCGGTCGAAGCCGTTTACCAGCACGGGGTTGAAGCTGTTTTGGGCTCCGAAGGGATTGCCGCCTTCATATTCCAGAATGCCGCTGAACTGCCACCCTGCCACCAACTCGGAGAGTGCTCGATTTCCTGAGTTCAGGAACTTCTGGTGCAGTCCGAAGGGCAACGCATATGTTCCCACGAACTTGAAGTTATACAACTGATCGAGAGGCGACGGTGCATACTCCGGGCGCGGGTTATACGCGTTCATCCCGTTGAAAGTGTCAGGTGTGGAGGCGACCGCGGTGTTGGCAGTATTTCTTGAAAGAGTGATGTCCGCAAGATAGCTCACCCCGTTCGAGAAGCGCTTCTCGCCTTGCGCCTGCAGCGCGTTGTAAAACGCCGTGCCGTCCATCTCGTAGGCTGGGAAATAGGCGCCGAACTGCGGATAGGGGGTCAGCGCTTGTTCCAGGGTTGCGGCAGCACCGTATTGCGCAACGTACCCAGGATAAGGCGGCGTGAAACCGGCGGCCACAACGGCGGGATCGAGAATATTGTCGCCAAGCAGTGATCCATACTGAAGGACGCTGGGATTCGGCTGATTGGAAAGTTCGAGCGTGGTGGGCAAGTGAATGGCGCGGTTACCCACATAGGACACTGTGACAAATGTACCCCACGGCAACTCGCGCTGCACCCCTGCGTTCCACGCCTCGTCGTAAGGAGCGGTGCCTACCGTAGTCGTGTTATCCAAGTCCGTGGCAGCATTGCGATGAACAGCCGGGAAGTCGAAGATTTGGGCGCCGTTCGCAACCGTAGGACTGAACGGCGTGGGCAACGGGGCCGGAAGCGTCTGGGTGTCCCAACTTCCGTAGCCGGGAGTGCTGCTGCCAGTTGACGATCGCAGGAATGATCCCTGCAACGGCGAGGACATGAAGGACGCTGTAAAAGCTGTTCCGAACTCATAAGCGCCGCCATTCAGGTAGGACATGTAGGCCCCTGCCTGCAGCACGGTCTTGGAAGAAATCTGGTAGGAGATGCCCAGCCGCGGCTGAAAGTCCTTCCAGTGAATGGCTGCGCGCGTAATTCCGGAGCACCCGGCACACTTTCCAAACTTGGTTGCGGCACCTGGAAGGCCGCCCGCACCGGGGTTTGGTTCTGTGCGATCCACATAGACGATGTTGTTATGATCTTCGGTGAAGGGCACCAGCGCATCCCACCGGATTCCGGCACTTACAGTCAGACGCTTGCTCACCTTGAAGCTATCTTGTGCATAGAGGGCAAAGGCGTTGTTTCGCAATTTGTCCTCGCCAGCGAAGATGCGCTCCGACGCGTCAACCTCGCCGAGCAGGAAACTGGCGAACGAACTGCCATAAGTGCCAAAGTTAGGATTGCTGGAATCTGGCGTGGAGGTGGTTCTCTGGGTAAAGTTAAGGGTGCCGCTGCAGAAGACGCAGTCGACTATGTCCTGGAAATCGTGCCGCGCCTGGAATCCGAAGTTGGTGGTATGCCGTCCTTTGGTCCACAGCATATTGGCCACTCTCACTATGCCCAACACGCGGTTGTTGGTCAGCGTCAGGCCGCCTTCACAGCATTCCAGGAATTCGCCTCCAGCCACGCCCCATCCGGTGGGCGCGTTCTGCCCGTCAAAGGTGATCAGGGGCAGGGTATCTCCGCTTTGCACGCCGGCGAAGTTCACTTTCATGTTGGCGTTGAACTGGGAAATGACGTTGCCGATCCAGTCCGCGCCGGCCGTCAGCACGAGATTCGGGTTAATGGTCTTCACATAATTGAGCAAGAATCCTGAGCCGAGGTTCTGGTTGGTCGCCTCGCTCTGTAACGGATTCGAAATCGGCACAATCGGCGCAGAGCTGAAGGTTGGCGAGTTCAACTGATCACGCCATTGGCTGAAATGGATACTTTGCGAGGTGGTAAGGGTCTCGTCCAGCGTGTAGGCCCAAAGGGATTGCCGGATGGGAATCGAGGAAACGGTGGGGAGCTTGTTGCTGACCTGTCCGTTGTTGACCCCGACACCCGGATCCGGATTGGGGATGTCGGACAAAAGGGAAGTGGCCAGCGCGCTGATGCGGTTGGGGCAGATAACATTCATCGCGCCGTTGCACTGGAATTGCTGGCCGGTCGTCGGATCGTAGATAGGAATGACATTGCCCGAAGAGTCTGTGTAGTTACTGAAATCGCCGCCCTTCTCGGCAGCGGTCGGCACTGTGCCGATGCTGTACTGGGCCTGGTTCTGCCGGAACCAGTCGGCGCTGAAGTGGAAGAACGTTCGATTCCTGCCGTTGTAAAGATGCGGAAGACTAACCGGACCGCCCAGCGAGAATCCGTAGTTGTTTTCCTGGTTGACGGGCGGCTCGGGTTTTCCGTTTGACGAGAAACGAATGGGAAAAAATCCATCGGAATCAAACAACTGGTTGCGGATGATTTCAAAGACGTCGCCGTGCAGGTCGTTGGTGCCAGAGGCCATATTGAACGTAACCGCGCCCTGTCCAAGTCCATATTGAGCGTCGAACGTGGAACCGCTCACGCGGAACTCGTTCACCGCTTCATAGGGCGGATTGATGTTGCCCTGGTTGCCTTGATACTGCACGAATGCAACCGGCACTCCGTTGAACTGCACTTCGTTCTCGAAGGTATCGCCGCCGTTAATGTTGTGATACGTGGCGGTTCCCTGCACGCCGGGAGCAAGATAGCTGAAGGAATCGATCTGCCGCGCCAGCCCGCTGATCTCGATGGGCGCAGCGCTGACCAGTTCCGGTTCCAGCGTGGTTCCAACTTCAGGAGAGGTGGTATCCAGCGCGGTCGCACTGCTCTGCACATTCACCGTCTCCGAGGCGGCGCCGGGAACCAGAGTAAGATTCACAGTCGAAATCTTGGCCACATCGACGGTCACCGTGGTCTCGACTTTCTTGAAGCCTTTCGCGTCTGCTGCTACCGAGTATGTGCCCGCAAGCAGGCCGATCACCGTGAAGGTGCCTGCCGAGGAGGTCGCGGCCCGCGACACAACTCCCGTAGCAGCATTGGTGGCGGAAACCGCGGCCCCGACCACTACCGCACCACTTGAGTCGGTCACGATTCCGCTGATGCCGTTTTGCGTTTGTGCGTGCGCAGTGAGGAAGGAAGCTGATGGGAGGACCTCGATGAGCATACCCACCGACACAATTGCGCCCAGGCGAATGAAACTCTTGACCAGTGAACACATATTCGTAGCCTCCGATCTTCATTGCGGGCCGCGCTTTTGCGCTCGACCCGCATTCCGTGATTGGGTTTTCCCGATGCCGGCCTTCTGCATCGCCTAAAGAAGAATTGCCCGAGTCATTCACGCCCCGGCGTGGGTGGCGACGTCCAAGTCGCTGCCCACGTTGATGGTGTGCGAGTTGGCGTTGCCTTCGACTCTGCTTTCAGCAAATGGTCTTTGGATGCCGTTCCGGGGTCCCAGTGCGTTGATGCTGACGAGCGGTTGAGGGAAAGTTACTGTACACCGGACCGATGTCCGGAAGCCGCTGTTCGTGCAAATGATTTCTGCGATTTTAGATATGTCGAGAAAACGCAATCTAGGAGATTTCGGCTATTTTTTTGTAGGAAAGCTCTGGAAGCAAGCCTTCCGGATTCCCCTCCCGATTGTTTCGAGGCCGGCCGATCAGCTTAATGTGGTATTTGGGCGTCGCGACGGCTTACGGCTCGGTACGATCCGTGCTCTTACAACAAAAAACCGCACAATCTTCAGAGACCGCTCCCGGCCGCGATTAATATGATTTTGGTTTGCAAAAAACACATCTTGCAACTGCAATTAGAGTTGCCTACGGAGAAAACCATGAGACTTCGGGACAAAGTTGCAGTTGTAACCGGGTCTGCTAAAGGATTGGGGCGAGCTGTTGCCCAGAGATTTGCCCGCGAAGGCGCGTCCGTCGTCGTGGCTGACATCGACGAGCGCGAGGGCTCAGCCTTTGTTCAGGCTCTGAAAAAGGAGGGGTTAGAAGTTTGCTTCGTTGCCACGGATATATCCGATGAGAGTTTCGTCAAGCGTCTGATGAGCACAGCCGACGAAAAGTACGGTCATATCGACATCCTGTATAACAATGCCGCAGTGCTTTGCTCTGAACGAGAAGGTTTTGTCCACGAAATGAGCGCGGACTCCTGGAACTACATCCTGGGAATCAACCTTTCGGGGCCTTTCCTCTGCTCAAAATACGCCATTCCCTCGATGCTTAAGAATGGCGGTGGATCGATCATCCATACCGGATCGCCGACCGGGCTCACCGGATGCGCTCCTAAGCTTCCGGCCTATAGCGTGAGCAAAGGCGGAATCGCTGCACTAACTCTGGTGATGGCTGCAGCCTACGCGCCTCATAAAATCCGCGTCAATTCCGTGGTTCCGGGCACAATGGACACTCCCATGAATCGATATATCCTCGAGGATTCTCAAACGCGGGAAGCCTTTCGAAAGGCTGTTCCCTTGGGTCGACTGGGAAAGCCAGAAGATATGGAAGGACTTGCCGTGTTTCTCGCCTCCGATGAGTCGTCGTACTGCACTGGCGGCACTTACATGTGCGATGGGGGCTTGACTAACCTTTAGATCGAGCCACCAACCTTCGATTTCGTCCGGCCAGAACCATTGTGAACCCATCCGAGGCCAGAGAGAGCGCAGAGGCTTTTCCGATTCCGCTATCCGCACCTGTTACCAACGCAATTTTCCCGTCCTGACTCATGCATTGCTCTCCTCGACCCGTCATTCAGCCGCAGTGTGACGCATGCTCATCAGAACTGGCAGGCGGACGGCAGACCAACAGGCCGGCGGGCATCACCAGCGGTGCGACCTGGACTGCGGTTGAAATTTCGGCGGTTTCTTACAGACGACATGCAGAGTGCAGGGTTAATCTGAACCGCAACAATGAGACGCTTCTCTCAGCTTTCTTTGATTGGCAAACTCAGGTTGATCACGAACACGCAAATGATTGGCGACGTGGAATGTGGCCGGCACGGGACGAGGCCGCGACAGGTTCGCTCGCGTTCGACGCCTGTCGCCCTGGCCGCGTTGTTCGCCGGCTCATTGATCGCTCAGCCCGCCCCTCGTGCCAACCCTCCCATCACTGCTCCTCTGACCATCTCGGCGAACCACCATTACTTCCAGGACGGCAGCGGAAAGGACATTGTGTTGAGTGGCTCGCAGACGTGGAATACGCTGCAGGATTGGGGAACGAATGGCACGCCGCAGCAGCTGGATTTTGCAGGGTTCGTCAAATTCCTTGTCTCTCACGGACACAATTTCACACTGCTTTGGACTGTCGAAACGCCCAAGTTCTGCAGTCTGCCAGTTGTCGCCGCCGATCCTCCGCAGTTCACCGTTACTCCATTTCCCTGGAAGCGGACCGGTCCCGGACTGGCAACCGACGGGAAGCCAAAGTTCGATCTTACGCAGTTCGATGAATCGTACTTCACAAGACTGAGGTCGAGGGTGGAAGCTCTGAACCAGGCCGGGGTTTACGCAGGCGTTTATCTTTTTACCGGCGAGTTCCTCAATCTTTTTCGATGCGCCGACGACGGTTATCCCTTCAGCGGGCCCAATAACATCAACAACGTCGACGACGGATACAAGAGCGGAAGCCGCGGCATCGGCGCCGTGACCATGACTGCGCCGAATGCGATTACCCATTTTCAGGATGCATTTGCGGAGAAGATGGTCGATACGTTGAATGATTTGCCCAACGTTCTGTGGATCGTCTCAGAGGAAGCCCCGCCACAGTCTCTGTGGTGGAACCGGCACTTGATTGATCACCTGAAAAAATACGAGTCAACCAAACCCCACATTCATCCTGTTGGCTACGCTGCACCCATTGGCGTTCCCGACGCGGTGGTCTATAACTCCGCTGCCGACTGGGTGGCGCCAGAGGCTGAAGTGTCGCCCGCGGCATCGTGCGGTCACGGCGAGCCCGCCTGCAAGGTGAATGTTAACGACAGCGACCACTCCTACTTTGGCATGTGGAATGAAACACCCGAGCAGAACCGCAACTTTTTCTGGGAGAACTTCACTTCCGGCGCCAGCGTTCTCTTCATGGATCCCTATACGGTCGATTACCCTCGCGAAGATCGGAATCATTGCGTCGAACCGGTGAACGGAATCTGCAGCGCACCAGACTCGCGGTGGGAAAACGTGCGCAGCACCCTCGGTTACATTGTTGATCTTTCGCGTAAGGTCAACCTGGCCGGCATGTCACCACGCGACACTTTGAGCTCGACCGGCTTTTGCCTGGCGAATACAAATCAAGAAGCGGCACAGTATATCGTGTATGCTCCTACCGGAGGAACATTCACCGTGGATCTTTCGCCGGTTCCGGCCGCTCATCGGCTCACAGTCACGTGGATCGACCCGGCAACAGGAGCAGAGACAAAGGCTGGCACGGTGCTCGCCGGCTCGCCACACCAATCGTTCACTGCGCCGTTTCCCAGTGACGCAGTACTGGTCCTTTCGGCTCAATCGGCAAAGTTCCTGGCAAAACAAGATTGACTTTCAAGGCTTGGCATGCGGCTTGTTGGGAAAGTTTCGATCGTTACAGGCGCTGCCGTGGGGCTGGGCGCGGCGGTGGCTACGCGGTTCGCCCGTGAGGGAGCAAAGGTTGTTGTCGCCGACATCAATGAGGGTGAAGGCTTGCCATTGGCCGATCGTCTGCGCGGCGAAGGCCTCGACAGCATTTTCGTTCGCGTGGATATCTCAGAAGAAGGCTCTGTGCGCAGCCTCGTGGAATCAGTTCTCGCGCGCTACGGCCGCATCGACGTACTGTACAACAATGCCGCCGTGCTGCTGGCTGGGCGCGACCTGCCGGCAGATGAGATCACGATGGAAACCTGGGATCAGGTCATGGCGGTCAACCTGCGCGGCCCGTTCCTGTGCGCTAAGTACACACTTCCTGCCATGATGCGGCAGAAGGCGGGGAGCATCGTTAACCTCGCCTCGCGCACAGGACTCTGCGGATGCGCGCCGAGTCTCACTGCCTACAGCACGAGCAAGGCCGGGGTGATTGGGTTGACGCGCGTGATGGCGGCCGCGTACGCATCCGCAAACATCCGCGTAAATGCAATCGTTCCCGGCACCATGGACACGCCGATGAACCGTTATCTCTTTTCGGATGCGAGCGCTCGCGAGCGTTACCGCTCCGCGGTTCCGTTAGGCCGCCTGGGCACCGGAGACGACATCTCCGGCCTCGCTGTGTTTCTGGCTTCGGAGGAGTCGGCGTACTGCACCGGCGGCGTGTTCATGTGCGACGGAGGAACCACTGCAGTTTGAATTATTACCTTGGAGGTGGAGGCCCAGGAGTGCAGGATTCGTTCGGAGGATTGCAATAGAGTTTCGTTGTCCTCTTATAGTGCAGCGTTCGCGCGTTGCCTGACGATGAATCAACACTGCGGATGCTGCCCGCCGGATTGTCCGTCCGATCGAATGCGACGGCTCGACTTGCAAGTTGAATGGAAGGATCGGATCATCCGCGATGAGCGAAGCCGCCAAATCCCAGACCAACCCGTCGAGCCCTCACCTCCAGCGGGTGCTGTCCCTTGGCGACCTTTTCTGGTACGGGGTCGTCGCCGTTACGCCGAGCGCTCCGGCGACGGTCTTCGGTCTTGCGGATTTGCAATCGCGAGGCCACGTGGTCCTCACGATCCTGGCCGGCATGGTGGCGATGGTCCTTACCGCGATCAGCTACGGCAGAATGGCTTCGCTCTATCCCTCGGCCGGTTCAGCCTATATCTATGTGAGCCGAGGCATTCATCCGTATCTAGGATTTGCAGCAGGATGGGCGATGCTGCTCGACTATATCGTAATTCCGCTCTTCTGCATCATCTATGGCACTCTGGCGTTGCAACGCGCGTTGCCCTGGATACCGTTCTTTGTCGGCAGCGCTCTTTTTGCCGGCGGCATCACTATGCTCAATTTGCGTGGCATCCGTTCGACGGCGCGCGCAAACCAGGTACTGCTGGCGATTATGTTTGCCGTACTGGGCGCATTCCTCTTCTGCGCCGTGCGCTATCTATGGATGCGGCAGGGTCTGGCAGGCCTTTTTTCCACTGCGCCGTTCTACAATCCTGCTACTTTCAACGTTCGACGAATCGCCGGGGCAACATCTTTTGCTGCGCTCACGTACCTGGGGTTCGATGCTGTGACTACGCTTGCCGAAGAAGTAAAAAACCCGCGCCGCAATGTTCTGCTGGCCGCGGTCGGGGTCTGTCTTTTCACGGGCTTGTTCGGCGGTTTGCTTGTTTACTTTGGCCAGCTAGTGTGGCCCGATTACAACTCATTTCGCAATCCCGATACGGCTTTTATCGACGTCACGGGTCGCGTTGGCGGACTGCTGTTGCTGAATGCAACCGCCATGATGCTGGTGGTTGCCAACATCGGCGCCGGACTGACGTCGCAAGTGGGCGCGGCGCGCCTGCTGTTCGGCATGGGCCGCGAAAAAGTGCTTCCACCGCGCATTTTCGCCAGGCTTCATCCTGTGCACAATACGCCCGATCTCAACGTGATTCTGCTTGGCATCGTCGCCTTCGTGGGCGCGCAGTTCATGAGCTACGAGCTCACCGCTGAAGTTCTCAACTTTGGCGCGTTCCTCGGCTTCATGGGAGTCAACGCCGCGGTTCTTTGGCAGTACGGTGTTCGCAGTCCCGCGGGTCACCGCAAAAACCTGATCTTCGACATGATTCTTCCCTTCCTCGGCTTCCTGTTCTGCGGAGTCATCTGGTTGGGGTTAGCCAGCCCCGCGAAGATTGCCGGCAGCGCCTGGTTGCTGGTCGGCGTCATCGTTGTTGGCTGGCGCACACAGTGGTATCGCAAGCCACTCCGACTGCTCGACCCGTCGATCTATGAGTGAGCAAGTCCGGATGCTGACTCATGATGGGAGGAGGAAATGAAAGCAGCAGTCTGGCATGGTCGTAAAGACGTTCGTATCGAGCAAGTGAAGGAACCACCCATTCCACCGCGGGGTCAGGTGCAGGTTCAAGTAGCCTGGTGCGGTATCTGTGGGACAGATCTGCATGAATACGTTGGCGGGCCGGTCTACATTCCAGTCGACCGACCCCATCCGCTGACCGGAGTGCAGGCCCCGGTCCAGGTGGGCCACGAGATGTCGGGCACGATCATCGCCGTTGGCGATGGCGTTGAGGACTTCGAGGTCGGCGACCGCATCGCTGCCTGTCCCATCGTTGGCTGCATGGAGTGCCGCTGGTGCCGCTCCGGCTCTATGGCGCAATGCGATAAGGTAGCCTTCCTCGGCACATCGTGGACCGGCGGCGCGCTAGCCGAACGGCTCAATCTGAATGCGTACCAGTGCTACAAGTTGACGGATGCGATCAGCGACGAGATTGGTGCGCTCGTTGAGCCCTTCTCCTCAGCGGTCCGCGCGGTCGCGCAGAGCGGGGCTGGGCCAAACGATAATGTGGCCATTGTGGGCGCGGGGCCGATCGGCCTGATGGCGTTGATGGCAGCCCGTATCCAGGGTGCAAAGCGCGTCGTTGCCGTCGAGGTGGCGGCGCGGCGCATCCAGGCCGCCCTCGGATGTGGCGCCGATGCGGTCATCGATCCTAGCAATTCCGACCCCGAAGCACAGGCTCGCGAAATTACGGGAGGGGACGGATTCGATGTCGTGATCGAATGCGCGGGTCAGCCTGCGTCCGTGCTCATGGCCGGCAGGATCACGCGCACGCGAGGGCGGCTTGTGATTATGGGAGTCTTCGAGAGGCCCGCTGCGCTGGATCTTTTCGATCTTGTCTTTCGCGAGAAGATCGTTTCAGGCAGCATGAGCGGATATGGCCTCTACAACGAGACCATCCAGATTATGAGCGACCCGCGCTTTCGCGGGGACCTGCTCATCAGCGACCGTATTCAACTGGACGATCTTGTCGGGACAGGTTTTCACGGCCTTCTCCACGAGAAGGATCAGCACGTAAAAATCCTGGTGCGGCCGGTATAGGCCCGTTCTGAAATGCGAACGCGGGAGAGCGCAACCGGCTCAAGCACCGGCGCGGCCTTACTGAACATCGAGCACGAGCACCCAATCCCCGTCGCCATCGTGATTCTTGCCTGGCGGCGTGAAGTCGTGACTGCCGCTGTTGTTGAATGGACTGCCGGAAATATCCTGATAGGAGCCATTCGATGGATCGAACCAGCGTGCGTGTACGGACGCTTTCAAAGCAGCCAAGTTCAATGTGATGGCACGAACGGTCGGCATATAGACCATTGCCAGGTTTCCCGCTGAAGTTACCGCGGCCGTGGCATAGTCGCTTTCGCTCACCCGCGTGTCTACATTGCCGAAGCTCCCGAATCCCGCGGTAAGAAAGGTGTGGTCCTGATCAGGCACAAGATCCTGCCAGACATAGGAAGAGAAAAAATCTTTCCAGATTTTCAACTGAGTGACGCCCGGCGTGTCGATTTGACCCTGCCATCCATCGGCAAAAGACCATGAATATTTATTGCCGTAGAACTGGCCTGTGCCACCGCTCAACATCGTCCAGTATTCTTCGCGACGCAAAACGTTGGGGGTGCCAAAATCAGGCGGAGTGCCTACGTTTTCGAGATCGTAGTGCGCTTCCATGAGGTAATCCGGGGCCGTCGGCTTCTGGTTATAGCTGTGCAGGATCTGGATGTAGGTCGGGGAATAAGTGTAGGTGCTGTTCAGGTCGCTGAGCGGCACCCACCGCGGATCGTCATAGGTGGAACTGGTGCGCACGTTGAGTTCCGCTGTCTGCAGTTGCGCCGGCGCCACCGACCGGATGCCTTTCGCGACCGCCTGTACAAGGTCGTCATCCGGCGGAATTGTCCAGTTATTGAAGTCATTTCCATTCAGCCACATTACATTCGGATCACCCTTGTAGCGATTGCCGAGGTACTGCCCGTAGGCATATGCCACTTTCAATCCGTTGACCCGCAGCACCGGCAGCCATCCGACGGTTTCGATAGGATCGAGAAACACCGCCTGATGGTGGTTCGCTGCGATCTGCACGATGTGGTCGAGGCGCGTGAAATAGGCTTCATTCGGCTTGCTCAAGTCGTAGGTTGTATAGTCCGACGATCCGCCGATGAAGCCGTTGAACGGCCGAATTCCATCCGGGGTGGTGGCAAATTTGTCCGTCGGATAATCGCGGCCGGCGCAGGCCACATCGATCCACCCCGCCGTGTTGAAGCCGTGGGCTTCGCGGTCGGCAAAGTAGGTTTCAGCGCCTTTCTCGGTGAGACGGCCCATCAAGCCCTGAGGCGTGTCGCCTACGATGAGAAACGGGTGGTTGTTTTGATCGACAAGGTACCGGTGATTTTCGCTCACTTTCAACGGGAATGCTGGCGGCCCGAAATTGAGATGAGGAGCGGCTGCGCTGGGTGCTGTCGGTTTGCTCTGGCAGGCACTCAAGAAAAGCACTACGGCCAGACACACAATCGATTCGCCGACTACCTTCATCCGATGCATTGTTTTGCTGCTCCTCATCTAAGATTTGAACGCCAGCTCACTCAATCGAACGCCGGCTCATTGCTCACAAAATCGACTGGCTTGCCTCATGCTGCTACCGCACCAGGAAGCTCGGGCTCGATGCCGAGCGATTGAAGTACTTTTCGTTGCTGCGCTCGGTGCACTCTGGGAAGACAACCACGGGAATCCGAGGGCCAAATCGGCTCTGGGCAGCGACTCTCATGCTTCAACTACTGCGAGGTCCCGGTATAGTGAATTTCCATGATTCTTTCTTAGGAAACCACGGGAAGCTGCAAGGACGCGGCTTCAAATCCGCGACGGAGCTAAAGCGTCCAGCCATTGTTCATCGCAAGCCAAGCTTCCCTGCCGAAACCCTCGGCGCATCGAAGGTACCATTTCTCCTGGCAATGAGATGAGGACGGTCTCCGCCGTTCTGAGTTCCAAATTCCTGCAACCTGGAGGCGTTCACCTGCACCGGGTGCATGAGAGGGGCCGGACTCAAAGGCGGCATGTGGTCAAGCTGCTGTTGATCGGAGTAGTTTGCAGTCCTGACGCGACGGCGGTAGGTCACAGGCGTCATGCCTACAATCCGCCGGAAGACCATACCAAAGTAGCTCTGGTCGCAGAAGCCGACCTGCTGGCTGATATCGGCAATCCGCTGATCGGTGCCCGCCAGCAGCGCCTGGGCACGGTCGATCCGGTAATGGTTGATGTAAGTCACGAAAGACAGGCCCGTCACCCGCTTGAACACACTCATGAAATGCGACTCGCTCATCCCGCAGATGCGCGCGGCCTGTCCAACTTGAATGCACTCGCCGCAATTCTCGCCAAGATATTGGAAGATTGGATGCAGACGGTCAAGGGCTTGCTGTTGCCGCTGGAACGTCTCAACCGTGCCGGCATACGGGGCGTACTGGTTGACCAGGCTCATAAGGAGCATCTTCAGGTAAGTCTTCAACGCCAGGCGGGAACGAGGCGACGCTGCCGGCTGCTCCGCCCGGATGCGTAGCATCATGTCGAGCACTTGCCGAGGCACGCCTGTCTCTGCCGGCACGATGTGGGGAAAATCCGAGTCCTGCAACAAGAATGGGGTGAGATACTCGGTGCTATCGCTTGCGCCATCGCAGCGAATAATGTCCGGGTCGAAGAACATTGCGGCAATGGTGAGTGGAGAGGATGACTGGCATTCGATCCGGTGATACAAGGTGCTGCCGATAATGGCCAGATCGCCCTCATTGAACGACAAAAACCTGTCCTGGATATGACAGTTCGCGGATCCCGAGCAGAGATAGAGAACCTCGAAATAGCTGTGCCGATTCATCCGGACGCGGTTATCGTTTACGGTTAGGAACAGCACATCGACTGGACAAGATGGATCGAACGGCCATGAGTGGATGCCCTCGGCGTTGATGCCGGGCTCCACGAGCTCGAAGTGGTCTCTGCACGACCGCTTCGGCAGGTGAATTCCGACCGACAGGTCAAGCGGCCGAACCGCCAGCCGCGTTCCCTTCGAAACCGCGCTCTTGCGCGGTTTAGTGCTCGATCCTGTAGATTTCTTCGACCTCGCCATTGCGCACTCCGTAGAAGCGGGAATGGAGATTCACCGTAGCATCGCTGTAATGAACCCAGACTTCGACTTTCTGCCCAACCTCGAACCTGGTGGGGGATCCTGGGTCGAGGGTAATCAAACCGTGTTCTGCGTGCAGTGCCTTCAACTCTGCTCCGGGCCAATCTTTCACCGTTGACAACCCGCGCTCTCCGCTGATCGCTTTCACTCCGCAGCCCAGCACCGCATGTTCCGCTCCGCGCGTGCTGATTACGGTTGCCAGCACCGTAAGAGAGCGCTTGAACGGCGCACCGCGGTTCAGATAGATCGTGTCCATCAGCAGATACGAACCTGCCTGAATATCGGTGATGCCGGGGTATTCGCCCGAGACCGAATAGGTCCCTGTCCCGCCGGTCGACAGCACCTCGACGGGAATGCCCTCACTCTTCAGCATTTCTGAGGCATCCACCAGCGTTTTGCTGCCTTGCAGCACCGCCCGGTCGCGCTCCGGGCTTTTGGGTACAGCTTGCATGTGCCCGTCGTACCCCATGATCCCACAAACTTTCAACCCCTGGCTGCGTGCGTACTTTCCCAGGTCAAGCGCCGCTTCAGAATCGGCCACGCCGCAGCGATTCAAGCCGATATTGACATCAATAACGACGCTGATCTGCACCTTCTTGTTCCGCTGCGCCCGGGCAAAATCGCTGACCGCGGTGCGGCTGTCTATCGCCGCAATCACTGTCGCATGCCGCGAAAGATCAGCCAACCCGGCGGCCTTTTGATCACCACAAATTTCATTGGCAATCAGGATGTTGTCCACGCCATGACTGACCAGGATTTCAGCCTCGCGCAGGGTCGCGCAGCTCATTCCGATCGCACCTGCGCGAAGCTGCTTCCATGCCAACAATGGAGTCTTGTGATTCTTGAAGTGCGGACGCAGCTTGCAACGTTTGTTGCGAAAAAACGCAGCCATACTTTCGAGGTTCGACTCCATTGCGTCGAGATCCACGAGCAAAGCCGGCGTTTTGATCTCTTCTTTCTTCAAGTTGGACTCCGCCTCCCGACCCCTGCCTGCGAATTCATTCTTTTACACCGTTCTTGCGAGCTCCCCGAGGAAGCTCGAAGGAAAACCACAGCCTGATCGCTCGCACCCCGCAGCGGAGCAACTCAAGAATGAGTGCATCGAAGGCTCAGGCTAGGGCAATATTTCCTGATACAACTTCACTTCAAACCGCTCTACCAACCGCGGCTGCACCACGTCGAAATAATGCTTGATGTAGCTCATCGCGCAGTGCTCGTCAAAAACCTCTTTGTTCTTCCATTTCTCGATAAACGTAATTCCGCGTTCGTCGTCAGCCCGTTGATTCAGTTCGTAGCGGATGCATCCCGGTTCTGCGACCGTGGGCTTGATCAAAACGTACAATGCCTCAATCAGTTGTTCGGCCTTGCCCTCAAAAGCCCAAAATTCAGCCACACACACTACCTGAGTTGTGTTTTTGCTGCGCATAATTCACTTCCTTCGTGATCTGATTTCAATGAAAGATACAGGTCGAATGCCTTCTCAGGGGTCTCGTTTTCGTGGACCACCGCGCGAACCGCCTGAATCATGGCGGTAGGCGCGTCGCACTGGAAGATGTTTCGACCCATGTCGACGCCAGCCGCACCTTCGCTGACCGCGCGATACGCCATGGTCAGCGCATCGAGTTCCGGCAGCTTCTTGCCTCCAGCGATCACCAGCGGCACCGGACACCCGGCGGCCACTGCCGCAAATCCCTTCTCGCAATAGTAGGTCTTGACGAAGTTAGCGCCGAGTTCCGCACAAATTCGCGTCGCCAGCCCCAGATACTTGGCGTCTCGCACCAGTTCCTTGCCCACGCCGGTTACCGCCATGGTGGGGATGCCGTGCCGATTTCCCGCATCCACAATCTCAACCAGGTTGCCGATCGATTGATGCTCGTGAACGCCGCCAATGTAAACCTGCACCGCCAGAGCTGAAGCATTGACCCGCACTGCATCCTCGATGTCGACAGCGACACGCTCGTTGGAAAGCTCTTTGAGGATGCTCTGCCCTCCGCTCGACCTCAAAACCACCGGCTTGGTGATTTCGGGAGGAATCGTGCTGCGCAGCGCGCCGCGCGTGATCATCAGAGCATCGGCATAGGGAATGAGCGGGCAGATGGTGACGTCGATGCGCTCCAGACCAGTGGTAGGCCCCTGGAAATATCCGTGATCGACGGCAAGCATCACAGTCCGGTAATCATCGGGTGAAAATATCCGCGCCAGCCTGTTCTTCATGCCCCAATCCAGCGAGTTACACCCCTTCAGCGAAAACGCTTTTGAGGTTTGGGGCGCATCGAGATAGTAGTTTTTCCGCTCCAGAATATCGTCTGCATCGGGCATTTCAATTCTCCTCGGTCTTCGCCAGCGCCACGCCGAAACCGCGAAACAACAGCGCCATCGACGTTGCTCCAGCATCTGCGCATCCCAGTGTCTTCTCGCCAAGGTACTTGGCTCGACCGTGGCGGGCAACCAAATTCTTTGTCGATGCCGCACCTGCTTCCGCGGCTGCGGCTGCCTGGTTCATCGCCTTACCGATCGCGGCGCCATCCGCCGCCGCAGCCTCAAATGCCTCGACCGCCGGAATCAGCGCGTCCATCATCGTTTTGTCTCCCGGCTTGGCCTTGGTTCGCTTCAGCACGGACTGCAATCCGGTTTTCAAGCTTCGCGCCATAGTGGCACAATCGGCCGCGTCGCCCAATTCCGTGTCGCCCATACCGGAAATAAAACTACCCAACAGAGCGCTTGAGGCTCCGCCGTCCACACCCATCACGTTCCAACCCCCCTCACGGAGGGTTTCGCTCAGATTCCGCGCACTTGCCGACGATCCGGTCGCCGCCTCGAGAGTCTCCATCGCTCGCATCATGGTTGTTCCATGGTCACCGTCGCCGCATTGTGAGTCGAGCCGGGATAAAACCTCGTTCTGGCTGCGGATCAGCTCCGCAGCTTCAGCGAACATTTTCCTTAGCTCGGTACTGGAAACTGTATCCATCAGTGTTTGACAAAAAACGAGGCGTCAGCAGGTTCATCCCAGAGCCGGATCATTTCCGGATCCATGCGGGCAATCATCATCTGGAATCCTGACTGTTCCTGAGTGGTGATAAACTCGCCGATCGCCTGGCGTACCAGTTTGATTTTTTTTGCCTCCAGCAACTGCGCAACCCGCCGGAAAACCAGGAACAGTTCCATCAACGTGGTTGCGCCCGCCCCGTTGAGGAGAACGAGCAGTTCGTCGCCTTCTTTGGCGCCCAGATCATCGAGCAGTTTCTCCAGCATGATTTCGGCCGTCTCGTCGGCGCTTTTCAGCTTCATTCGTCCTGTGCCGGCTTCACCGTGCTGGCCCATGCCGATTTCCATTTCATCGTCACCAAGCTCGAAGATCGGATTTCCAGTTGCCGGGTGCGTCGCTGTCCGCACTGCCACGGCGAGCGTTCGCATGTTGTCGGCCATGCGCTGTGCGATCGCCGCGCACTCGTCCAGGGAGGCGCCAAGTTCCGCTGCAGCACCCGCAACCTTGTACACGGCCACGCAGCCAACCAGCCCCCGGCGGTCGCCGACCGGACCGGAGATATCCTCTTCGGTCAGCACCATCTTGACCGGCAATTTCTCTCGTTCCACTGCCTCCATGGCAATGTCGGCCGACAGAACGTCACCGGCGTGATTCAGCACGATCAGCAGCGCGCTCGAGCCTCCCTTGCATGCGTCGCGCAGCGCAACGACACACTTAGGCGCCCCCGGCGCAGCAAAGATCTCGCCAGCCACGCTGGTATCGAGCATGCCCTTGCCGACGAATCCGCTCAGACCTGGCTCGTGTCCGCTGCCGCCGATTGTCACCAGGCGTACGTTACCCGCGGCCTTTGGCGCGGCACGCACCACTGTCCCCGGGCCGCTCAACTTGACCTTGTCAGGATAGGCAAGGACGTAGCCTTCGAGCAGTTCTTTGACCAGGTTTTTCGGGTCATTGATAAACTTCTTCATTTGCATCGCACTCGACTCCTGTGGAGCTCACACTTCAGCCGTTTGACCGCCATCGACATACAACATGGCCCCGGTCACGAACGAAGCATCATCCGAAGCGAGAAATACCGCTGCTCCCGTCAGTTCCTCGGGACGTCCGAGCCGTCCCATCGGAAACGTCTTCGCGAAAGCCTCCAGTTGCTCCGGCGTCAGCGCCTTGCGCAGCATGGGCGTGTCCGTCGGTCCAGGGCAGATGGCATTCACGCGCACTCCCTGTTTGGCGTGGTCGATCGCCATGGCTCGAGTCAGCAACGTTACTCCACCTTTCGAGCTCACGTAGGCTACTGCCTGGGCGCAGGCATCGTGTGCCCCTGTCGTCGATGCAACATTGATCACCGATCCCCAACCCTGCGCAATCATATGGGGCAAACAGGCCTTTGAACAGAGAAACGTTCCCGTCAAATTTACTGCCATGACCCGATTCCAGGTCTGCTCCGAAGTTTCGACTGCCGTTCCATAGGCCAGGATGCCGGCTCCATTGAAGAGGATATGAAGCCCACCCAGAGTGTCGATTGTCTGTTGAACCGCCTGCTTCACCTGATCCGAACTCGATACATCGAGGCGGATGAACTCGGCTCGCCCCCCAGCGGCGCGTATCCGCTCTACTGTCTCGAGACCATTCTTCTCATCCGTATCTGCGGCCATTACGGCTGCGCCCTCGGCAGCAAAACGTATCGCAACGGCCTGCGCAATACCCGAAGCCGCTCCAGTCACGATCGCGATACGGTCTTGAAGCTTCATACATTACCTCCCATCGCGATGGGCACGGTACGGCACACTCGGCTGGATGGACTCATGATCTTACGCGGATAATGGGCCGGGCTATAAGAAACCTACGATTGAATGTTGCAAAATCCCGGTTGTCGATCAGGGTTTTCGCTCCATAAGGTTTCAACAAAGATCCCGTCGATTTTCAGAGACTCAGGGGAAATCAGGCCCTAGAATTTGCTAGTCGGCCAAAAATCCTGAATGGTTTCTTCGGCCCTTTCTTTGCCGCTGTCGCCATTCTTCTGACAAAAACAGCATTGGCCGGAAGTCCACGCCCTTAGGAACGGGAGCATGAGGCTAAGAGGAAAAGTGGCAGTGGTTACTGGCGCGTCGGTTGGTCTGGGCCGGGCCGTCGCCACCAGATTCGCCGGTGAGGGCGCCGCGGTCATTGCGGCAGACGTCAACGACGCACAGGGCGCCGCGCTAGCCGAAGAACAAAAGCAGCTTGGCTGCGAACTCGCTTATGTGCACGCGGACGTTTCGCAGGAAGCCTCAGTCGAGCGTCTGTTCGAAACCACGCTTTCCCGGCACGGACGGGTCGACATTCTTTACAACAACGCTGCGATTCTCCTTTACGAAAGCGATCGTCCCGTCCATGAGCTCAGTCTTGAAACCTGGGACCGGGTGATGGGCGTCAACCTGCGCGGGGCTTTCCTCTGTGCCAAATGCGCAATCCCTTCCATGCTCAAGCAGGGAGGCGGCTCGATCATCTTTCTCGGTTCGCCCACCGGCATGCTCGGTTGCGCTCCCAATCTCACCGCGTACAGCACCAGCAAGGCCGCGATTACCGGTTTGACACGCGTGATGGCGGCTGCCTATGGGCGCAGGAACATCCGGGTCAACTCTATCATTCCAGGCACAATGGACACCCCTATGAACGGGCCGGTTCTCTCTGATCCCACCCTCCGCGAGCGATATCGTGAAGATGTGCCAGCAGGCCGGCTGGGCACGCCGTCCGATATCGAGGGTATCGCTGTCTTTCTTGCGTCGGATGAATCGGCCTACTGTACAGGCGGACTTTACATGTGCGATGGTGGCCTGACCGCCGTCTGACATGCTTCAGGAACTATGGTTCGCGGATAACCACGCCGAACGGCGCGTCGAAAGGGCAACTGTCTTACCAGAGCGCAGTTGGAACGCAGTTGCCGCAGACGCCGAACAGCTAGACACTTCACGGAGGAGATGCTATGCAGCGAATACTTCGCCCAGTTCTGACGATCCTTTCCTTTTCTGCGCCCGCGTGGCTCTGGGCAAATCCGTCAAGCGTCACATTCTCTCAACCACCCGCTCAAATTGATCGCTACGACTTCGTTGAAATCGCTGCTGCGGTCAGTTCGCCAGACGCCGGCAATTGCTTTACCGACGCCTCGCTCACGGGGACGCTCGAGACTGCGGACGGCGCCCATCGCTGGAATGTGGAAGGCTTCTGCGATGCGGCCGACGGCAGCGTCTTTCGGATCCGCTTCATGCCGACCGAGGCCGCACGCTACAAATACTCCGTGACTTACAAGCAGGGCAGCTTCACCCATGCCGCTACGGGGGAGTTTCAGGCCGTCGAAGCACATCGTCGCGGCATTCTTGGCGTCGATCCGCAGTACCGGTGGCACTTTGTCTGGCAGGGCACCGGAGAGCACTATTTTTTCAATGGCACCACAGCATACTGGCTCGTAGGCTGGCGCGACGATCACGTGATTCAATTCAGCATCGATCGCCTCCATCGGCTGAAGGTGAATCGCCTGCGCGTAACCATCGCCGGACGCGAGGATGTGACATTCTTCGGCGAGCCCGTGATGACCGGCCCCAACTTCACCGTATACACGGCGGCATGGATCGCGAAGGACGCAGACGACCCCTTGCATCCAGGCTTCGATTACTCCCGCTACAACCTGTCCTACTGGCAGCGATGGGATCGCATGCTCAAATTCGCGCGCGAACATGACATGATCATCTCGGTTGTGTTGGACATGGGTGACAGTAAGGTCCATCCCGACGCCGGAAGCGAGGATGAGCACCGCTTTATCCGCTATGCGATCGACCGCTTCGGCGCTTATTCCAACATTACTTGGGACCTGGGCGACGACCTCGACACTTATCGCGACGAAAAATGGACGCACGATACAGGGGTTTATATCCAGGAGCGTGATCCCTATAAACATCTCGAGACCAGCCATCCCGCCAAGAGCAATGCTCACCAGGATCGCGCTTCATCGTGGTTTGGCTTCACCTCCTATCAGGAGTGGGGCCGCGATCAGCATCACCTCATGCTCGAATCGCGAAAGCTGCAGGAAAAAACCGGACGCATCATTCCGCAAACCAATGAAGAATACGGCTACGAAGATCATTACCCGCATTGGGCGCTGCCCGGTTCCGACTCAGCCGATGCGCTCCGCCGCACCGCCTGGGAGATTGTGATGGCTGGAGCCTACCAGACCTCCGGCGAGACCGTGCGCCGTGGAACGAACGTCGGCGCAGACATGGGTGGCGGATGGTTCAACGGTCGGGGCGACGACACGATGACCATGTTTCTCGGCTACGGCCACATGGTGGATTTCTTCACCGGCTTTGAGTGGTGGAAGACAAATCCTCACGATGAACTTGTGAACAACGGCAACTACTGTCTCGCCGATCCGGGAAAGACCTATGCGATTTATGTGCCGAAAGGTGCAAAGGCGACGGTGCAACTTGAACCCGGTCGCTATCGGGCCTTCTGGTTCAGCGCAGTCACCGGAGAAAAGATCGATCTTCCTGTGGCCGACGGGCCCTCATGGACGTCGCCGGATCCGCCCGATGCAAACGACTGGGCCATTTTGCTCCAGCGGGAGAGTTAATCTCCCGCTCGGTGTTCAGAAGATTGCGAGGGGATTGAATAACGACCCGGTTCCTCCGGGAAGACGCAGCGGCGCCGCAACCACCATGAACTCCCAGCGGCGCTCTTCACTGCAGATCGCGGAGACATCTTCGAGATTCAGGCTGTCGGCGCAGATCATGCCCATCGCGCCGATCTGCAGGGCGTGGATCGGATAAGCGACGCCCTCCACATTGCTCGGCACTGTTTCGCCGTCTCCATCGGGAAAGAACGCGGCCACCTTTCGCTCGTGCATGAACGGAATCGTGTCGGAATGCAGGCCAGCCTTCCCTTCGCCGTCGTATCCGTTGTTCCATGGTCCAAGCTCGAGCCGGCGGCGGTGGTGTCCGGTCCTGAAAACGAAAATGTCTCCCTCGCCCAGCGAGACGCCCTGTGCGCGCTCGCACTCCTCCAGTTCTTTCCGAGTTACCGCTTCGCCGGGCTCAAGCCACTTGACACCGCGGAGCCGTGGAATATCGAGAAGAACCCCGCGGCCAATTACTCCGTTGGCATAGGTGGTGATATCCATGATTTTGGGCCCTCGCGAAGTCACCATCGAAGTCGGCTTGCCGTTGTACATCTTGCCCTCATAAGCAATGTGGCATAGCGCGTCGATGTGCGTGTGGCAATCGCCGTGAATCTCGCTGCCGAAGAAGTCCAGCGAAAAACCTGGCTCGCCAAAGCTCTTGTCGACCTCAAACAGCATGGACATATAGTGCGCCACTGCCCGTGGATTGTCGGGCCCGGCGGACTTGTTGATCGGTATCGCCATGGATACAGACTGCCCGGTCTTCACCAGCGAAGCAGCGTGCTGAATCGTCAGCAATGTGATGTAGTTCAGCGTTCCACGCTGATCCTCGGATCCCCACACACCCCAGTTGCTTACCCGTGCGAAGAGTCGGTCGAATTGCTGTCTGGACATGGCTGCCGCCAAAGTCTTCATATCTGTCCTTCCTGCCGCGCAGAGCGTGAAGGCATCGCTCTTGCGTCAGCAAAACTCGACAGATTACTACCACAATTCAAGTTCCGTCTGTAAGAAAACGCCGATGCGGATATATTTGGCCTTGCGCGCCACCAAGGGCTCGAACTCCTGCAAAAGCAAGCGGACCCGAATTCTCTGAGCCCGCGCTCGAAGCCCTCCGAGACTGGCCGGGATGCGAAGTTCTATGAGCTCACTTCCAAGGGGCGAATCCACCTCAAAGCTGAAACCGAAAATTGGGCGCGCCTGACTGGTGTGGTGAGTCTCATTCTCGAGGGAACCCTGGATAGGCCGTCCAGGATGAACCAGAAAGACCTCCAGTTCTTTGGCCAATCGGCGATACATCAACAGACCTGCGCTTCGTTTCGGCATCGTACCCCAAGTTGTTTCTGAGAGATTTTCTCATCCATGTATTTGGTATTGCATCAGGTCCCAGACAACATGGAAGCTGGTATCTGTGCCAGAACTACCCGACATACCGCGTCATCCTGGCGATGGCGTTGGGGCTTACGATTGCAAGCGCGCTAAGTGCCGGCATGCTGCTAGATGAACAGCCAGCCACGTGACTGGGCACCGCGAGCCGGCTTGTAGAAACAATTCCGGCCTCGGTCCAAGCCAGAGTCGCTATCAGGGAGTGCATCGGCGATTTTGCTACGAGCGAGCGCCTTGGGCTGCAATAAATCACTAGCCAGCCGCGACATTCGCATCACGACCGGCACGATCGTCGACGCGACGATCATCCACGCGCCCTCGTCGACCAAGAACGAAAAGAAAGAGCGCGATCCGGAGATGCATCAGACCAGGAAGGGCAAGCGGTGGTACTTCGGGATGAAGGCGCACATCGGTGTCGATCCGAAGGAAGGCATTGTGCATTCGGTCTGCTCGACGGCGGCCTCGGTTTCCGATGTGCATATGCTCCTCGAGTTAATGCATGGCGATGAAAAGAAGGTGTGGGGCGACGCGGGCTATCAAGCACAGACCGCAGCAATCCGCGAGGCTGCGCCTGAGGCGCAGGATATGACCTCGCGACGCGTAAAGACCAAGGCCGGCGTGGATGAAGTTGAGAAGCGTAAGAATCGCACCAAGTCTCGTGTGCGGGCCAAGGTGGAGTTGCCATTTCGCATTCCCTCACACTACTTTCACATATAAAGTGCCTGGGCAATAGTGCCGAGTGGGTGAATGTGCAGAACAGGCTGATTAAGCTGAGCAACGCCCGCATTCTTCTTCGCCTGACATGGTAGCAATGAGCATCCCCTGCAGTTTGCGCGAACAGCTCCACTATTGAAGTACCTGACTCGCGTTATCGCCCGCAACCTCAATGAGCGCCTTAGCGATTACGCCCCGACTGAGAATCCATGAGCTCGCGATTCCATGGACTGTGTTCAGAGCCTGTCTCCTATGGACATTCCAAAGGTAAACGTGATAGCTTCTTTGCAATGTCCAAAGGAGCGAGAGATGGGCAACGCGAAATCGGAAGTTCTTCAGGGAACGCTGGACTTGATGGTGTTAAAGACACTCTATGCCATGGGGCCGCTGCACGGGTTTGGGATCGCCCGTCGGATCGAGCAGGTCAGTGATGGGGTGCTCGATCTGAATGAGGGAACCGTATACACGGCGCTGTTGCGCTTGCAGCAGCAGGGATGGATCTCGTCGAAATGGGGAACGAGCGAGAACAATCGTCGTGCGCGCTTCTACTCGATCACGCGGCAGGGTGCAAAGCAACTGGAGCTCGAGACGGAAAACTGGGAGCGCGTGGCGGGCGTAATGGAGCGGGTGCTGAAACTCGAGAGACAGGGGTGAGGCGATGCGCAGACTGCGAATGCTGTGGACGAAAGTCAGGGGACAAGCGGCGCAAAGGCGCGAGGACGAAGTGTTAAATATTCAATGCAACGCTCGCGCAGAGTACGACCCGGCTACTGGCGCGGGTGTGGATCGCCATGCATCAAATCAGCGCATCGCGTTTCTTCACGCTCGCCGTTTCATTCTGCGGGTTTGACAATTGTTCCTTTACGAACAGGCCGCGAATGTGGTTTGCCGCCACCACCCACGGCACTACGAGTGAAAAAGCAAAGCGGGCCAGGATGGCATTCAAACCGAAGCGGCGTAGATGGCGCCAGTCGCGGTGAAACGCAAACCATAGCTCCAGCGCCAGAATCGCCAGTGCGGGCAAGACGCTCCATGGCAGGCAAGCAAGCGCAGCGACCTGCGCAACGCATCGCTCGACGTTGCGGACCAGGCGCGCCCAGCGCACCCGCATTTGGCCGTCGCCAATCGCATACCGCGCCATGTAGTAAATCGCCGACCGCAGTGTGAACAGCGGCGCGTAGAACGCCTTGGCGTTGGCGATAAAGGCGGGTATCGTCCGCTTCCGCGCCTCGATGTCGAACAGTGCGTCCTCGCCCACCAATACATGCTCCGGAAAACCGCCAATCTGCTCCCACAGATTCCTGGTAAATGCCATTGACCGCGCCGTGCACGATTTGGTTGGCGCGTCTGCGGCAAGCTGGACGCCGAAGAACGGCGCAGCCGCCAGATCCCACACGGTGCATCCATCCGCATCGATGCACGAACCGCCCAGCGCGTATTCAGCCTTTCCGCTCACCAACGGGTCCGTGAGGTTTTTAAGCCAGTCAGGCGCATACCGGCAGCCGGCGTCGGAGCATGCAATTAAATTTGATTTCGCCGCCTTGATGGCGACATTCCTGCCTCGCGCAACTGGCCCGGCCGAGTATTTTAAGCTGCAAGTCTCGTCGCGGATCGGCACCAGCCGCGCATCCTTCTGCTGCAACGTTACAAGCCGCTCCCACGTTCCATCCGTGGAACCCCCGTCTACCACGATCACTTCAACCGCCAGGGGCTCCTGCGCCAGCAGACTCGTCACCAACCGCTCGATGTCTCTAACCTCGTTCAGGACCGTCGCTACAATGCTTACAGGCTGCATGGAGACAGTATAGCGGGTCAAAATTTTACCCGCACGATGACCCGCAGGGCAATCGCATTTCCAAACATCTCGGCAGCGCTCCGGCTGGGAACAAATGATCCAGTTCGATACGGCAGCGATTGCCGGGCGTGGCGGCGCCTGATCGAAAGGGGCAAGAACTCCCAGTCTGTTCCCGCTGCTCCGACCAGAAAGCATTCCATCATATAGGATGGTTTCCATAGCCCGCTGCATGAAGCAGGAGCCAGTCAGATTGCAGGAAGAAACGACCGAAACCGCATGGCCGATCTACATCGTTTCGCTGCGCAGCGCCGCCCGGCGACGAACGCAGTGCGCCGAGACGATGGCGCGCCTGGGCCTCCGCTTCGAGTTCTTCGACGCGGTCGAAGGCGCCAAACTCACTCATGAGGAAATCGCGCAGGTCTACGACGCGGACGGGAACGCTCGCCTCTACAAACACTCTTTGTCGCGTCCGGAAATCGGCTGCTATCTGAGCCATTTCGCGCTGTGGCAGCGGATCGCATCCGGCGCCGAGGACGGGGCATTTCTGCTCGAAGACGATTTTCAACCCCAGCCCGGACTCGCCGATGTGATGCAGGCCATCAGTCGCGCAAATGTCGAAAACTGCATGGTGAAGTTGTACGCGCCCCGGCCTCCGCGCGGGGCTGAGATAGACAAACTGCCGGGCGGCTACAAGCTGGTTATGCCGCATCACGTGCCGGGGATGACCCTGGGGTACGCGGTGGATAAGGTCGCCGCGGCCCGGCTGGCAGCACGGACATTGCCCATTGCGAGGCCAATAGACATGGAAATCAAGCACTGGTGGCAGTTTGACGTGCCGGTGCTGGTGGTCGCGCCCTCGCTCCTGCGCGTAGACCCGCGCGAGACAGGCAGCGCGATCGAAGCGGCGCGTGTGAAGGAGAAATGGGAAGGCCAACTGAGCAGCATCGCGCGTGCGGGTCGCAACCTGCGTTACCAGATTGTGTACAACGCGGGAGTGCTGCGGCACCGTTGGCGTGAGCGCGAACATGCGCGCAGATTAAAGGCGATTTTGCGAAACCGGATGGAACCATGAACGGCAATTGTGATGATGGCTGAGCGCATCACCAGAAGCGGGAGGCGATCACCTTGGCTTTGGTGGCGGTGCCGGAGTAGTCGTTGGACTCGAGCACAAACTCGAAGCAGGGGATGCTTTTGAGGGATTTCATGTGCGGTGTGAGCAGAGCATCCAAAGTCGGCGCATCGAAGATAAAATCGACGGCGGCTTCCGTTCCTGCGATCGAGGTCCCTTCAAGGATTAAAACGTGCGTGCCTTCACGCAGATTGGGAACGTAGGCGACAAGCGCATACGCCAGATGCTGCGGCTCTCCGGGATGAAACGGTATGCGGTCGAATTCGCCCGCGGCGGGCGCGCGGTTTTCGACATAGAGAACTCCGGTGCCGGACTCGCGAATCAGCGAAAACTTTCGCTCGTCATCGAACAAACTCACCCATGGATTGACGTATCGCCCACCCAGCAAAACTGCATTCGAGCGCCTCAGGTCGTCCGTCTCCAGATCGCGTGCATAGCGGATCACCACTTTGCCGTTCGACTGGGCGGCCTTGGCTGCAACCAGCGCGGTAAATTCCAGGTCGGCCATGGAAGTGAGCCGGCGTTGAGCCAGCGCCTTCGGCATTTTGAGGTTATCGGTTCCGTCATCCGGCATCGCGCGGTAGTCGCCATTGATGTACTGAGCCAGAGACACGTCACGATCCGCCAGCGATTCGTAAAGCATGAGGCTGCTGTCGGCTGGAACAACCAGGGTGGGCGAGCTGCGGTCAAACACAGTTGCCCAGAGATCGGCACTCGGTGAAAAAGCCGACTGTGCTCCGGCGGAACTTGCCGCGCGTACTTCGCTTCTGTGCAACAGGAAAACCGCGCCGCAGATCACGAGCAATGCGGCTACCGCCAGCACGATCGGCAACATCGATCGCGCATTGCGAGGCCGCGCGCCATGCCCGGAGATGCCGCGAGACGAAGCAGGCGTTTTTTCCGCTGGCCTCTGCGCAGGTCTATCCGGCGCGGCCGGTTGCGCCGGGATGGCCGAAAACTCGGGGACGTATCCCCCTCTGGGTAAAGAAATGCGAATCGGCTCGCTTTGCCCGTCGGTTGCGAAATACTCCTCAAGCCGCTGTCGCAGACGGGAGGCGTTGGCGCGAACGATATTGTCTTCCGACTGCAGATAGCCTGACGACCGGCCAAAAACGCGGACCCCGATCTCCTGTTCATTCAGCTTTGCTGCCTGACCTTCGATCATGCTCCTGGTCACAAAGAGCAGAAATTCAGAGAGCCGGGCCGAGCGCACAAACCCTGAAGAAGCCGCTACGCGCTGAACCAACTGCCAGCGCGGATCCGCCTCAAGACCGCTTGTGGCTCTGTCTGCAGGACTCATTGCTTATCTATTGATAATACATTTATCTTACAGCGTTGTTAATGGTTCCAGAGCGCGGAATTCCAGGTTGTAACCGTTACAACATGGCTAAGGGGCGCGATGCATCTCCCTCACAAAAAACGATTTCACTCGGTTACGGTAAAACCCGCGCCTGCCACCTTGTTATTACGGGGAAAAAGGCAATGATTGGCGCATGGCGGGAACTCCGCCGGGAGGCGCAACTATGTTCCACTTGCTTCAGGAGAATCATCCATCTCAAACGCAAAAGCGTTCGACCTCAGCCCTTCACTTTCTGCGTGTGGGTGTGCAGGCGGCTACGTTTCTGTTGATGCTTTGCGTGGCCGGCGGTCTTCATGCTCAACAAACGACTGCAGACGTGGTCGGAACCGTTCAGGACAACAGCGGGGGTACCATCGCCGGTGCCACGGTGGCCATTACCAACCTGCAGACCAATGAGGCGCTTAGCACCGTCACCACCTCCTCGGGCGACTACGTCTTCAATCTCCTCAAGCCGGGAAAGTATTCGATCAGCGTCTCCCAGTCCGGTTACAAGACATTCAAGATACAGGCTCTTACCGTTCAAGCCGGAGACCGCGCGCGTGAAGACGTCCACCTGGCCGTTGGCTCAGCGACGCAGACGGTCGTGGTGGAAGCCGGCTCTCCAGCCCTGCACACCGACACTTCCGAGCTGGCCTCGACCATTACCGACAAGGCCGTTCAAGACCTGCCGCTGAACGGACGCAACTTTATCAACCTGGCGCAACTTGTGCCGGGCGCCAACGAGGGCTCCAATAACGCGCTTTCAAGTGGAAACCGTCCCGACGACCGGCGTCAGACCTCCTCAATCTCGGTGAACGGACAGACCGACTCGATCAATGACGAAATGATCGACGGCATGGATAACAATGAGCGCATCATCGGCACCATCGGCGTGCGTCCTTCGGTTGAAGCCATTCAGGAAGTCCGGGTCTCCACCAACAACTACGACGCGGAAGCAAGCCGGACGGCGGGCGCCGTGGTCAACGTGATTACCAAATCCGGCACCAATCGGTTTCACGGCTCTGTGTATGAGTTTGTTCGCAACACCGATCTCGATGCATTTCCGTTTGCATTCGGAGCGCACATTCCCAAGCCGCCCCTTCATCAGAACCAGTATGGCGCAAGCATGGGCGGACCGATCCGGAAAGACAAGACCTTCTTTTTTGCCGACTATGAAGGACTGCGGATCTCAAAATCCGGTAATCCGGCGGCGTCCACGGTTCCTTCGCTCTATGAAGAACAGAACATCGGCGATTTCTCCGATAATCCCGCCGATAATGTGAATGGCAACCCGACCATCCTGACTCCGGGGCAGATTGATACTGCCGGCCAGTCTTATTTCAAGCTCTATCCGGCACCCAACGAGAGCGGGTTCAGCAACAACTACATCTCCACACAGAAGATCACCCAAACCAGCAATACCTACGACGCGCGTGTCGATCATCGCATCAACGACGCCAACGCCCTTTATGCGCGCTACACCTGGAATGGAGTCGCTTCGGTGATTGGTGGGCTCTTTCCAGCCGTGCAGGAAGATAGCATGACCGTTCAGCCGGGCGGATCATTCGGTCTATATGAAGGGCCGGCAACCAATAACGCCGCCAACGGGGCCGTCGATTACACCCACATCGTTTCGTCGTCGCTGGTGTTGGAAGGCAAAGCCGGCTACACCTACATCTACAACACCTCGTTTCCGCTGAACTACGGCAAGGCGGTCAACCAGGCGTTTGGCCAGCCGAACGTCAACCTCGATAAGCTGTCTTCGGGCCTGGCGCCCATGAACATCACCGGGGCGCAGAATCTGGGCGATGGCACGTCGCTGCCCATCGAATACATTGAAAACGCCTTTCAATATCAGGTCATGGCCATCTACACCCATGGCAAACAAAATATCAAGATCGGTGGCGGCCTCATTCGCAGGCAGGCGACTGTCGAGCAATCTTCCCTTGGCAGAGGCGAGTGGACGGTCACGACTCTGCCTCAACTGCTGCAGGGCAACTTCACCGCCCTGTCGCGTACGGTCACGCTGGTTCAGCCACACTATCGCAGCTGGGAGCCGAGCGGCTTTATTCAAGACGACTGGCACTTCACGCAGTCGCTCACACTCAATCTCGGCGTTCGCTACGATGTCTACACGCCGTTCACCGCGGTCAAGAACCAGATTGCCAACTTCGATCCGACCCAGGCCAAGATCATAGCGGCCGGGCAGAACGGAGTGTCGGACACGGCCGGGATCAAGACAGACTATTCAAACCTGGCGCCGCGCGTAGGTTTCGCCAATACCTTTGCGCATAATTTGGTGTTGCGTGGCGGATTCGGGCTCAGCTTTGTCCCCGAGAACGTCACGTCGGGCGCGAGCCTGAAAAATCAGCCATTCGTATTTGCTTATGGCCCGTGCGCGCCAGGCTTCTGCGCCGGAGGGTTTACCAAGCTCGCGCAGGGAGAGCCGGTTCCCGTCACCCAGGATCCCAGCAATCCCAGCGGCTCCATCCCGGCGGTCGAGCAACTCAATTTCCGCTCCACCTATATTGAGGAGTTCAATCTGACCCTGGAAAAAGAGCTGGCCGGCAATGTGATGAGCGCATCCTATGTAGGCATGCTTGGCCGACACGTCGGCTACTATCTGCCGGACCTGAACACCCCGCCTCCGAATACTTCCGCAACCCCGAATACGCTGCGGCCGTTCTATGCGGCGCTGCCGAATGTGACCACGATTCCTTACTGGTCAAGCAATGGCGAGAGCGCATACCATGCCTTGCAGCTCACCTTCGAGCGGCGCATCCGGAATGGCCTGGCCTACTCCGGAAGCTACACC
Source organism: Occallatibacter sp. (assembly GCA_036267475.1). Classification (GTDB taxonomy): domain Bacteria; phylum Acidobacteriota; class Terriglobia; order Terriglobales; family Acidobacteriaceae; genus Telmatobacter. The sequence goes on from DATAVZ010000034.1 coordinate 53,360, forward strand.
TGGTCGCATGGATTGGATGATGCGCCCAACTTCAGCCAGAACGGATCGAGCGGGTTTGGCAACATTCCTTCGCAAATAAGCACGCTTGACTACGGTAACAGCGATCTCGACCTGCGCAGCCGTTTTGTCACTACCGCAAATTACCAGATTCCCGTGGGTCGGTCGCTGCACGGTTATCAGGCGGTCTTGGCCAAAGGATGGCAGACTAACCTGATTCTGGTGTGGGGCACAGGTCATCCGTTCACTGTGTTAAACGCCAGCAATCGCAATGGAACGCGGCCTGGCACGTCGGCATCAGACCGCACCAACGTGACCGGGGGCATCCAGGTTGACACGCCCACTATTGCAAAGTGGTTCAATACCGCCGCTTTCGTGGCCCAACCGCTCGGCACCATGGGCAACGAGAGAAGGAATCAGCTCTATGGGCCTGGGTTCCGCCACGTCGATGCGTCTGTCTTCAAGGACTTCGATGTTTTCCGCGAGGCGAATATCCAGTTCCGCGCCGAAGCCTTCAATATCGCCAACACCACAAACTTCGCGCCTCCCAACTCCACCCTGGGCGTGTCGAACTTCGGCACAGTCTCCGGTCTTTCCATCAACTATCAGCCCAGACTCTTTCAACTCGCATTAAAGCTGCAGTTCTAGTACCGTGACCGCATCATTGTGTAATCGTAGCTGTCATCCTGGGTGCCCCAGGTCTAGCTTTTGAGACCTGGGAAACTACCGATATGCGTGGTCGCAGTTCTAGAGCCGGCCTCATCAACCGGACACCAGCGCTCACGATGCGTGGGGTCTCGCCCTGCGGCGGGCCCCACGCATCCGCGGCAGCTCTGGCGTAAACCAGACCGGTTGTAGCGCGGCTGCATAAGGTCGGCAGAGAGATGCTTACCGGGATAGAAAGTTCGAGAAGCGGAAAATCGGCCTCATGAAAACACATACATATTGGGCATTTTTTTGCGGGATAGCGTGTGCGCTCCCGGCTGTTGTTCCTGCGCAACCGCGGCATGCGCCGGTCGTGCTGATTACGCCCGTTCAGGACAAGAACTTCTATGTGCTCTCTCTCATGGAGAGAACGCCCACGGTGAGCCGCGCGCTGACCCAAGACCCGGTGCTGGCACGGATGGCCACCGCGGACCAGGCAAGTCTTGCTCAATGCGGTGCGGAGAATCGCAACAGTTCGCATTGCGCGATTGACGCGCTGTTTATCAGCGATGAGCAGATCGAGCAAGCCGGCAAGCGGCTTGAGCATCTCTATCAAACCGACGACTCTGTGCGGCAGTTGGTAGCCGGGCCCATGCGCCGCAGCGGCTTTTTTCAGCTCTATGCTTCAAGCTCGGATAAAGACCTGCTGATGCGCGCCTGGATGGACGCTGCTCATGGAGTCGATCAAATCCTCAACACCTATGGCCGCGGCAACTCACCTGGCGTGCCCAAGATCGATGCGCCGTCGTTTGAGATGGACTCACCCGCAGGCCGGCGGTTGCTGCGCGGCTTCGTAGAGAAGGCATCCCATCCGCGCGAGGGCCTTTTCTTTGAGCCGGCGCTGCGGCTTGCGCTTCTGCTGCTCCAAGCCAATCATCGCGACGAGGCCGGCCGCTTTGAGCCGCTTGCGGCCGGAGAAAACGCACAGGCCATCCGCCACCTTGCCGCGATCGACTGGGCTCATTACCGGTACTCCGTTATCGTTGTTCCCGGCAGAGGTCCGGATGAGCCGGGTGTAAGCCTGGCCCCCGGCGGCCGCGTTCGCATCGAACTGGCGGCAAAGAGATACCGTGAGGGCATGGCGCCCGTTATTCTGGTTTCGGGTGGATTTGTGCACCCCGCGCAAACTCCCTTTTGCGAGGCCATCGAGATGAAGAAGGCGCTGATCGCAGATTTCGGCATTCCGGCGAATGTCATCTTGATCGATCCGCATGCGCGCCACACCACCACCAACCTGCGCAACGCGTCCCGGCTCATCTATCGATACGGCATTCCCTTCGACAAGCCGGCACTCATCACCACGGACCCCGAACAGAGCGCCTACATCGAAAGCGTAGCTTTCCGCATCCGCAGCAAAGATGAGTTGGGTTATCTGCCTTATCGTCACCTCACGCGTCTGTCACCAGTCAATCTATCTTTCCTTCCTGAGATTGACTCGCTCCAGCACGATTCGCGCGATCCGCTCGATCCATAGAAGGGCTCGCCTCATGCGCCTCGATCGCAAAAGCACGCAAAGTGATTTCCAGATGCGATCAAGAGACGGTCTTCAGCAATCATTCCGGGCAAGTGATCTCTTTGCTGCCGCGTCTCCCGAGACCGCTAACAGGCGTCGTGCGTCAGCGAGCACGAAGAGTTTCGAATATCGGCTCTGGTTGTCAATGAGAATACGATATGACGACATACAGAGTAAAACATGGATGCCATATTGACATGGCTGAGGAGCAGGGCTTATTGTCATCACCTGATTGGGTTTCGAGAAAGGTACGGATTTCCACTCTCACGGCGCCTGTCTCGTCGGTTTCAAGCGGCTGGTGGCTGCGGCTCAGGATTTTCCAGGCGCGTACGGTGATGGCATAAACCGTGACAGAACATGTTACTCGGATGGCAGACAAAAATCTCTTTTGACCATGCTCTCTAAGAACCTGTCCAGGAACTCTGAGGAGATGTCGAACGTGGACAAAAAATCGTCCCCTCAGGGGCTAAAGCCCAACCTATTTTCAGCTCTTTACGGCACGGCTGAAGCCGTGCCCTTTCAAAAGGGTTCTGAGAAGGATGGTTTCTGGACGGGTTCTTAGATCACAGCGCTTACATTGATTCATCGACAACTTAACGTAGATCTGTCTGTTGAGGCGGCCTATTCACCTGCTGTCGATGCGGGCTATTGGCTTGCGCTTGGTTTTGCTGATGCGGCTGCGTCGACCAGCTTTTGGAGCGGCGGCAGGATTACGAAGTTGACCAGCTCCTGCGGTTTTGCTGCGTCCTGGATGGCGGCGGTTTGCTCGGCCTGCCAGCCGGAGGGGGCATTGCCGGATTTGAGATAGGCGAGGGCTTCGAGGCCAATCTGGCCCAGTCTGGGCCACTGGCTGATGCGATTGCTCTCAAGCTGAAGCAGCGGATTGCGCATGGCCATGCTTTCAAGCGAGGGAGCCGCATAGACCCAGTAACGGAAGACGGTTTGGAGCTGACCGAGAGCGTCCTTGTCGCCGGTGAGCGCGGTGTCGACGAGCAGCTCGAACTGGTGGCGCAGCGGAGTGTCGGGCCGCACCGCATCGACGAGCTGGTCGAGCGGGGTGAGCTGGGAGGTGCGCTGCTCGTGGTAGCGAGCGGAGAAGTCGACCGGCTGCAGCGTGGAGGCGAACAGCACCAGCGCGCCGTCATCCTGAGTGCCGGCAAGCTGGCGCAGGGCGCGCTCGGGGTGGGAGATGTGGGTGAGCCCTTCGGCGTCAAGCCGGATGGACTCGATGGCGAGGCGGCGGTACATGTCGTCGGTATCGCGATCGGTAGCCGGTGACCAGAAACGCTCCGCCACGGCGGCGGTGCGCGGCCAGATGCGCGAATCGATGGTGAGCGGCGAAATCTGCTCGCCCCACATGCAGGCTTCGCCGCCGAGGATCAGCCTGGATTGCTCGGGAGTAAGATCGGAGCCGGCGGGAATGGGGTCGGCGAGAAACATGTCGGCGGCGGTGTACATGTGGTCGAGATAGTAGGCATGGGAGTAGATGCCGTTGTGCCCCTGTTTGGCGGCATTGATGAGGAACTCGGTGCCATGCCAGTTCTGGATGACGGCATCGCGGGGCAGATTGGGGCTGAGGATTTCATCCCAGCCGACCATGCGCTTGTGATATTTGGCGAGAATTTTTTCGACGCGGGTGTTGAAGTAGGCCTGCAACTGGGCGGAGGTGGTGAGTCCGTGGGCGTGCATGAAGGCCTGGATTTGCGGGTTGGCGGCCCACTGCTTGCCGTTGCTCTCGTCACCGCCGATGTGGATGTAGGCGTCTGGAAACAGGTGGGCCATTTCGCCGAGAAAGCCATCGAGGAACTTGTAGGTGGACTCGCGCGTGGGGTCCATGGCGGCGTCGTGAATGCCGAAGACGGTCTGCACGGAGTAGGGTCCGGGGGCGCTGGCGAGCTGAGGGTAGCCGACCATCCACGAGGTGGAGTGGCCGGGCATGTCGAACTCCGGCACGACGCGGATGCCGCGCGCGGATGCGTAGTCGACGATGTCGCGGATTTGTTGCTGGGTGTAGTAGAGGCCGTTCGAGCCCAACTCCTGCAGCTTGGGAAACACGCGGCTTTCGACGCGGAAGCCCTGGTCTTCACTCAAGTGCCAGTGGAGCACGTTGAGCTTGACGGCGGCCATGCCGTCGAGGGTGCGGTAGATGACGTTGACGGGCAGAAAGTGGCGGCCGCAGTCGAGCATGAGTCCGCGCCAGGCAAAGCGCGGCGCATCCTGAATGTGCACGGCGGGAAAGAGGAACGCCGATCCGCCGGGCTGGGCGAGCTGGAGCAGCGTTTCAAGGCCGCGCAGGGCGCCGATGTCAGTGTTGGCGCGCAGGGCGATGCTGTGCTCGTCGATGTCGAGGGTGTAGCTCTCGTCTTCGCCGAGCGTGGGGTAGGGGCTGGAGGCTGCCGTGGCCACGTCAATGGCCAGCGTGGGCGTGGAGCCGGACGCGGCGGCGGCGTGCGCAAGCTGCACGCCGGTGCGCATTTCAAGCCGGCTGATAAAGCGGATGGCGCCCTGGCTGAGCCGGGAGCCAGTGTTGCCCTGGAGCGTGTAGCTGAACGCGCTGTCGATGGGCAGGCTGCCGCTTTTTGCGGTGAGCGAGGCGGGCAGCGGCATGAGCGTGTTCACGAAGCCGGGGCTGGAGGGAGTCTGCGCGAGCGGCGCAAGCGGGGAAAACAAGGCGGCTAAGGCGAGCATTTGGGCAGTGCGGTGCGCACTGCTGCGCGCGATGCGGAAAAGCTGGGCTGTCATCTTTAACTCCGGCATGGTTCTCCAGTATGGTAGCGGGTGAGGGCGATTCGGGGGGAGGCTCGAACCCAGGTAGTGTCCTAATTTCATTCCGCGCATCCTTCACGGGCTCATTGATCCGGCAATAAAACAGTGACATCGTATTCCCACCCATTTCCGCAAAAAACGCGGAAATGGATGGAGCACCCTGACAGTATTTAGTTGCCAGATCAATAAAGCCACAGTCGCAAGTTATGCATTTGTGGCACGGCTGAAGCTGTGTCCTTTCAAAGCAGAGGCAAATTAGGACACTGCTCGACCCCGAGCTTAACGAGTCTGGATTTCGATTTCAATCTTTTTATTACTCTTCTTGTCTGTTCGTGTACACTTGGCCAGACAAACAGGAGCGACCGGAATGTGTGAAGTGGTGTGGAAGCAGGCGGCGGCCTGGGGCTGTGCGTTGGCGTTTTTGGGTGCGGGAGTTTGCGCGCATGCCCAGGGAACGACCACCTATACACTGCGCGATGCGCGGCTGACGGCAAAGTTCGAAGACGCGAACGGCAGCCTGCGCGTGGCCGGCGTGGAGGATCGGCGCGGAGGAGCACGACTGAACCCAGGCGAGGCGTTCAGCCTGAAGTTTGACGACGGCAGCGTGGTGACGGCGTCGCAGATGAAGCTGAGCGCGGCTCCGGTGCAGTCGGCGGTGGCGGTGCGGTCTGGCGCCTCGCGCGCGGCGGAGGGGATTGCGGGCAGCCAGGTGTGCGCGGAGCTTTCGCACGGGGCGCTGGGGGTTCACTGGTGCGCGATTCTGCGCGAGGGAACCAACTACGTGCGGCAGGAGATTACGCTCAAGGCCGAAGGGCAGCCGGTGCAACTGGCCGAGGTGCGGCTGTTCGACTTTACCGCGCCGGATGCGCAGGTGGTGGGCAGCGTTCCCGGCTCGCCGCTGGTGGCGGGGAATTTCTTTTTCGGGTTTGAGTTTCCGCTGGCGCAGAGCAGCGTGGAAGACGGCCACGCGGTGTCGCTGCTGAAGCGGCTGCTGCCGCTGGAGGCAGGCAACTCGGTTTCATACTCCTCGGTGATCGGGGTGGCCGCGCCGGGACAGATGCGGCGGGATTTTCTGAGCTACATTGAGCTGGAGCGGGCGCATCCGTACCGGACGTTTCTGCATTACAACTCCTGGTACGACATTGGTTACGGAGAACGGTACGACGAAGCCGAGGCACTGGACCGCGTGCATGCCTTTGGCGAGGAGCTGGTGCGCAAGCGCGGCGTGACGATGGATTCGTTCCTGTTTGACGACGGCTGGGACGACACGCATACGCTGTGGGGCTTTAACGCGGGGCTGCCGAATGGATTTACGAAGATTCATGAGGCCGCGGCGAAGTACGGATTCGGCATCGGGGTGTGGATGTCTCCGTGGGGCGGCTACAGCGTGGCCAAGAAGGAGCGCATAGCCGCCGGGCAGGCCGCCGGATACGAGACGGTGAAGGGCGGATTTGCCCTGTCGGCGCCCAAGTATTATGCGCTGTTTGAAAAAACGTGCCTGGAGATGATTTCGAAGTACGGCGTGAACCAGTTCAAATTCGACGGGACGGGCAATGCGAGCACAGTTTTTCCGGGCAGCATCTTCGACAGCGATTTTTCGGCGGCGATTCATCTCATTGGGCGGCTGCGCGAGCAGGAGCCCAACATCTTTATCAACCTGACGACGGGGACCAAACCTTCGCCGTTCTGGCTGCGCTATGCGGACTCGATCTGGCGCGGCGGCGACGACCACAGCTTTGACGGCGTGGGAAGCTGGCGGCAGAAGTGGATCACGTATCGCGATGAGCAGACATATGGCAATATTGTCGAGGGCGGTCCGCTCTATCCGCTGAACTCGCTTATGCTGCACGGGATGATCTTTGCCAAGGAGGCGCGGCATCTGGACACCGACCCCGGCAACGACTTCATTGACGAGGTACACGACTACTTTGGGTCGGGCACGCAACTGCAGGAGATGTACATTACGCCGGCGCTGCTGAGCAAAGAAGATTGGGACGCGCTGGCCGAGTCGGCGAAGTGGTCGCGGAGCAATGCGGCGGTGCTGAAGGATACGCACTGGATCGGGGGCGATCCGGGCAAGCTGGAGGTGTATGGATGGGCTTCGTGGGCGCCGCGGAAGGGCATTGTGGTGCTGCGCAATCCCGCGGACCACGAGCAGGAATTCGAGCTGGACGTTGCCAAAGCCTTCGAACTGCCGCCGGGCGCGGCGCGGAGCTATCGCGCGCACAGTCCGTGGGCGGCGGACAAGGAGCAGGCGGCGATTCATCTGCGCGCTGGGAAAATGCAGAAGTTTACGCTCAAGCCGTTTGAGGTTATTACGCTGGATGCGGAGGCGGGGAAGTAGGAGCGCTGGTCTTGACTGGTTGAAGTTTGTGCTTTCCCAGGTCTCAAAATCGAGACCTGGGGCACCCGGCACCCGACGTCCTGATGTGGTGTTCCTGAAGTTCATCGCATAAAGAAGGCCCCGACCGCAGGTTCTTCGATTGCGTTTGGCGCAAAAGACGCCAAACTTCGCTCAGGATGACAGCGCATATATGGGCTCGGTGTGCGGAGGAGGTACGTTGTCCAGATTTCTGGAGCAGTTGGCGCGGTCGTGGCATGAGGGACGGCCGCGTGGAATTTATTCGGTGTGTTCGGCGCATCCGTGGGTGCTGGAGGCGGCCATGGAGCAGGCGCTGGCGGATGAGTCGCATCTGCTGATCGAGGCGACGTCGAACCAGGTAAATCACGAGGGCGGCTACACGGGCATGCAACCTGCCGATTTTCGCAGGCTGGTGGAAGAGATTGCCGGCCGCAAGGGATTCGACGCGTCGCGGCTGATTCTGGGCGGCGACCATCTGGGGCCCAATCCCTGGCAGCGCCGGCCGGCTGCCGATGCGATGCGCGAGGCGGAGCGCATGGTAGATGGCTACGCGCGCGCCGGCTTTACAAAGATTCATCTCGACGCGAGCATGGCCTGCGGGGATGAGCGCGGTCCGCTGGACGACGAGACGATTGCGCGGCGCGCGGCGCGGTTGTGCGCGGTGGCCGAGCAGGCTGCTGGCGGCGAGAAGCCGCTGTACGTGATTGGGACCGAGGTGCCGGTGCCGGGCGGCGCGATGGAGAGCCTGTCGCATTTGCAGCCGACCAGCAGCGAGGGCGCGGCAAAGACGCTCGATGTGCACCAGCGGGTGTTTGCCGAGGCGGGACTGGCCGCGGCGTGGCCGCGGGTGATTGCGCTGGTGGTGCAGCCGGGGGTTGAGTTCAACCATTTGAGTGTGGTGGATTACGATCCGCCGCCGGCCGCGCACCTGACGGAACTGCTGCGCGAGCAAAAGGCGCTGGTGTACGAGGCGCACTCGACCGATTATCAGCGGCCTCAGGCGTATCGCGCACTGGTTCGCGACGGATTTGCAATTTTGAAGGTTGGTCCCGCGCTTACCTTCGCGCTGCGCGAGACGCTGGAGGCGCTGGAGCAGATGGAGAACGAACTGGCGCCGGCGGAAAAGCGGTCGCACCTGATGGACGTGCTGGAGCGCGCCATGCTGGACGATCCGCGGCACTGGCAGCAGCACTATCACGGCACGCCGCAGGAGCAGCGGCTGCTGCGCCGCTACAGCTACAGCGACCGGGTGCGCTACTACTGGACCGCGCCGCAGGTGCAGGAAGCCGTGGACCGGCTGATGGCGAATCTCGGCGGCGTGGAAATTCCGGAGACCATGCTCAGCGCCTATCTGCCGGGGGCCTACGAGGCAGTGCGCGCGGGGAGCCTGAAGGCGGAGCCGAAGGCGCTGGCGATCCACCGCGTCCGCGAAGCCATGGCGCCTTACGCGGCGGCCTGCGCGGTTACACGCGAATGACTCAGACGCGGATGACTTCGATGCCGGCGGCGCCGAGGCTCTGCTCGTCTTCCGCGGCGAGCTTGTTGTCGGTGATGACGGTGTGAATGGCGGAGGGCGGGACGATCAGCGCCAGGCTGCGGCGGTTGAACTTGGTGGAGTCGCAGACGGCGACGACGCGCGCAGCGGCCTCTACCATGGCCCGGTTTACGCGCGATTCGAGCAGGTTGGGGGTCATGACGCCGGTCTTGGCGTCGAATCCATCCACGCCTAGAAAGAGAATGTCGGCGCGCACGGAACGGAGCACGTCTTCAGCCAGCGGACCGACGAGCGAGAATGAATTTTTGCGCAGCGTTCCGCCGGTGAGGATGACCTCGAAGTCTGTCCCGGCCAGCTCGGAGGCGATGTTGACCGCGTTGGTGATGATGGTGAGATGAGCGAAGCGGCGCAGCTCGCGCGCGACGGCCGTGGTGGTGGTGCCGGAGTCGAGCAGCACGCACATGCCTTCGGCGACCAGCGACGCAGCGGCGCGGGCGATGCGCTCCTTCTCGTGCGACTGCTTCTGCTCTTTTTCAAGCAGCGAGGGATCGAGCAGGGCTCCGCCCTTGGCCGAGAGCGCGCCGCCATGGCTGCGCAGGGCCAGGCCCTTCGAGGCCAGGTGGTCCAGATCCTTGCGAATGGTGATGCGGGAGATGCCGAGATTGTCACTCAGCTCGGAGATGAGCACGCGGCCCTCGCGCTGAATTTTGGCGAGGATGTGCTGGCGGCGCTCATCGATGAGCATGTCGTTCCCCGGTTTGGCGGGTCCGTCTGTCGTTGTGATCATGATTTTCAGGTGACCCAACATAGTAGCAGATGGCGCGGCCCTTATGGCTGACTGTTTGCAGCGCCGTTGAGAATGGGCGCCGCGAGGCCCGAAACGGACCTGCCCGGCGCGCCCTCAAGATCGAAGACGATTACGTCGTTGTTGCCCTTGTGCAGCCAGGGAGCGGGCAGATAGAGGGTCTTTTGCGGACCGATGTTCCAGATGCGGCCCAGAGCATGGCCGTTGACCCAGACGAAGCCCTTGGTGAATTCGCGGGTGTCGAGGAAGGTGTCGCCGACGCGGTCGACGCGCAGCGTGCCGCGGTAGAAGCAGGCGCCGGTGCAGTCTTTGGGCGCGAAGTGCTCCTGCTGTGGCGCGTCCATGGGCAGCGAATAAATCTGCCAGCCGGTGAGCGGCTTACCGGCCAGCGTGGCCTGATGGGTAATGCCCTGGCGCTCGCCGCGGATGGCCACGGTGAAGTTAACCCGGCCGGTGTTTTCGACGAGGATGTCGAGCCGGGTGCGGGGCTGAGTGAAATTGACGGCAAGGTGGTCCTGCTTGAGCCGCCGGTCGAGGGCGCCGATGAGCTTGCCGTTGGCGTAGATCAGCGCGTAGTCGTGTACCTGATCGAGGACCAGGTCGCCGGAGACCGCTTGAGGGACGAAGGTGCGATAGAGGATGTAGCCGTAGGCCTGGCCGATATCTTCCATGCTCAGCGGCGTCTGGGATGCGATGGGCGCGGGCAGATTGCGCCACAGCGATGCCGACTGCGTAAGTTGAACCGCGGGCACGGCGACTGGCGGGGCGACGGTGGGAACGGGCGGCGGCGTAACGCCGGTGGCTTTGGCGATTACGTTGCGGAACAGGTCATACTTCTGCGTGGGCCGGCCGCTTTCATCGAGCGGCGCGTCGTAGTCGTAGCTGGTGACGTCGGGCTCGTAGTTGCCGTGGTCAATGTTGGCGCCGTTCATCCAGCCGAAGCTGGTGCCGCCGTGAAACATGTACATGCTGACGGAGTAGCCCTGGGAGAGCATCCAGGCCAGCTCGTCGGCCTGCTGCTGCGCGTTGGTGGTGTGATGATGCTCACCCCAGTGGTCGAACCAGCCGGCCCAGTATTCGCCGGTCATGAATGGGCCCTCGGGACGCAGTTTGTGCAGTATCGCAAAGCCGTGTTTGGCGTCTCCGGGACCGAAGTTGATGACCGCGGGCAGCTCGGGCAGCGAGCCTTTGGGCAATTGCTCCGGGCCGTCGGCGGTGTAGAGCATGGCCTTGTTGAAGCCGGCGTCGAGCAGGGCGTGGTGAATCTGCTCCATGTAATTGTGGTCGTCGCCGAAGGAGCCGTACTCGTTTTCAACCTGCACGGCGATGATGGGACCGCCGTTGCCGATCTGGAGCGGCGCAAGCTCCTGGCCCAGTCGCATGAGCCAGCGGCGCGCGGGGTCCATGAATTTGGGATCGCTGCTGCGGACAACGATGTTGTGGTCCTTGAGCAGCCAGGACGGATAGCCGCCCCATTCCCACTCCGCGCAGGCGTAGGGGCCGGGACGCAGAATCACATAGAGCCCTTCGCTCTGCGCTTCGCGGATGAATTCAGCCACGTCGTTCCGGCCGTTGAAGTCGTAGACGCCGGGGCGCGGCTCGTGCTCGTTCCAGAAGACATAAGTGGTGATGGTGTTGAGGCCCATCGCCTTGGCCATACGCAGGCGGGCGCGCCAGTAAGCGCGCGGAATGCGCGCGTAATGCATGGAGCCGGAGATGATCTGGAACGGCTTGCCGTTGAGGAGGAATTTGCCGCCCTGGGCGCGGAAGGAGTGGGCCGCGGAGTCCTGCTGTGCGCGCGCGGCGGGAGAAACGAGCAGGAGCGCGGTAAAGACGAGCGCGGGAAAGAGCCGGAAGGAAGTTCGCATGGATAGGGTTGTCCTTTACAGCCTGGGCGAGTGGCCCTCCAAGGCTAACGGGTGCGGGCGGGTGGACTCAAGCGCGGCGGGAAGAGAGGCAGTGGTTCAGTTTGAAGGAGACACTCCCTCAGGGGCTAAAGCCCATCTTCATTTTTTGGGTTTGATGTACGGGCTGAAGCCCGTACCCTTCAGACTGAACCACTGCTGCAAGAGATCGATCGGCGCGCCCGTGCGTTTTAAGGCGAGTCGCGTAGTAGACTTGCCCTTTGGAGTGGAGTGCCGGGGATGAATCCGGCGACCGGTTCGACCGTGGAGAGGAATCGATGCGCATAGTGATGGCCGCGTCTGAATGTGTGCCGTTTGCCAAGACAGGCGGGCTGGCCGATGTGGTGGGCGCGCTGCCGCGCGAGCTGGTGAAACTGGGCCACGAGGTTTCCGTTTACCTGCCGCTTTACGCGCGGGTAAGGCCGCTGATTGAAGACGTGCAGAAGACGGTGGTGGAGTCGATCACGATTCCGTTCCGCTACTACAACCGGTTTGTGGGCATTGTGGACGGCGGCGTGCGGGACGGCGTGCAGTTCTATTTTGTCGACTGCCCGGAGCTGTTCGACCGGCCCGAGCTTTATGGCCCGCATGGCGGCGACTATCTGGACAACGCGGAGCGCTTTGGGCTGTATTGCCGCGCGGTGCTGGAGGCGACGAAGCTGTTGGGCGTGCCGGACATTTTTCATATTCACGACTGGCAGGCGTCGCTGATTCCGGTGTATCTGCGCACGGTGTATGCGGCCGATCCGGTGTTGCGCAAAGCGGGCGTGGTGCTGACGATTCACAACGCGGCCTACCAGGGGAATTTTGCGCCGGTGACGACCGAGCAACTGCTGTTTCCGTGGGATGTGTTCAACATGGACAAAGTGGAGCAGTACGACCGCTTCAACTTTCTCAAGGGCGGCGTGGTTTTTGCGGACATGCTCACCACGGTTAGCCAGCGCTATGCGAGCGAGATTCAGACGCCCGAGTTCGGCGAGCAACTGGACGGCGTGCTGCACGGCCGCGCCGCTGACCTGCGGGGAATTTTGAACGGCGTGGACTACGCGCAATGGGATCCATCGGTGGATGGATTTCTGGCGGCGCACTATACGCCGGACGATCTGGCCGGCAAGCAGACTTGCCGGGCCGATCTGCTGCACGCCTTCGGGCTTGAGGATGTTGCCGAGACCACGCCGGTCATCGGGATTGTGTCGCGATTCGTGACCCAGAAGGGATTCGATATCGTCTCGCGCATCGCGGAAGAGTTGGCGCAGCGCGACGTGGTGGTGGCGGCACTGGGGTCGGGCGAGCCGATCTACGAAAACTTTTTCCGCGACTGGGCTTTCCGGCATCCATCCAGCGTGTCAGTGCGGGTGGGTTACGACGAGGCTCTTTCGCACAAGATCGAGGCCGGGGCGGACATGTTTCTGATGCCGTCGCGTTACGAGCCCTGCGGGTTGAACCAGATCTACTCGCTGCGCTATGGCACGGTTCCCGTGGTGCGCGCCACAGGCGGCCTGGACGACACGATCGACGAGTGGGATGCGAAGAAGGGAACCGGCACCGGATTCAAGTTCCACGGCTACGAACCGCGCGACCTTCTGGGGTCCATCGATCGCGCGCTTGCGGCCTTCAAGGACAAGGACGGCTGGACGAAGCTGATGCGCAACGGCATGGCGCGGAACTACGCGTGGTCCGGCCCTGCGCGCGAGTACGCAGATGTGTATGAGGAAGTAGCTAGAAGACGCGCGTAGTCTGCGAGCACCTTTGTCCGGTGCGTCGTCGCAAGGCTGCGTGGTCGCGTGGTGATTGCCGCCTCTACTGAAGATTGGCAGCGGGCAGATGAAAATTCTGCAGAGCGTAACTGGCGCCGTAAGGGGACAGGTGCTGCGCGTCCTGATAGAGAATCCGATCTCCGATGCGGTAAAGGCATTGGTTGCCGTTGTGGCAAAACTCGGGCGTGAGATCGATCAGGGGAACCTGCGGAAACTGCGCGAGCGACATCTTCAGTTGCGCATCGGCCACGGCGACGGAAGAGAGCATGCCCGCCGGCTCCGCTCCAGAATCGCTCACATTCGACTTATCGAGCCAGTTGGCCAACATGCGCCGCGCGGGAATGCGTGCCGCCCTGATCTTCATGAGGGGATCGGACGCGAAGTTCGGCACGTCTTCGATGACAATAACCTTCTTGCCAGTGGCGAGCAGAGTCTGGATCGAAGCATCCAGCGACTGCCGGAAGATAAGGCCGGCTTCTTCCGCTGAAGGAATCTTCTCGGTATGCGCCGGATCGGTCACGATCCATCGGTCGACATGCTCCTGCGGAAACGAGTCGGCCCAGCATGCGGTGAGAATCACGACGCGAACGCGGGGGTTGCTCTTGAGAAACTCGAGCACCTGCCGGTTGAATTGCATGCAATTCGACGCCACCATGCGATTTTCCGGAAGATAATCGGCAGCATCGACCAGCGGCGCGCAGTAGCCATGCGCGAGCTGCACAAAGCCGTAGCCCTCGGCATTCGCCACCGCGCGCATTCCCGGCGCCAGCGAGGCGGCGTGACTGTCACCCCAGATCGCTACCAGTGGCCGCGTGTCCGCCGGGTTATAGCAGGGAGGCGACAGGCGTGCCTTGCCGTTGGTGCTCAGGCAGGAGTCGAGCTTCAACAGTTGCGAGTCGTGGTCAATCTTCGACAGCTCCGGAAACCTCTGGCGCGCTCCGCCGCTGAGCCAGACCGCCGAGCACAGCGCCACCATCAGCACACTCGCAATGGCGTAGCGGACGAGCAGCGGACCGGGAGCCATCGTGGAGTGGCGGAAAGGCTGCTCGATCGCGTAGTAGGAAAGCACCGCAGCCACCAGCGAGGCCGCGACCGCCAGAGACGCGGCCATTGGCGATAATGGGCCGCCGGTGGCAAGCCGCAGAAAAGCCAGCATCGGCCAGTGCCACAAATACAGAGAGTAGGAGATTTTTCCGATGAAGACCATCGGTGGCAGCGAGAGCAGCGTCCGATTGATCGAGCTCTCAGGAACCGCGATGAGCAAAGCCGTGCCAAGCACAGATGGCAGAGCCGCCGGCCCTGGGAACGGAGACCGGGAGTTGAGCATGAAGATCGGCGCGGCGATCAAAGCCAGTCCGGCCAGTCCCGCCAGTTGACTCAGCACGGCGGGCATACGGATGCGTTCCCGCGTTAGTTCGATCACCGCCAGCGCTACGCCCACGCCCAGTTCCCACGCGCGCTCGGGCAGCAGATAAAAGACGTTGTTCGGATGCGGCTTGAGTTCGATCCACGCGAGAGAAAACGAGAGCGCGCACACGATGAGGATCGAGGGCAGCACCAGGCCGCGGCGAATCCGCGCCAGCAGCACCATCAGCAGCGGAATGACGGCGTAAAACTGCTCCTCCACGCCGAGCGACCAGGTGTTCAGCAGTGGATAGAGATTTGGGAATGTTTCGAAGTAGTTGGTGTGATACCAGAAGGCGATATTGCTGGCCGAAAGCGTGGCCGCGACCCCCGAGATCGCATAGACACGGGCCTCGTGCGGCGACATGAGCAGCAGCGCAGCCACAACAGTGAACAGCAGCATGCCGTAGAACGCGGGCAAAATGCGCTTGGCGCGGCGCTGATAAAAACCCAGAAAGCTGAATTTGCCGGCGCTCGCCGCGGAAAAGATATGACCGCCGATCAGATAACCGGAGATGACGAAGAAGATATCCACGCCGGTAAAGCCGCCGGTCGCCAATGGTGCTCCGGCATGAAAAAGAACGACGCTTAAGACGGCAATGGCGCGAATTCCATCGATATCGGGACGATAGGAACGATCAGAGCCGTCGGGCTTGGAATTGATCAAGAACATCTCCCGGTATTGGGATGGTTTTCATTATAGAGTGCGATGGTGATGCGCATCGCACGCCGGGCGCTGGCGGCTTTCAAGGACAAGGAAGGCTGGACGAAGCTGATGCGCAACAGCATGGCGCGCGATTATGCATGGACGGGACCGGCGCGGCAGTATGACGAGGTGGATGCGGAAGTGGCGCGAACACGGGCGTAAGTGAAGGTCTCCGATGAGCCGATTCGGCAGCCGTGCCCATGTTCATCTTTATCGAATTGGTGTACATTGACTGCAGGACACGGCACAGGGGGAGCGCATGGGAGCCATCGGAAGCCAGGTTGTACACAAACATTTCCGTTTGGATGCGGTGAAGTTGAAGCGTGCGCAGCGCATACTGGAGGCGGCCACGGAAACTGAGACCGTAGAGCGGGCGCTGGATCTGGCCATCTCCGAGATCGAGCGCAACCGGCTGGTCGCAGAGGCCAACCGGAGGTTCTTGAAGAGCGGCACTGCGATCCGGGATGTGTTTGGAGCGCTGGACGCGTAGGCGATGCCGATTCTGTTCGATGCGTCGATTTACATCAGGGCATTGAGGACCGGCGGCGATGCCGCGCTGGCGTTGCAGCGCTGGGCGCGGGAAGAGCCGCTGTGGCTGAGCGCTGTGGTGATGGAGGAACTGTACGCGGGGACGAGTGCGCGAGATCAGCGGATTGTGGAGAAGCTGGAGCGGGATTTCGCGCGTGCGCGCAGGATGCTGGTGCCAAGCCTGGGCGATTGGTCGCGGAGCGGAAAAATGCTGGCGGCAGTAGGGCGGAAGTACGGCTATGAGCAGATTGGAAAAGCGCGGCTGACCAACGACGCGCTGATTGCGGCGAGCGCCGCGCGGAGCGGGATTACGGTGATTACGGCGAATGCGCGGGACTTTACGCGGCTGGCGGAGTTCTGCCCGTTGCGGTGGGAAGTGCGATAGTTGATGCCTACCTCTGGGGGCCTTTCTGGCCGGTGGGTTTGGGGACTGTGGTATCCCCACCTGCGCCAGAAACAAGTCGCAAAGATGGGGCGCCCGGCCGATTCAGTCCGCGAAGCCTCCCTTATGAACTGTTTTAGGAACTCGAATGAATTCTTTGTAGAGATGTAACTTATCTAGAAATAAAAGATTACAGGAATTTGTCGCGATATATTACCTATACTGTTACTAGATCATATAGTACGTCTCCTCAAAAATAGAAATTGGCCTTGGTGGTAGGGATTTAACCCCACGGCGGGGAGAGGAGCGATCGTGAAGGAATTGAGCGATTTTTCAAGAATCATCGGCGAGATGCCATTTGAAGCACTTGTGGCAGTTGTGCTTCTGGCCGGGTTTGCGCTCGCGGCATACGCAATTTATGCGGTCGTCTTAGTTACTAAGGGCCCACGCTGATGAAACAGCCGGACTGGGTCCGTTTGCCGTCTCGTTGGATCAACGTTCGCGGCCTAAGGAATCTGTGTTGGGGCGTCGGAGGCGACGGTTCAAACAACACGGCGGCCTTGATGGCGCTGGTCGCAATCGCTCACGCTGCAGACCAGGAGAGCGGGGTTGCCAAGCTCACCTACGACGACCTTTGCAGGGTGGCCTGCCTTAGCCGCGCGAAGTTGTCGAATGGTCTGGATGTCTTGGAGCGCCTCGATGTCGTCAAGCGAGCGCCAAAGGGGCGGAGTACCTTTAAGCTCGTTAACTTTGACTGGGCGGGCGGATGGGCCATGCTGTCTGCCAGAAGTCTGTACTCTTCGAGCCGCATCGCTGTCTTCGAGGATTTTAAGTTGCGAAGCGTAGCGGAGCTGAATGCTCTGAAGTTATTCTTCCTCTTTGTAGCGATGCGTAACCGACGGACCAACATGGCACATATCAGCTACGACAAAATATCCGACTATAGCGGAGTTGAACGCACGAGAATTAAGACTGCGATAAGCTTGCTTGCGTCCTTGTCGCTCGTTCATGTTGAGCGCGTTCCAAGCCAGACGAATGAGCTTGGAGTTGCTAATGCCTACCGGATCGTTGGCGTGGAGCCTAGGAACAACATGGCGACCCGGGGACGCTCTTTTGATGCGTATGATTTCGATAGTTAGTTGTGCTTGCCCTTCCACTCTGAGTAGGGGCCCTGGAAGTCTTCTATTCCTTCTTCTCTGAAGTTCCACAGGCGGGTGGCTACCTCATCGATCAGGTCGTGGTCGTGGGTGACCAGCAGCACCGTTCCCTCGTAGCGCTGCAGGGCGATGTTGAGCGCGTTGATGGATTCCAGATCGAGGTGATTGGTGGGCTCGTCGAAGATGAGGATGTTGGGCTTGGTGAGGATGAGCTTGCAGAAGGCCAGCCGCGCCTGCTCTCCGCCGGAGAGCGCTTTGGTGGGCTTGGCGCCTTCTTCGCCGCTGAACAGCATCTGGCCGAGAATGCCGCGAATGTCTTCCATGTGCGCGGCCGGGTCCCAGCGATGCAGCCACTCGGAGACGGTGAGTCCGTGCTCGATGGTCGAGCCGACGTCCTGCGGAAAGTAGCCGATGTGGGCCTCGTGTCCCCAGAATACAGAGCCGGAGTCGAGGGTGAAGCCGGCGTCGGCGAGGCCCGGATAGTTGGCCAGCAGGCACTTGAGGAGGGTGGTTTTGCCAGCGCCGTTGCGGCCCATGAGGCAGATTTTTTCGCCGCGCAGCAGGTTGGCTGAAAAGCCGTCGAGCACCGTGGTGTCGCCGTAGATTTTGGTGAGGTGCTTGAATTCGAGCACGTGCTTGCCGCTGGGGCGCACTTGGTCGAACTTGATGAAGGGGCGCTGGATGTTGGAGCGCGCCAGGTCGTTGGTCTGCAGGCGCTCCACTTCCTTGCGGCGGCTGGTGACCTGCGAGGAGCGGGTGCCGGCGGCGAAGCGGGCGATGAACTCGTTGAGCTGCGCAATCTTTTTATCGCGCTGCGCATTCTGCTGTTCCAGGGTGGAGCGGATCTGGGTCTTGGCCATCACCATGTCGTCATAGCCGCCGGTGTAGACGATGATGGTCTGGTAATCGATGTCGGCGGTGTGGGTGGTGACGGAGTTGAGGAAGTGGCGGTCGTGGGAGATGGTGATTAGGGTGCCGTCGTACTTGAGCAGGAAGTCCTGCAGCCAGTGGATCGATTCGAGATCGAGGTAGTTGGTGGGCTCGTCCAGCAGCAGCGCCTCGGGCTTGCCAAACAACGCTTGGGCCAGCAGCACGCGCACCTTCTGGCCGCCCTGCAGCTCGCCCATCTTGCGCTCGCGGACGTCGACGGGAATGTCGAGGCCGTCGAGCAGAATGGCCGCGTCGCTCTCGGCGGTGTAGCCGTCCTCGTCGCCGATGATGCCTTCGAGCTCGCCCAGGCGCATGCCGTCGTCGTCGGTCATTTCGGGCTTTTCGTAGATGCGGTCCCGCTCTTCGAGCGCGGCCCACAGGGGCCGGTTGCCCATGATCACGGTGTCGATGACGCGATAGGCGTCAAAGGCGAACTGGTCCTGGCGCAGCACGCCGAGCTTGCGCGGCCGCACCACTGTGCCCTTCTGCGGCTCGAGCTCGCCGGTGAGAATCTTCATGAAAGTGGACTTGCCGGCGCCGTTGGGGCCGGTGAGTCCGTAGCGGCGGCCCTCAGTAAAGGCGGTGCCCACCTCTTCAAAGAGCACCTTGGAGCCGTAGCGCATGGTGACGTTGCTGACGCTGATCATTGTTTCCTGAGTCCTGAAAGTAGTTACGGTTGCTGCGCACCTGCCGTGACGGCGCGCATGAGCGAGTCACCGGTGGATATGGATTGCCGCGTGAATGCAGCGCGCCGAAGCTGGCCGCGCTCGAGAACCGTTCCATGATTATTTTCTCACAGGATGAGCGGAAATGAGTCGCGGCGGATTTGCGCGGCAGGGGTTGAAGCCGGAGATTGAGTAGGAAGCCCTTATCGGAATGACTGAAGTCGTGCCCTGATGCTTGGTGCATTCCCTCAAGATTTCTTTTGGCAGCCAGCAGTCCCTCGGGGGCTAAAGCCACATTGATTTTGCGGGGCTTGATGTATGGGCTGAAGCCCGTAGCGCTCAAGCTGAAGCTCGCGCCCTTCAGGCTTAGCCTGCACGGTTTGCTTTGGATGTTCGGGTCGCGGGCTGGTTAAAATATTTCGCCCAGCTCGGCGAAGGAATCTAGCTCGATGAGATGTTGGCCTTGTGGAGCGGGCGACACTTCGTCGTGCTCCAGCACCCAGGTGTCTTTGTGAAACAGAAACACGGCATGCAGGCCGGCGGCGAGCGCGGGGTTGATGTCGCTTCTGGGACTGTTGCCGAGCATCCATGAGGTGTGTGGCGCGAGCTCGTGGCGGGCGATGACCTGGCGATAGGCGCCGGGGTCTTTTTCGGGCACGATTTCGACGGCGGAAAAGTGCTGCGCAAGTCCGGAGCGGGCCAGCTTGCCGGCCTGCTCGGCCTGGTTGCCCTTGGTCATGAGGATGAGGCGATGGCGCGCGGCGAGGCAGGCCAGCGTTTCCGGCACATGCGGCAGCAACTCGATCTCCTGGTCAGAGATGGCGCGGGCAAAGCCGCGGATGCGCTCGAGATGTTCTTCAGTGACCGGCGCGGGGCTGAGCCGCTGGTAGCAGTCGACCAGCGAGCGGGTGAAGCTGGAGAGGCCGTAGCCGTGGGCCAGGATGGTCTCTCGCTCGACGGCGTTGAGGGTGTGGCGCACCTGGGCGGGCGTGTATTCGCGATGATCGAGATAGCCGATGAAGGCCGCGATTGCGCGCTCGAAGTAGATGTTGTTCTCCCAGAGCGTATCGTCGGCGTCGACGAGCAGAGTTTGACCCGCGGGGAATGGGGGCATGAGTCGATGGTACAGGCTGCGCGTGCCGCGGTGCCACGGTCGCTATCGCATTTTCGGAAGATGAATATCAATCTTGTTTCGGCGAATTGCTGGATGCGCGCGAAAACGATCGATGAGGTATGCGAAGGATGCCACAGAGGCTTCTATGAGACGGCTGCTGTAGTCAAGGTGTTTTTGTTTTTTTCCTCATTGGTGTTTTTGTTTTTGCGGTTGCGGTTGTCTTTTGGATTCATCTCGGGCTTCTATACGCACTCGAAGTGAGCCGTGTGGGGCTC
>DATAVZ010000035.1:0-60794 GCA_036267475.1 Occallatibacter sp.
GCCCTGACGGGCTCCGCTTCGCTCCGGCCTTGACCCGGCTGCTCCACTGCCCAGAAATATCCAACCAGGAAGGCGAAACACAAAAAGAAATTGGGCTATGATTTCATACACCAAAACGGACGGAGAATGGGGTCAGGTCAATTGGTCTGAAGCTGATACGAAGCGGTTGAGGTTCCACTTCCATCCGCGCCGGTGATACCGGTTAGAGTGATCGAGTTGTTCTTCTGGTCGATCTGCACATTCTGCAAACCACCGTTAACCCAATACCCTCCGGACTTCCCGCAGTCACCGGAACTGATTTGCTGATCCATGTGGTCGTATCCACCAGAGCTATTTACATACGCACAATCAAGGCCGGTGGGATCGATATTGCTAAGCGGATTGTTTTGAACGTAACTGTACAGATTCAGGCTTTGAGGGTTTGCAAACGATGCGAAGACTAACCCCGACGGATCTGGGCTCATGAAGCGGCCCATACTGCTCCCGTAGTATCTGGCCCCGAAGTAGTCGAGTCCTGATTCTGAGTCTCGTTCTTTGCCGGTATAACGAGACGCTTTTAAAATGCACTGATGCACAAAGCTTGGATTGCAATCGTAGCTGAACGAGTCCAGCATCGTAGTGGTAGCTACCTCACAACAGTTGCTTATAGCGAAAACGCATGTGCATCAAAGCCACAACGATAGCTAGGATGCTGGCGGCGCACTGGAACGGTAGGAACTTAGAGAAGATTCTTGTCGGAGTGGTGAAGTAACCGTAGAGCAAGACGCCAGACCAAGCTCCGAGCAACAAGCCGCTCCAGAGTCCTCCGACTATGCCCCATGCCGCAGGGCCTCGGAGGAGGAGAAGCATACCCCCCACGACAAGCGCCATCACTAGCCAGTCGTCGATCAGATTTCCAAAACCCGCCCAGTGAAGACGGGCTGTCCCAGCCGCTCCAAGAAGCACCGCGAACGCTACAACGTACAGCGGTAAAGACGGGCCTTGAAGCAGCAACCTTGGGCCTGTTGCGAGAAGTAGGAACGCCCCACCAAGACCACAAGTGAACCACAGCGCAGTTGCCAGAGGAAAAGCAGGGACTGCGATGCCTGGTAGAGCACCTGTCAGCGGTAGAAGCCCAACGAGGACTCCAACCGACGCCACGATATCGAGCGCAGGCAACACTGTAGGAACCATTTTTATTTGATCTGTCATTAGTGGCAGTTGCTCCCTTGACATGGCGCGGGTAACGGTGTGGTGGTCGTGGGAAGTTGGTTCGTCTGAGTTAGAGCGGCTCCAAACGCGATTGGGTTAGTCGGCGGGTTGCTTTGTAGAGGGATATTCGTCGTTGAGTTTCCGGGCGTTTGTACGTTCAACTCGAAGGCAGGAGCACCAGAAACCGTGCCAGAGGTCGTCACTGAACTCCCATTGACCGGAACATTGACCGTGAGATCGCTCTTGATGCCAGGAGTCAAAGCTTGCGGGTCCGGCAATGGATTAGCGGCGTTCTGTTGGACGTTAATGACTACGTTGCCATTAGCATCTCTACTTACCTGCGCTGTTGGCAGCCCCACCGTCTGTGTTGCAGTGTTGCCGGTGACACTGTTGACTGATAAGCCTGCAAGCCCACCAGAGTTGTAAAGCAGTGGATTCGCCGATATCGATGGATCGGTTTCGATGGTCAAAGTAATTGCAGTTCGAGAGTTAACGAATTGCGATGCAGTAGGCCCACGATTATCACCTAAATAGGGGCCAACGCTTGCTTGAGGGATGTACGCCCGAAGCTGAACGGTGATGACTTCATGCCCATCATCATCAAGATGCGAGATAGGGTTGTTAAACACATAGCTGTAAAGATTGAGCGACTGCGGATTGTCCAGCTTTGCGTACGGTACGGCCTGCGCTTTCGCGCTCCAGTCAGGCGACAACCACCGTCCCATGGAGCTGGCATAGTACCTGGCCCCGAAGTAGTCATTTCCTGATTCGCTGTCGCGTTCTTTGCCGGTGAACAGATTCTCTGTCGGGAACGGCGTGGTGCAGGTTTCCCCATTGCCATAGGGCAAGCTGGAGCAGGTCTGCTCGGTTACGCCTTCATAGTCGGTCTGAACACGGCGCGTCCCCAGCCAATCGTTGAGGTAAAAATGCAGGCCGTTGCTATCGTAGGTGCCGATGAGCGTCCCGTTAGCCCAGACATTCGTGTGCTGCCAGGCCATATTGCCGTTGGCATCCATCGCTTCTTCGGCCATCTGTTCGCCGCCCTGCCCGCGAACAGAGTCCGTCTCGGTGTTCATCTCAAATCCGTTTGCTGCCGGGTCACAACTACCCCAATGCTGCACAGTCCCTTTGGCAATTCGGTTCCCTTCGGCGTCATACAGATAGCCGGTCATGGTTCCACCCATGACCGTATAGACCTCGCATATCCGGCCTTCAGCATCGTAAAAATACTGGTTCCCTTTCACGCATTGGCTGGGTGTCGTATTCGCATTCAGACTATCGCACATCACATCACCCGCCGCATCGTAACTGGGCGGAAAGTCTGAGCCAGCCGTCAATACGTGGTTATTTGTATCGTACGTAGCAGCAGTACTGGCGGGGATTGGCACAATGCTGTTCTGCTGTAGCGCGCCACTGAGATTCTCTTTCGTCCGGTTGCCAAAACTGTCATAGCCCCATGTCGCCTGCAGTCCATAATATTCGCCCAATGAAGGGGTTCCCTGGGTTATCCGGTTCAACGAGTCATAGCCGAACGACCATGTGCCCATGACGGAATCAATAAAGCAAATCACATTTCCATCGGGATCATAACCAGAACTCGACGACGAACAGTTGGGGTTCGATGCCCCTGAGATGGAGTAGCTATAGATGGGCTGTGATGAGCCACCATTGCTTGACCCTCCTTCCAAATCTCCGCTGGCAGGAGAACCTGTAAAAGATGGCGGATTGAACCCGGCATTGCTTGTAGATACCACGGAATACGAGTAATCCTGGGTTCCATAAGAGGGATTGGCGGTTATGTATAGCACAGCCCCAACTGCATTAACGGAAGCGACCGAGGTATTCGCCGTCAAGCCAGCGGCAACTGTTTCGGGCGTTGATCCCGGCCCGTAGCTCGTGGTTGCAATCGTAGTTCCGCTAACGGTCAAAGAGACCGTACCCGAATCCGGGGTAACAACCGTTGGGTAAACATCGACTTGGGCGCTTTCGTAGCTAGAGTCGCCGGAGGCGCAGCGGATATCATGCTGCCCAGCAGCGAGAGTCGAGGTCGTCCAGGTCGCCGATCCAGACGTGGTGGCAGCCGTGCCAACATTGGTCCCATCCAGCCATAAAGTCAGGGCTGTTCCATTGACGACCGGCTGCCCGCTGTAAGTTGCCGAGCAGATAAACGTGACCGCCTGACCGCTCGCCGGAGAAGTGGGAGACCATGTGACAGCCAGCGTCGGCACTTGTCTGACTACCGCATGGATTTGATTGCCCTCCGTGTCGGTGAGATAAAGATTAGCCGAGCTGTCGAGCGCAACACCAGGCGCATAACGCAACTCTGCGCCGGTTGCGGACCCGCTGTTTGCCGAAGAGGCGCAAACATGATTGCCGACTACGGTGTAGATATTGCCGGTCGCGGCGAATAGCTCCCGGACGACACAGTTCGCATTGTCGGCAATATAAAAATTGCCACCCCCGCTTAGCGCCAGGCCCATTGGGTGATCCAACTCCGCATTCACCCCGCCCCCGCCGTCGCCTGCGTATCCCTGTGTGCCGTTCCCTGCGACCGTGGTGATGATGCCCGTCGAGGCATTCACCTCGCGAACGCGGTTGTTGTATGTGTCGGAAATGTAGAGATCGCCGGAAGAATCCAGCATGATAAAAACCGGCTCAGATAGCATCGCGCTCGTTGCGACACAGCCGTCCCCTACAGAATCGGTGCTCCCACTGCATCCCGATCCACCTCCGGCGACTACGTAGATATGTCCTTGCTGTGGGTTCGAGACGTTCATCAGCGTTCCCGATGAGTACACCACGCGAATCCTGCCCCGTCCCGAATCCGCCAAATAAATATTCCCTGACGAGTCCACCGTGATGCCACCAACACCGTACAACGTGGCTTGAGTGGCCGGACAACCATCTCCATAGGCATCCGTCTTTTGAGTGCATGGTGTTCCGTTGCCTACAATGGTGTTGATGATGCCTCCCGAGACCTCACGGATGACATTATTGCCAGAATCCGCAATATATATATTCCCCGATGAGTCAACGTAAACGCCTTGAGGCTGGTTCAGTTTTGCTTGCGTTGCAGATTGACCGTCTCCCGTATACCCCTGAGTTCCGTTACCAGCAACGGTAGAGATGACTCCCGTCGAAGCTGTTATTCTGCGGACAACATTGTTTTCCTCGTCCGCGAAATAGACATTTCCAGAAGAGTCCAACGCAATACCTACAGGATAGTAGAGTTTGGCGCTGGTAGCCTGGCCGCTATCTCCTGCGTAACCTTGCACGCCGGTACCTGCTATCGTGTCTATATCTCCCGGCACTGGAAACTGAATTTGGGCATAAGCCCAATTAGCCCCTGCCAGCCAGCATGAAAGAAGAGCGACCTTGAAGACATTCCGCCGTGCTCTCGCGAGGCAATTTGATTTATCCAGACGCGCACCACTCATCTTGAACCGCTTTCTCGACTGCTCAAAATCAGCGAATACAATTCAACTTCGATCATCGCCCCAGGACTGCACAAATGTTCGTAGCTCAATGTCCCGCCTCAGAGCCAACGATAGTCACCGTTGCAGAACCGGCTGCCGGCGAAGACCCGCTCGACGAATCTTGCTCTTGAATCGTCCGAAGCCGACTATCGTACGACCGCGTGAGGATAAGGCTATTTGCATAGGATGCCTGGCTCAATCCGCCGAAGGCTGCATAACTGGGTGAGTTAAAGAGATTCGGCGGGTGCGTAGGATCGCTCCAGTTCGCAGTCAAGCTGGATAAATGGCCCGCTCCGTCGTAGCAGTTAAAGAAGAAAAGCGACGTCCAGGTCGGAGCAGAGCCGCTATTGCACGAGGGAGGGGTATATTGAGACGGCGGTGGCTTCGTTCCATCCGTCGAGGCAATCAAATGACCCGCAAGATCGTACTGATATGCCACCGGATAAGGCTTCCCACTCGCCAAGCCCGCATAAGAATATTGATTCTCATTGAGCAACCTCCCCATCGCATCGTACGAGTACATCTGGCGATCCGACACCAATGTACCTCCAGCCCATGACTTCTCTTCGGTCAGACGGCCAATGTCGTTCTGTGCTCCGGTAACACCAGAAGTGTCATAAGAGTATGATACGGCTGGACCTTCAGGACTGCTGCAACTGTACGAGGCCGAATAGAACTTATAAGTTATTCTGTTCAGCGCATCGTAGCAGTATCCGATTGTTTGTGTGCCAGAAGTCGCGTTGACTGCGGCCGTCTTCTTCGTCGCCACGTTGCCGTTGGCATCGTAGGTATATGTTGTGGCACCGCTCTCAGGATTCGTAGCCAAAAACAGACGTGACAGGCTATCGTAGCTAAATCCTCTACTCACCGCCCCAGCTGAGGCATGAGCTCCTCCCCACTGTGTCACACCTGTTAGATTGTTCAACGCATCATGCGTATAGTCGGTCTCCATCGAAGGCGTCTGATTAACTCCGTTCGGCTCCATAACTTCAGTAAGCTGTCCCAGCGCGTTATAGGTCATCTGCCAACTGTTCCCGTTCTCGTCGGTGTAGTCCACCCAGGTACCCGTCGTCACACTTCCCAGGTGAGGATGACAATTGGTTTGCCCCATGGACGGCTGCCCGTCATAGCACCATTGCTTCCGGCTGGTTCCGTCTTGCGCCAACTCGAATATCTTCCTTCCCAGCGCGTCATAGGTGTAAGAGATGACGCCGTAAGTTGTATCGGAGACCGAGCGGTAGGGATTCGAAGCGGTTAGCACATTCCCCATCCCGTCATATGTGGTCACTACGTTGTCCGGCCCGCTAGGATCCGATGTGCTTACAGAAAGCACCGATCCCAGGCCATTCTCCGTCGCGACTTCGGTCTTCTTCTGTCCTGCCGTATCTAGCAGCAGCGATGTAGTCGTATTGGGTGAAGGAGCAGTATCAGAGTAGGAGTACGTTGTCTTGGCACTCTGGTTCCCATTGTTCGGATCCTGGGGACCAATTGCGGCAGTCAACCGCGCCAGCGGATCGCTGTACTGATAGGACGTCGTGTTGCCATTCGCGTCTGTTGCCGATGTCAATTGTCCGATCGCTGCGTTATAGCCGAACACAGTGCCGTGATTCACGCCTGCTCCTGTTGGCGGCGGCTGAATCCCATACATATAGCTGATCTCCGCAGCTCCACTTACACCTCCGGAGTTGAGGCATTGATACGAAAACGTCGTTGTATGGAGGCCGGGTGTCCCTGACGCTCCGTTAGAACATTGGCTCGATGGCGTCGGAGCGGCAATTGCACCACTTCCCGCAATAACGTCGGAACAGCTTCCATTCCCGCACGGATCCGTCTCGCTGATCACTCTACCAGTACTGTCGTACGAGTATGTGGTCACTGGAGACCCCGACGAGCAGCTGCCTGACGGAAGCAGGCAGGCCGTTGCCGACGTCACATCATTCAACGGAAAGTCATACACATAACTTGTCTGCGCTGCCAAACCCGTGGAACCGAAGGTTTGCGACATAGATGGGATACATGCATTAAGCAGTCTCCCGGTATACCCTGTGGCGCTTGTCAGCAACTTCTCACGCAGGAGTGTCCCGTATGCTCCCGGTCCAAAGTCGTAATCCAGTTCCTCGCCGGGGATAGTCAACCCACAAGAACTGGGATAAGTGGTATACGACACTTGGCCACTCGAATGAATGACGGTCTGTTCACTTATAAGTGCGTATAGACTCATCTGCTTATTCACTGTCCTAAGAAGATCGCCGTTCCAGTCGTAGTACTGAATCTGGCTCTCCAACGGAATCTGTGGTGGAAGAAAGCTGGACCCCACGCTGTATGCCGTGACTACGCCTTGATTAATTGTCGCATAGTACGAAATACTTGAATGATCCGGGTCGTTGTTTCCATACTGCCCACACGAACATGGCAAGTAGGTATAGATCGTCTTGAAATGTGGGGCGGTCGTCAAGCAACTTGCAGGGCTGCTTCCTCTCGTGCAGTCGTACGTAACGACGGTTGTCGTCTTTGAGTCCCACTGGTACGGCGTGGTGGTATCCCATGAGGTTAGATAGCTGAACACCTGTATTTGGGCTGCGTTTACGCCATCGTACTTTACGGTGCGCGTCTCCACGTGGGGCGTCCCATACTTGAAGACACAGCCAAGTGATGACCCACCCTCGGAATCGGTCCAGTTTGTCGCACTGTCCAGCGAGCTTGGAATTTCCCACGTATAAGTGATTGTTGCACCCGTCGGATATGTGATCGAACTCAAGGTTCCGTAATCCGGATCATACTCAAACGTATACGATTGCAAATTTGGGAGCGTAACACCGCCAAGGCCTCCACTGGCCGCATTTATCGTCGGAATCCCGTAGCAGGTGGCGTCTCCATCACTCACTACCTGCACAAAAGATGTTTTCCACGATCCTGTGGATTGGCCGGACCCATTCGACCAGCCAAGTGAATATGGTGTCCCGAGACCGTTCACTGTGACTTCAGAGGGGAGAGTGACTGCGACTCCTCCGCCGCTTGTTAACGCGTTCGTAGAAAACGTCTCAATCGCTGGGTTTCCGTGTGCATCCGTCACCAAAGTGGGGACCGAAATCGTCGTATTGCCGGCGGTGCTCGCAGCAAACGGAGTGTTGAAGGTGTACTGGGTACCATCCTCTTCAGTAATAACCGTGTTGGAGCTATTCATGGTTGCGGTCACGATACCGTCGCCGCCCGTCGTCACAGACGATGGAGGTGGATTAACTCCACCACAATTCTGCGTGTCAGGTTGCCAGGCCAAACCGAGCGGATGAGCATTATTGCTTCTATCAACAAAGACAAAGTTCGTTTGGTAATAGCAGTAATGCATTTGGAACGGGGAAGGATTTTGACTGTCAACCGAGGTCGTCGACGAAAGATACGGGCCTTGGATCGACCATCCGGCAATACCGGAGCCATACGTTTGTGAACCCTGCATTTGTTCCCAACCAGGCCTTGCCGATATCGGAGCCATCGTGTAGGTTTGATTCGATGAGTAGAATACTCCCACTGGAATAGCTGGTCCGACGCCTTGGGGCGGAGTCGGGAATTTTAAATCCAAGCTTACGGAGCCGTTCGCTGGATTAACCGTTTCGTTAAGCATCTTAATATAGTCGTGTCCTACATCGGGAATAGGTGTAGAGGTCTGGTCTGTGAGATTGGTGATCTGTGCGTGGGAGCATGTAGAAAGCAAAAAAACGAGTGCGAAAAAGGCAGACATGGGAATTCTCATTGTCATTGGCTCCTGTCGCGAACTATAGTAGTGCCGTGCCTTCGTGGTTAAGTAATGGAGCTTGTCGCGTGTTTGTTTGCGAGTGAACTTCCAATCGATTGTGGTTGATGCAGCGGGCCCAGGCAATGTTTCATCCTCTCGTACCTCTCTATTTGACTTTGACGATCTGACCGATTTACTGCAAAGTGGCAGGGCAACAGCTATCCTGTTCGGTAATTTTCATTACAGAGGTTGTTAGTGTGGCGCGAAATGCGAGCTGTTTTAATTCGCCGCCGCGATCAAGCGCTTTTCAAGAACTACGTGCCAGAGGGGGAAGCATTTATTGATTGCAAGTTAACTACGGGCGACGAATGCTGTCAAGCAAGAATTTTCACTTTGCTCAAGTCTCGGGTCGCGACGGTTATACAATCATGCGGTCACGGTAATCGTAATCCGGCCGATCGAAGACTCGCATGCTCAGTGTCGGAATTGTCGATGGGAACCGTCTCGTTACGACTTATGCAATTTACGGGCAAGTGGGCTATCTTTGCTCCGGGGGCTCATTGCAATCGGTCTGCCTGCATCAAGCCATTCCTTCACATTCTCAGGCTGCGCCTTGAGAGCGAGATATACGGCATCATTAGTGCGTGAGCGTTTGAGAATGGTGCGTATTTCTGCGACGGTTTTGGCTTGTTCCAATTCTCTGAGCCGGTCTGTAAATTTGCGGCGCATGTGGTCTCTATATACCTGGGTCATATAGCCGGTTTTGTAGGGATGACTCGCACATCTGTCAAACGACCGCTTCCAACTCAATTCCGGTAATCCAGCCATCGCAGCAGACAAATTTCTTGGGTTTCCATGAAACCGTCCGCTTTGAAAAAACGCTCGCAGTTCCTTTTCATATGCTTTCGGAGACTCGTAAAAGTGCGGTTGTCTGATTGCGTGCATTGCGTGCTGTTTGACGGCCACAATTGCGTCAAGAGCCTCCGACGGATCACCGGACTTGTCAGACTTGTTAAACGGAATGATAAAGTGCGGCCAATTCTGCTCCAGCCATGCCGCTAGATTCATGCGTCGTCTGAGTAATTCTTCAGTCTCCAGTTTGGGCTTTCTACCTTTTCGCCGCCGTATCGGCTCTACAAAGAGTTCGTCAAGATTTCCTGGATAGACCTCGGCTGCCAACTTCTCAAGCCTGATTTCCAATCTAGCAACGCGATTCACAAGGTCATCGTAAAATTTGGCATCCTTGCAACCCACCGGATTGTGCGGCCTTTCCCTCATAACAATTCCTGCTTATACCGTTAGTCCCTCGAATATGCAATCGAATCATGAATTAGATACGAGGAACTCCTTTATTTTATTGATTATGTGGGCGATATTAGCCATGTGCAAAAGCGAACAAATTCCGACGCGAACTCTCAGTTGGTTGCTTCGCAATTTGCCAGAATGGGCGAGCGGAGTGCGGCACGGCGAAAATCCGGGCAATCGGTTCGCCAGTCCGATCCGGGGCTGAGACGGCCTACATCTCCAGCAACGGCTGGCCGAAAGCCAGCGGCTCGCCCACCATTCCAAATCCCCTCTATACGCCACTCCAAAGATAACCTCAGGCACCGCGAAGCGGGGCTCACTCAGCCTAAAACTGGCCGGGGTGCGGGGCAGAGCCCCGCCCTATGGGCCCAGCGCGAAGCGCTGGGCACTTTCCCTCAAACGGCGCAATCGGATTCAGCGGATTTCATCGCGCTGGGCGAACCGGACCTCGTCAACCTGATTGCATTCTTCCGAACGCTGGATCGATGGGACCGTGAAGCACTCTCTTCGGTCGAGACCGCAATGGAACCGAACCGATGAAACGCAAAAGCAACCTCGCCGGAGAAGGCTATCGGGCAGAAGTGGTTCGCGCGATTCCATCGGGAGGGGAGGCCAGCCGGGCCTGCAAAGCCGCGCCGGGTTGCAGGCTCTGTCTAATAGCCTGCAACTCGCGTCAATTTGACGAATCTGCGTGGCGGGCATGATCGATAAGCTCGAACTCCGGTTGCCAAGGATGACTCTTTTCCAACCTCGTGTTCGTGAATTCATCCTTGAGAGCCGCCACTTTGAGAACAGTACGCGCACCATGGGATCGGGCCGGTATTCCTGGGTAACTGATCTCCGGCCAATCGGTATGGATGCTTTGCTCCACTATAGTCTCAAGCGAGACGAGCACGATCCGCACGAAGGCGAACACAAGCTTGAACTGCTGGACACTGGGACAAAGGGCTATAGTGCACTCGTGGAACAAATCGAATCCACTATAGAAGGGTCTATATTGGACCTTGAAATCATGCGTATCGATCTTTGCGCGGATATGTTCGGGATTCCTATCGACTGGTTCTTCAGTCGGCTGCGAGTCAAATTCAAGCGCGTAGGGCACGAGATCGGCACATTGAAAGCGCAACGTATCGGTAAGGTTGGAATTCAAACGCTGAGTGCCGGAAAACGGCCAAACATTTTCCGGGCGTACGATAAGGTAGCCGAATACAACGAACAGCTCCGAAAGCTCCGGCGCAAAAGAAGCCGGGATGCAGATGAAATTACGCTCGAATCGGAGTTCGGGATATCGGAAAATGCGACGATAACAAGACTGGAGCAACAATTCGGAGGCAACCGGATTCCCATCCAGATCGATTCTTTCGCCCTACTGCGGAACCTTCCCGGCTTTAACCCATTCGCCAGAATCGAAATTTCAAGAGGAACCGGCGCGGGCGTGCCAACAATCTCAGAGTGCGGCCTCGATGAGTGGCTCTCAGGAACGCGTCTGCGCCAACTTCAGGAAGAGATGGGACAACAGCAATTTTGCCGCTGGATAACAGAGCACAGCGGCGGAAATTCAGCTCGCTGGCGCAAGAAATACGCACCATTCCTGGAGCCCGAAAATGACTTTCCGGTTACATCAGAAACGGTTTTTCAAACATACCGGGAATCCGTCGTAAAACAGCTTGCCGCATAGCATCGCGCGGAGTGTATACTCGACCCCTACGTATGAGCACTCGACATAAGTTACCGGAAGCCGCTATAGAGTTCTTCCGAAAAAAGGGTCGTATCGGCGGGCGGACTCGCGCTGCGAATCTGACCGCCGAACAGCGCAGTGAACAGGCCCGAAAAGCGGTTCAAGCGAGATGGGCCATGCAGGCGGTGAAAGCCGGTAAAACGAAAGGCACCAAATGAACTCACGTACAGCCGTTCTTTACGCACGTGTTTCCAGCCGCGAGCAGCAGCAAGAGGGTTATTCAATCGAAGCCCAGGTGAAGCTCCTGCGCTCGTATGCGGAGAAAAATGGTTTCGAGATTGCACGTGACTTTATCGAAATCGAATCTGCGAAAACTGCAGGGCGGAAACGGTTTACCGAACTGGTCGGATTCTTCAAACGCAACCGGTCCTGTCGTCTCCTGCTGGTCGAAAAGACCGATAGACTCTACCGGAACTTCCGGGACTGCCTAACGCTTGAAGATTTGGATATAGAAATCCACTTTGTGAAAGAAGGCGAGACGCTCTCAAAAGGATCGAAATCCCAAGTGAAATTCATGCACGATATTCGCTTGGCCATGGCCCGAAATTATTCGGAAAACCTGCGGGAAGAAGTGAAGAAGGGGATGTGCGAGAAGGCGTCCCAGGGTACATATCCGGGACGAGCGCCGTTCGGATACCGGAACGTTGCGGGTTCGCGTAGTATCGAAATCCATCCGGAAAAATCCGGCATTGCGACTCGCGTCTTCGAGATGTACGCATCCGCACGCTATTCCCTTTCTGCGCTTTCCAAGGAATTGAAGCGCCAGACCGGTACGTACATCTCGAAAGCCAACCTTCACAAGATGCTCACAAACCGGTTTTATGCCGGTGAATTCACCTGGAGCGGCCAAACTTACCGGGGCACGCAACCGGTTTTTATCCGGCCTGAACTATACGAACAGGCACAGTCGGCTTTAAGCCGCCATAACAAACCGAAATACCGGAAGCATGAAATTGCATTTCGGGGAATGCTCACCTGTGCGCACGACGGTTCGACCGTGACCGCAGAGCTAAAGAAGAACAAGTATGTGTACTACCGATGCACCGGACATAAGGGCAAGTGCGCCCTACCCCGGTTCCGTGAGCCGGAGATTGCCGAAAGACTGGGGCAGCTTCTCAGTGACATAAGCATTCCGGAAGAGGTAGCTCAGAGCATCGATTCATCGCTGGCCCGTTTGCACGTTGAGGCGCGATCTCAAGTCGCCCAGGAGAGAGCGCGTTTGGAGCGTGAACTCGCGACGGTGCAGAGCCGCATAGATGCGGCATATTCAGACAAACTTGACGGCAAGATTTCAGAGGAGTTCTGGCAGCGCAAGCAGGCCGACTGGCAGACAGAAGAATCGAGGATCAAAGCGCAGATTTTGGGGCTGAGTGAGGACACTTTCAGCGAGCGGCTGCTCGATATACACAGGATTTTAGAACTCGCACAAAAGGCTTATTTCCTTTACCTTACGAGGAAACCGGCGGAACAAGCAGAATTGCTCAGAAAAGTACTTTTGAACTGCTCTATTGACGCCGTAAGCCTTTATCCGACTTATAGAAAGCCGTTTAATTTGATCTTCAAAAGGGCGAAAAATGAAGAATGGTCGGGGAGAGAGGATTTGAACCTCCGACCCCCTGGTCCCGAACCAGGTGCTCTACCAGGCTGAGCCACTCCCCGAACATGGGTTGCAGAGCGTATCGGAAGGGCGCGGCCTGGCGCGTTTTACCCCTTGATGGCGCTGTTCAGAGTGTATCAGAATTCCGCACGCGCCTGCACCCGAGGCCATGCACAGTAGAAGCGCGGTTGGGCACGCCAATCTTGGCGAGCTGCGCCAATTTGAGACACCGCGAGCGGTCGTTTCAACCGGCGGCCGGCTCAATGCGCAGCAGTTTCATGAACTGATCGAAGTCGGCGCGCACCTTGAGCAGTTCAGATTCCAGCGTGGTGAGCGTGGCAATGCCGATCCACTTGCCGTTGCGAACGTAATGCTGCACCTGAAAGACCGTCACCTGATGCATGGAGCGGTGTTTGAGCATGAGCATCGCAGCTTCTTCGGCGCCGGGAAAGGCAAGCGGCGCGGGGCCAGCGATCACCGGATCGAGGAAGGTGCTCTTCATAATGGTGATCTGCGCCTGGATGTAGAGCGCGAGCTGATTGCCCGCCAATAATTGATCTTCACGCAGATAGACGTTGCTGGGAACAACTGCTTCGGCCCGTTTTTGGATGCCGAAGTCCGGCACCCACGTCCATCCGAAAGGGATAGCCGGGACGATCCATCGGCCGATGCGGGCGGCGGACGACTGGCCTGCGAGTTGTCCGGGGTTGGCGCTCATACGCGATGCGACCCAACTGTCCTTTCCGAGTTCCGGAGCGATTGCCATTACTGGTTGGAGGCTGCTCGCGCCGTTTTGGGTGCCTTGTTCCGATAACCGCCTCAGTTTACGGAACTTTTGCGGCTGCGCACACCTGATACGCAGCTACCACCACCGCTGTCTCCAGTTGATCGAGGACCTTGCCGCGATCGGGCCCGGCGAAGTTCAAGTCGCAGCCATCGAGCTCGCGGGCTAGGTGACGCTTTTCTGACGCGAGCGAAACGATGGTACGCAATTCGCCGATCAGGTAAAGCGCCAGCCCATGCTGGACGGACGCGTTCTGCTGCCGGATGAAT
The DNA here is from genome assembly GCA_036267475.1 of Occallatibacter sp. Classification (GTDB taxonomy): domain Bacteria; phylum Acidobacteriota; class Terriglobia; order Terriglobales; family Acidobacteriaceae; genus Telmatobacter. The sequence goes on from DATAVZ010000035.1 coordinate 14,091, forward strand.
GACGACGCCTGCTGCCAGACCCGTAATTGTGGCGTATCGGCAAATTCCGGATTCAGGCTAGCTTCAGTCACTGCATCCTCAACGGCGCCTGTAAAAAAGGCGACGGCATCCGCAAAGCGATTGACCAGGACCGGCGAAACAACAGCATCTTGAGTCGTCATCTTGCCACTCTCGAAAAACCTGCGAAACGCGCTTCATGACCTCGAGGTCCTGTGAGGTGCCGTTTGCAACTGTTGCGTTAACCCGCGGTTTAGTGTTTTGCGCCGAAACTCGCCAGATCCTTCGGATAATATGGCGCGTCGCGGAACCCGCTATCGTCGATCTTGAAAGCCGCAACCACTCCTGCGGCCTCAATACACCAGTAACCGAAAAACCCTCCACCTTCCGGGCCTTTGTGGCAGTTGTGCCAATACGCGTCGAGCGATCCCATGGCTGGATACCAGGCCTTCAGAAACTTCTTGATAAGCGTCGATCTTTCGTCTGGCGATGCGTCAATCGCCTGGAACAGGGCTTCGTATGGCTTGGGAAATGCGAGTCCGGCCCCTATGGGCCAGTTGGGAATCCGCGTCGCAACCAGCCTATCCAGCAGCGCATCCTGCCCGGGCGCGCCAATGCACCGCAGCAGCCGCTCAAAGACGTCTGGCTTGGCCGCGAAGATGATGGCAAAGGACACGAGCCATAAGGCGCAAACGTAGTCATTGATGTCTTCATTCAGGGAGCCACTCTGACGGCCTTCCATCTTCAGGTACCGCTGCCAGGCGGCTATCACTGCGGGAAAACCTTGCGCGATCTCGGCAATGTCTTCACCGCGCGAGTAACGCAGAATGAGCAGTTCGTAGCGCTTGCGAAAAATGGAGTACACAAAAACCGCTTCATCCTCAGCCGACCCCTGAGCGGGTTCTTTGAGTGCATCTTCCAAGCTATCGATAGACCCAATCTGATACTCGACCTCGCCGTCGAAGTATGCCTGATCCATCAAAGGTTCTCTTTTTTTTGCTGGCTGAAGCATCATTGCTATGGCTCCCCTGCCCCTAAGATTGTTGGTGTCACTTTGCCACTCTGATCGACACTCAGCACCATGCGACTGACGTTCCCACTGCGATTTGCGAGTCGAATCTGATCCGCGGCTCGCGAGCCCACAGCCTTATTCAGGCGCTGGTCAATCCATTTAGGACTCATCTGCTTGCCGCTTTTTGTGTTGCCCAGTTTCGAGGTACCGTATTTAGCGTCGGCGATGGCATAGGCAGGCGGCGGATTGGTGTTTTTGTAGACACCGTCGATTCCCGGTCCCTTCGGGTTGTCGGTTAGTTCCGTCATGGGGCCGTTCATCTTTTGGAAGCCGAGCGCCTGCATGAACTGGTCAGCGCAGAATTCGCCAAAGATACCTTTCTTGGCCGTGGATTGGTTCACTATTGGCAAAGTGCCGGGCGGAACGTAGACCTGCGTTGCCTGGGCGAAGGCTCCCTGGCTCGCGGAATTGCCAATCCAGGCCTTGAGTCCTTCGGGAGGCACCGTGACCGTGGTAACCACGGGCTGGGCAGGCTGATCTGTGGCCCAGTAGCTGCCTGGGCTGGGAGCGGTGCTGTAGAGCTGTGTGCCAGGAGGCAGGTTCACCGGCTGTGCACTCGCAAAGTTCGGCGTGTCCTTGGCGGGCAGCGTGGGAAATCCGGGCGAGGAAAGCGGAATGGGAGGTAGCGATCCGCCCGCAGGTGCAGAGGTCTGGATTGTGCCGTCCTGCTGCAGAGTTGAGGTGGGCTGCGGTGAAGTTGAGGTTGCAGGAGGCTGCACGGGCACCGACGCACCCATGGCCGCGATTCCGGTCACCGCACCAGCCGCACCGCCCGCGCCAGCCTCGCCCACCAGCACGGTCTCGCATCCCATCGCCGCGACGTCCGGAGGACCGACGCAGACCAGCTGATCGGTGACCCGCGACTGCGGCATCATGCCTACCAACACCGTCATCGACCCGAGGACGAACGGGCCGCCCACATGTGGCACGATGCCCGTCACCATGGGACACACGTGCATGTCACCGATGCGCGAGGCCGGCATCATGCCGATGAGCACTTGCGGAAATCCAACCATGACGACTCCGCCATGTGCGGTTTGGCTGGTGATGGTGCATGCCGGCATTCCCATGATTCGTCTCTCTCCTTAGCTTCCTGACGCCGGTTGGGAATACGGACCGTCTCCCGGGAATGTGGGCGCCGTGGGCGCCGTGCAACTACTCGGTGACTGCGGGCTCTCCGGACTGCCTGGCGATCCGGTCACGGGGGCGCCCCCGCTGTTGATCATCACCATCATGCCCGAAATAGTGACACCAGTCGGGCCGATAGAAATAAACCCGCCTTCACCGTTGAGCCCGATGCCCTCCGGGCTCATGACGATGGTATTCGGACCGCAACTGAACGAGATCTGCATCGGAGCTGAGACGTCGAAGTTCATTCCTGCCGAGATCGCCTGTTTCTGGCCGACGGTGAGCGAATAATTCTGCCCCACTTGCTCATTCAGGTTGGAACTAACGCTGATATTCGAGTTCTGTCCGATGCTCTCTTTCAGATTTCCGGTGACGGTATGCTCGCGATCGCCGCCCACCTGCACGATATTCTTGCCTTTGATGTTCAGATGCGCGTCGCCATCCACCTCTTCGAGCTGCTTGCCCTTCACCAGAGAGTGGCGGTCGCCGTCCACTTCGTCGAACTGGTTGGTGGTGATCTTGGTGTGCTGCTCGTTGCCCACCAGCGTGTGCCAGTCGTGCTCCACGTGCAGGTCGTAGTCGCGCTCGGCATTCATGTAGATCTGCTCTTTGCCGGCCAGATCTTCAAAGCGCAGTTCGTTGGCATTGGCCGCGCCGCCACCTGTGGAGCTGCGCGTCAGTATTCCCGAGAGCGTGTACTGTCCGGCCGGATCGTACTTCGGCATGTTGACGCCGTTGTACACCGAGCCGACCACGATCGGCTGATCCGGATCGCCTTCAATAAAGTCGATCAACACTTCGTCGCCGACACGCGGCCAGAAATATGTGCCCCACCCCTTGCCCGCCCAGGATTGCGCCACGCGCAGGAGCGTGTTGTCCGGCGTGTTGGCCTTGCGTAGCCGGTCCCACCAGAACTGCACGTTCACGCGTCCATACTTATCCATGTACGAGTCTTCGCCCGACTGCACCACGACAATCCCTGTGTGCATGCCATTGACCGTCGGCTTGGGAGTCTTCAGCTCCGGACGATAGACGATCGAGGCCGGCACGGCCGCGAACAAATTGCTGTAAGGCTGCGCATTGGCCTTCGCCTTGGTCCGGTAAGAGGGCACCTGCTGCACTTCGTGCTCCATGAGCGTAATCAGATATTTCTGATTCAGCGGCGACTGCGGATGTTGTGTCAGAGTCGCCGTGTAACCGGGCATCAGGCAGACGGCATTTGAGCTTCCGGAGGCAAGCCATGCGGATTTCGTGTTGGCCGCGGGTCCGCGAACAGAATTGAATCCTTGGTTAAGGGTCTTCATTGCAGCCACTGCGCCGGTCTTGTTGGTGTAGGCCGCAGCGCTTCCGGAGTAATCGTAGTTTTCGTTGCTGTTATCGCCCAGAGGTGTGCTCAGCGAGAGCTTGTCGACGGTGACATTGTGTCCGACGAACGAATGCTCCCACGAAGTATAGACAGCCGTGGCCATGGCGTTTCTGGTCTTGAATTCGTCGAAGACGAAGTCGTAGAAACCCTCGGTCTTGCTGCCCTGCGGCGCGTAGCGGAAGGAGCTTTGTATAGGACAATCGGTCAGGCTGGTGCACTTGTCCTGCAGAGTGAACTTATGATCATCCTTGCTGTGGTCGAAGTAGTAGAAGATGCCGAACTGCTCCAGCAGGCGATTCACAAAGTTGAAATCGGTCTCGCGGTATTGCGTGCAGTAATCCAGTTGCGGATGATTGCCAGAAGTATTGTCGGTCAATGCGATTCCGTATGGCTCAAGCACTGCCTTGACGACGTCGATCACCGTCATGTCTTGAAAGACGCGCGTGTTCTTGTTGAGCGTAAGCAGCCAGATACTGGGAACGATTTGGGCCCGGTAGCGGTTGAACTCCTCGTCGCCGCCATATATCTCCAGACCCATCACGTAGCCGTTGATGTAACGCAGGTCGCCGGAATCGGTGGCCTGGATCGTGACACAGCACTTCGATCCCACGATGGCCTTTGGATCGACCGTGGTCGAAGGCTCGGCAAGAAGATCCAGCTCAAATAAAAAATCTATCGAAATGCCCTCTCGTCCCTTCAGGTGCTCAGGCAGAAGATCATTTGCCCCCACTGCAGCACATGTAAAGGTAAGAAGTCGATCGGTTTGTCCGAATGCGCACATAATAGCCTGCCGAAATTCTTCGATCGCGGCGGCCTAAGCCGCCGCAAGCTAATCGTCCCGCTCATCCCCTGTGGTGCATGGAAGAAGTCGCGAGATTACCATTCATATGTAAAGCCGCCATCGGCGCCGACTGCGATCCGCACACGCTCCATGGAAGCCTCCTCGGCCATGCGCCCGAGCACCTGGCGCGAAACCTCCGGAAGCATTGTGTTGGAAAGAATGTTGTCCACGTTGCGCGCGCCGCTCTCCACTTCCGTACAGCGCTTGGCCACTTCTTCGATCACCGACTCATCCACCTCCATCGTGATCTTGTGGTTCTCCAGGATGCGCCGCTGAATCTTGCCCAGCTTGAGCCGCACAATCTTCTTCAATGCCTCGTCGCGCACCGGGAAGTAGGGAACGACGATCATGCGCCCCATGAAGGCGGGCTTGAAGATCTTGTTCAGCTCCGGCTTGATGGCCGCGGCCAGTCCCTGGCTGTCAGGCATGGTCTCCGGATCGGCCGTGAGCTTCATCAGCGTATCGGTGCCCGCGTTGCTGGTGAGAATAATGATGCAGTTCTTGAAGTCGATCGAGCGTCCTTCCCCGTCTTCCATATTGCCCTTGTCGAAGACCTGGTAGAACAACTCGTGCACGTCGCTGTGCGCTTTTTCGATTTCGTCCAGCAGCACAACCGAGTACGGACGCCGACGTACGGCTTCGGTCAGCACGCCGCCCTCGCCATAGCCCACGTATCCCGGAGGCGCTCCCTTCAGCGTGGAGACGGTATGCGCTTCCTGGAACTCCGACATGTTGATAGCGATGAGATTGCGCTCGCCGCCGTAAAGCAGATCGGAGAGAGCAAGCGCGGTCTCCGTTTTGCCCACGCCGCTTGGTCCCACCAGCATGAATACGCCCACCGGCTTGCCCGGATCGTCCAGGCGCGCGCGAGAGGTGATGATGCGCTGCGCGATTGCAGCCAGCGCATGGTCCTGCCCGATGACCCGCTTGCGGAGCTGGCCGTCGAGATCGAGCACCGACGTAATCTCGTCCTTCACCATCTTGCCCAGCGGAATGCCCGTCCATGCCGAGATCACCTCGCCTACGATGCGCTCATCCACGCAGACGTGAATGAGTGGATTCTCGCCCTGGACCCTGGCCAGCTCCTCTTCAAGCGCGCGCAGCGCTTCGAGCGACGGCTTTACCTCGGCAGCGCCGTCGCCTTCCGGCTTTACCGTTGCGGCGCCGGACTCGAGAGCCGTGCGCATGGCGCGAATCTGCTTGACCAGCGCCACTTCCTGCTCCCACTGCGTCTTCAAATGGGCAAGCGTCTCTTCTTCTTTCTTCAGGCCCTCTTCAATGGTCGCCAGCCGCTCCGCGTGATTCTCGCCGACGGTTGTCTCGCGCTCCAGAATCTGTTTCTGCACTTTCAGGTCGTCGATGCGGCGGCTCGAGTCATCGATCGGAGGCGGAATCGTGTTCTGCCCCAGCGCCAGCCGCGCACAGGCAGTGTCGAGTACGCTCACCGCCTTGTCCGGCAGTTGCCGCCCGGCCAGATAACGATGCGTGAGCCGCGTCGTCGACATCACCGCTTCATCCATGATGCGCAGATCGTGATGCTTTTCGAGCGTCGCCACAATGCCGCGCAGCATGGTGTCGCACTGCGTCTCGCTGGGCTCCTCCACCTTGACTACCTGGAAGCGCCGCGCCAGCGCGGCGTCTTTCTCGAAGAACTTCTTGTACTCCGACCACGTGGTGGCCGCGATGGTGCGCAGTTCGCCGCGGGCCAGCGCCGGCTTGAGCAGGTTGGCAGCGTCGTTCTGTCCCGCCTGTCCGCCCGCGCCGATCATCGTATGCGCCTCATCGATGAACAGGATGATTGGATGCGGCGAACCCTTTACCTCTTCAATCAGGCCCTTGAGACGGTTTTCAAACTCGCCCTTGACGCCGGCGCCGGCCTGCAGCAGGGCCAGATCGAGGCTGTGCAACTGCACATTTTTGAGCGGCGGCGGCACGTCGCCGCTGGCCAGACGCAGTGCAAAGCCTTCCACCACGGCCGTTTTGCCCACGCCGGCCTCGCCGGTAAGGATGGGATTATTTTGCCGGCGGCGCATAAGGATGTCGACCACCTGGCGAATCTCCACATCGCGGGCCAGCACCGGATCGATTCTGCCCGACTTGGCCTTCGTCGTCAGATTTTCGGTGTACTGATCCAGATGCGGAGTCTTGCCGCCGGGCGCGCGCCCCGGCGCGCCAGCTTCGCCTGCGGGCGCTCCTGGCGCGGTCGCAAGCGACGTAGAGGTCTCGCGCGATTTCTCCGTCACCGCAAAGAAGTCCTTGCGCAGAGCCTCGGGCGGAATGAGTTGAATTTCCTTGCTCACATCGCGGATCACCCGGGAAAGCTCGTTATCGGTGATGAGCGCCAGCAGCGCGAAGCCGCTGCGGATCTGTCCGGCGTCATATTCAATGGTCGCGATCGTCCACGCCTCGGTGAGCATTTTAACCAGTTGCGGGCTGAAGGCCGGGCTACGCGCGTTTCCGGTCTTCAAACGGCCCACGCTGCGCTCCAGCTCCGAGGTCAGGCGCGACCGGTCCACGCCGTACTGGCGCAGGATGAACGCGATGTCGTTGTCCGAGCTGTCAATTGCTTTGAGCAGGAAATGCTCCACTTCAATGTCGTAGTGTGTGCGCGAAACACACAGCCCCGCCGCAGCTTCAAGCGCGCTGCGTGTTGCATCGTCCACTTTGCTGATCAATGACTTCAGGTTCAGGCTCATTCTTCAGTTCTCCGGGATTCCATTGTTTTCGAGAAAATTGTTTTGTTCAGATAAGCCGGTAAGTCGCCTCGTCCGGATCGCGATCGAGCGACTTGTTTTTTACCCAGCTCACCAGCCCCAGCCGCGAGGCAGCCGTTCCCCCCTCGCCCAATTGCATGCGCGGCACTTCTTCACGCTCCAGCACCAGCCGGATGATGAAGTCGAATTCCCGGTTGGCGTAAATTCTCAGCCACGCGCCCAGCTCCTTGTGCGCCGGAGCGCCCGGCAAAAACTCGCAGTAACGCTCATAGCTCAGCGGGCCCAGGCGCAGCGTTACCGCGCCGTGCTGGTCGAAGGCCTCATCGCCCACAATCGTGCCCAGGCCAAGCATCTCGCAGAACATGCCGGCATCGCGCAGATAGGTGCGGTTCTGCGGTGGCAGCCGCCGCCAGGTTCCGGTGAACTGCTCCACTTCCACCGGCACATCGAAATAATCCTCGATCAACTGCTTCAATCCCTGCGCCGTGGGCCGCCGCTCCGACAACAAGCCGGCATAGAAAAGACAGGCATCGTCCGCAATCTCCATCCGACGCATAAGCGTGGGTGTGCCTAGACCAACCAGGTCGAGCAGCCGCGCGCTGATCACGTCGTCATTGGCGCCGGTCCTCTCATAGGCAATGTAGAAGCGATACTTTTGCCAGCCGCGATAGAACAACGAGATCATGCGGTGATTGAAGATATCGAAGAACTCGCCCGGCCCGCGATCCTTGGCGCGCACCCGTTCCAGCAAAAACTCGGTATAAGCATGCGGCAGCACGCCAACCGCGGCAGACAACCCCATGAAGTTGACAAACAGCTTCGGAGGACCATCCTTGCTCCGCTGATAGTCCTGAATCTCGCTGGCCGGAAACGAAAGCGTGGGCACGGAGGAAAACTGCACCACTTCGCTCAGCGGAGAGACAAAAAGCCCAACCGGCTTGCGTTCCGGATACAGCCGCTCCAGCAGGCGCACGGCCTGAAAGAACTGGAAGCAGTATGGCTCCTGTTCCAGCATCTCGCGCACCGGCTCGAACCGCGCGTCGACTTTCAGATCAGCGGTTTGTATCCTGCTTTCGGTTGCCATTCGCCGAGCGGCTCCTTTCTCTGGCTGGTGCGCGCCGCCAGTTGGCAAAAGCTGTTGATGGAGGTGTAGCAGCCCAGAAAACGATCGAGCACATTGGCAAACAGGTACACGCCGCCGCCGACAAACTGCCGCTCGTCGAACTCGATCTCCACCCGCGTCCCCCGCGCCGGCAGATTGCCGTAGGCAGACTGCATGATGGCGAAGTGGGGACCCGAATCCATCTTCACAATGCCGCCAATCTGATTTTCCAGATGCGACGAATCGGTAAAGTTGTGCAGGCGCAGAATCTCCTGCAGCGATGCCACGCCCTCTTCGGAGAGCGAGAGGTAGTTGAGCGAGAGTTGCGAGACCAGGCGCCACAACTGGCTCTTCACCCGCGGCGGATCGTAGGTGGGCGTGGGCCTGCGCAGCGCCGTGATCTGCCGGATGGCCGGATAATCTTCGGCGGAGAAATCCCCGTCTTCCAGGCCAAACGGCAACCGCGAAGGCAGGTCGAAATCCGAGCAGGAACAGCGCACTGTGAGCACTTCGACGTTGGGCCTGGTCAACTGGCCGTCGATATCGACAAGCGACAGATGCATCGTGGAGGGCACGCGCTCGCCAAGCTCGTTTCTGCGCCGCACCGCGTGCCAGTAGGCGCGCGCGCTTTCCTTGCGGGCCTGAAAACGGTACGAATAGAGCGGCTCCAACTGAATGCTCTCGCGGCGGCTGGTGCTGGACGCCATGACCTCGTCGATCGAGTGAATCTCCTGCGTGTCCTGCCGGCGCACGTTGGGAATCACATGATACTCGTGCTTGGTGTGCGTCACCAGGATCGGCTCGGCCACCTGCGAATACAGATTCACCACCGGCGTGCAGCCCAGCCGCAGCGTGCGCGCGGAGACGCCGGTCTCAAGGTCCTGGCTCCGCTCGGGCCGCTCAAAACGCGAAAAGCAGAACAGGATCTCCGCCTGATCGTCGCATCCGGCTTCGGCAATCGCCTCAAGCCCGCTCAACTCGAAGAAGAGATATTTTTCCGGAAAGGTAAAGTACTCCTGCAGCAACCGGTAGCCGTCGAACGAGCGCCTGGGATACGGCAGCAGCGCCTCGCTCTCTTCAAAACCCACGGCGCGCAGCCGGGTGACCGGAATGCTCACCGGCTTGCCGCCGCGTATCTTCGGGTTGCGCACCAGCACCGAGATGCAGTTGCGGCACAGCAGCTCGTAGAGCGTGTACACCACGTTCGCATCGCCGGTGAGGTGAAACATCAGCCGGCCGGGGCTGATCTGTTTGAAGTCCACGTCGCGCGCGCACTGCAGCCGGGCACGCAGCACGCCCGTTGCGCCAGGCATACGCACCGGATCGGACAGCCGCTCGGGCTGCCGCCAGTCGCACTCGCCCACCGTAAAGGGCCACAGTTCCACCGGATACGCGGTGCGGAAGCGGCACGGCTGCCCGTCAAACATCCGTTTGGTGGCCAGCGGCGTTCCCGCCGGCAGCACCTGGCCCGCGGTCTGCTTGCCCTGCTCGGGATCCACCTGGCACTCGACGACGGTCATCGACGGAATGGGCCGCAGATAATGCGGCGCCACAATGCCCAGCAGCGCCGAGGTAACCTCGGGAAAGTCGTCGTCCACGCGCAGGTGAATGCGCGCCGCGAGAAATGCGAAACCCTCCAGCAACCGCTCTACGTGCGGATCGTCGCAGCGATCCGGTTCGAGCAGCAGTCGACTGGCCACGCGCGGATATTTTTCGGCGAACTTGCCCCCCAACTGACGAAGATACGTCAGCTCGCGTTCATAGTATTCAAGCAGTTCTTCACGCATGGATCACTTCACTTTATACTCGCCGCTGGTCAATTCCAGCACCGTGTCGAAGGTGATCTCCTCCGGAGCCGGATCGAGCTTCATATTTCCTTCAATATGGAAGCGCAGCCGCCGGTCCACGCTGTCTGAGCCTTCCAGGGTCACGCGCACGTCCATCAGCCGCGGTTCGTAATTGCGCAGGCAGCCCTCGATCGCGATGCGCAGCGCGCGATGATCGGCCGCGTTACTCAGGCCCAGCGAGCTGATGTCTGGAAGACCGTAGTTGATGACCGAAGCCTTCGCCCCTGGATAGCCGGCTAACCCCTCCAGCGGCGGCTGCCGCGTATTGAGCAGCCACTCAAGGTCGCGCTTGAGCGCGTCGCGAAAAAAACGCGTCGACTGGGCCCGCGTCATGGGCCACTCCTCGACATCCGTCAGGCGGTCGAGAATCGATTGCGTCACCAGCGTCTCTGTGCTTGCGCGCGCCAACCTTGTTTGCTCCTTTCATATCACCGTGAAACGTCCATGGCCGCAATCGGATCGATGCGGCACAGGCGATTGAAGATCGAATCGCGTATGCCGCTGCTGTCTGAGGATTCATCGAGACATTTGAGCAGCAATGCCAGGGGCGATGCGATCATGTCGCTCGCCTCCCAGTCTTCCAACTGGCGCTGGTCGATCTCCTTCACCAGTTCCTCAAGCACCGGATAGGCCACCTTGCTCTGCCCCGCGCCCACGCAGAGCTGCGAGATCTGCAAACGGCGCTGAAAGCGCGCGCGCCCGCTTGGCTGCTGCGCGGCATCGCGCATCAATAATTGAATGGCCTGCGGCAGATGCCCGCGCGCCATCAACTCGCGCGCCGTATCCAGAATGTCCGGCGGCGCGTTTTCTTCCGCTTGCTGCTCGGAGCGGGACGTGTAGACCGGCTCCGGCTCGGGCTGCACTTCCACAACCTCCGGCTCCGGCGGCTTGGGCAGGACCATCTCCTCGAGCCAACGCTGGGTCTCGGGATTCGCTGTCGGCGTATCGTCGCTCATTGTCCAGGTGGGGATTTCGGGCATGTCCTTGAGCAGGCCGTGCACCATGGAGAGAACGGCAGCCGAGATCGCCGAGTAGCTGGACTCGTAGCTCGCCCTCCATATATAACGCTGCACGTCGAGCCACCCGCGGCCGCAGGGCTCGCCTGCCGCGGCAATCGCCTCGTCCAGCAGTTCGCTCCAGTTTGACTCCGAGGCCAGCCGCTTGAGATTTTGCCGCTTCTCGGTCGGTGGAGGCGCCAGAAAATCCCATGCCGGATAGCCGCCTGCCTCGCGGGTTTCCGCAAAGCGCAGCGCGCTCTGCAGCATGTACGCCACCGGGCTCGATGGATTGTCTTTCTGCAGAAACTTTGCGCAGGCCTGGATGCGGGCAAAGGCATCGTCCCTATCCACCGGCTCGGCGGAGAGCGACTTGGACGACTTGGCCTTCGGAGCGGGCGCGGCTTCGGCCTGCACCTCCTGCGCGGCTTCCGCTTCCGGCTCCGGCTCCGGTTCTTCGTCGACTGCCTCTTCGGCAGACGGCGCATCCGGCTCGGTCTTGCGCTTTTCGTTCAGCAGACCTGTGACTACCTGGCCCACCTCTTCGAGTGCGGCGCGCAGCTTGCCGAACGCCGGTCCGTCGTCGCGATACTTTTCTTCGCAGAAGATCTGCAGCTCTTCCAACGTCTCCAGCGAAGAGTGGATGGATGCCTCCATCTGCGCGTACCACGATTTCGGCGTCGCATTGAACGACTTGTCGAACTCTTCCGCGGTTGGCTTGCCGTCGGTGATGGCCTGCTGGCGCTGTTCGGTCTTGGCGTCGTTATATTCCGCGTCGGCCTCATAGCCGATAGCGCGGGATTCCTTATACTGGTAGTAATTCAGCCCGTCACGGGTAATCGGGGACTCGTGAATGATGGCGGCCAGACGGTTGGCGGACCACTCGATGGGCACGGTGCGCATCCCGGCATCGCCGTCCTCGATCTCTGGGTAGAGCGTGTCCCAGAACTGCTCCTGCAAATCCTGAAAGAGTTTCAGGCATGGCTGAACCTGCCCGATGCCCTCTTTCCTGACATAGGCTTCAGCCAGCCACGCGGCCAGTTGCAGGTCTTTGCTCTTGTTGGCCAGCGCCTCGGCGCCCAGCTTGATGACCAGGTTGTGATCGGCCTTCTTGATGGTGCGCGACCAGGCGCCGGCGGGAATGGAATCGTCGTCCTCTGTTCGCGCTTCCTTGATCTGGTCGTATACGCGCTCGTAGCGCAGATTCGCGCCGGAAGGATTGTCACCCGCAATCGGAGTCAGCAGATCGTCACGCAGTGGCACTTTCAGCCCTTTCGCCGGCGTGATCGAAGGCAAGTTTCCGCATCTCCAGGAACGGCACCTCCTCTTCTCCGCACAGCAACAGCTTCTGGCCGGAAGGGAGTTGTCCGTACTCGGGATCGTCGCTCCACGCCGTGGTCCGGCCCAGCCGCACCGCGTCGTCGGAGTCTTTCCAGGACAGTGGCGCCAGGACCGGGAGCAGAACCTCGCCCAGATCCTGCAGCCGGAAATCCGCCGTGGTGTGCAGGATCGCAGGCATCCACAGCAGGTCGCGCAGGCGCTTGGGCGGCTCCGTCTCGATCGCCTCGATGTAGGCAAACGGAATCCACGTATAGCTGCCAGCAATAAAGACTTCGAGGTGTGCGCCAATCCGCGGATCGGCATCCACGAAGCCGTCAAACTTTTCGCCGTTCAGTTCGCCGGAAGGTGACGCATGCCCCGATCGAACCGGAAGCGTGCCGCTGGCAAACATGGTCTGGCGCTCTCGCTCGGCATGCAGCGCCGAGCGATAGAGCATGGCTCCGGCCGCGGCCTGCGGGCCGGCGTCGGAAAGTACGTTCAAGTGTTTCTCGGCCCGGTCATATTCGCCGGCAAAGCACAAGAGTTCGAACAGAAAAATGCGGCGCTTGGCGTCGAGTGGCTGCTTTTTTAACTCGTCGCCAAGCGCTGCGATTGCCGCTTGTAAATTTCCTGCCCGGTAAAGAGATTGCGCGTCCATACGCGGGCCGCCTTTAGGTTAATTTGTTTTCCTTGGTGTTGTAGGTCACCGCGCCGGTGCTGGTCACTGTGCCCTGCTCGTTCTGCGTGGAGTAATCGATCTTGATTTCGTTGTAGCTGAACGACAGGGAAACGGTGGGAACTTCGCTCGATCCCGAGATCTGCAGGCTGGTCACAAAAAGCTCTTTGAAGTCGACCTTAAGATACGGCTTGCCGTCGGCGCCGGACTTGGTTGCGGTCATGGTGCCGGTCTTGATGTGCGTGCCCGCTCCGATCGACTTGAACAGCTTCGGCGTCGCCTTGTCGAAGTAGGTCATGATCGAGAAGTCCGACAGATCGGCCTTGCCTGCGCCCGAACCGCCCGTACCGCCCACCGACGACACCTGCGAGGCGCCCCAGCTCCAGCTCATAATCTGGATTTCGTTTTTGTGCTTGTCGTCTACGGATTCTCCATCCATCCCGTCGAGCTTCAGAAAATAATCAACTGCCATCGTTTGCTCCTCTCAACCGGCAAACGCGTTCATCGCGTTGCCGGGTTCGCTTGCGCCAGCTAAATAATTTTTCCGTTATTTCCGGGCCGATGCGGGCAGGTCGGCCACCAGACGAAGCGAAACAGAGAGCTCGTCGAGTTGGAAATGCGGCTTCAGAAACGCTACGGCACGGTAAGCTCCCGGCTTGCCGGGAATTTCCGACACCTGAATTGCAGCCTCGCGCAGCGGATGGCTCGCCTTGGCTGCCTGGGATGCATTGTCGTCGGAAACGACGTAGTTGCTGATCCACTGATTGAGAAACTTTTCGCAGTCCAGACGGGTCATAAAGCTCCCGATCTTGTCGCGCATCATCGCCTTCAGGTAGTGCGCGAAACGCGACATGGCCAGGATGTAAGGCAGTTGAGAGGAGAGTCGGGCATTCGCGTTGGCCGCTTCCTTGTCATAGAGCTTGGCCTTGTTGGCCGTCTGCACGCTGAAGAAGGCCGCGTAGTCGGTTCCCTTGCAGTGCACCAGCGGCACCAGCCCCTGATCGGCCAGCTCCTTTTCGCGGCGGTCGGTAATCGCCACTTCGGTGGGGCACTTGAGGGCCACGTCGCCTTCGTCGGTGCGGAAGGTGTGCGCCGGCAATCCCTCCACCAGACCGCCGCCTTCCACGCCGCGGATCGAAGCGCACCAGCCATACTTCGAGAATGAATTGGTCAGCCGTGCGGCAAGGCCGTAGGCCGCATTGCCCCACAGATACTTCGAGTGATCGCTGCCGTCCACCGCTTCTTCATAATCGAAGGCCTCGACCATCTTGGTGTCTTTGCCGTAGGGCACCCGCATGAGAATATGCGGCAGCGTCAGCGCCACGTAGCGCGAGTCGTCCGACTGGCGGAAGCTCTTCCACTTGGCATACTCGGTCGAGTCGAAGATCTTGCCGATGTCGCGCGGAGCGCCCAGTTGCGTGTAGCTGCTCAGGTTGAGCAGATCAGAGCTGGCCGCCGACATGAACGGCGCATGCGCCGCCGATGCGACCTGGGAAATGCGCTCCAGGCACTCGATGTCTTCCGGGCCGCGGCCGAACTCGTAGTCGCCCAGCAGAGCCGCAAAAGGAGCGCCGCCGAAGACGCCGAACTCTTCCTCGTAGACCTTCTTGAACAGCGCGCTCTGGTCGAACTCCGGAGCTCTCTGCAGGTCCTTGAGCAGCTCGCGCTTGCTCGCGTTCAGCACCTTGATCTTCAGCATCTCGTTGGTTTCAGACTGGTCGATCAGATACTTGATGCCGCGCCAGGTTCCCTCCAGCTTCTGGAAAGCCGGATAGTGCAGAACCTCGTTCAATTGGATCGAGATCAGCCGGTCGATCTGCGCAATGCGGGCCTGAATCGTAGCCTCGGCATCGCGAGAAAGGGTCATGTGCCCTTCAAGCACCTGGCTGACAAACTCCTTCACCATGTCGCGGCCGCGTTCCATGCTCGCCGCGTCGCGGTTGAACCGGCCCTGGGCCAGAATCTGATCGAGCAGTCCCTGTTCTTCCTGCGTGGTTGACGCCGCGCCTGCCGCTGCTGCTGCTGCCTCTTGTGCGCTCATTCAGCACCTCCGCCTTTGCCCAGTTCCGATTTCAGCTTCTCGCGTGACTCGGTGTTCGAGACCGCTTCAAACAGCGCCTCGTCCAACTTGTCGTTGCCCTGCAGGCTGCCGCGCAGGTCCGAAAGCCGGGTGCGCAAATCGAGCAGCTCCTTCAGGGGTCCAACCTGTTTGGCTACATTTTCCGGTGAAAAATCGTCCAGACTTTCGAATTTAAGATCGACCTTGACCTGTCCCGCGTTGGGATCGTCGCTCAGCTTGTTGGCAACCGAATAGGTCAGGTGCGGCTGCATCCCCTTGAGCACGGTGTCGAAGTTATCGGGATTGATCTCTACGAATTTCCGATCCTTCAGGGCCGCCAGGGGCTGCTCGGGCTGCCCTGTAAGATCCCCCAGAACGCCCATGACGAAAGGCAGTTCCTTCAGCTCGATTGCGTCGCCGATCTCGACGTCATAGGTGATATGCACGCGTGGTGAACGGACGCGGTCAAGTTTGTGCTGAGTGCTTTCTTTGGCCATATATTTCCTCTCGGGGGCCCTTGGCGAACAGAAGTCGCTGACACGATCCCGCCCATGTACCGGAATTGACTGGAGCGGACTCCGCGCCGGGCTGATTATTTCCGTTGATCCAAATGAGCGCGAGAACTTATGTAAATAACAGGGAGGTCCTAGCGTCCGAATCGGGAGCGAGTTGATTATTAAATGAGTCGAAATCGGTGTCAAGTCAAAAAGCGGCTAACGGAAGTTCCGTCAGTCCATAGTGACGATGGCCTTCGGTGCGTTTCAATGTATTTTTCCCGAAAGCGCCCCCGGCGCGCGGGTGAGATATCGAGGCCGGGGCAACGCCCTGCACTGAGTTGCAGTGTATACTCATCTCCCGAGCGGAATTCATAAACATGAGACAACTACAGCCAGTCGTGTGGTCAAAGGGAGTTTTTCTTTCGCCGCAGCATTTGCAGGCGCAGGACCGCTTCTTTGAAGACACTCTCCGCTTCCTTTCCGGAGCCCTTTCCTATCGCAACTGGGGATTTGCGTCGCTGCAGATCGACACTGCGGGATTGAGCCAGGGCAGCCTGCGCGTGACTGATGCCGCGGGCCTCTTTCCCGACGGGCTGATGCTCGACATGCCCGCCTCCGACGCGCCCCCGGCCTCGCGCACGCTCGACGAGTGCTTCTCCGATGGCCGCAAAAGCTGCGCCTTTTTTCTGGCCGTGCCTCAGGACCGCCCCGGCGGCATCAACGTGGCGCTGCAGCGCGGCGGCGCCAGCACGCGCTTCTACTCCGAACTGCAGATGCTGCGCGACGAAAACAGCTCCGGCGTGGAGAAGCCGGTCTCGCTGGCGCGCAAAAATCTCCAGATTCTGGCCGAAGGCGAGAACCTGGAGGGCTCGGCGCTGTTGCCGCTGGCTCAGATCGAACGCACTGAGGCAGGCAGCTACCGGCACGATCCCAAGTTCGTTCCACCGCTGCTCAACATCAAAGGCAACGAGTTGATCACCGGTATTCTGCGCGGCCAGATCGAGATGCTGGTTTCGCGCAGCAGCCAGCTCGCCGGCTCGCGTCGTCAGCGCAACCAGTCGCTGGCCGACTTCAGCGCGTCGGATATCGCCAACTTCTGGCTTCTCTACACCATCAATCAGCAGTTGCCCGTGGCTCGTCACATGCTCGACGCGCCTCAGGTGCATCCTGAAACCCTATTCCTGCACATGCTGTCGCTGGCCGGAGCGCTCACCACGTTTTCATCGAAATTTGAGTCGCGCGACCTGCCCAAGTATGAGCACGAGAAGCCAGGTCCCTGTTTTCTGGCGCTCGACGCGGCCATCAACGAACTGCTCGATACCGTGGTGCCCAGCAACTTTGTGGCGCTGCCGCTCAAGCCGCTCCGCGACTCCATCTATGCCGCGGCCATTGACAAGGATAGCTACTTCGAGAACTCGCGCGCCTATCTGGCCATCTCCTCCGACCTGAAGGAAGCCGACCTGATCACGCGCACGCCGAATCTCACCAAGGTGTGCTCGGCCACGCACATCGAGCAACTGATTCGCCAGGCGCTGCCCGGCGTAAAGCTGACCCACGTGCCGGTGCCGCCGCGCGCCATTCCCGTCAAACTGCGTTACCAGTACTTCAGCCTCGACCGCGTCGGACCGGTGTGGGAATCGATTGTGCGCGCACGCAACTTCGCGGTCTACGCGCCGCGCGAGATTCCCAATCCCGAGATGGAACTGATCTTCCTGTTCGCCAACACGGACTAAGAAAATTTCAGCTTTTTTGATGCCGGGCCTTGTACGCCATGGCGAGGCTCATTTGTGGCGCATGAGCACGAAGATCAGAATAATCAGCAGCGCAATCACCAGGAAACCCATTACCGCCAGCAGGGCGAGCATCCACTTCGGCATTCCACCCGCCGCAGGCGCAGCGGGCGGAGGCGGAGGCGCGGGCGGCTGAAAGGAAAATGCGGGCGGCGCAAAATGCGGTGCAGCCGCGGGCGGAGCTGCGGGCATGGGCGGTTTGGGCATCGCGGGCATGGCCGGCATTCCCGGCCATGCGGGCGCAGCGCCGGCAGCAGGAGCAACCGGCGGCGGAGGCGCGACGCCGGGGCCGCCCTGCAGGTCGCGCAGCGCCGATCCGGAGATGACGCGGGTAAATTCGCCCGGGCCGCTCGATGCCATGGGCGGCGGAGCCGCAGGCATAGGCAGCACCGGCGGAGCGGCTGAGGGAAAGGCCGGAGCGGTTGAGGGATAGCTCGGAGCCGTTGAGGGAAAGACCGGCGCAGCCATTGGAGGCGCAGTCATTGGCGGCGCCGCAGGCGCAGGCATAAACGCCGGCGGAGGCGGCGCGGCCTGGGCGGGCTGCTCGGAGAGCGTGCGCAACATTTGCGTGAATCCGCCCGCGGCCGCAGGCTGAGTGGCAGCCGGCGGAGGCGCGAAGATCGGTTCAGGCGCCTTCGGTGCCGGCTCCTGGTTAAGCGCCTTGAGCAGTTGCGTGAACCCACCCTGCGCGGCCGAGCCCGCAGCAGCCGGCGGAGGTGATGCAACCGGCTCATTGAAGGAGAAGCCTCCCGACGGCGCGGGAGTGGATGCAACCGGCTTGAGTGCATCGAGATCAGGCGTGGGCTGTGGCGTTAGAGTCGAAAACATCTGCGTGAACGAACCAGGCCCCGCACTCTTCGGCGGCTCGGTCGCCGGAAAAGCGACTGGCGAAGGCAATGGCGCGACCGGCGCTGCAATCGGGGCCGAAGCCGGAGCCGAAATTGGAGCCGCAAATGGAGCCAAGGTTGGAGCAGAAGGCGGCGCGGCCGGCGTGCCGCCGGGGTTCAGCCCTTGAAAGATGCGCGTGAACTCCCCCGGGCCCTGCGCTGTGGACGGTGGCGCGGGCGCGGCTGTGGACTGGCTCACCGGGACGGCTGCCGTGCTCCACAACGGTTCTGGCGCCGGCTTGCTGTCAGCAGAACTGCTGTTGGCAGAATTGAAGGTGCGCGTGAACTCCCCCGGAGCCTGCGATCCAGCCGCCGGAACTGGCGCCGTGACGGGTGGAGAAGTTGGCGCGGCAGGCCCGGCGTTGAGCGTCTGAAACATCTGCGTAAAGCTGCCCGGCTGGCTCGCTGCTGCGGCAGACGGTGGTGGAGCAGATGGTGTCGGAGCGGCCGTTTCCTGTATTGCTCCCGGCGTCTCGGCGGCAGCGGAGGCGGAGGGAATCTTCTCCATCGAGACCGGGCTGAAAACTTTCGCCAGCTCTTCGGAAGGCCGTGAAACCGACGCTGAGCCCGAGGCCTCCGGCGTGCGCAGCGCCTGCAGCATGCGCGTAAAATCACCCTGCCCGGCGGCGGAGAACGGAGGCGCTGCCGAGGCGGACGGCGTGGGCCCCGCTGCAATCGCATCGGCCGCGATCACCTCGGCCGAAGGAGTAGAGAAAAGCGGCGATGCCGGTGTAACGGGTGTCGATGTGACCTGTGTCGGTCCGGGCGCGGGATCCGGCACGGAAGTGGATGCCGGAGTGGGCGCCGCAGCGGGTGCCTTGGTCAACTGTGCCAGCAGGTCCTCGTCGTTGTTTGCCGCTGGCGCTGAAGGCATCCCGAAGATGCCCGTAGCGCTGGACGGTGAACCGCCGGAAGGCTCATCGGATTGGGGGGAGAAAAGCTTGCCGAATCGATCCCTGAACGCGTCCATGCAACTCCACCATGTGTTAGAAAAAATTGCGTTGTTCCGGAATCCAAGACTACATCGCCTTGGCTTGACAGTAAAGAGCAGGCAGCCTAGGATGCAAGCACACTCGATGGCAGCGAGGCCAGGGCAGGTTATTGCGGCATGGATTATCGCCTTCGCGTGTGCGTCTGGCTGCGAACCGCTCAACAGTTACGACCGCCAGACGGTTTGATTGCTATGAAATTGCTATGAAATTCCTGTCACGAGTGGTGTGGTCCGAGGGAATGTATCTCAGCCCTCACCACTTCCAGACGCAAAGCCGATATTTCGAAGACTCCATGGCCTTTCTCGCGGCCAGCCTGTGGCGCGAGCCGTGGGGACTGCTGCATGCCGAGCTCGATCCCAAAGCCATTCGTAACGGTACGGCAGTACTGTTGCACGCCTCGGGCATCTTTCCCGACGGCCTCGCCTTTGAGATTCCCAACTCCGATCCTTCGCCGGAACCGCGCAACCTCGTCGATCTTTTTCCATCGACTGACGCCGTGCTGCCGCTGTATCTGGCAGTGCCGGCGCGTCGCGACAACGGCTTCGACTGCGATCTGTCCGCGTCGCCCAACGGCAGCCGCTTTTCGCGCATGCAGCGCCTACTGCGCGACGAGACCAACGGCATCGACGAGCGGGAGATCGAACTCGGCCAGAAAAATGTCCGCCTGCTCACCGAGGCCGAACTCTCGCCCGAGGTTCTCTCCATCCCCATTGCCCAGGTACTGCGCGACGGCCGCGGCCACCTGGTGTGCGATGAAGATTTCATTCCGCCCTGCCTGCGCCTGAATGCCAGCGAAACGCTCATGCTGCTGGTGCAGCGTCTGCTGGACGCGCTGGGAGAGAAGAGCGCCACCGTGGCCCGCGGCGCGCGCCGTCATGGGCGCTTCGAGGCCGGTACCGGCGCCCTGGACGTGGCCAACTACTGGTTCCTGCACGCGCTGCAGAGCGCCATCGCTCCGCTGCAGCACTTGACCTCCACACGCCATGCGCACCCCGAAGACGTCTTCATCGAGCTTTCGCGGCTCTCCGGCGCGCTGTGTACCTTCGCCATCGACTCGGACCCGCGCAATCTGCCGCAGTACAACCATCGCGATCCCGGACCGGCCTTTCGCCTGCTCGACGCGCATATCCGTAAGCATCTCGAGATCGTGGTGCCGTCCAACACCGTCACGCTCGATTTCCATCCCACCGAGCCTTACATGCAGGCCGCCGACGTGCGCGATGAGCGCTGTCTGCGCCGCTCGCGCTGGGTCTTCGGCATCCGCTCGGCGATTTCCGAATCCGATCTGCTGCGCCAGACGCCGCGCCTGGTCAAGGTCTGCTCGTCCAAGTTTGTGCCGGAGCTGGTCAAGCGCGCGCTGCCCGGCATGACCCTCACCCATCTGCCCGTTCCGCCCACCGCCATCCGCGCCGAGGCCGACATGCAGTACTTCGCCGTCGATACCGCCGGGCCCTGCTGGGAACATATTCTCCAGACTCGCCAGGTCGGCGTGTATATTCCCGGAGAGATTGCCCAGCCTGAATTCGAACTCACCGTCATCGTGGAGACCAACTGATGTCCACTCCCCGCGTGAACTCCCTTGCCCTCTGCTTTCAGGAGGCGCTCACCGCCGTCTTGCGCGTGCGCTTTCAGCGCCAGCAGGTGCAGGACTCGGAAAGCTTCCGCGCCCAGATGCGCCGCTCCCTGCAGTCGGCCATGCAGGATGCGCGCTCTCTCGGCTATTCGAGTGAAACCGTGCAAACGTGCGTCTTCGCCGTGGTCGGCTTTCTGGATGAAAGCGTGCTGAACCTGCAAAGCCCGGTCTTTTCCGACTGGGCCCGCCGCCCGCTGCAGGAAGAGCTGTTCGGCGGCCATCTGGCCGGCGAAATGATCTTCACCAATCTGCGCGGCCTGCTCGGCCAGCAGGATTCAGCGGAAGTGGCCGACGCGCTTGAAGTCCACTGCCTCTGCCTTGAGATGGGCTATCGTGGCCGCTACGCGCTCGGCGACAGCGGCGAACTGCACCAGCTTCTACGCCAGGCGCTGGGCAAGATCGAGCGGGTACGCGGCGCCGCGCAACTTGCGCCACCCATTGCCGCGCCCGAAGTTCCGCCGGCGCGCAAAAGCGATCCGTGGACCCGCACCCTGCTCGTGACCACCTGCGTGCTGGCCGGCCTTACGATCGCGGCCTTCGGAGGATACGAAATCATGCTCGGCTCCGGTGTCACCCAGGTACAGAACGCCGGAATCACTTCGCGATAGGAGCCCGTTGTGCTAGCGATCGTGCTTGCAATCGTTCTATTTTTGCTGTCTGTTCTGCTTGCCTGGCTGGCAGGCCCTCTGCTCGGCATCGCGGGCACGTCGCTGCTCATCTTGCGCATTCTTCTGGTCGCGCTGGGCGCCATTGCCGCGGGCATCATCGTGTTCTTCCATCTACGCGACAAGCGCCGCGACGCGGCCACGCGCAACATGCCCGGCGGCTCCGATCTGGACACGCTGCTGCGGGACGCCGAACATCGCCTGGCCACCGCGCAGCGCACCGGCCCCAAGTCGCTCGACGCGCTGCCGCTGCTCTACATCCTGGGCGAAGCCAACTCCGCCAAAACCACCGCGGTTATCAAATCCGGCTTCGATCCCGAGCTGCTGGCGGGCCAGGTCTATCGCGATCAGGACGTGATCCAGACCCCGGTCGTCAATATCTGGTACGCCCACGATTCGGTCTTTGTCGAAGCCGGCGACGCCATCCGCAAGGCTCCCGCGCTGTGGAACAAGCTGGTGCGTAAAACCCGGCCACGCGCGGCGCGCTCGGCCATGGGCAAACAGGCGCCGGTACGCGCCGCCGTGGTCTGTGTGAGCAGTGAGCTTTTTCTGGGAGCCACAGCCACGGAGACGGCGCTGGCCGCGGCCCGGTCCACCAATCAGCAGTTGCGCGATCTGGCGCAACAGCTTGGCACCGAGGTTCCCGTCTACGTGATCCTCACCAAGCTCGACCGCATTCCCTTCTTCACCGAATATGTGCGCAACCTGGATAACAACGAGGCCACCCAGCCGCTGGGCATGGCCTTCCAGCGCAACACCGTGTCCTCGGGCCTCTACGCGGAAAAAGCCATGGGCGAAGTGGTGGCCGCGCTCGATCAGCTCTTCTTCTCGCTCGGCGAGTTCCGTTCCACACTGCTCACCCGCGAAAACGATCAGCGCAACATCGATCCGGATTACGAGTTTCCGCGCGAGCTGCGCAAGCTGCGCAACAATCTCGCGTCGTATCTGGTGGAAGTGGCGCGCCCCAGCCATCTGAATGCCAATCCCTACCTGCGCGCTTTCTATACCACCGGCGTGCGGGCACAGATCGTGGAGCAGATGGTGGCCTCGGCCGCGCAGCAGCCGCAGGCGCAGCCCGCCGGCTCCGGCGCCACGCGCATGTTCTCGGTGCAGGAGATGCAGGCGGCCCAGCAGCAGCAGGCGCCGCAGACGGTTTCGCGGAAGCAGGCGCAGTGGTGCTTTCTGCCGCGGCTGTTTCCCAACCAGATTCTGGGCGATCACAGCGCGCTGGCCGGCACCAGCAACAGCAGCCGTACGCATACTTTCCGCCGCGTCGTATTCGGCGCGGTTTCCTTTCTGCTGTTTCTCTATCTCATCGGCCTTACCGCGTCGTGGATTCACAACTCGCATCTGGAGCACAACATTCTCAGCGCCGCCAGCGCGCTGCCCACCACGGCTACCCCGCCCAGCGTGCTTGCGCCAGCCGATCAGCTCGCGCAGCTCGATCAACTGCGCGCGGCCATCGTCAAGCTCGAAGGCTTCAACCAGAACGGCGCGCCGATTCTTTATCGCCTTGGCCTCTATCACGGCAACAGCCTGCTCGATGCAGCGCGGCGCATCTACTTCGACCGCTTCCAGAATCTGATGCTGGCCAACACCCAGGCCAACCTCGTCACCTCATTCAATGCGCTGCCACCCGCACCCGCGGCGGGCGCCGACTACGCGGCCACCTACGATCCGCTCAAGGCCTACCTGATCACCACGTCGAATCCCGAAAAGAGCACGGTCGAGTTTCTGCCGCCGGTGCTCATGCAGTACTGGGAGAACGGCCGCACGCCCGAGACCGAGCAGCAAAAGAATCTTGCGCTCGCGCAGCTCGAGTTCTACGCCGCCGAGCTGCCCAAGAGCGATCCGCTGAAGATTACTCCCGACACACTCGCCGTCAATCGCGCGCGCACCTACCTGAACGGATTCGGCGGCTTTGAGCGCATCTACCAATCCATGCTCACCGCGGCCGGCAAGGTTGCGCCCTCGATCGACTTCAACAAGCTGTATCCCGGCTCTTCGGCCACGGTTACCGATGCGCACGTGGTTGCGGGAGCCTTCACCAAGCCAGGCTATGCATTCATGCAGGACGCGATTGCGCATCCCGACCGCTACTTCAGCGGCGAGGTATGGGTGCTGGGCAATCTCGCGCCTCCGTCGCTGGACCGCGCCAGCGTGACCCAGCAGCTCACCACCCGCTACGTCACCGACTTCCAGACCGAGTGGCGCAACTTCCTCCACGCCGCGCAGGTGGTCAAATACTCGAGCCTGGGCGACGCGGCAGCCAAGCTGCAACTGCTCTCCAATCCCAACTCGCCGCTGCTGGCGCTGTTCTTCACCGTCTCGCAGAACACGGCGGTGGCCAATCCCGATATCGCCAAGGAATTTCAGCCGGCACAGGCGCTGGTGGCTCCCGGCAATCCTGACAAGTTTGTCGGCCCCGGCAATACCAGCTACATGAACGGCCTCATCGCGCTGCAGGCGTCGGTGCAGCAGGTTGCTTCCACACCGGGGCCGCCATCGCAGGATCCGTCTGTCGTGGCGCCCATTACCAACGCCTCCACCGCAGCGCACGCCGCGGCCACGCAGAGCGCGCAGGCCTTCAATATCGATCAGCAGGGCCATGTGGACCAGACCGCCCTGGCACTGATGCAGGACCCCATCAACTCCGTCGATGCCGTGGTGCGCGGGCGCGGATCGGCGCAGGCCAACGCCGGCGGCGCAGGCTTCTGCTCGGCCTTCAATCAGATGACGAGCAAGTTCCCCTTCAATCCCAACGCAACCACCGAGGCCAACGCGTCTGATCTCACCACCCTGCTGCAGCCCGGCTCGGGCGCGCTCTGGCAGTTCTATAACGCCTCGCTCAAGCAGGTCATCGTGCCGCAGGGCACAACCTACGTGGCCGCGCCCAATGCGCCCGTCAAGGTAAATCCCGAATTCCTGCGCTTCTTCAACCGCGTGGCCGCGTTCTCGAACGGGCTCTACGCCCCGGGCTCGCAGGGACTGTCTTTCAACGTGCACATCATGCACTCGACCGGCATCCAGAGCGTCTCATTCCAACTGGATGCGCAGAGTCTTTCCGGGTCGGATGTGTCGAAGCAGTTCACCTGGTCGCCGACTGCCAGCCAGCACGCGGAGCTGTCGGCAAGCTACGGCTCAGCCAACCTGCCGCTGCTGCAATTTAACGGCCCCTGGTCGGTCTTCCACCTCTTCGCCAAGGGGCGCGTGGCCGGCAGCGGCGCAATCGAGAAACTCGACTTCCCGCTCGAGACTTCGAATACGCCCATCGTGGTGAACGGCACGCCGCTGGTGGTGCACATTGAGCTGAGCGGCCCCAACGCCGGCCTGCTGGTTCCCGGGGGCCTGAGCGGCATGCGCTGCGTTTCAACCGTCGCGCATTGATGCCGCGGGTCGATGCAGATCTTGATGCGGATCTTGACGCAAGCGCACACGCGCGGTCTCATTCCAGCGCAAAAAGTATTCCCAGGTCTCCGTACGGAAACCTGGGAATACGCTACCGCATCTACCTATAACAATATTGAAGAACGGGCCGCTTTCTACGCGGCCGCGACCTCGACCGGCAGCAGTTGCAGCAGCAGGCAGGTCACGTTGTCCACGGCGCCATGCTGCTTGGCCTGGTCGATCAGCGCCTGGCAGGCATCGGCGAGGGTGGAGCAGGACAAGATCAGCGTCGCGATCATCCTGGCCTCGGCATAGCGCGTGAGCCCATCGCTGGTGAGCAGCACAATGTCGCCCGGCTCCAGATCACCGGTAAAGATGTCGGGCTCCACGCTCGCGGCCGTGCCGATGGCCCGCGTAATCACCGATTGCAACGGCGAAGCCTTGGCCTCTTCCTCAGTCATGGCGCCTTTGCGCACCTGCTCGGCCAGAAAGGCGTGGTCGTGGGTAATCTGCGCGCATACGCCGCCGCGCATGAAGTAGGCGCGGCTGTCGCCCACGTTGCCGATCAGCATGCGCCGCCCGTCAATGCACACCGCGACCAGAGTCGTGCCCATCCCGCGCAGATCCGGATTGCCCTGCGCCATCTGGTGAACCTGCGCGTTGGCGTGCAGAATGGCGCGGTAGAGCCGGTCTTCGGTCGAGGCGTCGCTGGCCGCGCTCTGCGAAAAATGTTCCACCAGCTCTTTGACCGCCGTGGCGCTGGCCACTTCACCGGCGGCCATTCCGCCCATGCCGTCGCAGACCACAAAGAGCTTCGTGTCGAGATCGTATCCGAAGCCATCTTCGTTATTGGTGCGCTGGCAGCCCACATCGGTCAACGCGACTACATCGATCTTCAGCTCAGTTTCGCTAGTCATGGCAGAGTTCTTCTTTCGCCCGGCACTGCGGCCGGCTGCAAAGGCTTTTGCTGAACCATACAAACGCAATACGCACCGCTGATGCCGTGTTCCGACTAATATGCGGTGCGGACAAAATCACCGGGCAGTTTTTCCTGGTTGAAAAACCACAGTGCGCAACGCCACAAACTTCCGACCATTTGGAAAGCCGCTTGAGAACCTGTTATGAACAGGCTCTAAGGGTGCCAGACTTCAGCCCGGCCTGTAAAGACGCTATCGCGTTCCCGGCTCATTGTCCGCCATCTTTTGAAAGCTCGGCAGCCTTGACAAGAAATTTCTGCAAGATTTCTTCCCCCGATCCGGCGACCTGTTCTCCCGGCCGCACGCCGCCCTTTGCCCAGGCCATCAGAAACACCAGCGGAATCCAGCCGCGCGGGTCCTGGGCCACCTGCTGGCCAAACGAATGCAGCGCGCGCGAAAGCTTTACCGGCAGTTGCACGCCGGTAACGTGGTTGACCGACGGGTCCTGGCACAGCTCCGGCGGCGAAACCACGAGATATTCGCGGCAAGCCAGTGGCCGGATGGGGTGAATGGCGCAGCTCTCGTTTTCAAGGAAAGGGCAAGCCACGCCGGCATGAAAGTAGTCAACGGCCAGTTGCGTGATGGGTTGTTCTTCAATGACGTGTTCGCTGTTGAGAATCTTGTCGATCACGCCCGCATCGCGCAGCGCGCTGAGCGCCCGGTGGAATCGCTGGGCGAGCGCGGACTGCTGCTCCTCAGGCAACGAGCGCATCCAGTCCGTTAGCGCCTCGGCCTCAAAGATGTTGAGCGGCACCAGTTGGCGGCAGCACGCGCCGCATCCGGCCCGGCAACTGATCGGCGACCCAGCCCGCTCCGCCTCTTCAGCCGCGCGACCCACAATCACGTTCTCAAGGTTGCGAATGATCGGCAGCAGTTCCGTCAGCGTAGTTTGACCCGCCGGCACGGCCACGGTTCCCTGCAGGACCACGCCCGCCACAGGCAGCGAGAATTTTGCTTGAACCGTAGAAGCCGGTGCGTCCGTCGATAAATCCGACATAAGAAATCCCCGGCCGCACGCTCCCGCGCGGCGTTTCCAGATTGTACAGCGCCGCACCGTAAACAGGTGCGCAAAGACCGTGACCGCCAAGCCGGGAAATCTCCGAAACGGAATGGCTTGGGCGCGCATTCCCCCAAAGTTCTATTGGCTGCCTGACCGCAATCATGCTACCGTGATTCTGCTGGTTAACGCGCACCCAGTCTGCTCTTCTTCCTGACTCAGCCGGATCTGCGAGCTGCGTGCTTGCCGGCCTGTGAAGTTTTGTCTCATCGCGCCCTTGGCTCAAAAACGTGGATACGGCAGAGAAAAAGAAGATTGGCAAGTACGAGATCACGGGCGTGCTCGGCCGCGGCGGCATGGGCGTGGTTTACCATGCCGAAGACAAGCGTATCGGCCGCCAGGTGGCCATCAAGACGCTGACTGAAAACTTCTCCGGCCAGCCGGAGATGCTGGAGCGCTTTTACCGCGAAGCGCAGGCCGGCATCCTGCAGCACCCCAATATTGTCATCGTGTATGACCTGGGCGACGAAGACGGCGTGCCGTTCATCGTCATGGAGTATGTGAGCGGCGAACCGCTCGACAAGCTCATCTCCGCCGGCCGCCCTGCTTCCGTCATTGAAAAGCTCAGCATCATCCAGCAGGTTTGCCTGGCGCTGGGCTACGCGCACCAGCGCGGCGTGGTTCACCGCGACATCAAGCCAGCCAACGTGATCGTGCAGCAGGACGGCATCGCCAAGATCGTCGACTTCGGCATCGCCCGCGTGCAGGGCTCCGGCAGCGAAGGCGGCCTGACCCGCACCGGCAACGTGATCGGCACCATTCACTACATTGCGCCGGAGCGGCTCAAGGGCCGCCCCTTCGATGGCCGGTCGGATATTTTTGCAACCGGCGTCATGCTCTACCTGCTGCTCACCGGCCAGCTTCCCTTCACCGGCGAAGACATGACCGTTCTGCAGAAGCTGGTCAATGAGCCGCATCCGCCGCTCAAGACCTATCTCACCAACTATCCGCCGGTGCTCGACGCCATTATTGACCGCTCTCTGGCCAAGGACCCCGAGGATCGCTACGCCACGGCCGAGGAGTTTGCCGCCGATCTGCATACGCTGGGCGAGCAGTTGAAGAAAGGTCAGATCGCCGAGCTGTTCAATGACGCCGAGCGGCTTACCGCCGAGCAGCAGTTCGGCCGCGCCCGCGAGGTGCTGCTGCAGTTGGTCCGCATCGATCCGCAACACACCGGCGCGCGCCAGTTGTTCGGCATCGTGCAGCAGAATCTGGCCCGCCTGCAGCGCGCCGAGCAGGTCCGTCAGTTGGTTGCCGAAGCGGAAGAGGCAGCCGCTTCCGCGCGATTTGCCGAGGCGCTTGGCTCGCTCGATCATGCCGCACAGCTTGACCCCGAGAACGCCGATCTCAAGACCCGCCAGGAAGAAGTCAAGGAGAAGAAACGCAAATACGACGAGATCGGCGCGCTGATGTCGCAGGCCGACTCGTTCAAGGAGCGCGGCGACTTTACCGGAGCCCTGCGCGTGATCGAGAAGGCCCTGCAGCTCGACCAACAGGACACCAAAATCCGCGCCATCCATGCGGAAATCTCCCGCCAGGCCAGGCTCGCCGCGCAGAAAGAGCAGATTCGCGAGATGCTGGGCAAGGCGCGGACGGAGCTGAACTCCCGCCGCTTTACCGGCGCCATCGAGATTCTGCGCGAAGTGAGCAAGATCGATCCTTCGCTGCCGGAGGCCGAAACCCTGCTGCAGACGGCCGTGACCGCCCAGGAGCAGGAGCGCCGCCGCAAACTCATCGAACAGATTCAGGCGGAGATTGAAAACTGCCTGGCCGCGGAAAATTATGAGCGGGCCACGGAACTGGTGGAGCGGTCTGTCGAGCAGTTGCCCACCGAATCCTCGCTGCTGCAGCTCAAGTCCCGCGTGGCTTTGCAGACCCGTGCCTGGCGCACCCGGCAGCTCATCGACACCACCGCCGCCAAGGCTCAGGAAGCTTTTCTGCAATCGCCCGGCGAAGCGCTGCTCATTGTGCAGCGGGCGCTGCAGGATCTGCCCGGCGAAGAGCGGCTGCTGGCTCTCGAAGAGTCGCTGCGGCAGCGTCTCAAGGCCGCCGAGATCGAAGAGGTTCGCGGCCGCTACCTGCGCGAAGCGCAGGCGGCCATCGACCGCGCCCAGTTCGACAAGGCGATCGAGACCCTGGAGTCGTATCAGTTGGAATTTGCGGATGCGGCGGGGGTGGGCGAGCTACTCGATTTTGCCCGGCGCGAAATGGCGCAGCAACAGCGCCGCACGCGCATTGCCGCCACGGTAACGCAGGCCCGCGAGTTGCTGCTGACCGAACAGTTCGAACAAGCCATCCAACTGATCACGCCGGTGAGCGCGGAAACCGCCGACCCCACGCTGGCGCGCCTGCTCGAAGAGGCTCGCACCCAGCGCGAAGCCGTGCTGCGCAAATCGGAAGCGCTGATGGGCCAGATCGTGCGCCATCGCGAGCGCGGCCAATTTGAGGAAGCGATCAGCCTGCTGCAATCGCTGCCGGCGAGCGGAGTGTCCGGCACGCCGCAGAACACTCTGCTGGCCGAGATTCGCGGCGAGAAGGCGCGCAGGGAAGCCACCGCCAGCGCCTTGGCTGCGGCCGCACAGGCATCCAACCTGGCCGGCTTCAACGCGGCCATCGAGTCGATGCATAAGGTGCAGCGCGCCTGGGGCGATACGCCGGAGATCGCCAAGGCCGTCTCCGGCATCGAGTCTCGCCGTGCGCAGCTCGCCAACGAGACAGTGGCCAAATCGGTTGAAGCCGCGCGCACCGCGCTGCTTGAGAACAATGCTACCGGAGCGGTGGAAGCGCTCAAAGCCTCCGCCGAATGGTTCGAGTTCGCCGGCGCCTCGCAGCAGGCCGACTGGAAGCGCCTCAACACCGAGGCCGCCAAGCCCACCGCCAAGCGCACCACCGGCTTTGTGCCGCAGGTGAGCGCCCCGGGCGCAACCACCGAGGTTGCCGCGCCGCGCAACCGGCTTCTGTTGCCGCTCATCGGCGTGGGCGTTCTTGCGCTCATTGGCATCGTCGTTGCCGTGATCCTGCACAACAACGCCAAAAACGCTCAGCCGCAGGTCATCATCAAGACGGTTCCCGGAGCGCCCTCGGCCAACGCGGCGCCTACCGGCACGCTGTTGATCACGGGCAAAGTCGACAAAGGCAGCCCGGAGAACGTGCAGGTCATTGTCGACGGAGCCCTCAAGGGCCTGACCCAGAGCGATGGAACCGCCAGGATCCTGCTCGATCCCGGCAAGCACTCCCTTCGCTTCATCAAGTCCGGCTATGCGGACTCCGCGCCGGTCTCCGTCACTCTGGCGGCCAACAGCCAGCAGTCTGTGCCTTTCACGCTGACGCAGACGGTAGGCGCGCCGCCACCACCACCTGCTGCGTTCATTACTATCCAGTCGCTGCCAGGCGCCGCGGTCACCATCGACGGCGCGCCGCAGGGCACAACGGATGCGCACGGCGCGTTGAACGTGCAGGTCAAGCCGGGCTCCCATGGAGTCGGCATCAGCCTCAGCGGCTATCAACCCTACAGTTCTACGTTCAACCTGCGCAACGGCGCGCAGCAAAATGTCTCCGCATCGCTGATTCCGATTCCCAAGCCGGCCGCACCCACGACGGCACCCGCGCAACCGGTGCAGGCCGCCTTCTACGCCACTTCGCTGAACATTCAGCAGGGCCAGTCCACCACGCTCAAGTGGCAAACCAACAACGCCGGCGAGGTCTCCATCGACAACGGCATCGGCAGCGTAGGCGCATCAGGTCAGCGCGAGGTAAACCCGTCCTCCAACACCAGCTACGTGCTCACGGCAAAGGGCGCCGGAGGCACACAGCAGGAAACCGTGAACATTACCGTGGCGCCCAAGCAGGCGGCCCCGGCCCCCGCGCCGGTTGCCGCTGCGCCGCAGCCTGTCGATCCGTCGGTGGCGATTCAGGAGTCCATCAACGGCTTCGACGCGGCCTACAATGCGCACGACGTGGGCCGCATGCGATCGATCTGGACAGGCATGAATTCGGGACAGGCCAAAGCCTTCCAGAGATTCTTCAAAGATCAGCCCAGCAGCCACGTCGCCGACAATTGCCCCGCCGGCGCACTGAGCGTGTCCGGCGATAGCGCCACATGGACCTGCTCGGAAACGTCCACATTCAATTCCGGCGGCAGAACCCAGTCTCACTCAGTGCAGATCCGCTTCTCCTTTGCGAAAAAGGGCGCAGGCTGGACCATCGTCGACCGGCAATAACCTCTTCGCGGCAAGCTCGCATTTCACACTCTTCGCGCACGCTTAGCGCCTGCTCCCAGGCCGCGCAAAAACTCGTGCTTACCAATAGCTTGCAGACTTAAATTGCTTCTTGACGTTTCTGCTAGATGGCCCTAAGATGATTCAGGTTTCGCTAACTACAAACTCTGAGCACGATGTAAACTGCGCGGTCGTACTGTCTTCTTTTTTTGGGGTAAAGTTGCAGATCGATGTAGACCACTATCCTGCAGGCTGATTTAAGAGCCGCGCAGGTTACATCACCAGCGCTCATTGCGGGTCTTCTTCCAGACTGTTTAGGTATTCATCGCGGTGATTGCGTTCCACGCCGTTTTGTAACGGCTTATTGGCGTCCATCACTACATCCCGGGGCTCAGTCAACAACCGAAAGTCCTGATCCAAAAAATCTCCCTTCGGGGCTCAAAATTTTGCTGTTCCGGAGAACCCACAATGGTGCGGCGAGTGAATCTTCTTCCGTCGAGTCGGCTTTTTATCACTGCGCTCTGCGTTGCCTTTTGCAGCATGGCGTCTGCCCAGTCCACTAATTCACTTCGCCTGAATCCGATTCCCCGCGGGCCCTTCCGTGTGGCGCAGTCGTTTGCCATCGCACCCGCTCCCACCGGTATGGCCAGCGGCGACCTCAATGGCGACGGCCATCCTGATTTGGTCGTAACCCGCCAGGGTTCGGGCTCGGTGAGCGTGCTGCTGGGCAACGGCAACGGAAGCTTCTCCGCCGGCGTGAACTATTCCGCCGGAACCACCGCCTCCAACGTGCTGGTGGCCGACCTGAACGGCGACGGCAAGCTCGACGTGGCCGTCACCGACAGCGCGACCGGTTCCATTGACGTGCTTTTCGGCAACGGCGATGGCACTCTGCGCAGCGCGGTTGTTTACGCTGGAATCAAGGATCCCGTCGCACTGGCAGCCGGCCACTTCACCGCCGGCGGCAAAGCCGATCTCGTCGTGGCCTCGTCCGACGGGCTGGCGGTGCTGCTGAATGACGGCGCCGGCAACTTCGCTGCGCCGGTAACGATTCCTATTACCAGCCAGCCGCGCGCGCTGGTCGCTGCCGATCTGAAGTCTTCCGGCCACGATGACCTGCTGCTCGCCAATCAGGACGGCTCGATCACCGTATTGCTGGGCGATGGCTCCGGCCACTTCGCCGCCCAGACGGCCATCTCCGCGGGCGCGGGGCCGCTCTCTTCCGTAGTCGCCGCCGACTTCAACGCCGACGGCCACCCCGATCTGGCTGTCACGCAGGCCAGTTCCAACGCCGTCACCGTTCTGCTTGGTCATGGAGACGGCACTTTCCAGACCGGCTCCTCTTACACCGTGGGCAACGGCCCGGCCAGGATCATTGCCGCCGATCTGACCGGGAGCGGCGTTACCGATCTGGTTTCTGTTAATCAGCTTTCCAACACCTTCAGCGTGCTGGTGGGCAAAGGCGACGGCACCTTCCGTCCCTCGATTGACTTTGTCGCCGGCAATCTGCCGCTGGCGCTGGCCGCCGGCGACTTCAACGGCGACGGCAAAGCCGATCTGGCCATCGCCAACTCGCTGGATGCGAATCTCTCGGTTCCGCTCGGCCGCGGCGATGGCACGTTTATCGCCACGCCTTCTTACCGGGCCGATCTAGAAAGCCGGTCGGTCGCCGCCGGCGATCTGAACGGCGACGGCCGTCCCGATCTGGTGGTGGCTAACTACTGCGGCACCGATGCGGGATGCTCGAGCAATGGCACGGCCACAGTCTTCCTGGCCAATGCCGACGGCAGCTATCGCGCCGCGTCCACCCTCCAGCTTGGCGCCGGCCCGATGGCTGTAGCGCTGGCTAGCCTGCACGGCAGCGGCAAGCTCGACCTGATTGCGCTCGGCAGCGCCGACAAAACACTCTCCATCCTGACCGGCAACGGCGACGGGACCTTTGGCGCGCCGCAGCTCTACACCCTGGGCGCCAGCCCGCGCGCTGTTTTTGTCGGCGATTTCAACGGAGACGGACGGCCCGACCTCGCTATCACCTCCGATTGCGGGCAGAGCACATGCACCCAGCCTGGCTCACTCGACATCTGGCTCGACCACGCCGACGGCAGCCTTGCCGAGTCCGCCAAATACGCCGTTGGCTATTCCCCGGCCTCAATCGCCGCCGCTGACCTGCGCGGCACCGGCCATCTCGACCTGGTGGTCGCCAATGCCTGCGGCAGCGACAACAGTTGCAAATCGGCCGGCAGCGCCATGGTCTTTACCAACAACGGCACTGCAAAACTCACCCCGGCCGGCGAGTTCAGCATCGGCAATGCCCCTTCGGCCATCGCCATTGGCAATCTCAGCGGCAACGGACTCGATCTTGCCGTTGCACAGAGCGGCAGCAACCAGGTTTCAGTCTTCCATTCCAACGGCGACGCCACCTTTGGCGCACCCGCTGCCTACGCCGTGGGCACAGCGCCCTCCGCGCTGGCCATCGCCGACTATAACGGCGACGGCAGAGCCGATCTGGCCGTATCCAACTCCGGCTCGTCCAACGTGAGCGTGCTCTACGGCTCGGGCAGCGGCAAGCTGCAGTCCGCGGCCAACTATGCGGTCACCGCCAATCCTCAGTCCTTGGTCGCCATCGGGACTGGAACAGCAGGCCGTCCTGCCGGCATTGTTACCGCCAACGGCTCCACGGCCACGCCCATGGGCGGCGGCGTCACCCCGCTCGACGGCGCAGATCCCGGCACAGGCGCTGCCGCCGTTGCGATCACATCCACGGAGCTCTCCGGGACCGTCGACGGCGCAGAAACAATAACGGGGAGTGTGACAGAGACAAGTCCCACTTCCGAGACCGACTCCGGCGAGACCAATCCCACCGGGACACTGGAATTTGCCATCGACCCCTCGGGCACTGGCACACCACCATTTACCCCTCTCTCTGACTGCGGCGCCGCAGGCTTGGTCGGGCTGACCGCGGCCACCACAGACGTCGGTACCGCCTCCTGTACCACCTCACAGCTTCCTCAGGGCAGCCCCGTTAACGTCGTACTGGTGTATTCGGGTGACCCGGTCTTCAATACCAGCCAATCGACGGACCAGGCGGAGACGATCTCCGCGGCTGCCACCTCGGTTTCGGTTTCATCGCCCGGCGCGGGCACTGTCGACAACCCCGTTGCTTTGACCGCAACTGTCGCGCCGGCTACCACTCCGACCGCTGGCGATGTGGTTCCCTTCTCTGGAACCATCTCCTTCTTCAACGGCGCCAACGCAATCACCGGCTGCACCGGCCTTACGGTGACCAACAACTCAACAGCCGGGAATGCAACGGCTGTCTGCAACACCGCGACGCTCACCGCCCCAAGCGACTCGATCACCGCCCAGTACCTTAGCGGCGATTCGAACTACAGCACCAGCACCAGCAACCTTCTAAGCCAGGTCATCGATCCGGTTGGTACCACCGTTGCAGTGAATTCCATCTCACCCAGTTCGCCCACCGTCGACCAGGCTATCTTGATTACCGCAGCCGTCACCCCACAAGGCGGCGCCTCGGTTGTGGTCACGTTCGCCGGAACCATGTCCTTCTCCCTCGACGGAACCACGATATCCGGCTGCACAGCCCAGGCAGTAAGCCCAACCACCGGCGTGGCCACCTGTTCCGCGTCAAGCACCAGCGCCGGCTCGCACCACTTTACAGCTCTCTACTCCGGCGACACCAACTACAACACCAGCGCAGCCAGCCCGAACTACCCTTTCACCGTCGGCACAGCCGCAACTCTGACCGCGCTGTCGGCGTTGCCGACCTCTGCGACAGTTGGCCAGCCGGTAACTCTCACCGCCGTGGTCTCTACCAATGTGAGTCCCGCGCCCTCCCCGGCAGACACGACCGCGATTACCGGCAACGTCTCGTTTGCCGACAACACCACAGCCATCACCAGCTGCACCGCTCAGGCTGTGACCTTCTCATCGACGACCGGCACAGCAACGGCCACCTGCACCACCTCAGCCCTCACCGCCGGCTCCCACCCCAGCCTCACGGCAACTTACCAGGGCAGCTCATCCTACAGCGCCAGCCCGGCCAGTCCTGCGGCCACGGTTACCGTGTCCAAAACAACCCCCAGTGTCTCGGTAAGCTCCAACCCAACCTCGCCGGCGCTCAATCAGTCGGTAATCTACACGGTGTCCATCACCTTCCCGACGCCGCTCACGATCGTACCCACGGGCACCGTATTGTTCAGCGACAACGGAGCCACCATCTCCGGCTGCGCTGCGCAGGGCATCACCGTCACCGGCACGGCCAACATCTACCAGGCCACCTGTACCGAGTCCTCGCTGGCCGGCGGCAGCCATGCGATCATCGCCGACTATAGCGGCGACACAAATTACAGCACCATCTCGGGCAATCTTTCACTCTCCATCGCTTCGGCCACCACCACCACCACGGTTACTTCGTCGCCGAGTCCCTCCACCATAAACGGCTCGGTCACCTTCACCGTGAACGTGCTGGGCGGCAAGTCCACCACCGTCGGCGGCACGGCCACCATCACGGCAGACAGCACAATTAACCTTGGCCAGTGCACGCTGGGTGGCTGGAGTTCCACGACGGGCATTGCGACCTGCACGGTTTCCTCCTCGACTCTTGCGCTCGGCTCGCACTCCATCTCGGCCAACTACTCCGGAGACTCCAACTACGGCTCCAGCGGCGGCACGCTTTCCGGAGGCCAGACCGTCAACGCTGCTTCCACCAGTCTGGCGCTCGGCTCCTCGCTGAATCCCTCGGTGGTTAACCAGAGCGTGATCTTCACGGCGACACTTACCTTCCCCTCCGGCGGCACCGCCCTTACCGGCACGGTCGCATTCACCGACAACGGGGCCACAATCGCCAATTGCGGCGCAATTACGCCCACGGCGACAGGCATAGCCACCTGCCCAGACGCTTCACTTGCCCAATCGGCAACTGCGCACACCATCAAGGCCTCGTTCACTGACTCCAAGGGCAACTTCTCCTCAAGCAATGCGACGCTCGGCGGCGGTCAAACGGTAAGCGCGGCATCTGGATCCATCTCCCTCAACTCGTCGCCCAATCCCTCTTCCTATAACCAGCAGGTCACTTTCACGGCCACTGTCTCGGCTCCCGCCGGCGGAACCACCCCCTCCGGCTCGGTCACTTTCACTGACAGCGTAACCGCCGCGGCCATCCCTGGCTGCGCCGCGGTTGCACTCAACGCAAACAACGTGGCGCTTTGCATCAGCAGCACACTGGCCAACGGCATGCACACGGTCACGGCCAGCTACTCCGGCGACTCGAATTTCACCGTCAGCTCCCACAGCGTCTCGCAGACGGTGGGCGCCGCGGCGACCTCGGTCAACATCTCCTCGTCGGCCAATCCGTCGGTTGCCAACCAGGCGGTCTCTTTCCTGGCCACAGTCTCCTCTTCGGCACAAGGCTCCACGCCGTTCACCGGAACCATGATGTTCCAGGACAACGGCACCACGATCGCCGGTTGCGCTGCAGCCGCCGTCAACGGAACCAGCGGCCAGGCAAGCTGTTCCACCTCCACATTGCTGGTCGGTTCCGACACCATCGCAGCCATCTTCTCGGGCGACTCGAACTTCGCTGGATCGAGCAACACCCTGGTGCAGAGAGTCACCTCGTCCACCGGCAGCACCATCACGGTCAACTCGTCGTCGAGCATGCCCATTGAGGCCGGCGTTGCGGTCACCTTTACCGCCGTCATTGCGCCTACCTACAGCGGTACCATCCCGCTCAGCGGCGCCATGGTCTTCACAGATACCTACGTCAACCAGACCGGATCCACCACCATCCAGCTCTGCTCGGTGCCCGCCGGAACCGGCGGCTTCATCGCCATGGGCGCTGGCGCCGGTGTGGCCACCTGCAGGTATGTGCTGCCTGACGGAGCCAACAGCGTCTCGGCAAGCTACGTGAACGACGCCAACTTCTCGGCTACTCCAAGCGCCGCGGTAAACCAGCTAGTGCAGGACTTCGCACTGACCGTCTCGCCGGTGCCCTCCAACTCGCTCGGCTTCATCGTAACCCAGGGAACCGGCACCACCGCTTCGCCTGATCCTTATCCGGCGCAGCCCATCAGCATTACGCCCAGTTCCGTGTCCGGGTATACGGGTACGCTCAGCCTCACCTGCACTGCGGTTCCGACCAGCGGCGCTCCGGCCTGCGACCTGGCCAGCGGAAATCTCTCCGTCGTGACCACCGGCACCCAGACTTCGGATGCCATCACGCTGGACGCCACCAATGCTCAGCCGGGCATTTACACCTTCACCGTGACCGGCAAAGACGTCAGCGGCGCCGCTCGCTCGTTCAGCTTCCCGGTCACAGTCCGCTCCGCCTCGGCGGCCGTGACCGTGACCTCGGGAGCCACCACCAACAACTCCGCCACAGTTCAGTTTGCGCTGCCCGCCAACGTAAGCCTGCCCATGGCCGGAACAACCTTCTCCTGTGTGTCCGTTGTGGGGCCCGAACTTAGCGGCACCTTCACGCCGGCGCAGCTCTCCATCGGCTGCACCTTTAATCCGCCCACAATTCCTTCCTTCACCGCGGCACAAACCGCACCGGTCACGGTGACTGTTTCCACCAGCGGCACCACGGCCATGAACCAGCCCGCCGGCCGGGGCAGCAGCCTGCTGGTTGCCGGGGTCTTCGGAATTCCGGTCTTCGGTCTCCTGGGTCTGCTGGGCGGCCGTAAATCCACGCGGACCATCTTCCTGCGGCTGCTGGCGATTGTGGCCATCGCGCTGGCCGGATGGCAGGTCATGGGATGCGGCGGATCGTTCTCCGGATCGACCAGCAACACCGGTGGCAAGACCCCTCCGGGCGTCTATAACATCCTTGTCCAGGGCACAGGAAGCGACGGCAACACGTACCAGGCGGTAGTTAAGCTGAACGTCACTCTGTAGGCATTTCAGACTGGCGTTCAGGCTTCAAGAAAATCCCTGAGCGCGCCCAACTCCAGCACGTTGTCGAGGTAGACCGATGAAACGACCTATTGTTACGCTGCTAATCCTCGCCAGTTTCACCGCCGCGAGCGCGATGGCCCAGATCAATTGCAACTCCGGCTCCACGTCTCACAAGCTGGTCTGCGAATTTCCGTTTGCGACCGGCCAGTTTGCCAACGACACCGCCCTGGGCACGGCCAACACCGGCGGAGTCTCCTCGGCGC
The DNA here is from genome assembly GCA_036267475.1 of Occallatibacter sp. Lineage (GTDB taxonomy): Bacteria > Acidobacteriota > Terriglobia > Terriglobales > Acidobacteriaceae > Telmatobacter. The sequence goes on from DATAVZ010000035.1 coordinate 52,488, forward strand.
AGTTGCTGGCCAGCAGCATCGACATCGGCATCGCCACCCAGGTCAGCCAGCTTCCGCTGGCCTCCGCCTCGGCCGGCACCGTGGAAGTGTACAAGGCCGGCGTGCCCGAGACCTTCAATAATCTCGGCCCCATCCTCACCGACCGCGCCCAGACCGTCGGCAGGCACCGCTTCTTTCTGGGAGCCACCGCCAGCCAGTTCGTCTTTACCGATATTGACGGCACCTCGCTCGATAAGCTGCCCTTCGCCTGGGCCGCCACCGCGTATGTTCCCGGCACCAGCATCGTGGCCACCAACACCTACACAACCGAGCAAACCCTGCTCCATTTCAAAATCGACCAGTTCGTCGCCGTAGCTACCTACGGCTTTACCAGCCGCTTCGACCTCTCCGCCATCGTTCCCGTCGAGTACGTATCGCTTTCGGCGCGTACCTACGACTCCAGCTCCTATATCGTGAATGCGAATGGCGTGCTGGTTCTGGGACCGTACACCAACACGCCTACCTACGCCTCGGGAACCGCCAGCGGCATCGGCGACGTTACGCTGAACGCCAAGCAGTCTCTCTGGTCCGGCGAGCACGCCACCGTCTCTGCCGCCATGAGCGTGCGCGTGCCCACCGGCGATGACCTGAACTACCTCGGCTCCGGGTCATGGGGCATCAATCCCTATGTCGTCTACTCCTACCTGGCCAAGGTTTCGCCGCACGCCAGAATCGGCTACCAGTGGAATACCGCCACGGAGCTGAACCCCTCCTACGTCACTTCGCCCAGCACTGGCGTGCTTACCTACAATGGCAACATCGGCCTGCCCGGCGGAGCGCAATATGATGTGGGCGCCGACTGGGCCGTCGCCCGGCATCTCACCATAGCCGGCGACCTGCTGGGAAGCCAGTTCCTCAACACCCCGCGGCTCATCCCCACCACTACCACCATCACCACCACCACCAGCGCCATCTCGCTCAACACCAGCGTGACCGGCAACTCCAGCTACACCATCAGCAACGCCAGCGCCGGATTCAAGGTCAATCCTTTCCGCGATCTGGTGCTGGCCGGCAATGTCCTTTTCCAGATCAACAACAACGGGCTGCGCAGCCGCCCCACACCGCTGGTCGGCATCTCTTACAAGTTCTGACCCTGCAGCCGGTTCCGAATCGCGCGGGCGCCCATGCGGGCGCCCGTCGTTGTCTGCGGCGGCCCGGCACGGCAGGCCGTCGTCCATACGCCGGTCCGGCTCAAATTGTTACAGTCATGTTAAAATCGGAGTTCCAGGGGCGCTCTCGCACGCTTGCTCAACCGCCTGGTTTCGACATGATCCTCTATCTCATGCGCCATGCTGACGCTGGAGCCCTCCGCGGAAACCCGGCCGTGGACGCCAAGCGCGGCCTCGTGAAGGAAGGCAAAGAGCAGTGCATGCTGATGGCCCGCGCTCTCAGCGCGCTCAAGGTGCAGATTGACGTCGTAGTCTCCAGCCCGCTCAAGCGCGCGCTCCAGACCGCCCAGTTTGTCGGAACCGAGCTTGGCTACGATGCCAAGGTTGAAGTCAACCAGGCGCTGGCGCCTAACGCCGGCTTTGCCGAGTTCCAGGCTCTGATGGTCAAATATGCTGACCGCGAGGGCATTCTGGCCGTCGGCCACAATCCCAACTTCTTCCAGTTTCTGGGCCGGCTCATCACCGGCAACGGCGGAGCCGCCATCCGCATGCGCAAAGGCTCCATTGCACGCATTGACATGGACCGCCATCCGCCGCGCCTGCAGTGGCTGATTGACCCCCGCGTTGCGCGCCTGATCTATGCCAGCGCCACAAAAAGCTCGCGGCCGAAGACCTCGCGAAAGTAGCCCGCCTCTTTACGTAGCGACCACAGCTCCAGCTCGGCGCCCGTACGCCCCGGCCGCAGTTCCAGGTAAATCCGCTTGGGATAGATCTTCACCGCCACGCGCAAAACATCTGAGGCCCGATCCTGATTGAGCGCCTCGGCCAGCCGCAGCAGCACCACCGCCCGATGAATATTCTTGTGGTCTTCAGCCGGAATATTGCGCAGAGCGCGGTCGCCTGGCTGTGGCTGGCTCTTGCCCATGTAGCGGGCAATTGCCGAAACGATGGTCCGCTGTAGTTGCGTGTAGCCGTAAATCTCCGAGCTCGAAATAATGTACTGCGTGTGCCGATGATGGCCCTGGTGGTTGATGAACTTGCCGGTCTCGCGCAGCATGGCCGCCGCCGCCAGCCAGCTCTCGTACTCGCCCGGCAACTGGTGTACGGGTCTCAATTCGCGGAACAGTTGCACTATGTGCGCCCGCACCGGCTCCGCGTTTCTGGGATCCACGCCGTATCGCCGCGCCGTAGCCAGCACACTCTCCCAGCGCTCATGTTCAAACTCGCGATGAGCCCGCGTGCGCTCATCCTGAGCTGCCAGCATCTGGGCCAGGATTCCGTCGCGCAGCCCCAGCGGAGAGTAGCGGAAACCGGCCAGCCCATAACTTTCCAGCAACTCGGAATACACCTGCGTGCCGGCCACAATGATCTCGGCGCGGCGCGGCCCGATGCCCGGCACCGCCTCACGCGCCGGCAGCGTCATCACGGCTAGCTTGTTGGCCAGCTTGCGCACCGCTTTTGCCGGTATAAGCTCGCCGGCCAGCCCCTTGCTGGCGGCCTTCTTGGCCGACTTTCCTGCTCGCTGGGCCGCCGGTTTGCTGGTACACGCTTCAGCCAGCGCCGCCGCTGTGCCCGATGTGGCAATCACCAGCGGAACCCGGCCGGGCTGAATCCGGCGATGCGCGCGCCTGAGTTCGCGCGCAATCAACTGCCGCATCCGCGCCAGCCCGTCCTCGGGCGCAGGATCGGTGGAGAGAAACTGCTCCGTAAGCCGCACCGCGCCCAGCGGCAGGCTGATCGTTTCCTTGATCCGCTTGCGCTCAGAGAGAGTGATCTCGCAGCTTCCGCCGCCCAGGTCCAGCAGCAGCACCTTGCCGCCCGCGCCCGGCTCGGCGGCCATCACGCCCAGGTGAATCAGCCGCCCTTCTTCCAGGCCGGAAATGATCTCCATGTTCCAGCCTGTTTCCGCCTTTACCCAGGCCTGAAACGCCGCGCCGTTCCGGGCATCGCGCATGGCCGAAGTGGCCACCACGCGCACCTGGTCTGCCCCGTGCGCCTGCGTGGCCCGTTGGAACCGCTTGAGCGCCCGCAGAGTGGCCGCCATGGCATCCGGAGAAACCAGTCCCGACTCGAATACGCTGGCGCCCAGCCGCGTCACCTCGCGGTCTTCGGCCACCGTCTTCAACTGGTGAGCCGCCACCCGGGCAATCTTCAATCTGCAGGAATTGGAACCGATATCGACAGCGGCAAAGGTAGGCATAGACAGCGCGGCATCACCCCGTGAAAAAGGGAAAAATACCCTGCGGCCAAGATACACGACCGCGAATGCGCGGGCTTCGGAAAACCGGTCCCAATTAGCGAGCCGGTTATGTGTCTGCGCTTCCGCTCCTGTCGCAAACTGCGCCGCACCGCTGCATAATAGTTGACGCCGGCGCCAGGCGCTCCGCCAGCGGCTGCCTTCACTCTCCCATTTCCGCGGCCGATCCACTTCAAACAACGCCGTTTGCACAATGAAACACGCGCTCAATCCGGCTGGTATCCTTAATATCGATAGCCAAAATCGATATGAATGATCAACGGAACACCTTCGATCGGCCGCAGCGCATCTCCTACAAGACGGAGATCTGGGCTCTGTTTGCGGTCATCTTTGCTGCCATTTATTTCTCTTCGCTCTTTACTCCTCCGCTACTCGACGACGTCGATGCCTCCCACGCCCAGGCCGCGCAGTACATGGCCCTGTCCGGCGATTGGGTGACGCCCAAAATTGATGGTATCCGGTACATTGAAAAGCCGCCGCTTCCCTACTGGATGATTGCCGGACTGTACAAAATCACCGGCGTTGAAAATACCTTCACCACCCACCTGCCCAACGCGCTCGCCATCCTGGGCCTGGCCTGGCTGGCGTGGCTCTGGGCCGACCGCGCTTGGGGACCGCGCGCCGGACTGTATGCCGGCTTGGGCGTGCTCACTTCCGTCGGGCCGTTTCTCTTCACGCGCTTTGTCATTCCCGAGTCGATCCTCGCCTTTTTTCTGCTGCTTGCGCTCTACTGCCTGCTGACGGGCCTGGAACTGGAACGGCCTTCGCGTATTTACTGGGCGTGGGTCTCGGTGGCGCTGGCTCTGCTCACCAAGGGACTCATCGCGCCCGTGTTTTTCGCCGGCGCGGTCATTCCGTATCTGCTGCTCACCGGCCAGTGGCGCCGCTGGCGCGCGCTCAAGCCGTTCTCGGGATTGCTGCTGTTCCTGGCCATCGCCGCTCCCTGGCACATTCTCTGCGGCCTGCACAATCCCGATCAGGGCCACCCCGTCGGCAACCACCCCACCATCGGCAACGTGCACGGCTTCTTCTACTTCTACTTCATCAACGAGCATGTGCTACGCTTCTTCAACCTGCGCTATCCACACGACTACAACAAGCTGCCCACCGTCTGGTACTGGACGCTGCATGTGGTCTGGCTCTTTCCCTGGAGCCTGTTTCTGCCCGCCGCCTTCGCCATCGCCTGGAAGACCCGCCATCGCTGGCTGCAGCACATGCGTCCTGACGCCGGCCAGACCGTGGACTTCTATCTGGACAACGCCCTGCGCACCGACGTGGCCACCTATGTGCTGCGTCTCAAGTTTCGCGTCCGCACCATCTGGCTGCTCTCGCTGTTCACCGCGTTCACCTTGCTGTTCTTCTCGCTCTCCACCAACCAGGAGTACTACACCTTCCCGGTCTGGGCGCCGCTTCTCATCCTGATTGCGGGCGTCATCGCGGGCGTCGAGGAGCGCCGCAGCCTCAACAACGGCGCGCCCGGTGATTATCCCTCGCTCTCGACCGCGTGGCTGACCGGCGCCCATGCCGCCTTTGCCGTCATCGGGCTGCTCTCGGCAGCGGCGCTCGGCTGGGGACTGTGGGAGTCGCGCCACCTGCCTTACGTGCCGGACATCGGCACGCTGCTTGCCCATCGCGCGGTCGGCGACTACACGCTCTCCATGTCGCATCTGTTCGACCTCACCGGCCCGTCCTTCGCCGCGCTGCGATTGCCCTCCGCCCTTGCCGGCGTCGCGCTGCTCATTGGCCCCGCGGCCGGATGGCTGCTGCGCATCCGGCGCAAACACGTTGCCGCCACGGTCAGCATTGCCCTCACGCTCACTGTGTTCCTGATCGCCGCGCACATCGCCTTTGTCCGCTTCGAACCCATGCTCAGTTCCGAACCCATGGCCAAGACCATCATCCGGGACGGCGCACCCAGCGACACCTTCATCATTTATGGCGAGGAGTCCTCCGGCTCATCCATCATTTTTTACACGCGCGACTTCTTCCACAATCGGCCCACGCTGCTCGTCATGCCGCGCTGCGGCCAACACGGCGAAGGCACCACTCTGCTATGGGGCTCCTGCTACCCGGACGCGCCTGATATTTTCCTGAATAACGATCAGTTGGCGAAGATGTGGGGCAGCGGCGAGCGCAAGTGGCTCTTCGCTCAGGACCCGGATCAATCAAAGGTCGAGCAGCTTCTGGCTGGCCGGCTCTACCCCGTGCAGGCTCTGGCCGACAAGGAGCTGTGGACCGACCGGCCGCTGAACAAGTAGCCGGTCTTCACAGCAAGGGCGCGCAAGAAGCTACTTCGCAGCGCGCATCCTGCCGCCCGGCAGCAGCTCGTACACGTGACCACGCCACAGCACGCGCCGTCCCACGTAGCTGGCCGCCCAGAAGCAGAATCCCATCAGGTCGCGGACCGGATAGAGCGCCAGCAGCCCAAACCAGCTCCGGTCGCGCACCACCATGCCGCCCACCGTGACCGACAACGCAAGCCGCGTACTCGCGCCCCACGCAAACAGCGCCAATCCGCACCATGGATGCCCCATCCACGCGGCCGCTGCCCAGGCCAGAATCGCAAACGGCATGCTGAAGGTGAGCGCCGTGCCAAAGTGTCCCCTGGGCCGCGAGAAGCGCGTCGACTTCATCCATCGCACCTGGTGCTTCATCGAATCGGCAAACGCCGAATTCAGCACCACGTGATCGATGGCGTGATGGCTCAGCACCACCTTCTGGCCCAGCTTATAAGTCTCATTACCCAGCACAAAGTCATCGGCGCAATAGTCCGCCGTGACGCGAAAACCGCCCATCTTGCGAATCGCCTCGCGCCGGAAGGCCATCGTAGGCCCGAGCACAAACTGCATCCCCTCCATCATCCGCGCCACCAGCACGCCGGCGGTCATCTCCACGCTCATGCCCACAGCCTCAAGCCGCGCCCACAGACCGCCCTGCGCCGCCACGCCGCGATACGGGCAGGTCATTGCGCCCACGCGTTCATCGGCAAAGGGCAGCGCCACCGCGCGCAGATAATCCGGGGTCACGCGCACGTCGCTGTCGCTGATCACCACAATCTCGTGCGCCGCCTCGGCCTCCATCAACTCCATCGATGCGGCCTTGGCATTGATGTACGGCGGCTCGCCGGTCCACAGAAACTTGACCGGAATCTGCGGATGCCGTACCGCCACGCGCCGCGCCGTCTCCAGGCCAGCGTCATCGGATTGGCGCGCGCAAAACAGAATCTCGTACTCGGGGTAGTCCTGCGTAAAAAATGATTCGAGATGCGCTTCGAGTTCCAGCTCCGCGCCATGCACCGGCTTCAGCAGCGTAAGCAGCGGCGTGAAGCCGGGCCGCGCGGCCAGCGCGGCCAGCGCAGCCCGGCGCTCGCGCAGATAGGCCGGCACGGCGGCCAGCGCCATGCCGGCAAACACCGTGGATGTGACCAGCCCCAGCAGAGCCAGCCCTAGAAGTGCGTAGGACATGCAGGATTAAGAATACCCGCACCGGACGCCGCGGGCATTGCAGATTTTAGAGGCAGGAAAAAAGAATTGGACATCGCGCAGTAGCATGAAATTGGGCGGGGCAGACTTGCCCGGAAACATCGGAAAGCAAGCACTCAGCCGACGCTCTAGCTACGTTCCGTGGACTTGCGCGCCGCATCGCGCGCCACCGGCCTGCGGATGGGCACAATCGCTCCCGCCGACCCCGGCGCGGCCTGGTTGAACCGGGTCAGCATCTCCGAGCGCACATACTCCACAAAGCTCTGCATCTGGCGGTTCATCTCCTCCATGCGCTCGCGCATCTGCAAAATGATGGCGATGCCGGCGATGTTCACGCCCAGATCGCGGGCCAGGTTGAGAATAAACTCCAGCCGCTCCAGATCTTCGTCGGTGTAGAGCCGCGTGTTGCCCTCGGTGCGCGAAGGCTTCAGCAACCCCTCGCGCTCATAGAGCCGGAGCGTCTGCGGATGGATCTCGTACATCTCGGCAACCGACGAGATCATGTACGCGCCTTTGGTTTTGCGTTTCGCACTCATGGGTCATCGTCCGATCAAGATGAATTTACCGCATCCCCACCTGGTTCCGATTTGAACCTGTAGGGTGCCTGTTCCCTCATCTTCGGTTCCCTTCCGTGTCACAACTTTTCAAACAGCGCCACGCGCGGGTCCTGGTTGTTCAGCCGCGCCAGCTCGCGCATGATCTCGCGGCTGCGCTCGTCCTGCAGGTGCGGCACGGCCACTTCGACAGTGATGATTTCGTCGCCGCGCTGGCCGGCATGCTGCGCGCTCTCCACGCCACGCTCCCTCATGCGCAGCTTTTGCCCACTCTGCGTGCCCGGCGGAATCTTCAACTGGGCACGGCCGTCGATGGTGGGCACCTCCACCTTGGCGCCCAGCGAGGCCTCGGCCACGGTGACGGGAACGGTAATCTGAATGTCGTCGCCCACGCGCGTAAAAACCGGATGCGAGCCGGTGCGCACGATCAGGAAAAGATCGCCTGCCGCGCCGCCGTTGGCCCCGGCATTGCCCTTGCCTTGCAGGCGGATGCGCTGGCCGTCGCGCGTGCCGGGTTTGATGCGGAAATCCACCGTCTCAGTGCGCGTGATCGTGCCTTCACCGTGACAGGTGGGGCAATCGTTCGAGATGCGGCCGGTGCCGTTGCAGCGCGGGCAGGGAATGTTGAACTTCATGCGGCCGCCCATTTGCGTCACCTGGCCGGTGCCATGGCATTCCGGGCACTGCATCGCGCCGCCGGTGTGCGCCTGGCCGTGACAGGTGGGGCAGGTTTCCTGGCGGTGAATCTGGATGCGCGTCTGGCCGCCGCGGATGGCGGTCCAGAAGTCGACGGTGGCCTGGTACTCGAGATCGGTGCCGGGCTGTGGGCCGTGCGGCTGTTGCGGCTGCTGCGCGCCGGAGAAGAT